>DAOUMD010000097.1:0-59935 GCA_034412795.1 Anaerolineae bacterium
GAGAAACTGACCACGACCGTGTCTGGGGGTGGCGTCGGTGGTGGGGGTGCGGGTGTAGCGGTTGGCGTTGGGGAAGATGGGGGCGTGCCAGGCGGCGGTGGGGAAGATGTGGGCGTGCCAGTCGGCGTTGGGGAAGACGTGGGCGTGCCGGTCGGCGTTAGGGAAGATGTGGGCGTACCAGTCGGTGTGGGGGAAGGTGCAGGTGTATTGGCTGACACAGACGATGGTGTAGGAGATGGCGTCTCACCCCTGCTCGGCTCAGAAACTACCCCTGGGGTTGGCGTCGGTGTTGGGGGTGCGGGTGTATCGGTCGGGGTTGAGGATGGGGCACGTGTACGTGTATCGGTCGGTGTCGGCGATGGCTCAGGAGTGGGCGACTCACCGACGCTCGGTTCAGACGTCGCAGTCGGCGTAGGAGTAGGGGGCGTTTCAACAACTGATGCAACGATGGCTGTATGGGTGGGCGCAAGTGGTGTCACACTTGATGTGGAAGTCGGTGTAATCACCACGGCAACAGGTTCCGGCGCAGTCGCGCTTGGTGCCTCAATCTGAGGATTGGTCAGGCGCAGATATCCAAAAAACAGGCCAGCCCACAACAGGCTGACGATGGCCACAATGGCAAGCTGGCGAAGCGCTTGAGCCGGCGACGGCCAGGCTGTTGGCTCCCGACGCGGTGTTGGAGAGCCGGTCTTCCAATACGAGTCGGTCACGATGTCACCCCTTAAAACCCATACAATATCACGCCACCCAGGAAACCCAACGTAGCAGCAAGTAGAAAGCTACCTGCAAAGCCTGCCAGGTAGAGTACCATCGTAGCAGGCCTCCAAAGGATTTCCCGATTCCGCCAACGACTCGCAGTGACGATTACTGTCAGTATGAAGAGCGTAATGGCCAGGAAGATTTTTGCGCTGACCAGGGGAGCATCACCTTCAAAGCGGACGATGTTGTCGCGATATCCGGTCAACCCGGCCACAATAGTACTGACTGCACTGAGCGCAATGAGATAAAAAGCAGCCTGTTCCAGCGCCTCGTTGCGCCGCCAGAGAGCCAGCACAAGGAAAAGTAGCGCCGCCCCGGTCAGCGCGATAGGGAAATGCACCGTCATACTGTGCAACGGATGAATCTCTAAAATTGCGTTGCTGAAGCGAGTTACAAACTCCATAGGACAATCCCGTCTTGTGGGTAAGGATAGGGAGCGCTGCCCAAGCAGCGCTCCCTATTGTTGTTGGTTACATGCGTGCTTTCAGACTTTGAAAGACGAGCCCGGTCAGCAGCAGCCCGGCGCCAACGAGCAATGGCACCATGAACAAATCGGATGGTACGGAGCTGCCGGTATCAGGCAGAGCGGCGGGTGATATCTGGCTGGCCATGAATTCAGCGATGAGAGCAGCTTCCTCATCACTCACCTGCTCGACGCTGAACATAGGCATATTCTGCCTGGGTGTGCGAAGCTGCGCGATCACCGCCTCTGCCGTGGGTGTTTCCCCCCGGGACTCAAAGCCCCTAAGTGGTCCCGTGGTCCCGTGGCAGGCCACGCATCTCTTCTCAACCAGCAACTGCTGCCCGTCCGGTGCATCGGCTGGCAAGCCCGCGTCAGCCGGCGCAAAACCCTCCGGCTTTGCCAAAGTGATTAGATAGGCATGCATATCAGCGATTGCTTGGTCGGAGACTTGCTCTTCGGAGAAAGTCGGCATGCGGTTGCGAGGTGAGCGAACCTGGGAGATCCATTCTTCTGCTGCCTTGTCGCTGCCCGCCAGCGGGCCGGCCCACATACCTTCACCAGTTTCGCCGTGGCAGTTCTTACAGAGATTTTCTTGCCAGAGGGTCTGCCCGTTTTCGGGGTCTTGGGCGGGTGGAGCAGCCAGGGCAAAAGACGTGGTCAGCCCCAAGAGCACAATTAGAACCAGTAGTGAAGTGGAATTTCTACGAAAGTGTCTCATTTTTACCTCCCCCATACGAGACATCAAGTGATAGAACCGAAAGATGCAACGATCATTAGCCGGTTGTTTTCTTGGTCTCACCCCCTTCCTCACAATCCACTTATGCGCCAGCAAACTTGAAGGTTACTCTATGCCTCGAACCCACTTCAAATATATATACGAAGTATTGTATCATTTATATCTTGAAAGTCCAAAAAGCTTCCCCAAAGATTTTTTACCTCTCTATTTGCAACATTCGCTCATGTATACGTGGCCAAGAAGATTTCGGATTTGTTTTACCAAATTCATCTGAAAAGAACGTATCTTCATGAGGCTCAAGATTTGACTAAAGGCCAGATTTCGTGCAGGATTCCTCAATTGGGTGGATTTCTGTCCGGGGAGGGTTAAAAGGCGTTATGATCCTGCTGAGAAGCCTCCTCGTTTTCTCGTCCTTAGAACCAAGGAGGCTTCAAGAACAGTGAACCCTATACACAGGGAGCGCAAGAGCGCTCTGGCCGTCAACGTTGGGCTGGTGGCCAACCTTTTTCTGGCTGCGCTAAAAACTGGTATTGGCGTTCTAGGCCACAGTCCGGCCTTGCTCGCGGACGGCGTCAACTCAACGTCTGACGTGGCTTATTATGTTGTAGTCAGTGTGTTCATAAGATTGGCTCGCAAGCCAGCCGATATTGAGCATCCCTATGGCCACCGCCAACTGGAAAGCATTGCCGCCTTGATCGTAGGCTCGTTCGTCATCACCACGGCGATCGCCATCTTTTGGAATGCGGTCAGCACTGTTTATGACCTCTTGACTGGGCAGAGCGACTTTGAGGGGGCTACGTCAATTACCTTGTGGGTGGCCTTGCTAACCATTGCCCTAAAATTGGGGCTGACCATCTGGACTCGTCGGATCGGCCAGCAAGCCAAAAACCCGGCTGTGTTGGCGCTGGCGTATGACCATCGTAACGACGTATATTCCGCCACGGCGGCAGCTATCGGTATCTTTCTCGGCTTGATGGGCTACCCGTGGGTGGACCCACTGGCCGCGGCGCTGGTCGCCCTGGTGATTTTACGCACCGGAATCGAGATCCTGCGCGAGTCAACTGCGGACCTGATGGACACCGTGCCCGGTGAAGCTCTGGCTCAGCAGATCGCCGAGCTGCTGAGCACGGTGCCAGGCGTGAAACAGATCGACGAGATCCTCGCCCACCGGTTTGGCCCTTACCTGGTGGTTAACGTTACGGTCGGCGTCGATGGCTCGTTGAGCGTGGAGGCAGGAGACGATATCGCCTGCCAGGTAGAACAGACCCTATATCAAAACGTCGATTTCATACGCCGCGTCTATGTTCACTACCACCCGGCTCGCACCCAAACAGGGCCAGCCCAAGACGTCAATTTGGTCTGCGAACCATATGGGCATTAGAGATTCGGTAGATTGGATCTCTGTGCTCTATGGCCGATTGCTTACCGGCCGCGAGCCTTATGTGTTCAAGCCATTAGGATCACAATGGAGAGGTGATTGAGGTATTAGAGGGTGCCGCCCAGGACTTTGTCGCCGGTAGGACCAGGGCTGCCCCCGGCCGGCTCGACGGTGATGCCAAAAGCTGAATAGGTGGAGAGAGGCTCTGGAGACGATATCCACAGCGAGCCATACCCTTCTTCACTGACTGAAAAGATACCGCCACTTATCCTTTGGCCATCTCGGATCAGCCACAACTGGTATTGTTGTTCTTCGCTGAGAGGGGCCAAACCATCTACCACCAACGTGCCGTGCTCACCGTCGACACTGATGACGAGGAGAGCTGTGGCCTGAGGCGCTGCCTGGGTGCCGGTGAGGGTAATGGTACGCAAGACACCCGGTTCGGTCACGTCCGCTGGGCGACCGAATCGCCCCCATAGCCACAAGTTACTGACAGCCAGCACAGCGATGAGCAGCAAACTGATCATCCCCCAGGCAGGCGAGGTACGCTGCATAAAGACTGATAGTCGCTCCCACCACGAGATGCGCAGTTGGGAAGACAGGGTCGGATGCGCCGGTTGAACGCGCTTCATCAATTTGTGCTTCAGATTGGGGGAAGGAGCGGCATCGGGCACGGCCAGGACCAACTGATCGGCCATTAACTGATAGGAACGCAATTCAGCCTGGCACTCAACACAAGCTGCCAGGTGCTCGGAAACCCGGACAAACTCGTCTTCATCCAGGCAATCCAATACGTATGCGGGTATCAGATCAATAACATGAGTATCCACAGACATCAGAAATACCTTGCTACATTTATCCCGATATACTGTACGCGTTTAGCAAATCACTGGATTTGTCAGGCATCAATCTGTTCGTCTATTAACATTTCGCGCAGTTTCTGCATGGCCAGGCGGATGCGCGTTTTGACCGTACCTAAAGGCTGGTCCAAGATCGCAGCGATCTCACGATGGGTATACCCCTTGAAATAAGCCAGGGCGAGGGCTTGTTTCTGATCGGGAGGCAGTGCGGCGATGGCAGCACGGACGCGTTGCCTCTGCAAGGCGAGTTCGGCAGCTTCTTCAGGGTCTTCTACACCAGGGGCGTGGTCGGGCGACACCTTGGCCCAATCCAGGCTTTGTTGCTTCGGGCGTGAACCACGTCGGCGCAGCACGTCAATCGAACGGTAACGGGTGATGCTGGTCAGCCAGGTACTCACCTTGGCCTGATCGGGGCGATAGGTGTTCGCCTTCTCCCAAACGCGGGTGAACACGTCGAGGGTGACCTCCTCGGCGGTGGCGTGATCTCCAACCATATTCAGCGCCAGGCTGAAGACCAGGCGGCTGTAGCGCTCGTATAACTCGCCCAATGCATCTTGATGGTCACGGGCAGCTAGTTTGACCAGCGTTTTGTCGTCCAGCGTTGAATAGTCCACGGGGCGTCCTGTCGGGTACTGGGTCCGCTAAATGGGATAGCCCAAACTACGACAAAATTTGCCTTATTTGCTCCCCCTGGATTGCCAAATCCAGGGGTTAGGCGCCCATTGCAATCTCATCTAACGGACCCAGTGCCAAGTTGGATACGATCTGTCCCAGCAAAACCTCTCCACACATTATGGAACAGGTCCATCAACAAAGCAAATGGGCCAAAGGGTGCATACCGAATTTTCGGTAGGGCGGCACCCCAATGCCGCCTAAAATATAGGGCAGACCCGGGCTAAATATCAATTTGCCGAAGAACGACTGTGACTGACTGGACTTTCTTTTCAGGTTGACGTATCCTAACACCAATCTGCCGAGGAGGTTAAGAACTACGGATGCGCAGCATCTTCGGCGGGTTCACCACGTTTTCCGGGTGGACAAGTAACTAGATGGGAGAAAGGACACAATCGTGGAACGCCTCAAATCAGAACCTGGCCTGGGCCAACAATTGAAGACCAGCGCCTATTTGATCTTGGGATTGGTGCTGGTTATCTGGGCTGTGGAATTATTAAATCTGCTGCTGGGACACCGGCTCAACATCTTGGGTATCCTGCCCCGAACAGTAGCCGGGTTGCCAGGTATCGCCCTGTCCCCTTTCCTCCACAACGGGATCGGCCACGTGCTGCTGAACACGATACCGCTTGTCATCCTGGGCGGGCTGGTGATCCTGCACGGCCCCCGCGTATTCGTAGAAGTTTCGCTGGTGATCATCGTGGTGAGTGGTATCGGCGTATGGTTCTTTGGCCGGTCCGGTTACCACGTGGGCGCCAGCGGGCTTATCTTCGGCTACTTCGGCTTTCTGGTGGGGAGGAGTTGGTACGAGCGGAGTATAAGTTCCATTCTCATCGCCGTGATCACCATCGTGCTGTACGGCGGTATACTGTGGGGCCTGTTGCCGACCCGCACCGGCGTCTCCTGGGAGGCGCACCTCTTTGGGCTGCTGGCTGGCATCCTGGCGGCGCGGCTGGTATCGGTTGACGATGACTAAAGCGAAGCCAGCAGATTTAGCATACGCCGGATCAACTCGCCTTTCTCAGTCTGTGGGGAGAGGGTGACACCAGTGTGGGAACGTTCGTCGAAGTAATACTCGATAGCCATCATCTTTATCCAAGAAGGGCCTAATCGAGCTCATCCGTGCCCTCGCCGTCCTCTTCGTAACCGGCGCGGGCTTCTCGAATAGCACGCGGTTGGCCTGATAAACTAGTCAGGCGAGGGTAACCTACCGGCCCTTGGGAGCGATACAGGCGGGCTTTCACAGCCTCGACTTTGCCTTCAGCGAGAATACGGCCAATCTCTTCAGGATACTCGGCGTAGTAGCGTAGATCGGCGCGCACCTCATCCAGCGAGAGCCGGGGCAGCAACTCTGTGGCGATTTCGTGAGGACTGTACCTGCCACACTCGTTTTGTCCCCCTTCATTGAGTATGGTAACATGCCCCCGCCGCGAATGACTCATTCGCAAATTCTTTGTGCGTTGGGTATAATGCTGGTGGGAGGCAAGCGCAATGACACAAACGAAAGTGTTGACGATACCCTATCCCGAAGACATATTGCTATCCCTGAAAGAGAGCCCGGCAGAATTTGAGGCTGAAGCCCGGCTTCTACTGGCGGTGAAGCTTTATGAACAGGGACGGCTGTCAACCGGCATGGCGGCCCGCCTGGCAGGCATGAGCCGAGTGGCGTTTATGTTTGCGTTGGATCGCTTTGGTCTGTCACCGATTGGCCTGGAGCCAGGCGAGCTGGCCCAGGATCTGGCCAATGCCTGAACGTCCTCGAATGGTAATTGTAAACGCGACGCCGATCATCTCCTTGGCCCTGATTGATCAGCTAGACCTCTTGCGGCGTTTGTATGGTGAGGTGCTGATTCCACCGACAGTGCGGACTGAGGTGCTGGCTGGCGGAACAAGTGGGATTGGTATGGCCGAGTTGCAAGAATCTCACTGGATCCGAGCCATCCCCCTGCAGGATCCACGGCGCGCCGATTTGCTCTCTGATTTGGATCGAGGAGAGGCCGAAGTCATCGCCCTCGCCCAGGAGTTGAATGCCGAGTTGGTAATCATTGATGAACGCCTGGCGCGACGCCATGCCAGACGGCTGGGCTTGACGTTGACCGGCACAGTCGGAGTCCTGCTTAGAGCCAAAAAACGGAAGCTCGTGCCAGCCGTGGAGCCTTTGATTGATCAGCTTCGGCAAGGTGGTATCCGATTGGACGATGCCCTGGTAATCGAAGCCCTGGAGTTGGCAGGCGAAGATTAAAGTGGATACTGACGCCGGGGCTCTCAGATATTTCGTCCGAGTCCGTCGCCTGACCTGGCTATTTCTCATCTGTCTACTCCTGCTGGCCTTCGCCCTGCGTGTCTACCGGCTGCCGGCTCAAAGTCTGTGGTACGACGAGGGGGTGAGCTGGTACATGACCCGTCTGTCCCTCCCGGCGCTGACGACTTGGACGGCGGACGACATCCAGCCACCGCTCTATTACTATCTGCTCTGGCCCTGGGTGCGGCTGGCGGGGACGAGCGAGTACGCACTCCGTTTCCTCTCCGTCTTCTTCGGGACGTTAACCGTCCCGCTGCTGTGGATCACCGCCCGGCGGCTGCTGTGGAAGAGCGCCGCCTGGCTAGCCGCCCTGATTCTGACGCTATCGCCTTTGCACGTGTATTACGCGCAGGAAGCGCGCATGTACACGCTGCTCACCTTTCTGGGCTTGCTGAGCAGTTACCTGCTGCTGCGTTGGCTGGAGACCGGTTCCCCCCATCTCCGTTCTCCCACCATCTGGGCTTACGTTCTGACTGCGGTTGCCGCACTGTACACGCACTATTTTGCCTTCTTCCTACTGGTCGCCCACGCGCTGTACATTTTGTACCTCTGGTGGGGACAGCTTCGCTCCGGCCGGCCATTAAGACCAAACATCGCTACTGCCCTCTCCCTTACTATTTCCATCGCTATCCTATATCTCCTGTGGCTCCCCTTCCTGGTGACCCGCTACGGCGTGGACACCAGCTACTGGTCCGGAGCACTCAAGCCGGGCGAGATCACCCGCAAACTGTTCATCGCCTTCAGCTTGGGCGAAACGGTGACGGAGGAGATTGGCACCTGGCTGGCGCTCGGATATGGACTGATTCTTCTGATGAGCTTGATTGTCCTTTTGCGAAGTGCTTTTTACGCAGTACGTAGTACGCAGTACGAGACTCGTACTGCGTACTACGTACTGCGTAAAGATAGCCTGGTATTCCTGCTTCTGTACCTTTTGATTCCTGTGACCCTGGTCCTGCTGCTGGTCCAGCGTACCCCCAAGTTTAACCCGCGCTACGCCATGCTCGCCTCGCCAGCCTTCATCCTCCTCATCGCGGGTGGCCTCTCGTGCCTCGCCGCGCCTGCCGCTTGCCGCCTGCCGCCTCACGTTTCACGTTTCACGTTTCACGTTTCACGCCTCATCGCTGCCGCCGTCCTCCTCTTCATCCTGACCGCCTCCATCTACTCTTTACGCAACTGGTACCAGCCCTACGCGGTTAACCAGTTCAACAAAGCCGACTTCCGCATCACGGCCCAGATCGTCCGCGAGCGAATCGGCCCGGATGAGACAGTATTGCTCAGTTCCGGCCATATGTTCCCTGCCTGGGCCTATTATTACGGCAGAGAGGGCTGGGAGCGCCTGCCGGACATCGAAATTCTGGACGTGAACGCCGCCCTCGATCTGTCGGTGGGGGATGAGTTGGACCACCTGTTACGTGGAAAGAGTGGGACATGGTTGGTCCGCTGGCAGAACGAGGTGACGGACCCCTTCGACGTGTTGCCGCTTTACCTGGGGGGCGTGGGCACCCAGGACGATTATGGCCAATTCTGGCACATGGAACTCTTCCATTTCAGTCTGCCGCCCGACGCGCGCTTCAATTTGAATGACTTCATTACCCAACCGGCCGAGGCTGACTTGGATGGACAGGCCCAATTGCTGGGTATGCGCCAGGTCTCTGACACACAACTCATTCTCTTATGGCGGGCGTTAGCCGAGATGGAGACCGATTACACCATCTTCGTGCACCTGGTCGATGCAACTGGGGAGACCTTGGTCAACGCCGACCACCGGCCGCAGCGTCCCACGCGCGAATGGCGGCCCGGTCAGATCATACCCGACCGGGTAAGCTTGGCCCTTCCCCCTGACCTGCCCGCTGGTCAGTACTGGCTCGAAGTCGGCCTGTACGATACGAGCGATCCTGCCCTGCCCCGCCTGCCGCTGAAGGATGGCTCGGGCGACCGGGCGATCATTCCCTTTAGGGTGGAGGCCGACGACCTTGAGTAGCTTACGTCGCACCTGGCCGCCCCTGGCGCTCACGTTGCTGGCCTTCGCTGCCCGGCTCTACAACCTCACCTACCACAGCCTGTGGTTCGATGAGGCGATGAGCGTGCATTGGGCCCGCTCCAGTGTCCCCCGCATCCTGGAAGTGAGTATGAACCTGGTAGAAGACCGGCTGCCGCCACTTTATTACCTATCCTTGCACTACTGGCGGATCCTGGCCGGTGACGGCGAGGTGGCCGTGCGTCTGCCCTCCGTGTTGCTGGGTACATTGTTGATTCCCCTCGTCTATCGCTTGAGCGTCGATCTGTTCGGTGGTCCACACGGGCGGTGGGTAGCGCTCCTGGCCGCAGCGTTGACGGCGCTCAATCCTTTCCTGATCTGGTACTCTCAGGAAGCGCGTATGTACGCCCAGGCGGTGCTGCTGGGGACATTGGGCACTTGGTTCTTCCTGCGAGCGACAATGCTGACGGTCTCTCAAACAAGGCGCATGGGCGCAGTCAGTTACACCCCTGCCTGGTGGCTGGCCTATGGCTTGTGTGCGGCCGCCGGCCTGTACACCCATCTCTATACCGGCTTCCTGCTAGTCGCCCACGCTCTCTATCTGCTGTTGACCTGGCGCCACTCGCGCCGGGCCTGGCTATCCTTTGCTCTGACTATGTTGGGCGTGGCATTGCTCTTTGCCCCGCTGGCGCTGACCACCTGGCGTGTCAGCGGTGAAGCCGGTCCCGGGGACCCGCTGGCCGGCTTCTGGGCGCGGGCCTGGTGGCTGCTGAGCGCGTTCAGCGTCTGGCAAGCGCCTCTGTCACCGATTTTGAGTACCATCACAACTGCTGTCATAGCCGGGTTTGCCGTAGTGGGCCTGGTTTTGCCACATCATCCAGCCTCCAGCCCCCGGCCACCCGCCACCCACCCCCGGCTCCTCACCGCCCTATTGCTTCTTACCCCGCCGGCCATCGCCACCCTGCTGCTCTTTCGGAACCAGGTCGCCTTCCTCGGCGAGCGGTACTTCATCGTCAGCGTCCCTTGGCTACTGATCGCCGTCGCCGCTGGCGCGGTCAACCTCGCGACACGCCTTCGCGCAATAGCCATCTCTGGCGACCGCCAGTCATCCGTTTCTCGCTATCTGCTACCTGTTACCTGTTACCTGTTACCTGCTATCTGCTATCTGCTACCTATCGCCTTCACGTTGCTTCCTCTGCCCGGCCAGTGGAGCCCACCCGCCCGCAAAGAGGCCTGGCGCGAAACAGTCGGCTACCTGGCGGCACATGCCCATCCCGAGGATGCCATCCTCATCCATCCCGACTGGACACGCTACCCGCTGCAGTATTATTTTCGAGGACCAGGCCAAACTTATGCCGTCTTCGGCTCGGTGGAAGAGAGCACTGACCTGGACGGCCCGCTGACGACTATCAGTGCTGAACACCCGGTCCTCTGGCTTGTCGAATCGCACACCGAGCTGGCCGATCCCGAACATCGGGCAAATGCCTGGCTGGGGGCGCGTTATCCGGTCGTGACCGAACTCTACCCACCGGGGCTGGCCGCCGTGCACGCCTACGCGCCTGGGTACATTTCGGATGACCTTCCCGACCAAGCTACACCGACGAGCGCTCTCTTTGAGGGAGGACTGAAACTGGTCGGCTATGTCATCCCCCAATCTCAGGTGTCGGCCACCGACGACCTCTTCCATCCGCCTAGTGGCTGGTCCCACGTGACCCTGTACTGGAGTACCGAGTCGCCCCAGGCACAGGGCTACACGCCTTTTGTGCACCTGATCGACGATTTGGGCCAGGTGTGGGGTGCCTCGTTAGAGCGGGCTAACGGCGCCTTCGACTTCTACCCGCCTACGCGTTGGGAGCCGGATCAATTGGTTCGTGCCGACTTCGATGTGAATCTGAACCCCGCCACCCTGCCTGGAAGCTACACGCTGGTGGTTGGCCTGCGCGATGCGTCGGGCGCACAGGTGCCACTAGCCGACCGCTCGCCCCAGGTCTCTCTTACCACCGTCGAGATTGTGAGATAATTTGACAGAGGGAAGTCCCTGTGGTAGGCTAAATCTTGCTTTCCGCGCGGTATCTGAACGCGGGGTAGGACTGTATGACGAGAGGCCCTATATGGCCTCCAAAATGGCGGGCTACGAACCTGCCCTACAGACCGGCCACGATTAAGTGCGGTGCTACTTGAACGTGCAAGAAACGTTGCTTAATCCAGTATGTAAACAGGTGGCAACTATCTTAAAGATGATCCGACAAATTTTCCCTCCTGGCGTCCACCGTTGCCTGCTACGTGTCGCTTGTTTTGGGCTCTTGCCATTGCTGGCGCTGGCGATGGCCGCCTGTGGCATTCGTCCTCTGTTATACGACGTATCGGTACGGCCCGAGGTGATTACGCCTAACGCCGACAGTCTGGAGGACGCGACGCGCATCGCTTACAAGCTTTCGCGCAGCGCATATCTTTCTATCTACCTGATAGATGAAGCTGGTGAGCGCCATTACTTCCGCCAGAACCGGCGCAGATCGGCCGGTGATTACCGGGTAGACTTTGGCGGTGTGGTTAACGGCAGTATGTTACCCGACGGGCAGTACACATGGGTCGTGGAAGCCGTCACCGATGACGGGAACACCGATCGTGCCGAAGGGACGCTGGTCATCCAGGATGCCGACACCGAGCGTCCAGAACTGACAGGCTTCAGTATTTATCCCCAGGTCTTCACTCCCAACCAGGACGGCAAACACGACCGCGTAACCATCAACTACTACCTGACTAAAGAAGCCGAGGTAAGTGTCTATTTGCTCGGTCCCGATGAGCAAAAGTACCCCATCGCCGAAAAGGAGCGAGACGTGGAGCCTGGCGAGCCCGGCTTTCATACTTACGATTACGAAGGAGGCGTTGATCTGGGCGCCGATCCGCCCCCAGACGGTGACTATATCGTTCGTGCCGAGGCAGTGGATCGAGTCGGAAACCGCACCGAGGTCACCGGTACGCTCACCATCCAAGATGGCGGTAAACCTCGCGCCGACATCGTCAACGCCAAAGTGGATTTCTACAACCCCGAAACGGGTGACAAAGTGGTTCCGCTGGGCAGCACGCTGGCCTTTACGCTTACCGTCGAAAACACGGGCCTGGTGCCTATCCGTACCACCGGCCCTGACACCGGCACTCATTACCGTAGTGACCAGAATTTTAACAGCTTGGAGGCTTATGAGACATCCGGCGCCTGGCGCGTGGGCATTGACTACGAAGGCAATCCCAGCTATGCCTATCCCTACCGCTGGGGACTGGGTCGGTTGGAAGATCTGGAAAGCCGCGTGATTGATGGGCAGACTTTTTATTATTTGATGCCCGGCAAACGAATGATTATCACCGGCAGCATCCAAATCGTAGATGTGCCCGCAGCCAACAAAGACAGAGTATCATTTTGGGCTGGACTCATCCATGAACAGGTTAGCATTGAAACATTCAATGACTACGTAGATCCTCAGCAGGTTGTCATAGGCTTCTGACAAATTGCGTAACATGTGACCAATGACATGTTGACGCTTCCCATACCTTGGTGGTATAGTGTCGGGGTAGGGGGATTAGAATTGTCAACTCGACCTGAGGTCAACCGGCTGCTGGTCAAGGGGGTCGTGTCTGCGAAGGCCGGTCAGCGCGCAGAAGCCTATAATACACTCCTGGATGTCATCGAACTCGATAGACACAACGAACAGGCCTGGTTGTGGCTTAGCACTGTCACCGATAACCTTGAGGATCAACGGATCTGTCTGGAAAATGTCCTCACCATTAACCCCAATAACACCGTAGCTAGAGAACGACTTGTCGCTCTGGCGGCTAGCGGTGAACAACGGGGCGACGTCTCACCGAAGGCGATGGTCTGTCCGCAGTGCGGGGCGGGTAACCGGGATTTTGTTCGCGAGTGCGGTGCCTGTGGCTATGCGTTCTTTCACTCTTGCGCCAAGTGCGGTGAGTTCAACCCGAGCGATGCCCAAACGTGTAGCCAATGCGGTTCATCTTTGGTCTCCCTTGATCCGCGCGTCGCCCAGTCGAACCAACAGTCAACGGTGGCCGTCGCCGGTGTCCCGACTACCTCGCCTTCGCCGGCTCCTATCACTTTGTGGCCGGTTGTTGCTTTTTGGGTTGGCGTTTCTGTCTTTTTTATCGGTGGCGGTATCGCCGCTTTATTTCAGTTCGCGAGTATCGTGCTGTATGCTAGAGGTGTGGTTCAAAACCTGAAGCCTTTTGAGATCGCCTGGTTGCCTATGGGACTGTTTTTTATCCTATTCGGGTTTGTCGGCCTTGGCTTGGCATGGCAACTGGTGCGGCGTCGGCCCGGCGGCTATTACGGGAGTCTGCTCTTTGGATTGGTGTTGGTTGTGCTGGGTCCCAGCACCAGCCTGGTTTTGGAGCCGCCCGATTATCTGACAACTGCATGTACTGGCTTGATGCCAGCCGCCGTCATATTGTTCACGTTGGCCAGTATGACTGGCTTTGAATCGAACGCTAAGTACCTATGACCGCTCCGTGGCTCAAAACACTGAACGAAATCGAAGGGAATGCTCTGCCTCTGGTCGGCGGCAAAGCCTTTAATCTGGCGACTTTGCGCAGACACGGTCTGCCGGTAACCAATGGGCTGGTGGTGACATGTGCCTTCTTCGAGGCACACCTCAAGTATCATCAGTTTACCCCTATATGGGCCGGGTCCCCTGACGTGGCTGTCACCGAAGGTGCCCTCCACTGGTTGGCCGACGCACTCAAAATCAGCCCCATTGCGCCCGAATTGATGGACGCCCTAAACGCTGGATTGACCGAGACCTTTCCCGACGTCGAGTCCTTCGCCGTCCGGTCCTCTGCCATCGACGAAGACACCAGCCAGCACACTTTCTCGGGCATCCACGTGTCCGAGTTAGGGGTTCCCCGCGAAATGGTACCCGTCAGCTTGAGCCGATGTTGGGCGTCGGCGCTCTCCAAACCAGCATTAGAATATCGCCGCCAACACGGCATCCCTATCCAATCCATCCGGCTGGCCGTGCTCATTCAGCCCTTCATTCAACCTGCGGTGGCTGGTGTTGCCTTCACCATTAACCCTCTGCTGGGCACCCGTGACGAAATGGTTATTGAGGCCACTCTTGGACACAGGAGAAGTGTCGCCAGTGGAGAGATTACACCTGCCCGCTACCACCTATCCAAACATTCGCCCGATTACCCCTTGCTGGGTTGGACACCAGGCGACACGCCGCAACTGACAAGCGCGACCGGGACGCGACATGATACGTTCCTTGTGAGCAATGGTCGTGGCCCGCTGTCAGCATCCCAATTGCAAAAGCTGGCCCAATACCTGGAGCACATTGAGGCCCTGATGGGTGCCCCACAGGACGTTGAATGGGCCATCACCGGCCAGAATCTGGAAGAGGACGATGAGATTTTCTTCTTTCAATCTCGCCCCATCACTGGCTTGCCCAGGGACGCTGTCCCGTTCAACGTGGAATGGAGTCGCGCTGACTACCGCGAGTTCCTGCCCGATACCCCTTCACCTTTGTGCGCCTCGTTGTTGGAACGTACTCAGGCCAAGGCCCTTTCTTTTTTTGAGCGCCTCGGATTCAGCGTGGACGAGGTTGGGCCGTATCTAAAAATCATCTATGGACGTCCCTATCTCAACCTGACCCTGGCCCGTCGCCTGCTGGCACAAAGTGGACTGAGCCCAGATGGCATGCTGTGGGTCATCGGTCACACGGAGCTGTCAGGCACGGCAGGACGAACGCAGGCTATAGACTGGCACCAGATGTGGAAATCTCGCCGGCCAATCATCAAATTGCTGTTGAATGGGTTGCGAGTTGGGGCCAAGCTAAGTCACTTTGAACGCCTGACAGACAAGGTACACAATTCGTTGTCGAGCACCGACTGGACTGAGGCATCACCTGCCAGCTTGCTAGCTCACTTCCGCTTCCGTACCCAACTTGGCAGCCAGTGGGCAGAGGCCGATTTCATATTGTCCGCAGCCGCAGTGGCCGCTTACAGCGCCCTTGCTCAGACTCTAGGCCCGCTCACCAGCGACGTGGAGCAACTTGCCAGAGAAACTATCAGCACAAGTACAACCACGGGCAGCGCCCAGCAGGGGCGTATGCTACTGGAGCTGGCAAGGATCGCCCAGGCTGACGACCAGGTCCGGAGCTATCTGTCAGATCCCGACCGCAACTTCGCTGACCATCGGCAGGCGCTGGCCGGCACTCCTTTTTTGGCCGCCTTTGACGATTTTATGGCACAACATGGCAGATCTGCCACCTTTGAGGCTGACCTTGGCTGGCCTCGCTATGATGAGGACCCATTATCACTGCTTACAGCGGTGGCTCACATGACCAAAGTTGAGGCGTTGCCAGATCAACGAGGGACCGACGACGTTGAGCACGATTTGAGGCGAACCCCCGGAGGCTACGAGGACAAAGATATACAACTGCGGGTAAGCCTGCAATCTACAAAGGGGTTAGAGAGGCTGCTGCCCTGGCGTTATTGGTCGGCCAAGCTGATCATCAAGCGATTGCGACGCCTGTCGGCAATGCGTGCGCAACTGCGCACTCTGTACGGCCAATCTATGGGTGACTGTCGTGCCTGGGACCTGAAACTGGCCGAACGGTGGGCTGCCAGTGGTTGGCTGGCCAACCCAGAGGATTACTTCTGGCTCACTATGGAAGAGATAGAGCGAGCCTTGATGGCCGAAGCCGAAGCAGGACCCACCATGCCGGCGCTGGTGCGTGCCCGTCGTGAAGTCTACCAGACCTACGCCGCGACTGAGATGCCCTACGCAATACGCGAGTCGGACGTAACGCGACTGGTACCAGGCCACGGCCTAATGGGAACTGCGCTATCGTCAGTGCTATCAGGGTTGCCGGTCAGCCCTGGGCAGGTGCAGGGGCGGGTTATCGTCCTCCGTCGGCCAGAGGATTCGGCCCGAATGCAAGAAGGGGCGATTCTAGTCACCCCTTCTACGGACACTGCCTGGTTTCCTGTTTTCGTCAAGGCCCGTGGCCTGATCGTGGAGACGGGAGGTCTTCTATCGCACGGATCTATCATCACTCGAGAGTTTGGCCTGCCAGCCGTGGCTAACATCCCAGACGCTACCAGTCGCTTCCACGACGGTGACTTGGTTCTTATTGATGGCAGCGCTGGCCTGGTGCAGATTCTCGACGCTGCGCCAGATCAGTCGTCCTAGACCTCACGCACGTCTATTACCTCCAAGATGTGCGGTTTTATCTTCTCCATTACTGCATCCTTGTCCACATTCGACACCTTCATCGTGATGATTGCATTAGAGGCATCTTCGCCCCAGAAGGTGCCCAGGCTGATGATGTTCCCACCTAGCCCTGCCACGGCACCGGTGAGAGCCGCCAGCTCTCCTGGCTGATCGGGGCAAAGCAGAGTAAGGCGGACACCCTGGTCACGAGCACCCATCATCTCCATGAATGTCTTGAAGATGTCAGTCTCAGTGATGAGTCCCACCAACTTGGCATCGCGCATCACCGGCAACCCCCCTACCTTGTTATCTACCATGATGCGAGCGGCTTCTTCAAGGGGAGCGTTTTCGTTTACTGTGATCACCTTACGTGTCATCACTTGCTCGATGGTAATGCGCGAGTAGAGGTAGTGCATTTCGTAGATAGATAAGGACGTAGCTGGCGACGGCGCAGCATAGAGTAGGTCCTTATCCGACACAATCCCCACCAATTTGCCGCTATTGTCGACTACCGGGAAGCGACGGACATTCTCTTCCCGCATGCGCTTGAGGGCGGTGTCCACTTTTGCATCAGGTTTGACGGTTAAAGGATGTCGGCTCATCCGTTCAAGGACTAGCATGGCTTTGCCTCCTTTTCAAGTAGTAGGGAAACAGTGCTAGTTATGTGCTACGCTTCACAGGAAGAAATCACGGCCGGCATCTGGTGTAATCACCAGGTGACTATTATACACACTCTCGCCTTAGCTGTCTATTTGAACTCAAATAACAGCCAAGAACGGTGCTGATGGGACGCACACTCACCAGCGTGTCAGGCCACATCTATAGATACGCCCGGAGTGGCTCGTTACCTGCGGCGCCGCATCAATCGTGCCAGTAAGAGCACCAAGCCGACGACCGCTCCCACCATCGCACCAAAAACAGCCGATTCGCGAGGACCGAAAGCTGCGTTAACCTCTCCTTCCACCCGGCTGGCCAGAAGTAGCAACGTTCCGCAGTTCTTGGCTTTCACGTTACGTGCAACCATGGCTACCGCACCAGACTGATCCATAGTCACGTCCCCGCCGGCCAACACCACCCGAGCGGCGGCCTGGTCCATCGTCACGTCACCTCCAGAAAACGCAACTCCGATGCGCGACGCCGTGAGATTAGCCGCCTGCGCCTGGGCCAAGACGATGCCGCCCTGGCTTATCTCCATATGATCCGCCTGCGCCCTTAGCGCCCCCCCCTGGCGAATCACCAAGTTATCAGCCTGGACAGATTGTGTTCCCGCCTGGCGTAGGGTGATGTTGGTCCCCTCCACACTACGGGCAGCCCCCTGTGTGATATCGACTGACTCGGCCCTCACATCGCGAGCGCTCCCCATACGAATGGAGAGGGTCTGTGCAGTTACATCGCCTACACCACCCGCTGTCCACTCGTGGCTTGTTTCTTCACCTTCGCGAACGTCTTCGATCTCGTTATTCATTGCTCCCACCTCGTGTGAGTTATTGCTTATTTTACCACAGCTTTCCTTTCTTGTAAGGTACGGATCACCCCAACAATCGCACGCTAAGCTCTTGCACAGAGGCGGTGTGGCGTGCCAGGTCATCTCGGAGTTGTGCCAGGTCGTTCCCATAGCGCAATCGGCGAGCCAGGAAGGCAAATTCCTCACTATCATCAGGAGGAACCGTCAGATCTTTGGCATTCCCACGTACCATACGTAGACTATCCATCAACCATCTCAGGAAGGTATGCGCCTTGCGTAGTCGTGCGTAATTATCAGGCGATAGTATTCCCCCGGCCGCCAGGGCAGCCATAGTGTCACGCGTGTTGGTGAGGCGCAGGCCAGGTTGGCGATATCCACGCGTGATTTCCAGGGCCTGTACCAGGTATTCGACATCCACCAATCCGCCGGGGCTATACTTGGCGTTGAAAGTACCTCCAATGACCAGATGTCTAATTTGCCTCTCGCGCATAGCACGCATAGCGGTGACATCGAACGGCTCGCCATTGTAAACAAGCTCGTCACGCAGCGTTTCCACGTGTCGGCCTAGTTCAGCATCGCCTGCAACCGGGCGTAGCTTAACCAACGCCTGGCGCTCATAAGCCCAGGCCGGCCCTTCCGGCGCAAAGTAATGCCGGAAGGCATCCAGCGACACCGCCAAGTTGCTTGACTTTCCGTACGGTCGCAACTGCAAGTCGATCTCGAAGATGCCCTCCCGTTTGGCCTGGATGGCGCTAACAAACATCTGTACTACTTTTTCATAGAACTCAGAGGTTGTGATAACGTTGGGACCGGTAGTTGTGCCATTCCCGTCGTAGATGAACATTAACTCAATATCTGAGGCAAAACCCAGTTCGCGACCACCGAATTTTCCAAGCGCGCAGACACTCATGTGAGAGAGATTGCCATCCTCAAGACGGGGGGTGCCAAACTGGGTGCGTAGGTCCTCATGGCACAGATGGTAAGCTGCGTTGACGACGACCTCGGCCAGATCGCTGAGCTCTTGTGAGAATTCCCAGAATTCTTCGGTGTGCCCCATAATATGTCGCATATCCACGCGAAACATCTCCCGGTCTTTGAAAGCGTTCAACGTTGAACGCCAGGGGGCGTCCTCGGATGGCGTTTGTGGCCCATCGTGGACAAGGCGCAGATCGGCTTCAAGTTCGGATTGCAGTTGCTCCCTGGATTTCGCCGTGGCGAGAGCATCCACATCACGCACCACGGGGAAGAGGCTAGCATATTGCATGCGCAAAAAATCGTCCCAGAGGAAATTACTTACGCCCAGCAACCGCGCGAGCGCGTTGAGCACTTCAGGCCGTTCGAGCGAAGCGAGTTCGTCTGGCCAATCAGGCTGTGTAAACAGTTGACCGATAAACTCACGGAAGTGAAGCAGAGCAGCCTCGGGATTCGGAGAGTGCGGAAGCAGGTGGGTAAAATGCTTGATTAGAACGGTTGCAGCGCGCAATTCCCGCTGTTTGTCGGGAGCGGTGATTTTTCGTCCGTCCGCGTCGGTGACGTAGAGCGTGTCGTGTACGCGGTTGCCGACTGAATCGACCGTGACGCGTGCAATGTAAATACGACTGAAGGCCAGTGCATTGGCAAACTCGTAAAGAAAACCGATGGTATCAGGCGCCTGGATGTGAAGAACCGTGTACCGACGGGAAGTGGTGTTGTCAATCTCTATATCTACGGGATAAAGTGTTGCCATAGGGCTGCCGACGTCACGTAGGGCGATCGCAACGCGTTTAGCCAATTCACCCCGCGCCTCACGTCGCTGTCCGGCGTGCATCAGACGCAACAGGCCAGCCAGATCTTCAACATAATGCGACCAGGTGTCTGGTGTAACTTCCCCTTGCACCGGGCTCACGGTAAAAACATCCACGATTTTCCGCCGTGAGTCCGTACGAGTGGACTTGTGTAGCACTTCGCGGCGCGGTTGTGACAGACGGCGCGCCTGGTCAGGTTGAGCCGGCTGGCCAGCCAGCGGCTCATAGGTAAAGACGTGCCCATCGTAGATGCTAAAGCCATAAACGAACAGCAACCCGCAAATCAGGGAGAGTTCGCCAGGGTAGTCATAGGCCACAATCGTGACGCGCCAGCACCCGTCCTCAATAGGCACAGCATCCATCTCAACCAGGTGATCGTCGTCGAGATGTTCCGCCAGGATGGCGTGGCGCCTGATTTCCTGCTCGCCAAAGGTGGTCGCGTATGAAGGATCCATACGCTCCATATGGTGGTGGACATCAGGGACCACCGGTGAAGCGGATGAGACAGCCGATTTTTCCATATCATCGCTCCCTAAGTGTCGTAGGTAGACGGTGCGAATGGCCGCGCCGTGTTGCTGATAACGGGCCAAGAACTGGTCGCCTGCTGCTTCGCCTGTGAAGCCCAACCGTCGTGCCAGGTGCGCCAGGGCGTCCGGTTCACTGGGCAAGGTGTTGGTTTGTCGGTAATGCATCATCTGCAAGTGGTGTTCAACCGTGCGCAGGAAGACATAACCATCGCTCAGAGCCAGGTCTTCATCCCTCGATAGAAGCCCAGACGCCGACAAACGTGCCAACGCGTCAAGAGTGTTGGGGCTGCGGATTTCCGGATGACGCTTGCCGTGCGCTAATTGCAGATACTGGGTAACGAATTCGGCGTCGCGAATCGAGCCAGCACCCAACTTGACCTCGCCCCACCCGCGGCCACGTCGACGCAGATGAGTCTCGGTAAGCTGTTTCATGGCGTGAACTTCAGCGCGGATATCTGCGCGTGTCGACTCGAATAGCAACGGCTCCACCCGGCGCAGCAACTCGTTCCCGACGGTCTCATCGCCAGCGATCACGCGTGCTTTAAGCAATGCCTGTTTCTCCCACAAGCGCGCGTGTTGCTGCAAGTAGTTCAGGTAGCCATCAAGCGAAGACACAAGGGCACCAGATTGCCCCCACGGACGAAGGCGCATATCCACCCGGTAGAGAAACCCTTCGTCCGTGGTACACGCCAGTGCGTCGATCAACCGCTCGCCAAGTCGCCTATAGACGGTAGCATCAGATCCGGCCAGGAACAGGAGATCAATGTCAGAGCTGTAGTTCAGTTCCCGACCACCCAGCTTGCCCAGTCCGATCACCACAAAGCCATCTAGCTCGGCGTTTGTTTTGGCAGCGGCAAATATCAAGCCGGCCTGCACCAAGCTATCAGCCAGATTGGAGAGCTGCACCGTCACGGTGGACAGATCAAACAGATCAAGCAAATCGCATGCGCCGATGCGCAGCAACTCCCAACGTTGGAAACGGCGCAGGGCATCGAGTTGATCGTTGGACAGACCTGACAGGTTTTTTAAACCTGTCAGGTCTGAGGCAGCATAGGCTTCCCGACAGAGCTGCTCCACACTTTTCGGCTGCGCCAGACGCTTGTGTTCCATGAGCCGCTCGAAGTACTCAGGATTGCGCAGTAAGATCTCGGTCAGAAACTGGCTGCCGGCAAACAGGGTGACCAAGATCTCAAGCGCGCGGGGGTTATTGGCCAAATAATGAAACAAGGCCAGTTTATCGGGGACGCTGTGCACAAAGCGGTCAAGGCAAATCAGCACACGGTCGGGGTTAGCCGCACCCGCCAAGGTCGTCAGCAAATGCGAGAGGAGATCGACCAGCGCCCGCCTCGCCTGCGGCGTGTCGGCCATACGCGCCAAGCAGCGCTGGGCAGCACGCCAGTCGGCAAACCCAGCGGGCGCTAACAATTGGGGTAGCCGGTCATCATTCGTTTGCTCACCCAACAGCAGGTGGTGAAACTGATCGCTAACCGCCAACTCCATATCCACACATCCGACGCTTTAGTGGTCCGCCAACCATGATTTGAGGAGTGAGCACGCCCCCGTGGGGCCCGTGGGGATGACGCCTGCTCCTCAAATGAGCTTTGACAGAGCATTAGGTTGGGTTAAACTTGCATAAAACGCGACATCCCTTTGTACCACGTGGTGTTGGGCGTGGTCGCCCCAACCCAGTGTGTTGTTACCAGACCATTATAGAAGGGGGATTGGGCTGTGTCAATATGGGTTACAGGCTGGTCAGCTCTTTTATGGCTGGTTATGATGGTGGTGATAAAAAGCGGCGCGCCTCTGTCAGTGCAGGCGCGCCGCCGGTTAAGGAAGGATCAGGAGGCAACTATGGGGTTTGGTCAAACTCAGTCTGCTTCTTGTCTTTGAGCGGCTCCAATCTGGCCAAGCGTTCGCTCAGTTCGTCCAAGCGCCGTTCGATACCGGTGAACTCGGTTGGCATCCTCATCTCCTCGCAAAATGTCGTCACGCTGAGCACGCAGCACAGGTAGGTAATCGCCGTAACGATTCATAACCTGGGCTTCGTACTCGACACGCGCTGCAACATTGCGCTGATAAAGTACCTTCCCTTGGGCGATGATCGTGTAGGCTAACTCGATAAGCGCACGATTCAACACTACCACGTCAACGCGGTCTGTTTGAAGGGCGCGCACCAGCTCGTGGGTAAGCCGGGCGTGAACTTGTCCTGCATCTGCGCCGCGGTCAATCAACACACCCAAGTCATAGTCGCTCATCGGGCCCAGGTGCCTCTCAATTCGCGAGCCAAAGAGATAGACCAGGCTTATCTTATTCAGACCGACCAGAATGTCCGGCAGCTTGTCCCTGAGAAGTTGTATATTCATAGCAGATTGAATTATACCACCAGCCCCAAAAATTACCCATTTGGGTACTAGACGCAAGCGGGTCGGTTGGCTTATATTGGTGAGTGAGATCTTAATTCGTCCTATACAATATAAGGAGGCAATCGCTGTGTCAAAGACAGTCGCAGACGTAGTCAAAATGGGCAAAGAGGTGCAGATGGTAGATCTCAGGTTCACCGACTTGCCTGGCACATGGCAGCACTTCAGCATGCCCGCCAGGGAGCTCACCGAGGAGTTATTCGAGGAAGGCATCGGCTTTGATGGTTCATCGATACGCGGTTTTCAGGAAATCCACGAGTCGGATATGATATTGATCCCGGACCCCGAAACCGCCTTTTTAGACCAGCTACTTGAGGTTCCCACGCTGGTCATCTCGTGCGACATATACGACCCGGTCACCCGGCAACCGTATTCGCGCGATACTCGTTACGTGGCGAAAAAGGCGGAGGCCTACTTGAAGCAGACCGGCATTGCCGACGTAAGTTACTGGGGGCCAGAAGCCGAGTTTTTCCTGTTTAACGACGTGCGCTATGGTGGAAGCTCTAACTCGTCCTTCTACTACGTAGATAGCAGGGAGGGCTGGTGGCAGAGCGGGGAAGACCTTGGACCTAACCTCGGCGCTCAAATTCCTCCCAAACGCGGCTACTTCCCCGTACCGCCGACGGACACCATGCAGGACGTCCGCAGTAAGATTGTGTTGGCATTGGAAGCGGTGGGTGTACAAGTTGAGGTACATCACCACGAGGTAGCAACCGCCGGACAGGCCGAAATTGACTTACGATTTGGCACCCTAACCCGCATGGCAGACAGCATAATGATCTACAAATACATCGTCAAGAACGTGGCGCGCCAGAACGGGTTAACCGCCACCTTTATGCCTAAGCCGCTATTTGAAGATAATGGAAGCGGAATGCACGTCCACACAAGCTTGTGGAAGGGGGAGGGTAACGTCTTTTATGACGAAGCCGGTTACGCTCAACTTTCAGATACTGCCAAGTATTACATCGGCGGCCTGCTGAAACACGCATCAGCCCTGCTGGCATTGGCGGCGCCGACGACAAACTCCTTCCGCCGCCTGGTACCCGGATTCGAAGCCCCGGTCAACTTGGCCTACTCACAGCGCAATCGTTCGGCAATCTGCCGCATCCCGGTTTATTCCAAGAGCCCCCGCGCCAAGCGAATTGAGTTCCGCGCCCCAGATCCCTCCTGTAACGCGTACCTTTGCTTTGCTGCACTGTTGATGGCCGGGCTGGATGGCGTTCAGAACCGGATTGACCCCGGGGAGCCAATGGATAAAGACCTGTACGAATTGCCTCCTGAAGAAGCCAGGCAGGTCAAGCAAGTACCAGGGTCGCTTGGGGGCGTTCTCGACGCGCTAGAGGCAGACTACGAGTTCCTGCTCAAGGGAGATGTGTTCACCACGGATTTACTTGAGGCTTACATTTCATACAAGCGTGAGATCGAGGTGGACCCGGTCCGGATGCGCCCACATCCGCACGAGTTCACGCTTTATTACGACGTCTAAGGAAGCGTCAGGAAATAACTTTCTATTTTCAGGCCTAAATTCCGAGTGAAATATTTCAAAATGCACAAAGTTATTCTTGGACGCGGCCTAAGGGACGTTGGTACACGAGGCCGGGGGAATACTCTGGCCTCGTGTGGGCTATACTCACTTCTAGCAGTGAAATCGTGCTACAAGCCCCGCCACCTCCCCGCCGAGGAAGCCTGGTGAATACTGCTGGTGTTCGCGCCCTGGTCGTCGAAGATGATCACTCCTGGCAGCAGATTCTATCCGAAATCCTGACAGACGCTGGCCTCACAGTGGACGTCGCCGAAAATCTGGATATGGCAGTGGCTTCGCTAGGTGCAGCACCCTACCGCCTGGCCGTGGTAGACCTATCCCTGGACAGGAGCGACCATCACAACCAGGATGGATTGCGTGTGCTCGATGCAGTGCGTCGCCATACCCCCGGCTGTGTGTCCCTGCTCCTCACTGGCTTCGCCACCCCAGAGATCATTGAAAGTGCGGTGACCAGGCACGGCGCGCTAGCCTGTCTGCGCAAAGAGGACTTCCGCCGCGCCGAGTTCCGCGAGTTGGTCAACCAGGCATTGGCCGGGGGGTGAGGGCTTTGCTTGCACGACTTACCTGAGTATGTTACAATTGTTGCCAGTCTGTCCTCAGTGTCAGCACAGGCGCACGGCAAGGAAGCTTCTTTTTTGCCGTGCGCTTGTGTGTGATGAACGCTTTTTTGCACCGCGTGATAACATGCGACCAACGCCGACCGAAACCGATATTCACCCGCGTCTGCTAGATGCGCTAGCCAGCCTCAATCAAATCAGCACTACCATCAACCGCATCGGCCCGGGGGACCAAACTAGCGTAGAAGCGACGCTGCACTTGATTGCCGAGAGTGCCATAAAGGTACTGCCCGGTGCCTCGGCTGTGATTTATACTTACGACCAGGCCCAAAGTGTCTTTGACCCTACCTCACGTGTGTCGGCCGGCGAGCAGACTGATCCCGTCCCTGGCGACGAGCCCCGTCCGGATGGCATGGGAATACGCGCTATCAACCAGCGCCGTCGTGTCCTCTCCTATGAAGAACTTGATCTGAGCGTACATCCCATTAAAATCGATGCCGGTGCCCGAGTCGTGGCCTGTTTCCCACTGGTGGTAGCCGACCAGGCCGTGGGCGCTCTCTACGTTTACCTTCACGCGGATCGCCAGTTCAGCCAGCTCGAACTGCTAATGTTGGACAATTTCGTCAACCAGGCTGCTATGGCTATCTACCAGGCGCGGCGTCTGGCTAGCGTCCAGCGCGATTTGGCGCGAAAAGAAGACGAGTTGATCCGTCTGCGCCGTGCCAATTTGCTTATTTCGTCCCGACTGCGACTGGAAGAGACCTTGGAAGCCATTTTGCAGATGGCGCTGGAAGTAATCAATGCACAATATGGTATATTCCGGCTGGTAGACAAGAGCGGCGAAAACTTGATTACCCGTGCTGTTGCTGGCGAGCACTTGGACCGGCCGTTGGTAGAAGCCTTGCCGATCAACGCGACTAGTGTTATGGGGTGGGTTGCCAAGCACCGCCAGCCGGTATGCATCCCTGATCTGCGCGCAGAACCTTGGACTCGCATTTACTATCCGTTGGATGCTGACCTGGAAATGCGATCTGAGCTAGCTGTGCCGTTGGTCGGTGCAGGAGGTCGCCTGGAGGGGATACTTAACCTGGAAAGCCCCAATAAAGGGGCCTTTAGCGAACAAGACAGTCACCTTCTCCAGGCCTTGGCTACACAAGCTGTTATCGCCATTCAGGAGGTGCGCCTGTTGGATGCCCTGCAGGAGATTGCCGGACTTCTGCTCGCTCAACCTTGCGAGCAGGTTTTGAATCGCCTCGTCGAGCTAGCTTGTGATCTTCTCAACGCAACCGCCAGCACAATATGGACCTTGGCGGACGACCGGTTGGTCTTGCGATCTGCCAGCAGTGGTCATCAGTCTCACGAGGTCATCCCACTCCACGGCAGTCTGACCGGACAGGTGATCCTTAGTGGAAGTCCGGTGGCGATCGATGACTTGCGCATCGACTCGCAACCTGACTGGCCTGAGCTAACTGGTGATCCAGGCTGGACCCAGGCACTGGTCGTGCCTTTGCTGGCTAGCAAGGACCGCGAGCCCATCGGTGCTCTCAGCGTTTATAGTGCTGGCTCCGACGCAGGATATTTCGCTGAGTCGGAATGGGACAAGAAGGTTCTGACCTGTTTGGCCCATTACGCTGCGTTAGCCGTGCACAACGCAGCTCGCCAAGAAGCCCTACGCGCAGCCCAGGAACAGCAGGCCGTAGCCGAGACGTTTGCCGCTGTGGGTGATATCGCCGCCAATCTGCTACATCACTTGAACAACAAAGTGGGCACCATCCCCGTGCGCGTACAGGGGATCCAGGACAAATGCCAGCCGGCCCTCTTGACCGATTCGTATCTGAATACCAACCTGGCGGAGATCGAGCGCAGTGCGTCGGAAGCGATGGAAGCGGTACGCGAGAACCTATACCACCTGCGGCCTATCCACCTGGCAGCGGTGGACGTGGCGGCATGTGTGGATGCCGCCATCCAGGCCGCTGTCCTACCGCCAACCGTAAACATACAATTCGATGGGCTCGAAGTCTTGCCGGCGGTGGCAGCCGGTGAGCGCAGCTTGGCATTGGTCTTCGCCAACCTGCTGGAAAACGCGGCCGACGCAATGGGGGGTGACGGCGTCATCGCAATCCGGGGAGAGGCTCACGATGACTGGGTGGAAATCACCGTCAGTGACAGCGGGCCGGGCATCACACCCGACCTACATGACCGTATCTTTGAGTTTGACTTCTCTGGTCACAAGGAAGCACGTACTGGCAAACTGGGGTTTGGCCTTTGGTGGGTGAAAACGCTGATGGTCCGCCTCGGCGGCTCGGTCAGCGTGGAGAGCGATGGCCGTCACGGCACCACCTTCAGGCTCAAGCTCCCGCGCGCGGAGGAGGTCTCTTGAAACCGGCTGGTGTTCGTGCTCTAATCGTCGAGGACGACGGCTCGTGGCAGCAGATTCTAAGTGAAATCCTGACCGAGGCCGGCCTGACGGTTGACATCGCCGAGGACCTGGAGACAGCGGTGGCCAGGCTGCGGGCGACGCCCCACCGCTTAGCGGTGATAGACTTATCCCTGGGCGGTGGTGACTATCACAACCAAGACGGATTGCGCGTGCTTGACGCTGTACGCCGTCATGATCCCGGCTGTGTGCCTCTGCTCCTCACGGGCTTTGCCACCGTAGAACTGGCTGTCAGCGCGTTGACCGAACACGGCGCGTATACTTGCCTGCGCAAAGAATCCTTCCGCCGCGCTGATTTCCGTGGTTTGCTCGGCCGGGCGCTGGCCGAGGCGCCTCCACTGGCAGCCGCGCAGCGTGAACAAGATGCAGCCTACGATGATGCTTCAGCCAGCGACACCGCGGCTGATAAGGTGGCAAATCGAGTTGAAGCAGCGTTGGTCGTCGAAGACGATGCTGGCTGGCGGGGCATCCTGTCTGAACTGCTGGTCGAGGCTGGCTATCTGCCATACCCGTGTAGTAGCTTTGGCGAAGCTCGGGGCTATCTGCGCCGCGAGAAGTATGATCTGGCAGTGGTAGACCTGTCGCTGAAAGGGTCAATCGCGGCTGACGACAATTTGGACGGTTACCAATTGCTTGCCAGCACCCAGGCACTCGGAATACCTACCATTGTGGTCAGCGGCATCGCTACGACGGATGACATTGAACGCGCTTACGCGGAGCGTGGGATCTTCGCCTGCTTCGAAAAGCAAACCTTCGACCGTCACGCGTTTTTACGCACCGTGGACGAAGCCCGAGTCGCTGCTAAAGCCGGCGAGGTTCTCGCCCAACTGACCAGACGCGAACGGGAAGTGCTTGAATTGGTGGCTCAGGGGCTCTCCAACAAAGAAATTGCCAGGGCGCTGGTGATCACCACCAACACGGTCAAACGCCATCTCAAGTCTATATTTGAGAAGCTGGAGGTTCACACCCGGGCTGCGGCAGCCGCCAAAGCAATCAGCGCTGGCCTTCTAGCCGAGTGACCGGAGGCTGATGCGACGGCCAACCGCGAGGACCAAGACGTCAATTAGCTGACTATCTACTGTAATGTTGGTATAGGAGAACAAGGGCACAAACGTGGCATCGGAGCCGGTATCCACAAGGGCGGGCAGAGTGGTCGTGGTCAATCCTTCGGACTGATTCGTAATCGGCAGTCTTCTTTCCTTGCCAAAGGCTCTTTACATATCACCGTCCGTCTGATATTTGTTCGTGATCGGGAGCCTGCGGTCTTTACCGAAGGCCCGGGCGGTGATGCGCACGCCAGGTGGCGACTGGCGTCGTTTGTATTCGTTGCGATCGACCATACGAATCACCTGTCGCACCGTGGCTTCGTCAAAGCCCATAGCCACCATCTCACGGAATCCTCGATCCTCCTCCACATAGGCATAGAGGATAGGATCCAGATCGACGTATTCAGGCAATGAGTCACTGTCTTTCTGATCGGGGCGCAACTCGGCTGATGGGGCTTTGGTAAACACACGTTCTGGTATTACCGGTCCCAACGTCTGGTTTCGATACGCTGCCAACTCGTATACCAGGATTTTGGGCACGTCCTTGATGACGGCAAATCCCCCCGCCATGTCACCGTAGAGGGTAGCATAGCCAACGGCCATCTCGCTTTTGTTGCCGGTAGTCAGCACCAACC
Organism: Anaerolineae bacterium; assembly: GCA_034412795.1. Classification (GTDB taxonomy): domain Bacteria; phylum Chloroflexota; class Anaerolineae; order 4572-78; family NAK82; genus JAUVPY01. The sequence goes on from DAOUMD010000097.1 coordinate 28,785, forward strand.
AGCCGAATTTGTTGCTGAGAGCCATCAGCACATTGCCCCGGGTGCGAGCTTGCAAATTCTCCTCGGCTACGCCGGGCTGGGTATCGGTAAATGCTTCGCTGAGCATCTCCAGGTAGGCCTGAAACGCGGGCTCGATGCCAACGCGTAAGTATCGGACGCCCAACGCCTCAGTCAACGCCTCAGCGTCTTCCAGGCTGTGCTCGGACGAATAGCGGGAAGGCATCGATACGCCCACCACGTTCTCGGGTCCCAGAGCATCGGTGGCGATGGTCGCCACCAATGATGAGTCGATGCCTCCTGACAGACCAACAACCACCGTCTTGAATCCGTTCTTCTGTACGTAATCACGTGTACCCAGCAACAGCGCCTGGTAGATCTCGTGATGTCGATCTGGCAGAGGGGACACAGCAGGGGGCACTGGGGAACGGTCAGCGACGTGGGATGCGGTACGAGACAAAGGTACACGTTGGACCTTGTCGGGGCGATAAAGGTGTGCTAACTCACCTTTGCGCCGACGTGGATCGTGGAGTCGTTGACGAAAGACGCTGCGTATATCTACATCGGCTACCACAAAGTCCTCGGCAAAGGCCTGGCCACGGGCAACCACTTGGCCCCGCTCATCGATGATTACGCTGCCGCCATCGAAGACCAATTCGTCTTGTCCGCCTACTTGATTGCAAAAAGCAACCACCGCCACGTTATCGGCAGCGCGGGTGGCCAACATTCGCTCACGCTCTTGGATCTTGCCCATATGATAAGGCGAAGCGGATATATTGACTAACACCTCAGCGCCAGCGGCAGCCTGTCTCTCGGGTGGACCAAACGGGTACCAGATGTCTTCACACACACTGACCCCGAAGACGATCCCATCCAGCTCGAACAATGGGAACGAGTCACCTGCCTTGAAGTAGCGCACTTCGTCAAAGACAGCGTAGTTGGGTAGGAGTGCCTTGTGATACACTCCGGCAAGCTGTCCATCGTGAAGCACGGCGGCGGCGTTGTAGATATCACTGGCTACATCCGCGAATCCGACGATCGCGGTGAGGCCCTGCGTATGGACTAGCAGTTCATTCAAACAGGCCCGGTTGGCCTCAATGAAACTCGGCTTTAGCAGCAGATCCTCTGGGGGGTAGCCGGGGATGGCCAACTCGGGAAAGAGCACCAAGTCAACACCGTGCTCACGTGCACACTTAAGGCCCTCAATAATGCGATCCGTATTGCCGCGTAGATCGCCGACTGTAGTATTTATTTGACCTAACCCGATCCGCAGACGACGCACTGAAAAAACCTCCTGACACCCGGTCACCGATGGCTCTGAACCGTCCTTTATCCCTCTCCTGCCTGATGCGCCAGGATTATCGCCTCAGCGACTTCTTTCATCGGTTTGCGCGTATTCATGCTCATCTTCTGGATCTTGCGGAAAGCCTCGGCTTCGCTAAGCCCCTGGCTATCCATCAAGATGCCCTTGGCACGATCTACCAGTTTCCGAGTCTCAAGCGCAAGCTGGAGGTCGTCCACCTCCTTGTGCAGCGCCTCAAATTCTTTGAAACGCGCCAGCGCCACCTCAATTGCCGGCACCAAGTCAGTCTCTCGGAAGGGTTTAACCATATAACCAACCACACCAGCTTCTTTAGCCCGCTCCACCAGGTCTTTCTGGCTATAGGCTGTGAGCAAGATGACGGGCGAAATGCGCTCCTCGGTGAGAATCTTTGCAGCGTCGATGCCGTCCATATCGGGCATTTTGATGTCCATAATTACGACATCGGGCTTGAGTTCGCGGGCGAGGTTCACAGCACTGCGCCCATCACCTACTTCTCCCACAACCAAATAACCCAGATTGAGAAGCATCTCTCGCAGGTCCATGCGGATGAGCGACTCATCGTCAGCGATGATTATACGTATGCGGTCCAATTTTATTCACCTCCAAATATTTCTTTGGGAAAGGTAATGATGGCTTCGGCACCGTCGCCGTTTCGCATCTCAATAGTGCCTTTCAGATCTTCTTGAACCAGGGTTTGCACAATCTGCAAGCCCAAACTATCGGATTCTTCTATTCTAAAATTGTCCGGGAGTCCACTGCCATCATCTCGGACGCGAACAATGACTGTGTCCCCCTCATCTTGGAGCGTGAGACGCACATTTCCCACACTACCTTCGTCGAACCCGTGCTCTACAGCATTTTGCAGCAGTTCGTTAATGACAAGAGCGCAAGCAGTTGCTTGGCGGGCCGGTAGATAAATCGGGGGGCCGTCCAGCTCAAGCTGGATTTTCAGGTCAGGGCCAAGCATCTCCTGACGCATCAAAGTGAGAATACGGTTGCTCACGTCCCTGATGTTGATAACCCGCGAGTCCTGGTGAGAGAGAAACTCGTGAATGACGGCCACACTCAGGATACGCGAAATGGCCTCTTCGACCGCTGTGCGCGCTTCCACGCTCGGCATACGACGTCCCTGCATGCGCAGTAAGGCAGCAATCGTCTGCAGGTTGTTCTTGACCCGATGATGCACTTCCTGGATCATAGCTGTCTTTACGCGGAGTTCCTGCTCCCGGCGGCGCATCTCCGTCGGGTCGTGCACCATCAATAAGACGTGACTTGGTTCTGCGCTCTCTTTACTCCAGTTTAACCAGGCCAGAGGCCAAGGCCGGGGCAGATCCAGCAGCGGGATCGCTTTCTTCACCCAATAGCGACCACCGGCCTCCTCCTCCCGCTCAAGACAACGAAATTCGCGCAAAGCCGCACGCGCCAGATCATCATCTCCGGTCTCCAGTTCGCCCAAATGATGGTTCAACAAGCCTCCTGGATAGCCGATCCGACGATAGAGGTTGGTAGCGATGCCACTGGCATAATGGATAACCCGCTGGCGGTCCGCGACGATGATGCCGTCGTGCTCCCCGAACGGGCTCAAGTCTGTGGCCCGGACCAGTTGTCCACGCGTGGACATCATCTGCAATTGAAGGAGCGCCCGCTGAAAGGCGCGGCGGCGACGGCGATGTCGTTCATGTTCTAGCAAGTTGGTCTCGACGCTAAAGGCCCCAATCACTGGCTTGGTACCTGGTCGCCGCAATGGATAGACTTGTTTAATGATCGGTGCACTATCAGCGAGCAGAAGTTGTCCCCCTTGCTGCGGACGTCCGTCGGCCAGGGTGCGAAGGATCAAGGGCTCTTGATGCCTATCAACCTCCTGACCGATCAACAATTGATCGTAGATGGGCGAGATAGAATGCGGTCGGGCATGCGAGAGCGCCAGCGCCCGGTCGGCCTCTAGCTTGCCATAGAGCAAGATGTCTGCCCGGCTGACATCCGCGACAATACTTATCTGGTGTTCGACGGCTTTGAGAAACGACACATCCGCTTCGGTCAGACCGCGACACCGCTCATAGAATTCACTAGATAAACAGACAGCGTCGTCCATCCGGTTCTCGCCAGGTAGCAACTAGCAGGTAACAAATAGCAGACCAATCCCTCATAACTCTTACCCTGCTATCTGTTACCTGCTACCTGCCGCCCCACTAGATATTATCGGCCACAATTATACACGACGCACCATCAATTGGCAAGAGGTTTTGCGAGGGGGTCTGACTCGCATTCCCGAATTATTGGGGAGATACGCTGCGAGCGTAACCTCATGCCAGGTGGGCACCAACAAACCCCCGGGCACCACGTGCAAAGGCATCGGCTGCAACCGAGCGTTTGCCAGCTAATTGGACCTCGTATAATTGAAGGATACCCTGACCTGTGATTACTCCCGGGCCTTCAGCACCGGCGACGACCGTTCCTGGCGAGAGATCCTCATTCCCTTCCAACTGCCAGGAATCTATGACGGCGGCGCGTAAGATCTTTAGTGACTTGCCTTGCCAATAGGTGAAGGCCCCGGGCCAAGGAAAAAATGCCCGCACTCGTCGGGCAATAGCGTCTGCGGACTCACTCCAGTTGATGTGCCCTTCCTCTTTTTTGATTTGAGGAGCATAGGTCGCCAGTTCATCGTTCTGAGGCTGCAGTTCGAGATCACCAAGCACCCAGCGAGGTAGTGTGTCGCGCAACAGGTCAGCGCTGAGCTGAGCGAGGCGGGCAGTAAGTGACTTGCGTGTGTCCTCAGGGAGGATGGGCAGAGACCGTTGGCTCAGAATGGGACCGGTATCCAGCCCAGCATCCATCTGCATGAGGGTGGTACCAGTGGTATCGTCACCGGCCAGTATCGCGGCCGCTACCGGAGCGGCCCCCCGCCAGCGCGGAAGCAGCGACGGGTGCATGTTGAGGCACCCGAACGGTGGCAGTTCGAGCACCGAAGTGGGAACAATCTGCCCGAAGGCGGCCACAATGATTACATCTGGTTTCAGGGCCTGTAATTCCGCCTGCGTCTCAGGGATTTGTAGTGATTTGGGTTCCAGCACCACCAATCCGTGCTCTTGGGCCAACATTTTCACAGGGGAGGGTCGAAGTTTTCTTCCACGCCCACCAGGACGTTCTGGCTGCGTGAAGACCCCCACAACTCCCCCATCGGCGCCCATCGGAGGATACTCGTCGATCAGCCATTGTAAAATGGGTATGGCAAACTGGGGGGTGCCCATAAAAACAACACGATGCGGCATAGTTTATACTCCATCTAATGCTCAGGTGACACGGCACAGCGAAAGCCAACGTTGTTGTAAAATTGAAAATCGCCATCCAGTCGCGATAGACAGTGAACTACGTTGGCATCATTAAGCCACGAGGCACCCCGCAAGACACGAAACCCCCTCGCTTGACGGCTTTCACGTCCATCATCAGGATCGTAGGGATAGGGCCGGAAGAGGCTGTTGGTCCATTCCCACACGTTACCCAGCATATCCACTAAGCCCTCCGGCGTATCTCCCTCGGGTGAAAACTGGCCGACGGGACTGGTCTTTCCCAGTCCAGCCTCCTTGCAATTGCAACGCCCCAACACAAACTCATTCCCCCACGGGTATCGTCGCCTGTCCAGACCGCGAGCAGCCCGCTCCCACTCGGCTTCGGTGGGTAAGCGTTTGCTTGCCCAGGCTGCGTAGGCCATGGCATCTTCCCAGGTGACGAGCACCACCGGGTGCTCGGCTTTGCCCTCGGGGTACATGCGGGTCTTGGGATCCCAATTATAACCCCGGGTATCACACCAACTCACGTCGTAGTTGGGGATAGAATGGTTCGTTGCGTCCGCGAATCTCTTGTATTCGGCGTTTGTCACCGGCCAGCGATCGATGTAAAAATCCGCAACGTGTACCTGGTGTTCCGGCTGGTATTTCGGGCTACCGTCGTCACTGCCCATAAGAAAGGTACCGCCAGAAACGAGCACCATATCCTTCCCATCCGCAGGCCAGACAATGGTAGACATTGCCGTGTCGTCGGACAAAACTGGGAGATTCTGCTTCATTTTTCGCACCTCGTGGTAATTTAAGGACCAAAATCCTCGGCTCCTCCTATCTTAAGTCACACTTCGATATCGTAAGCCAACACACACCCGCCCAGCCAAATATGATCACCTGGTCTGAGGGGAGCAGCCTGACCTATGAACAACGTCTGTCCATTGAGTCGAGTCCCAAAGCCGCTACCCAGATCTTCCAGATGAGGAACACCATCGCGCCAGGTGATTATGGCGTGGCGGCGCGAGACGCGGACTGCTACTTCCCCTTCGCGGCTGAGGTCGACGTCAGGCACAAAGTCAACGTAGCGGTCGGAACGACCGATCAAGACATCATTGGGCGGAGCAATGGTTAGCCTGCGTCCTGTGGGTGTAATGGCAAGGACATGCCTGATACTGCCGCTAGGAGAAAAATCCAGCACGTAAGCAGGTATCCTATCATAAACAAGTTGAACACTAGTGCCCAATTCGATCTGATCACCCAGTTGAAGTCGGTAAGGCGGTCCCGGTCTCACCTGCTCCGCATTAACGAACAGACCATGACGACTGCCCATATCTTCAATCATGTGGCGACCAGCCACCCCAACGATTCTAGCGTGCTGGCGCGAAACACTGTATGCTCCTTGATCTTCGTAGGTCAGATCGATATCGGGTGGAACACCGAAGTTAGGGTCGAAACGACCCAGTACCAATTGCTTGTCGGATGGCAACGTTATGTGTCGCCCACTGATAACCACAGTGAGCCAGCGCGGCACTAAATGATCATTGGCAACTATACGCTCGGGCGCAGAAACCTCTGGGCGGGCGACGCGTGTCTCAGCGACATCGGGAGATATTTTCTTCGGCTGAGGGGAAACCGGGGAGACAGGCTGGAGATAATCTGGCTTCCGACCGGTCGACGTGGAGAGAGCCTTGGCTGTTTGCTCTCTGGTCTCGCGCGCCTGGCGCAGACGACGGCTGAGCATCGACTCACGCGGCGCTATCCGCACGCGTTCCTCCTCGGCTTTCAGGAGTAAGCAGCGGGGCTGCAGCGACTCCCACGTCTCCAGCGTGTCGGTACGCGCAACAAAGGCATGCCGAATGATCTCCTTAACACTAGGAGCGTTGGCACTCTCATCAATGCAGCGGTTTCGGATGGGGCATTTGCGGCAATTATATTTGTACATTGCCCGTCGGCTTCCCTATCCCATAACAGTTACACATTCCACGGCTTGCGAGCACTAAGGATTGAGAATTAAATAACTTCCTCAAATACAAGCGAACTACTGGCCTGATTCAGTCGGCTAAGGGTAAGTTATTAAATCCTTAGTCCTAATGTGCAAGCTTGGGCGAGGATTCCGGTGCCGCAAAACCATTCTGTAAAAGTTCCAAGCTAAGATACTCCCAGTATAACACTCGGCTGACGACCTGTCAATGGTAATAAAGGCCACCTTTCGCAAACAAATTGACCTTTATGTATGCTCGTAGTATAATCAGCATCAGAATGTTGAAACACACGACGCTGGTGTAATCAATGTGCGCCGCTTGGGGGCATCGAGCTCTGTACTCCATAGAGCATTTGCCCCTTATTTTGTGTTTCTGGTAGAAACGAACCGTTTTCTCCAAGCGGCCGGGGTCTTTAAGGAAGTTCCAGAATTTAAAGGCATGGTTCATTTTGCCAAGAGAACTGGTTGACAATTTGGCCTGCTTTGCCAGACAAATTCGTAAAACGTAAGTAAAGCGTAATGATTCTGGGCGAATGCGCCTTGCAAATGTGCCTTTACGCATGTTGACAACATTACGCATCACGTTTTACGTTTTACGAGGTTACTTTGCTTGATTTGACTGGTAAAAAGTGTCAACCAAATAGTGAACCATCCCAAACTTGGGACAACTATTTTTCTGGAACGGCCTAATCCTATTATTATATTTGCGGTAGACACTTCTATGAAAACTTTTGTGGTCATCCCCACCTATAACGAAGCCGACAATCTGCCAGAAATAACTGCCGAAATTCTGGCGCTTGGCATTGAGGGGCTGGAGATTCTTGTTGTAGATGATGCGTCGCCAGATGGCACAGGCCAAATCGCCGATGACCTGGCGCAACGCTACCCTGGAAAACTTCACACGATGCATCGCGAAGGTAAACTGGGGCTGGGTACGGCTTACGTACAGGGCTTCACCTGGGCGTTGGAACACGACGCCGATTTCATCATCCAGATGGACGCTGATTTCTCTCACTCGCCCGCCTACATCCCTAAGTTTCTTGAATACATCAAGGACTACGACGTGGTAGTTGGTTCCCGGTATGTGCAAGGAGGACAGCTTGACGAGCGATGGGGCCTGGGACGTTGGTTCTTGAGTTGGTGGGCGAACTCTGTCTGGACACACCTCATCCTGGGAGTACATTCCAAAGACGCGACCGCTGGCTTCAAGTGCTGGAAGCGTAGCGCCCTGGAACAGATCGGCCTGGATCGCATTCAGTCCAATGGTTATGTCTTCCAGGTAGAAATGGCCTACGTCTCCGAAAAAATTGGCCTGCGCATCCTGGAAACCCCTATCTATTTTGAGGATCGTCGCATCGGCCAGAGCAAGATGACGGTACCGGTGAAGTTTGAAGCAGCGGTGCGTGTCTTCGAGATTCGCTGGCGTCATCGCCACGTCCAACCTGCTTCCCGCGCAATTGAGGCCAACGTCTAGGAGTGTGTGCATTGCGCGCGCGCATAAACAGGCGGGATATTCTAATTGCCCTCGTACTCTTTATCCTGCCGCTTCTGCTATTTGGGCCAGTTACGCTGGGGAGTCGCACTCTTCTTCCCCTGGATAACTTATTTGTCGGCGAGCCCTGGGCTTCCTTCGCCGATGAGTTAGGCGTAAGCCGCCCGCATAATGCTCTCCTCTCGGACCTGATCCTGGAGAACTACGTCTGGAAGCGTTTCATCGTGCAGAGCATCCAGGTTCGGTCCATACCCTTATGGGACCCCTACATCTTCGCCGGACACCCGTTTCTGGCGAACGGCCAACACTCGGCCTTGTATCCCCTTAGCTTGCTATTTTACGTGATGCCGCTGACCAAAGCCTATGGTTGGTTCACCGTTCTTCAATTTTTGCTGGCGGGGCTGTTTACCTACATTTTTCTGAGAGTTTTAGGCGCCAACCGGGTCGGTAGCCTTATCGCAGGTATCACCTACCAGTTGAGCGGATTTTTCGTCGTCAGTGTCGTTTTCACGATGATCATTGCGGCCGCCGTCTGGCTTCCGCTGGTGCTGACGATGATTGAAATCGTGATCCGCAAGCAGGAGCAAAAAGGACCGGTTGCCTATTCCCCTATCCCCTACATTGTGCTTGGCGCCTTTGTGCTGGGGATTCAGATTCTGGCCGGGCATGTCGAAATTACCTATTACGTATTGCTGGTCAGTGCATTTTATGCGCTCTGCCGATTGATCGTTCTTCAACGACGCCAGCGCGTTTGGGGCCCGACATTGCGCATAGGAAGCTGGCTGCTGGTGATGGTACTACTGGGGCTGGGGCTGGGAGCCATCCAGTTCATACCGCTCTACGAGGTGGCCAGCCGCAACTTTCGCGTAGGGTCGGTCACTTATGCCGACGTGGCCGGCTGGGCTCTCCCATACCGACGGATTATTTCTTTCCTGATCCCCGATTTCTTCGGCAACCCCAGCCATCATACATACTTCGACCTGATCACCCGCCGCCGGCTGCCGGTCGGCCTCAACGCTTATGGGCAGGTCAACCCGCTGTGTCCTTATTGCACCGGCTGGGACATCAAGACCAGCGTGGAAGCAAGCGCCTACGTGGGGATTTTGCCGTTGTTGCTGTCGGTGATGGCGGTTTGGGCAGCCGCAGCGGATGTAATAGCGAATAAGCGGATACGAGGTCAGCAAAGACATCGCTTGCCCGCCGAACCGGCGAATGAAGAGACAGGGCAGCCGGGCACAGTGAATATGCATCTCTCGGCTCAAGCAGGCTCGCCTGGGCCCTCATCAAGCAGCCAGGAGCCGTTGCCCTCATCCCCTTATCCGCTACTTCATCCGCTGCCTCAGGTTTGGATTTTTGCGCTGCTGGCGGTTTTGTCGCTGCTGTTTGCCTTCGGCACGCCCCTTTACGCGTTGCTTTATTACGGGCTACCCTTTTGGAACCAACTTCATTCTCCTTTCCGCTGGATTTATCCCTTCACGTTGAGCATCGCTGTGCTGGCCGGGTTAGGCTCGACTTACCTGGCGCGCTACGTCAGCCCGCGAGACCGGGCGGACGCCGAGGCAAAACGAGCCAATGCTTCTCGTTTTTCACTCTACAAGTTCCCTGACCTATCGGTTAGGACAGGCAGTCTGTACGTCGGCTGGCTAGCCTTCTGGGGGGGACTGGCCGGCCTGATCGTTATGATAGCTATGCTGGTCTTCCCCGCCCCGTTTATCCGGCTAGCCCAAATGGTGGTGGACCACTCTGAACTCGCCCAGCACGCGTTTGCCGACGGACGGCAGTTCCTGGGGTATCAGTGGCCCAACTTCTTAAAGTTCTTTTTATTCACGATGGCATCTGGAGCCGTCTTGCGCATCAGCCGCTGTCCCATCTACCTGCCCCGTCGGCTGGGGAGAGTGGCCGTCTGGAAGCCTCTGGCTGTGGTGCTCGTCGCCCTGGACCTGTTGGCGGCAGGCTATGGATTCAACCCGGCGGCCGATCCGTCGCTGCTCGATTTTCGACCGCCGGTGGTTGATTGGCTGCTTGAACGCAGGGTGGAGGACTCGCATTTTCGCATCGCCAGCTTCAACGTACCGGGTGAGCCCCGTACCTTCATCGCCAACACTGGTATGTATTGGGACCTGGAAGACGTGCGCGGCTATGACTCCATCATCCCCGCCCAATACGCCCACTACATGGACCTTATCCAGGAACAAGGCGATTTGCTCTACAACCGAGTCGCGCCCATCTACGCGCCCGGCTACCACGCCCTCGATTCGGCGCTGTTGGACCTGCTAGGCGTCCGCTACGTGTTGACTACGCAAGATATCCCGAACCAGAATTACCGGCTGGTCTACGACGACGAAGTGCGAGTGTATGAGAATCTGGATGCCCTGCCCCGAGCTTTCGTGGTCCCCTGCGCCGATAAAATGCCACCAGAAGAGGAAATGGATTACGCATTACGCAGCCTGAACCCACGTCAGAAGGTTCTGTTGGAGATTGAAGATTGGGGATTAGAGATTGAGGAGGAGATTTCTGACTGCAACCTGCAACCAGCCACCATCACAAGCTACATGCCCAACGAGGTTTTCATCCAGGCCTCGCTGGACGAGCCGGGATGGCTGGTGCTGGCGGATAGTTACTTCCCCGGCTGGAAAGCGTATAGACAAGTATCAAATGGCAAATCACAAATCACAAATCAGCCCCCAGCGACCAGCGACCAGCGACCAGCGACCAGCGACCAGCGACCAGCCCCAAGAAACTGAACTGACTATATACCGGGCCAATGGGAACTTCCGGGCGGTATACCTGGAGCCGGGGGATTGGACCATCCGCTTTAAGTATACGCCGATGAGCTTCAAGCTGGGGTTGTACGTCAGCTTTTTGGCCGTGGTAATCTCGTTGCTGTTGCTCGGCTGGTGGGCGTGGGGGAGACTCTACCGCGAATCGGCGGAGGACTCCCCGGTGAAGCGCATTGCCAAGAACAGTCTGGCTCCGATGACGTTGGCATTGACCAACCGCTTGATCGACTTTGCCTTCGCTATGCTGATGCTGCGCATCCTGGCGCCGGAAGGAGCAGGGCGCTATCAATTCGCGGTGGTATTCATCGGCTATATGGAGATCCTCACCCGCTTTGGTCTGGGCACGCTGTTGACGCGCGAAGTGGCCCGTGACCACACTCAGGGCAACAAGTACCTGTCGAACGTGAGTACTTTGCGGGTACTGCTGTGGCTGGCCTCGCTGCCGCTGATGGGCATAGTGCTGTGGTTATACGTCGTCTTTGGCGGCGTGGCGTTGGAGACGGTGATCGCGGTGGGTATCTTCGCAATCGGCCTATTTTTCAGCAACATCTCCGACGCGCTGACGGCCCTCTTTTACGCCTACGAAAAGGCGGAGTATCCGGCTGCTATCTCAGCCGTGACCACCGTCACGCGCGTCAGCCTGGGGGCATTGGTCTTGCTTCTTGGAGCTGGGGTCATTGGGCTGGCGGCCGTGTCGGTGGTGGCCAACATCACTGCGGTGACAGTGTTGGGCTATCTGTTGCTTAGTAAGATCTTCCGTCCTCACTACGACAGCAAGCCCGGGTCGTGGCGAGGTATGTTGGATGAGTCACTGCCTTTGATGATCAACCACCTGCTACAGACTCTGTTCTTCCGCATCGACATACTCATCCTCCAGCCAACCTGGGGTGACCGGGCAGTGGGTCTCTACGGTGCGGCCTATAAGTACATCGACGGCATCAACATTATCCCCTCTTACTTCACCCTGGCCATCTTCCCCCTGATGAGCCGCTATGCACAGACGGCTCGTGACTCGTTGGCCCGGGCCTACATACTGTCGCTGCGCCTGCTGCTTATGATCGCCTTGCCGGTGGCGGTAGGCACCCCGTTCATCGCCCACGAATTGATCCTTATCTTGGGTGGTAGACAGTACTTGCCCGATTCGATGATCGCCTTGCAGTTGCTGATATGGTTCCTGCCCTTTAGCTTTGTCAATCAGATAACCCACTACGTGTTGATTGCTATTGACCAACAGCGCTTTTTGACCAAAGCTTTTGTGGTCGGCGTAACTTTTAACGTCGTCGCGAATCTGATACTGATCCCCCGCTACGGCTACCGGGCAGCAGCCATCACCACGATTTTCAGCGAGTGGGCGCTGCTCATCCCCTTCTATTACGCCGTGCGTAAGCATTTGTGCCATGTGCCCTGGGTGAGTGTGACCTGGCGGCCGGTGCTGGCCTCGGCGGTGATGGGGGCGGTCTTGTGGTTGGTGCGGGATGCCCATGCGCTGGTCCTGCTGGGGGTGGCCGGCGTGGTGTACTTCGTGGCCCTGGTCCTGGTCGGTGGTTTCAGCCAGCCCGATATGGCCCTGGTGTGGAGCCTCATCCCGCTGGACCGGCTGCGGGCGCGGTTGCGCCCCGGCGCGGCGGAGCAGTAACATCTCCAGCCTTTCCATTTTACTCCTGGTGCTAGTCAGCGAAGGCGCCGTAGTGTCTCAACCACTGCCTCGCACAAGCTAGGGGCTAGCCAGACGTCGGGGCGACCTTTAAGAGCTTCAACAAAATCAATTGCCTGGTTTGGAGCAATTACCTTGCTATGAGCGGCTGTCACAATCACACCCAGCGTACCCTTGATGCCCGTCGGAATATTGGCGGCTACTAGATTACGTTCTGCAATCCGACGAGCGCGCCAATCATCCATCAATAACCACTCAGCTTCAAGCTCAATGGCTAACCGGACACTCTCAGTCTCACCCTCGTGGAGCAAATCGGGGTAGGGCAAAGGTACGTCAGGTGGTATGTGGATAATCAGCGCGCCTTGTTGATACACCTCTTGCAGCACCACAGCATCGGCTGCATTCATAGCTAGGCCAGCGGTGACAGCCTCGGTGTGGACAGTATGGCCGGTGACGACCGAGCCGTAAAGCTCACACAACAGGTACACTGCCTCGATCTCGGCCAGCGCGATCAGAGGGCCGCTATCGGCAACGACCGTCATAGCTCGGCGGCTTGGTCGAGGGATAGCTCGTCCGACAACCAGGCGGGGTCGACGTCTGGTGTGAGCCCATAGGCGTAGGCAAGGGGGATAATCTGTCGAATAGACACGCCGGCCCGCTGCGCCGCATAAGCCAGAGTGCCTTCACCCCGACGATAGGCCTCCAGTGCATTGCGTATACGCCACTGCTGCAAGCCGATGGACAGCACCTCTGCTCGCGCCGCCGGGTCCGGAGGCAATTCCTCGGCCAGTTCCGGCGATAGCGGTATAGTCACATACGTTGGAGAGGAACCCATCATTCGCTCTTATTTCTAGCTTTGATTTTGGAGTATAGCACATGGAGTAAGGCCAGGCAAGGCGCTCAGGCACCGGCAAGGCAAACGTAGTATATGCATGGGAGGCTCCGCACTGCGTCTGGGCGCAGCGGGGCACCGACAGCTTCCCCTCCTGAGAAGCGTGCCACTTTAGTGATGATTGGTCTATCACCACATTTGTGGTAAAATTCAGACAGCGACGGGGGCAGCGAATCAGATGAGGAGGCATCATCTTGACTCAAATCATCCACATCGAAGACATCTCCGACCACGTCGGTGACGAGGTGACGATCCAGGGCTGGCTGTACGCCAAGACGGGCAAGGGCAAGCTGCAATTCTTGCAAGTACGCGACGGCACAGGGGTTGTCCAGGCCGTGATGTTTAAGCCCAACCTGCCGGAGGAGGTTTTTGAAGTGGCCAAGGGCCTCACCCAGGAGTCGTCCGTCGCTGTCACCGGCCAGGTTAAGGCCGACGAGCGTGCCCCCGGTGTACCGGGGGGTTACGAGTTGGAGGTGACGGAGATGGAAGTGGTGCAGGTGGCAGGCGAGTATCCCATCACGCCCAAGGAACACGGCGTTGAGTTTCTGATGGATCACCGCCACTTGTGGGTGCGTAGCCGCAAACAATGGGCCCTGCTACGCATCCGAGCGACTGTGATGCGAGCCATTCGCGAGTGGCTCGACTCCAACAGCTACGTGGAAATGAGCACTCCCATCCTCACCCCGGCCGCCGGCGAAGGGACGACCACCCTCTTCAAGGTTGATTACTTCGGCGAGCCGGTCTACCTGGCTCAGACCGGCCAATTATATAATGAAGCCAATATTTATGCCTTTGGCAAGGTATACTGCTTTGGCCCCACCTTCCGGGCCGAGAAGAGCAAGACCCGTCGCCACCTGACGGAGTTCTGGATGGTCGAACCCGAGATTGCTTATTGTGACCTCGACCAGTTGATGGAAATGGAAGAGCAATTCGTCACGTATATCGTGCAGACAACGCTGCGCGAACGGACTCAGGAATTGAAGGTCTTGGAGCGCGACGTCAGCGCGCTGGAACGGATAGAACCGCCCTTCCCGCGTATCAGCTACGACGAGGCATTGGAACGACTGGTGACCGTCCGCGAGGCGACCGACAACCCGGAATTGAAAGAATCGCTTGACATGGAATGGGGCACCGACTTTGGCAGCCCCCACGAGACAGAGCTGACCAAACAATTCGACAAGCCGCTCTTCGTCTACGGCTTCCCCACCGCTTGCAAGGCCTTTTATATGGAGCCGTGGCCCGGCCGGCCTGAAGTATCCAAGAGCGTGGATATGCTGGCCCCGGAAGGTTACGGCGAGATCACTGGCGGCAGCGAGCGTATCTCCGACCCCGACCTGTTGCTAGAACGCATCCACCACGACCAGTTGCCAGAAGAAGCCTTCCGCTGGTACATCGACCTGCGCCGTTATGGCAGTGTGCCCCACAGCGGTTTTGGCCTGGGCGTCGAGCGGACAGTGGCCTGGATCGCCGGTGTCCATCACGTCCGCGAGACGGAACCCTTCCCCCGGACGTTGGGACGCGTATATCCTTAAAGCCGACGCTGATCGCACCAACCAACATATCACCATCTAACACACAGACGCATAACCACTTGCTCTCTCACCAACGGCGAACAGGGTAAGAAATTACTCGGCTGATGCGAAAATACGTATATAGCGTCGTAGCGACTGGCTGCCCGCAACTCGGATGCTGCGGCTACGATGCTAGACGCTACGACGCTGAACGGATCGTCACGTTATTCGGGAGGTAAGCTCATGTTTGACGAGCGGAAGTTGGATGAACTACGTCAAGCCGGAGCCGAGTGGCAAGACACCACGCTGCGTCACACAACGGAACGGCGAGCGGAGCGGGCCAATGAATTTACGACCATCTCCGGTGAGACGGTGAAGCGCCTCTACACCCCAGCCGACCTCCCCGACTTTGATTACCTGCGCGATTTAGGCTTCCCCGGCGAATATCCCTATACGCGCGGGGTGCACGCGACCGGGTACCGGGGCAAGCTGTGGACCATGCGCATGTTCGCCGGTTTTGGCACCGCCGAGGAGACCAACCAGCGCTTTAAATACCTGTTGGAGCAGGGGCAGACAGGGCTGTCGATTGCCTTTGACCTGCCGACCCTGTATGGCTACGATAGCAATGCCCCCGAAGCGCTAGGGGAGTTCGGCAAATGCGGCGTCGCCGTCTCGTCTCTGGCCGACATGGAAACCTTGCTCGATGGGCTCCCCCTGGATCGCATCACGACCAGCATGACCATCAACAGTCCGGCGGCCGTTATCTGGGCTATGTACATAGCCGCCGCCGAGCGTGGGGGTATCCCCAAGGAGCAACTGGGCGGCACCATCCAAAATGACATTCTGAAGGAATACATCGCTCAAAAGGAATACGTCTTCCCACCCAATCCCAGCATGCGACTGGTGGTAGACACCTTTGAGTACGGCAGCCAACATCTGCCCAAATGGAACACGATTTCGATCAGCGGGTATCACATCCGTGAGGCGGGCAGCACCGCTGCTCAAGAGTTAGCTTTCACTCTGGCCGATGGTCTTGAATACGTGCGCTGGGGAATCGAGCGCGGGCTGGCTGTTGACGATTTCGCGCCCCGCCTCTCCTTCTTCTTCAACGCGCACAATGACTTCTTCGAAGAGATTGCCAAATACCGCGCCGCCCGCCGCATTTGGGCACGCGAGATGAAAGAGACCTTTGGGGCAAAAAAACCACGCTCGTGGCTGTTGCGCTTCCACTCACAGACGGCCGGTGTCAGCCTCACCGCCCAGCAACCGGAGAATAATACGGCGCGGGTAGCTATCCAGGCATTGGCAGCGGTGCTGGGGGGCACCCAATCGCTGCACACCAACAGCATGGACGAGGCGCTGGCCCTACCCAGCCAATTGGCCGTACGTGTCGCGCTGCGTACCCAGCAGATCATCGCCCACGAAAGCAACGTGGCCAACACGCTAGATCCGCTGGCCGGCAGCTATTTTGTGGAGGCGATGACCGACCACCTGGAGGCCCGGACCTACGAATACTTTGACCGGATCGATAAGCTGGGGGGCGTCATACCGGCCATTGAGGCTGGCTTCTTTCAGCGTGAAATCGCCGACGCTGCCTATCGCTATCAACACGAAATCGACACTCAGCAGCGCATCATCGTCGGCGTCAATGATTACGGCTCCGACGAGCCGCTGACCGTCCCCCTGCTGGAGATGGACCCGCATGGTTACGACCGGCACATCGCCCGGCTGGAGCGGGTACGGGGCGAACGGGACGGGATGATCACCAAAGCCGCTCTGGCCCGCCTGGAAGATGCTGCTCGGGACAGGCTGAACTTGATGCCTCTCATCCTTGAGGCAGTCCATACCTATGCCACGCTGGGTGAGATTATGGGCGTCCTGCGGTGCGTCTTCGGCGAATACCGCGAGCCGGCGATTATATAACATATGGGGTGCGTTTGGATTGGGGGGCATCGTAGCATCCTGAGCCTGTCGAAGGATGCGGGCCTCTAAATCCAAACGCACTCCAACGTATATAATTCATTGACGCTCTGTCTACCTGATTGTATAATACACAGCAGATGAGATCTGATTCTGGATCGCTTTTCTCAATGAGGAAATAACTTCCGTGAGCGAACATCATCCCAGCACATCGCAAAAGATCCGTGTTCTGGTTGCCAAACCCGGTCTGGACGGCCACGACCGGGGGGCCAAAGTGGTTGCCCGCGCTCTGCGCGACGCCGGCATGGAGGTCATTTACACCGGCCTGCGCCAGACGCCGGAGATGATCGTTGAGGCTGCCCTACAAGAGGACGTGGACGTGATCGGCTTATCAGTCCTGAGCGGCGCCCACATGGCGCTTTTGCCCCGCGTCGTCGAACTGTTGCGTGACAACAATATGGACGACGTATTGGTCATCGCTGGAGGGATCATCCCGGATGAAGATGTGGCTTCCCTGAAAGAGACCGGCGTGCAGGGAGTTTTCGGGCCGGGTACGCTTACTGAGGACATTGTCACGTTTATACGGGAAAACGTAAGGGAGTAGAGAGCAGGAGGTGGACGGATGGCAGCTTTACTCATTACCCGTGGACTGTTGACCTTTGGGATACTCTTAACCCCTCATGTTTGGCGTCTATCGTTTGATCTTTGTCATTTGCCATTTGATATTTGATATTTGCAATGGAGTTAGTCGAAGCAGTTCTGTCAGGTGATCGCCGGGCTATGGCGCGGCTGATCACCCACATCGAAAACGGCGCGGACGACGCCCATGCCAGCCTGGCGCAGATTTACCCTCACACCGGCCAGGCACACATCATCGGCATAACGGGGTCGCCCGGTACCGGTAAGAGCACTCTGGTCAATGAATTGGCCAAAGCCTACCGGGCCTCCGCCCGGCGCGTTGGCGTCGTTGCCGTGGATCCCACCAGTCCCTTCTCCGGCGGTGCTATCTTGGGCGACCGCATCCGCATGCGTGATCTGGCCGGAGACCCGGGCGTGTTCGTACGCAGCATGGCCACCCGGGGCAGCCTGGGTGGATTGGCCCGAGCTACCGCCGACGCCGTCAAGGTGCTGGATGCGGCCGGCTTTGAGATAGTCATCGTCGAAACCGTTGGCGCCGGGCAGAGCGAGGTGGGGATTGCAGAGACGGCTCATACTGTCGTCGTGGTCGAGGTGCCAGGGATGGGCGACGAAGTGCAAGCCATCAAGGCCGGCATCCTCGAAATCGCCGACGTATTCGCCGTCAACAAGGCCGACAGGGAGGGCGCCGACCGCACTGCTTCTGCCCTGGAGATGATGCTCGACCTAGGGGTTGCCGATTCTGGGAGACGAGGTGGCCCTGGCCTGGTGTCGCACCACGGCCGGCTGATGGAGGTCGTCCAGGAATCTTCCCCATCCCCGGACCAAGAACCACTTGCGCCAGATGACGACGTTTCGGAAAGCAACGGCTGGCGGCCCCCTATCATAAAAATCATTGCCCTGCGCGGTGAGGGCATCCCCGACCTGATGGAGGCCATCGCCGACCATCGCCAGTACCTGGAGGCAAGCGCCGAATTGACCCACCGCAACCGAGTCCGCCTGGCCAACGAATTGGAGCACATCCTGCGCGACGAGTTGACAAACCGTCTACTGGACAAGATCGACCAGGGCGACCTGGCTGATCTAATGGCACAGGTCGCCGCCCGCCAACTGGACCCTTATACCGCAGCTCAGCGTTTGATAACAGGTAATCACCATCTCGATCCCTCAGGCAAGTGAATGAGCAAATACATCTGGCTGATTCGACACGGCGAATCGTTGGGCAATCTTGAACGACGCGTCCAGGGCTGGGCCGATTATCCGCTGACCGAGTTGGGATGCCAGCAGGCAATGCGGCTGGCCGAACATTTAGCAGAGCTGGCAGGCCCCAATTCCCCAACGGGGACTTACCTGCCGCTGGGATGGGGCAGACACGCCCGGGGAGAAGCGGCCATCCACGAGCTGGTCGCCAGCCCGCTGCGGCGCGCAGCCGAAACGGCCCAGATTGTGGGTGATGCACTGGCGCTGTCGGTTCGGTTCGACGAACGACTCAAGGAATACAACTTCGGCCCGCTCAACGGCCTGACCTCCGACGACATCATAGCTCACTTTCCCGAGGTGCGGGCTGCCTGGGAAGTCAACCACCCCTGGGCCCCCCTGCCCGGCGAAGAGGGCGATCCAGCCTTCGTGGCGCGGGTACGGGAAGCGATGGACGAAATCGTGGCCGGGATGCCGGAGGAAGCGACCGTGGCCGTGGTGGCCCACGGTGGCTCGATCGATGCCTGTCTGCGTTCCTGGCTGGGCATTGCCCAGGGTAACGGGCGGCGGGCGTTCACCTTTGATAACGCCGCGCTCAGCCTGGTGCGGGTCCGGGCCAACAGTTATCGCATACTTTTGCTTAACGATACTTGCCATTTGCGGTGTACCTGACCGGCGCGGGGGTTGAGCCCCGCGCTGAGCAAACGAAGCCCTTCGGGCTGTAGGCATTCTTTAGCTCCTTGTTGGTTGACCTACCCTTCGGGGTGTACGCAGAAAGGCGGAAGGCATGATCCATGGAAGGCGAGTCCGGCTGCGGGCCGTAGAGCCCTCAGACCTGCCTGATTATCACCGTTGGCTTAACGATCCGGAAGTGCTCCGGTATTTGAAGATCTACGCACCGCTGTCTATGGCCGACGAGGAAGCCTGGCACGAAGAGGTGCGAGACGATCCCAGCCAAATGGTCCTTGCCATTGAGACCGAAGCCGGCCAGCACATCGGCAACTTGTCGCTGATGCATATCAACTGGAAGGATCGCACGGCCGAGCTAGGCATCGTCATCGGCGACAAGGGCCAGTGGGGAAAAGGATACGCCCAGGACGCCATCCAGACGCTGTTGGCCTTCGCCTTCGGCGAGATGAACCTGAACCGGGTCTATCTGCGCGTGTATGCCGACCACACCCCGGCCATCAACGCCTATCACAAATGCGGCTTCACCCAGGAAGGCCGCCTACGCGAGGATATCTACGCCGAAGGGGTGTACCACGACATGCTGGTGATGGGTATCCTGAAGCGGGAGTTTGGTGACAGATAGCAAGTGGCAGGTGCCAGGTAGCAAGTAGCAAGTAACAGGTAACAAGTCGTCGATAGCCGGTATCACGCATCACTTTTTATGTTTTACGCATCACGCATCAGATTATCGACTGCTTACTTGTTGGCTATCGTCACGCAATAAACACAGGGGGAGGCGAGGAAGCCGATGTATGGTGAGATTGCACTGCTGAGCGGCACGGCCAACCAGCCCCTGGCCGACGCTATCAGCCGCGAGCTAAGTGTCCCGCTCATTGGGGCCGATGTGTTCAAGTTTCCCAACCAGAACATCTTTTGCCGCCTGCACGCTAGCGTGCGGGGCAAGGACGTGTTTGTGATCCAGCCCACGTGCGTCACCGAACACGAAGATGGGAGCGTGGCCTCGGTCAATGATAACCTGATGGAACTATTGATTATGGTGGACACGCTGCAGCGCGACTCGGCAGGACGCATCACGGCGGTGGTGCCCTATTACAGCTACGGGCGCACCGACAAAAAGGACCAACCCCGGGTACCTATCACTGCCCGCCTGGTGGCCGATCTGATCTCGACGGCGGGCGCTGGCCGCTTTCTCAGTTTGGACCTGCATGCGGGACAGATCCAGGGCTTTTTCAGCATCCCGGTGGACGAACTGACCGCGTTCCACATGCTGAGCGACTACTTTCGCGCCAAGGCGATCCCCGACACGGTGGTCATCGCCGCCGACATCGGCGCCACCAAACGCTCGCGCAACTTCGCCGAGGCGCTGCGCGCCCCCCTGGCCATCATCGAGAAGCGACGCGTGCAGAGACCGGATGGCAGCACCGCCAGGGCGTTGAACGTCATCGGCGACGTAGAAGGCAAGAACGTCATCATCTTCGACGACGAGATAGACACGGCCGGCACGGTGACCCAGGCCATCGTGTTTCTCAAAGCGAGCGGTGCCAACCGGGTGTTCGTGTGCGCCACACATCCCGTCTTCTCCGACCCGGCCGTGGAGCGGCTGTGCAAGCTGGAGATTGAGGAGATGGTGGTCACCGACACAGTCCCCCTGCCGCCGCGCAAACGGCTGCCTAACATCACCATTTTGTCCGTGGCCCCTCTGCTGGCGGAGGTCATCCGCCGCATTCATCTGGGGATTTCGGTGGGGGCCTTGTTTAACGAATAGGGCGTGTTCAAAATTGATGGAATTCCCTATGACACGCGTGACCTTGTTCATGGCAATCGCTGCTGTAGCGATTGCCGTCTACCTGGGTCTGGCTGTCCACGTCGTCACCCGCAACCCGCGCCGTCTCATCAGTTGGGTCTTCAGCGCATTTTGCCTGACGATCGCCGGCTACTACCTGACCAGCCTGTTTCTGTTTCCCCGGGCTGAACCTCCCCTTTTCATAACGCCTTTACCCCTGCGCTGGAAATGGGCCGTGCTTTGTTTCAGTCCTACCTTCTACCTTCATTTGGTCTCATTTTACTTTCCCCCAGCCTGGCGACGAATCAGGCTTTGGATACTACCCTTTGCCTATTTAGCCAGCATTGTTTTCGCGCTGGGAGCCCTGTTCACCGATCTGCTGGTGGCGGGACCTCTTTACCGGCCCCTGCCGCACATCATCGGCCCGTTGCCGGGGCCGCTGATGGGACTGTTCGCCATGTTCTTCGCAGTGGAGGTAATAGGCGGTACCTCTGGCCTTATTATCAGCTATCGGCTGGCTCGTTCTCCATCGCTCCGCCGGCAAATCCTCTATCTTCTGGTGCCTACCGGCCTGGTCATACTGAGCGGCGTGATCGACTGGATCATCGTCCTGACCGAGGATGCCGACCGGATACCTCACGAATTGGGCGATATCTTCTTTATCCTGGGCGCTTTCTTCTACGCCAATGCGGTGCTGCGCTACGGCTCCTTCGTCGGTCGCCCTATGGCCCGGCGGGACTTGTTCTACTCGGCGCTGGCTGCCAACTTTGGCCTGCTGGCTATCTACTTGACACTAACCCTGGATCGCTGGCTGGTGAGCTACACCCCTTTCCCCTACCCGCTGACGACCGGTATGCTGGTGGTGATCATCGCCGTCTGCTTCCCTATCGTCAGACGGCAAGCCACTATGTGGTTGGATGGGTTGTTTTTCGGAGCCGAGCGCCGGCAACAAACTGCGAGTCTCTATCTATTGGAAGCACTGGCCGAGACTCCGGACCCCAAAGAGCTGCAAACCGAATTGCTGGGAGCGCTGTGCGCGGCCCTGGGCGTGCGAGGTGGCTATATAGCCCTCCCCCATCCGGATTCGGCCCCTGGAATGCTCACCGTGCAGATTGTGCAGGGAAATCTATCGGTGCGCCCAGGCGATCAGGTGCGCCGACCACCGGCGCGTGGCCGGGGGCCCCTGTTGGTGGCCGCCCTGCTACCCCAGCAACCGCTGGAACCCGGCTGGCAAGAGGTGGCGCTATTCTGTTCTCTGACGACCGGCCTGGGCTCCGGCGGCGTGCTGGCGCTGGCGGAGAAGCGGGATGGGAACCCCTTCGCCCAGGGGGATTTGACCCTGTGCACCGATCTGGCCGGACGCCTGGACACCCTCGGGTGGATGGTACATCTCCGCAAGCAACGCGACGGGTACCTGGAGACGGCCCGCCGCCACGACCAGGCGTTGCGGCGATTGGAGGAAGAAGTGGCGGCCTCGGCTCGCCAGGCGCTGAATGCCTGGGAAGGTCACGCTGCCCCTCCGGCGGATACCCCGCTAGAGATCCGGCTGCTGGGGCAATTAAAAGTGATACGCAAGGGGGAGCCGGTGCCGGAAGGGGCCTGGGGGACCGAGAAGGCCAAGGCGTTACTGGCCTATCTGCTCTGGAAGGGTCCGACCGGCGCGACGCGGGAGGAAATCTCGACCGCTTTGTGGCCGGATCGCTCGGCAGAGGAAACGGCCAACGTCTTTCACGTCACTATGCACCGCCTGCGCCGCGCCCTGGAGCCGGAGCCAGCCAAGATCCGCGAAAAGCGTCATATTCTGCATCAACTGGGCCGCTACCACTTTAACGCCGACGCGCCCCACTGGTTAGATGCCACCGCCTTTCGGGAGCTGGTCGAGGCCGGCGATCCAGACTCGCTGCGAGAGGCAGTCGCCTTATACCGGGGTGCCTTGCTGGAAGACATGGATTGGGTGCTCCCTCCCGAAGTCGAAACCGACCGGCGCGCCCTGGAGGGACTATATGTGTCCAGCCTTCGTCGCCTGGCCGCCCGGGTAGAGGGAAACGAAGCCGAGATTTACCTGGAGCAGTTGCTGGCCATCGAACCCGCCGACGAGACGGCGCATTGTGCGCTGGTGACCGGCTACCTGGCCCGCGGCCGCCGCTACTTGGCGCGCCGGCAGGTCGCCCGCTGGCAGGCGACCCTGGCTGACCTGGACCTGGAGCCCTCGCCCGAGACCACGGCGCTCTGGCGTATGGTGGAGGGCAGAGATCGGGGAACATAATCGTATCTTCTCAACAACTCGGGGTAGGGACGAACTTGTGCCTGCAACAGGGCGACCACAAGTTTGCTCCTACATTTTGAGAAGATACACATAATTATTAGAAAATAATTAGAATCTGTCAAAACGTCGATCTGGCGGCCCTTTTTGGGCCGCCAGTTAAGTTTTATGTAAGTGTGGTGTGGTAAAATGAAGGGTACCATACACTATCAAGGGGAGGCTGGGACCTTTTGGGCAAGTGTTGGTTATGTGGCTCGCAGAGTCGAGTGTTGTACTCACATGTTTTCCTGATACAAGCATTGCGGCTTCTGGCAAGGAACCTTGTAGTTTATGACCAACCCTTGAGAACAAACCTCGCTTCCGGCCCAGGTCGTGTTACAAATTCGTGATGTCCTTACGTTTAATATAGGGAAGGTGTCGCTCGAAAATCTCGCGGTGGTGGATGATGCAATATGCTAACCCAAGTGAGCCTCATCCCCCTTCGACCCGTCGGCGCTGGATGATTTTCAGAACACTTCCAAGACCTTCACTTACACGCTGGACATCCCGTCAGTGGACACGAAGACCGTGGATGTACTGCTGCCCTTTATGGACAACACCTTTATCTTCCTCTCATTCTTAAAGTCCATCCATGAGGGAGGCTTCAAGCCTGACGTGGCAAGATAAGTGATCCCCTCCCCGCGGCAAAGTCGCTCTAACAGACGCTTGACACGCTTGACAGCACTTTGGATTATGTTAGAATGGGGCATAGTACTGTGATACCATTCACAGGCCCCAACGAAGTAAACAGATCTTTACCAAACGAACCTCACTTTTTGAGCGCAAGAGCGCCTGGGTGGGGTTGTTTGTAATTGACACACATTGAACTCGAGGCCAGGTCATATGTCATCACTGGGTGCCCCAGACATAAAAGTAGCCAGGAATATCACTTTGACCCCCGAAGTGGAAACCATATTGCGGAGTATGTTCGAGGACTTCAGCCGGGTTGTAGTCGAAGCTGAGTTTGGCCGTGGGTTCAGCGGCAGCCACGCCTTCCGTGTCCGGCTGGTGGACGAAGAGGGCAGAGCCCGTTTGCCAGCGGTTGTGAAGATAGCGCCACGTGGCTTGATGGAAAAAGAGCAGAAAGCATATAAAGCACTGGTGGAACCTACCCTACCCTATATCGCCCGCCTGGAAGCACCCCCCACGCTTTCACCTGATGGCAAGTGGGGTGGCCTGCACTACGCCCTGGTTGGCGGTGGTACCTTTGAGGTAAAAAGCCTGCACGACTACTACCACGAGGCCAATACGGATGACATATGTTGGTTACTGGAAAATCGTCTCTTTAAAATCATGGGGCCCAACTGGTGGCTAGACAACCGAACGGACCGTACCTTTCAAATGCAGGGCGACTATGATGACTGGCTGCCAGTCAACTTAGTGATCAGCCCAGCTCTTTCACCCCTTAAGCCCGAATTTTATCTCGTTGAGCCAGGTAGCGTACCACCTTCCTTCTCTATCTCCATCGGTGACCAGGTGCGGCTCAAGGGCTTCGTCGTTATCAGAATGTCGCCGAAAAGGCGAGAGGTGACACTCAACGTTCCAGAAGCACTCGATGGACCGTGTACCGACTCCTTTCGCGTACGCCTGGCCGATGTGACAGACATGGACCGCTATTACTTCGGAAAAAAGATTGAGTCCATCGACGGTACCGTCGTCGCCACTCGTCACGACGTGCTGGTCGGTCTGGCCAGCCAGGCGATGTGGCAGGCAATTGACCTCGATGAAGAGCGCCTGACGCTTTCGGGCAAATTAACCCTGCCCAACCCGTTGTTGACCTACCAGGCCGTGTTGCAAGATTTTTTGACCGTCAATACCTCAACTGTTCACGGTGATTTAAACCTGGAGAACGTCCTGGTAGATCCCGCCACGCGGGACGTGAGCTTGATTGACTTCGCAACCGTCTGCCACGGCCACAACTTGCATGACCTGCTGCGTTTGGAAACGGAAGTCGTGATTATGCTCATCCCACCCATCCTGCAAAGAGCCGGTTTGGCCCCAGAAACCATTTACTTCTTCTACGAACAGTTGCATCGGGCAACCACCTACCCAGGGCAGGTTACGTTGCGTGGTCTACCTATCAAGGATCTCGAAAAGCCTTTCAGGGTGCTACTTGCCATCCGCAGAATGGTCCGCAATTGCCTCTTCAACCCAGAGGACTGGAGCGAGTATTATCGAGGCCTGATCCTTTACTTGCTGGGTGTGCTCAAGTTCGAGACGCTGCACTACGGTAAGCCGGCGACGCAACTGGCCAGACAAGTGGCCTTTTGGGGAGCAGCAACGGCGCAGCATTTCCTTGACATCCCCCAGTCTCAAGCCAAGCAGCCGCCAGAAAAGAAGAAGCTGACTCCGGGAATAGAACAAGTATTTGAAATAGAATCACCTTATGGGACAATGCCGCCTGACTCCAAGCTCTATATTGAGCGAGCAGCCGATGATCTTTGTTGGCAACACATTACCAGCTCTCGTTCAGCGACACTTTTTGTGCAAGCTTCGATGCAAACGGGAAAAAGCTCCCTCGTGCGGAGGATACTCCATCGGACCAAGGAAAAGCACGATAAACCATCTGCCTTCATTGATTTTCAAAACTTTGCGAAGCAGTGTTTCGAGGATGAAGAGAAATTTTACATTGAACTCTGTTGGATGATCGGCGATGCCCTGGAAGTCCCGGAGACGATTGATCAATATTGGCGAGTGAGACGAACAAACATCATTAACTGTAGCCGTTACCTTTCAGATTACATCATTCCTACCTTCAAACGACCTTTCATCTTAGCAATGGATGAAGTCGAGCGTATGCTGGACTGTCCCTTTCGGGCAGACTTTTTCGGGATGCTGCGTACATGGCATAACAACCGAGTTTATGATGAGGACTTCGCCAAAATGACTTTGTTTCTCAGTAGTTCGACGGACCCCTATCTTCTGATTAACAACGACTATCGGTCTCCCTTTAATGTAGCTACTCCAGTTCCACTGGAAGATTTCACTTTGGACGAAGTCCGAGAACTAAACAGACGCCACGATGCCCCTTTAAACCCAAGCCAGGTTGGTGACTTAATGTATTTGGTAAATGGGCATCCGTTCCTGACAAGAGTGGCACTCTATCAACTCGCTCGGGGCGAGATTGATATGCCCACCCTACTGGCTCAAGCCGCGGAAGATAACGGCCCCTTCCGCAACCACTTGCTCCACTACCTACAAAGGATTTTGCAACAGCCAGAGCTAAAGCAAGCTCTGATTCGCATCTGTCAGCGTCACACCTGGGAAGAAGACCCAGCATTCTACCGTTTGAAAGAGGCTGGCCTGATCAAGAAACACGGCAAACAAGTCACCCCGCGCAATAATCTATACGAACGTTATTTCGAGGAGCGGCTGAATGGCTAACCAGACCATCAAACTCACTGTGGGGGGAACGGTTCAAGCTCAGGCGGGGACATATCTAGCTCGCCCTGCCGATGAACAACTTCTGAACGTTTGCCGGGCAGGTTCATTTGCCTACGTGCTGGCTTGTCGTCAAATCGGTAAGTCCAGCCTTATGATTGCGACCTCCGACAAGCTGAACCAGGCGGGAGTGCGAACAGCCCAGATTGATCTTAATAGCATCGGCCAAAGGACAGATGCAGAGAGTTGGTATTTCAGTTTCATTGACGAGTTGGCTGATCGGCTGAAACTCAAGATAGATGTCCAAGTCTGGTGGGATACAAGACCTCGCCTATCGACGTTCACCCAGCGCTTTCTCCAATTTCTGCGCGAAGTGGTTCTGGAAGAGATCACCGAGAATGTGGTTATTTTCGTTGATGAAATTGATATGACCTTGGTGCTTGATTTCACCGACGATTTTTTCGCCGCCATTCGCTCGGTCTATAACGAGAGGGCTCAGCATCCGGCTTATCGGCGACTGACCTTTGTGTTGTTGGGCGTGGCTACGCCGGATGAGTTAATCAAGGATCAGGCGCGTACCCCTTTTAACATCGGTCAACCGATCACCCTGCGAGATTTCACCCTGGACGAGTGTGACCCATTCCGCGTTGAACTTGAAAACAGTTTCCCCGATCAAGGCCGCGCTTATTTTAAACGGGTTTATGAATGGACGGCGGGACATCCGTACCTGACCCAAAAGTTGTGCGCCGCCATCTTACAGGAGGATGCTCCTGTATTAGAAGCTGGCGACTCGGGCCTGGTGGATAGCCTGGTTCATAAGCTGTTTCTGGCCCCCAAGGCACGCAGTGAGGATAACATCCAGTTCGTGCAAACCCGAGTCACGGGCGACCCGTATGCTCCAGAGATGCTGAAGGTATATAAGCGCGTCCTGGAAGGTGAGAAGCCTGTCCACGACGACGAACAATCCCCGCCAATCAATCGGCTGAAACTCTATGGTTTGGTTGTGGTTCAAGACGGTAAACTGGTGCTCCGCAATAGGCTTTACGAGCGGGCACTTGACCTGTCGTGGACCAAGGAGATGTTGAGGTTAGCCAGCACCAGCCTCAGGCTCGGGCTGCCCTCGGAGCGCTATCAAGTCCTGCAGCAAATTGGTCAGGGTGGCTTTGCCACTGTCTACCTGGCCCAGCTCAAGGATGCCGAGAAACCGGAGGCGGTAGCCTTGAAAGTGCTCAAACCCGACAGCATCTCCGACAGGAACCAAGTCGAACGTTTTAAGCAGGAGGCGCTGGCCATTTCCAGGCTGGAACATCCCAATATTATCCGTATCCTGGAAACCGGCGGTGACGAGGAGACGTTGTACATCACCATGGAATATGTGCCGGGCGGGACGTTGTGTGAGCGGCTGAAAAGTGGCACGTTGCCCCGAGACGAGGCAGTACACATCATCCGGCACATCGGCGATGCCTTGGCTCTGGCCCACGAAAATGGCATCGTCCATCGCGATATCAAACCGGCTAATATCCTATTGGACACCAGCCAGGATCCGGTGCGTCCAGTGCTGACTGATTTTGGCTTGGTCAAGGTATTGACCGGGGATGATTTCGAGAAAATCCAAAGTACCACAATCATGGGTACGCTGGACTATATGGCTCCCGAACAATGGCGGCAGGAGACCCCCACACCAGCTACCGATATCTACGCCCTGGCACTTACCTTCTTCGAGATGCTGGCTGGCCAACGTCCCTTTGCAAGAGAAGTTAGTTACTATGATCTTATGAACAAACACCTCAAGGAACCCTTACCCCGTCTGTCGAGCGTGGCGACTGAGGTCGGCCCCTTCTTCGACCAGGTTTTGCTGCAAGCGGCGGCTAAAGAGCCGTCTGAGCGCTTCGCCAGCATGGCCGACTTCATCGCCGCCATTGAGACGGCCAACCAGTTGGCCGAAGACGCGGAACGTATTGAACAGGAAATCCAGGCGGCCAAGATGGTTGAGGTGGCACGCGACTACATACAACGCGGCCGCTATGACCCCGACAAGGCACTATCTATGATTGAGATCGCATTGGAGATGTGCCCAGAGTATATCGATGCTTTGAGATTGCGAGCCGGGATTCGGTTGGAGCAAGAACAGTATGAGGCCGCGCTGGACGACTACCAACAGGCCTATGCGCAGGTCGAGGATCCCACCTCGGAAATAGGCGTAGAATATCTGGGAGCCTTAAGTCGGGTGGCCGACACTTATTGGCAGGGTCAGATGTATCCAGAAGCCGTGACGTATTACGAACAAATCCGAGCTATTCTGGATGGAAAGGATCACAAGACGTCATCGCTTCAGGCGATTTGGGGCAGGGTCCAAGAACGATTGGTAGAATATCACCACCTGGAGGGAGATACGGCTTATGCAGCGGGAGAACCTGAAGACATCGATCAGGCCATTCGATCTTTAGACCAGCGGGTAGGAGCGCTGGTGGCCCTGGGAGCCGATAACGAAAGCCATCTCTTGGCGGACAAGCTGAGGCTGCTCAAGGTGAAGAAATATGAAGATGTCATAGACGATGCCCAGGCAGCAATAGACCGGATTCACGCTCGGCCCGGCGGAGCCACTTCTTGCGACGAGGGTTTCTTCCAGCATTACATAGCCATCGACGAGGCCTATCAGGGCCTGACCGAGCTAGAGCCTGAGAACAAAGAGTGGAGAGAGAATCGGCACCAGAAACTGATGGAACGGGCTGAGGTCCGGCAGGCGTGCGCCACAAAGGCCCTGGAGAGACCCGAACCCGATTATGAAGTTGCCCTGCGGCACTACCGGGCCATCCAGGACATCGAAGAGACGAAGTTCCCGGGAATTGCCCAGCAGCTTGACCTCAACCTGGACGAGAGAATCGCGGAACTGGAGGCGAAAGCGGATTTCGATGGTAAGTACAATGAGGTAATGAAACTCAGAGATAGCGGTGACTATCTGAAAGCCCTGGAACGCCTTGACCAGGAGTTTATCCGAACCGGCAACTACGAACACCGGCAGGCAGCGCGCTGGCTATGGGGCCTGGTATACGCCAAATGCCACGATGGGAATTATCCGCCCGAATTCGAGAGTTTATCTAGTTTCGACGTGTTAAGCCAGCGCCTGGTGCGGCTGGAACGGACCCGCATCCAGGGGCTCAGAGGCCGGCTTGAGCTCTGGTCTCAACCCAGGATTCTGGAGACGATTCGAGATGAGAACCAGGCGCTTAAGGGTTATGAGGAGCAGGTGACGGGCATAGAAGCCTTGATCAGCGAGGCAGTGACGCATGGCTTCGCAGAGCGGCCAGAGGTTGAAATGTGTCGCAGTGACCTGGCCGGGGTGAAAGCCCAGATCGAACAGCAGCGCCGGACGTTCTTGGAGAAAGGTATGAATGAACTGGCGCGAAAGATCGACGCCTGGCTCCGCGAAATCGAGGAGATTGAAGACCTCTTACAAACCGGTAATCCACTTAAAGACATCCCGCTCTTTCTCGACCGCAGCGACGATACACAACGAGCTATCGAGGCAGACCCGGCCTTCGAGATGTTGGGGGCATTAGAGTCGGCCAGCGCCGAAATCCAGCGAACCATAGAACAAGTAGAGCTTCGGATTCAGGGACGGCTTTGGAGAGTGTTGGTTGAAGATGTAGGCCGCCGGGATGAAGTGCTTGCCAGGGCGCGAGAGGAATCGGACAGATTACATGCGGAACTGGCCAAGGCCACGGAAGAGACTGTCGCTTTACGGCAACAAGAGGACTTACTGAAGCAGCAGTCAAAGACCTACCGGCGACAATATGAAATCAATATATTTGTCATTCCAATCTCCGTGATACTGGCGCTGATAGCAGGCGGGTTAATTGCTGAACAGATCAAACTGCTGTCGGCACAGTCCATCATCAAGTGGATCGCTCTGGGGTTGTTAATAGTTTACTTCGCCTATTATGTATGGGCTTACTTCTTTTCTAAAGCAGGCAACGAATGACTTCCGTTCGAGAGGAATAGCAGAGGGGGGATTAGCTTATGGCAACCAAACTCAAATCTTATGTAGGATTGATTCTTTTCGCAGGTACGGTGGCATTGGTTGGTTACCTGATTCTGGGAGGAGATATGGGTAGTGCACCAGAGGGAACACCGACACCTGCTGAAGAAGTGGCGATATTAACCAGTCCTCCATCAACTGATACACCCACACCGAGTGATACGGTCACACCAACTATCCGTGCCACATCTTCACCAACTGCATCACCAACGAATACACCCATGCCAACCAGAACAATAACACCTACGCCACCTAACACACCCACACCGACGCCTGCGCCAACCGAAATGCCTATCC
>DAOUMD010000098.1:0-16839 GCA_034412795.1 Anaerolineae bacterium
GTAGCGGATGACCAGGCAGTCTCCACGGATGAGGATACGCCTGTGGCTATCACGCTCACGGCTTCGGATGTGGATGGAGATGGCCTGACTTTCAGCATCATCGGTGATCCAAGTCACGGTGTGTTGAGCAGCACGGCGCCGGATGTGACCTACACGCCGGATCCTGACTACAACGGCCCTGACAGCTTCACCTTCCAGGCCAACGACGGACAGGCAGACAGCAACATCGCCACGGTCTCTATCACGGTCACGCCAATCAACGACGCGCCGGTGGCCGATGACCAGGCAGTCTCCACCCATAAGGACACGCCTGTGGCTATCACGCTCACCGCGTCGGATGTGGATGGAGATGGCCTGACTTTCAGCATCATTGGTGATCCGAGTCACGGTGTGTTGAGCGGCACGGCACCGGATGTGACCTACACGCCGGATCCTGACTACGACGGCCCCGACAGCTTCACCTTCCAGGCCAACGACGGGCAAGCAGACTCGAACACTGCTACAGTGAGTATCACCGTGACGCCGCTGGGTCCCACGGCGCAGTTGGAGGCTGGTTCGGTCACAGTAGGTAGTGACTATGTGACCGTCAACCTCAATAACACCTACGTCAGCCCGGTCGTGGTCTGTTCAGCCTTTTACGACAACAACTTCACGCCGGTGGTGGTGCGGGTCAGCAACGTCACCCCGACGAGCTTTGACCTACGGCTACAGAATCCCTCGGGCGATTCGGTCGTGGCGGAGAAGGTCAGCTATCTGGTCGTTGAGGAGGGCACGTGGACCAACGATGGCGTAAAAGTCGAAGCCCAGACGTACCTGTCCACGGTCACCGACGAAAACAACAGTTGGGTCGGCGAGGCCCAGGGCTACGGACAGAGCTACACCGATCCGGTAGTGCTCGGCCAGGTGATGAGTGAGAACGACCCCGACTGGTCGGCGTTCTGGTGCCAGGGCGGCGCACAGAGTGCGCCACCTTCAGCCACGGCGTTCAAGGCCGGCAAGATGGTCGGCGAAGACACGGACACGACACGGGCGGACGAGACGATTGGGTTCATCGTTTTCGAAGCGGGTCACGGCACAATCGGCGGCGTCGAGTTTGAGGCGTGGGTCGGCGCCGACACAGTCCGGGGGGTCGACGACTCACCGCCGTATGCCTATGGCTTTAAGACCGCCTTTAGTTCGGCGCCGCAGGTGGCGATAACCACCTTGGCAGGAATGGACGGCAACAACGGCGGGTGGGCGCAAACGTATGGCTCGATATTCTGTACTAACGAGAGTCTGTGCCTTTCGATCGATGAGGACCAGATCTTCGACAATGAGCGCAACCACACCACCGAGCAGGTTGGCTACGTCGCTTTTGAGACGCCCGTGGTTTACCCTTAATCACTGGTTCCAGAGGGTTGATAGGATTTAGACCTGACAGGTTTCAGCCGACGGCACGTCGGACAACCTGTCAGGTCTGATCCCCCCCTTCAGGGTACTGAGGAAGCGTCCAGAAATAACCTTCAATTTTCAGGCTAAAATTCCGAGTGTAATCTTTCAAAATGCACAAAGTTATTTTTGGACGCGGCCTAAGCAAAATTTCGACCATTTATTTGGTCAGAGTCCGGGGATCAAAGTGAAGGAGCGAGATGGGAGCTGAAGAGACAGCTTCAATTGAGCGTCAACTGATTCGAAAGACAGCCATCGACTATTTGCTCTACTTCCCGACTAAGGTCATAGCGGGTACGATTGGACTGATTTCGGTTGCAATTCTGAGCAAATTCTTCACCCCTGCTGAATTCGGCCACTACGTTTTGGCGCTCAACTTGCTAACGCTTCTGGCTATGGTGACCAGCATAGGGTTGCGTGGTAGCATCATCCGTCTCTCGCCTCAATATGAAGCGAGCGGGCAGTTGGCCGAACTGGCTGCCACCCTGGCGCTGGCGGGAACAGCACTCACGGTGCTCGTGCTAGCGGTGACGGCCGTCGTGTTGTGGTTATTGCGAAGCTCAATCTCGGTCGATTTATACCATCTCTTGTGGCTAGCATTATTGGGCGTTCCGCTAATGACTGTCTTTGCTGTGATTACGAATGTGTACCGCATCCAAGGACACGCAGCGTCGTATTGCGCCCTCGATCTATGGCGAGTGCTAGGTGGTCTATTCGTCGGGTTGTGGCTAGCGCGCAGTTGGGGGCTGGGCGTGGCTGGGCTACTTCTCGGATTGATCGCCGTGTTGGCGGTAGCGAATGTGTGGCATCTCATTCGGTACTTTACGCAGTCGATCAATTTAATTGGGTCGCTGATGGTCTCGATCCCCATCTTGAAGGACATAGTAGCTTTCAATGGACCGATTCTGGGGCTTAATCTGGCCAGTAACGTGCTAGCGGTCTCCGACCGCTACCTCATGGAAGCCTTCCTAAGCAGTTATGCAGTCGGCATCTATTCGGCCAGTTACACCCTTGCCGATGGCATGCTCAGGCTGGTTGCTACGACGTTCATGTTGACGGTTGGGCCGATCATAGTGACCACATGGGAGAAACATGGACAAGATCTCGCGTATCGATTTATCGAGCGACTGTTCCGCTATTATGTGCTGCTGGCTACCCCGGTGCTAGTCGGCTTGATTTTGCTCCGCCGCGAAGCGATTTCAATCCTGACGACTCCAGATTATGTACCCGGTTCAGCAGCAATTATCTGGGTCGGCATTGCGCTCTTTTTCCATGGTTACACGCTCGTAATCGGCAGCGTCTTCGATATGACCAAGAAGACAATGATTCCGTTTATTAACTTTATGATCGCAGGTATTTTCAGCGTGATCGCTAACGTGGTATTGCTTCCACGCTTCGGCTACATAGCGGCGGCGTGGACTACCTGTGCTGCGTATGGGCTCTTGCTTGTGCTGTCCGTGATCTCGTGCCGGCGGATCGTGCGTTTGAAGGTTATTGGAGACTATGCGTGGAAGGTGCCGGTGGCAGCAGCCGTGATGGGACTGGCAGTGATTTCGTTAAAGTCGGACTTGGTCTCTTCTTTGTTCGGACTGGCAGCGGTCACCATGCTAGGGATGGTCGTGTACGGCATAGTCGTTCTGCTGCTGGGTACCCTTTCCGAAGACGAGCTAGATAGTCTGCGCCAGCTAGTCAGCGCACTACTGCGGCGTGCCCGGCGAAGCAAGTCGCAAATCGGAGTGCAAAGTGTAACGGAGCCCAAGCCGGGGAGTAGCTATGAGCAAGGGTAGGGAAAGCACTAGTGAGAGCTTGATCTCAATGAGAGGTACACAGTTTTCTGCAGCAAGCGTTTCGACAGCGCCCACCAAAGGAACGTCCGGCCCTGTGAGTCTCAGGCGGTTGATCCCGTCCGAGTATCCGACAGTATGGGAGAGTCGTCTGCGAGATTTTCCGGGTGATTCTTCCTTCCATTCGCTTATCTGGCTCCGAACGCTGGAGGAACTGAGCCAGAGCCAACTGGAACTGTATCACTTCATCAAGGATGACGAGTTGGTCGGCATGTTACCACTTTTCTCAAAGCTTCGCTATGGAGTTCTCAGGTCTGGCGTGAGTCCGATCGGATCGTGGACAAAATACCTCGGCCCCCTCTTGCGCGATCCAGACGATCTAAGTGCTCTACTCCTCGCGATCAAAAGTGGTAGATTGGCCTGCCGATACGACATTGTACAGCTCCGGTTATTCGATCGCGTCCCAAACGGCCTTTGCCAGCGAACGGGATGGAATGAGCATGTTGGCACCACCATCGTGTACGACGTGACGCAGGAGTTGGACGATCTATTCAACGGGTGCACCAAGAATTGTCGCAATCGCATCCGTCGTGCAAAGAAGGAGAACATCACTGTGAAGGTCATCACTGGGCAAGACTACTATTCATCTGACGTAGAGCGCATCCTTGCCCAATATCTTCGCATGGTTCAAGAAGTATACGAAAGACAAGGGCAAAAGGTGAAATTGTCGGGGCAGCACGTCAAGACCTTCTGGGATCGTCTCGTTCCTAAAAGAAAGGCGGTTCTTTTTGTCGCCCACCAGAAGGATAGCATCGTCGGTATGACCGTTAACTTGGTTGGCAACGGCAAAATGTACGGGCATGCCGCAGCCAGCAAAACCGCGGTTAAGCGATTTGGCGTCAATAACCTCCTGTATTGGACCGAATTGGAATGGGCTCATAACCAAGGTTTAAGAGAAGTGGATTCTGGTGGGGCGGATATTCCGCCAGTCGCCAGATTCAAGAGAACATTCGGGGGCGAAGAGCGCTCCTACTCCGTTTTAACCTGCCCTATTACTATACAGGGCCGATTAGCTTGGGAATGCTATAGTCGGTTCGATTTTCCTGTGCGACTGTTAAAGAATCTGAGAACGAGGCCATCATAGGGCCACATGTCTAGACAACTATTTCATCCAGGTGACTACATATATCCTTCACGAAAGAGCACATAGGAGGAAAGATCGACGATGTTACGCATAGGCCAGTCCTTGAAAGCGGGAATCAGCGCCATCAGAACGCATGGGTTTTTTAGGACACTGTTGCGCCTGTTCTACTTACGTCGAGACGTGATCATTTGGCAACAGGATTTGACGGTCGAACTTCCAGAAGGCTTGACTTCTGGAGTATCGCTCAGCTTGCTTGAAGATGAGTTCGAATTCCGTCCTGTACTTGCTGACGAGCTTGCTAAGGTATGGCCGTCTCTTTCTCTTCAAACCGTTCGTCACCACAAGCAGTTCCTGGACAGCGGATACCACTGCTTCGCTGCTTTGCAGAACGGCAAGGTAGTCGGTTGGGCCTGGTGGACTGATCAGAAACGTAAGGAAAAAGATTTCGTCCAACGGGATGTGAAAGCGCTATGGTCCTACATGCAGCCTCGGGGGGTGTATCTATGGGATGGTTTCGTCCTGCCTGAGTGTCGAGGCAAACACATTTACTATGCGATGCAGGTTGCCCTCTGCGAGTTCCTTAGGAAGGCAGATTACGAGAAGCTATTGTCCTGGACTTACACCACAAACATCCCCGTTATCCGGGTTCGGCAACGGTTGAAAAGCGATGAGGTGGGACGGGGGTGTACTGAAAGGTATCTGTTCGGAATCGAACGCTTCCGGGTAACAGAGTTTGCGGAACGGACGGAGCCTTCTCAACTCTTAGCTGGCCTGTCATGAGATTAGCTCAGCTCTTCTGCACCCGTCCGGCCGCGGCGATGAGTATTTCTGCTGGCGTTCGATGGCTGCTCACACTCTGATAAACATTTTAGGTATGACCATGCGTGTGTATCTGACTCTGAAATGTGAAGATAGGTTTGCTGCCCAAGCCCGCTATGTATTCTCGACTTTCTGCAAGGTGTTGGGTGTGGACCTGATCGAGGTTGGAAAGGACATAACTCCGTCTGATGGGCCAATCGTATGTTATGGTGCTGGGACTGATCTGTCTGCGTCTCTTCCGGGGCAGGTTCGCATTTATAGCGCGCCTGAGGTCTCCGCTTTTTTCACATCACACACACCTCGTCGTGACCGGGATGTGTTCTTCGTCTCCTGGAAAGGGCGTCGAGTGCCATTTCTCTTTGCTCCAGGCCCCGGGAGTGCGCACAAAGGCCTCGAATTTGAAAGATTTGAACGGCCTGAACTGGCCTCGCAATCCGTGATCTGCAATCCGCAATCATCAGATGTGGTTTATATGCCTTACGATTTCATTGCCTCAGCCTTTTACTTTCTCTCACGTTGGGAGGAGACTGTCGTTCCAGATCGTGATCGTCATGGTCGATTTCCATACGCCTGTTCGTTGGCAGCGCAGATCAGGATATCCGAGAATATCGTCGACGTCTATCTCGATCTCTTTATCGCTTTGCTGAACTTGGCCGGCGATGGGCGTTGGCCGCGTGTGGAAATCCCAACTTGGGACGGAGGAGTTCCCTTTGTGGCCTGCTTGACTCACGACGTAGATGAGATCAGCAAGTCACGACTGAGTCGCTTGAAATTCGTCTGGGATCATCTCACCCGTCCAGAGGCTGGTCACCGGCAGACCTCAGTCCGCGAGAGGGCTCGTTTTGCATTGGCTACCTTATTTAGTCGCAATGATCCATCCTGGACGTTTCCGGCTCTGGCGAAGATGGAACGGGAATCCGGCTTCACTGCTTCATATTTCTTTCAGGCAGGAGGGCGCAATAACGGGTCGCGCTACTCCCTTTCAGATCCACGAGTCAGAGATTTTATCGGCGATCTGCTGAGAGAAAGTTTCGAGGTGGGTCTGCACGGTACCTATTATTCTGCATTTGATGAGGACAAGTTTTTTCAGGAAAAGGCCGCCCTCGCCGCTGTTATCAATGCAGAGC
The DNA here is from genome assembly GCA_034412795.1 of Anaerolineae bacterium. Lineage (GTDB taxonomy): Bacteria > Chloroflexota > Anaerolineae > 4572-78 > NAK82 > JAUVPY01. Next base: position 6,303 of record DAOUMD010000098.1, read on the forward strand.
CAATCGGGCACCGTCAACATTATCTGAGAATGGACTACGCCAAGACGTTGTCTATTTACGAGCGCGCCGTGCTTGGGTATGATGCCACTCTGGGTTACGCAGAGCAGGAAGGGTATCGTAATCAATTCAGTTATCCCTTCTATCCCTACAGTCACGAAGACGACCGTCCCTATCGCTTCCTGGAATTGCCGACGGTTATCATGGATGCCACGTTAGGTGGCTACCGGGAACTGCCTGCCGAACAAGCTTGGCGGGTGATCGAGTCATGGCTGGGGCGAGCGTGTGAACGACGAGGATGTATCACATTGCTGTGGCACAACCCTTGGGATGGAGTCTTTCCTGGCTACTTCGATCTCTACCCGCGGATTTTGACCTGGATTCACGACCAGGGCGGTACGGGGTTGTCTGGCCGTGAAGTACTTCGCCAATGGGAGGCGAGGTAGATATATGGCCATTTTTCGAACTATAAGGATGAATATAGGTCAGACAATCTGGCCTCCAGTCTGGGCCATCGTGCCTCTCTTTGTGTTGACTCTCGTCGGTTTGGGCCTACTTAGTGCTTTTCAGCCCAGGATTACCCTACTGCTGTCAATAGGATTACCACTGGGACTGGGATTGATAGCGTGGCCCGAAGTGACGCTAGGCCTGTATGCCAATGCCGGACTCTTTAAGGCGGATCCTCGCTTGAACAGTATTTCTAGTCTGGTAGATATCACCCTGGCCTTGGGTGCGGTCTTGGCTGCGTCACTAGCTTTCCGCCTTATCCTGCGCCGGGAACGTATTACCTGGTGCCGTGAGATGAGCTTTGCTCTTATCTTTGCCGGTGTGATCCTGATGGGGCTGGTGTATACGCCGGCCGGTTCTTACGCGACAGACAAAGCCTTCCGCTTTGTCTCACTCACGCTCTTGGCCTTTTTTGCTCCGATTGTTTTTATGAAGTCTTATCGGTCTGTATGGCTTTTCCTCTTAACCTGGCTCGGCCTGGCGACAGTCCTTATGACCGATGCGCTCAGTCACCTGGGCACTGGCCAACGTTTGTCGGGATTTAGCGGGACCAAAATTGCCATAGGTCGCACGACTGGCGTCGCTATTATCATTTTGCTTTTTGCTGTATTGATGGGACGCGCCTCTAGTCGCTGGCAAGCATTGGCTGCAGCAGGCCTGGTCCCCTTGGTGTTGGTACTGGTTGGGACGGGTTCGCGGGGACCACTGCTTATGTTGCTCGGAACTGTAATACTCACCATCGGCGTTTCCCTCACCAGACCTGGTTCCCGCCTGCGCTCCCTGATGATCATAGGAATGTTGGGATTAGTTGGCCTGGGCGTTTTTTCTTCGGGATTGATCCCGGAAACCTCTCTGGGACGTATCGGTCTTCTGTTCAACAACTCTCAGGCTGACACCTCCGCCCAGGCGCGACGGAACGTGATGCAGGTGGCCTGGCAGCTCTTTACTTCTAGACCTATGACCGGTTGGGGGACAGGTAGTGTCAGTGCGTTTGGCGCGGGGCGAGATGAGATTTACCCCCACAATATCCTGCTGGAATTGGCGGCTGAGACCGGGTTGCTTGGCCTTGGTTTGTTCCTGGCAGTGATGGCTATGGTGATGTGGCGTCTACTCTCAAAGCTGAGCGCAGGCTCAAAGCAGAGGCCACTTTGGCTGACTCTTATGGCGATGTTGCTCTTTATGCTGTTAAACGCCATGGTCAGCGGAGACCTGGACGATAACCGTGACCTGTGGCTGTTTGCAGGGATTGCTATTGCGGCGACCGAGATTGAGAAGGAAACGTAAGTTTTCGCTGCATCAATATGATAAAGGTGTGAGATGATGGCTAGGATAGCGATGCTACTTTCTAATCCATATGAGCCGGACCCCCGCGTTTATCGGGAGGCAAACTCACTCGTCCGGCACGGTCATTCAGTCACCGTATATGCCTGGGATCGCCAGGGCGAGTACCCGACGTGCGTTGAACAAGATGGCGTGAAGATCGAACGCATTCACGTGCCGGCCGGGTATGGACGTGGGGCCAGGTCACTCGCTGCCTTCCTCCGGTTTGGGCCGGCCGTCGCGCGGCGCCTGTTGTCTGCTTCGTTCGATGTGCTGCACTGCCATGACCTGGACACCATGCCCTTTGGATATGCTATTGCCCGAGTGAAGAACAAGCCGGTGATTTTCGATGCCCACGAACCCTATTCACTCTATACGCATCTCCCTAACTTGCTGGCGCGCATGATCACGCTTCTTGAGCGTTGGATGACACGTCGGGCCGATCACCTGATCACCGTCACGCCCGCAACTGTGCGTTGGTTCACCTATCTGGGTGCTCGCAAAGTGACCCTGGTGGCGAATTACCCGGATGAAATATTCCTTTTGTCGGATGAACCAACCAGGCGACCAACAAATGATCCGGTAGTCCTCGGTTGGATCGGGACCCTCAAGCCAGATAATCGACTGGAATTGATCATCGAAGCGGCATTGCAGTTCAATGCCCGGCACCCTGATACACCGCTGCAGGTGCTCTTCGTCGGACCGGTGCTTCCCGGTTACGAGGAGATCTTGCTGAAACGGGCACTTCCCCTTGGCGATCAGTTTACCTTGGTCGGGCCAGTATCACTTCAAGAAGTGCCAAACTACTACCGGCAGATTGACTTTTCGATCATGGTTGATTCCGACACGCCCCAAAAACGTATGGCGCTTAACTTGAAACTGTTCGAGTCTATGGCGATGGGCGTACCTATCATCGTGCAGCCAACAGGAGACGCACCCAAGCTTGTAAACCATGAACGCTGTGGGTTGGTACTGGCTGATTGCCAGGTTGAAACAATCGTCGAGGCACTTGAGACGTTGAGCACAGACCCAGATCTCCGCCACAGGTTGGGACGTAACGGTCACCAGGCGGTGAGGGAACATTATAACTGGGACGTGTCCGAAAAAGCCTTGCTTGACGTGTACGACCAGTTGCTTGGCAGTTCGGGGAGACAACCAGCGAGATCCGTTTCCGTCGGAGGAATAGGAGAAGGAACTGGATCTACTACAAGAGAGGCAACGTGATGTTGGGAGAATTGTCTGCATCTAACAGGGTTCTTATTCTGGCCCCCCACATCGATGACGGAGAGTTGGGGTGTGGAGGAACGATCGCCAAGCTGGTGGAAGGCGGAGATGAGGTGTATTACGTAGCTTTCTCTGCTGCCGAGAAATCGATCCCGCCAGGCATGCCCAAGGATTGTCTGCGTCATGAGGTAAAGCAAGCCATGCAGGTCTTGAGCGTTCCACCAGACAATCTGCGAATTTATAACTACGAGGTGCGCGACTTTCCTCTGCACCGTCAGGAGATCCTGGACGATTTGATCCGCCTTCAACGAGAGATTCAGCCTAACTTGGTGCTGCTTCCAGCTTTTCATGACATCCATCAGGATCATATTACGGTTGCTGCGGAGGGCTTGCGGGCATTCAAGACCACAACTATGTTGGGATATGAATTGCCCTGGAACAACATGACCTTTAACACCACCGCTTTCGTTTTTCTCGAAGAGCGTCACATCAACTGCAAAGTGGAGGCCATGGGTTGTTACGCATCTCAACGGGGACGTAGATATTCCAGCGGTGACTTTATTCGCAGCTTGGCAATGGCACGCGGTATCCAGATCGGTGCCGAATATGCCGAAGCCTTCGAGGTCATCCGCTGGGTGCTGGATGGCCGTTTTCACTAGAAAACGAGGTCAACAATGTCAGAGATTCGAGTGGCCGCTATTCATCAACCGAATTTTCTGCCCTGGCTGGGCTTTTTCCACAAGATGGTGTCGGCCGACATCTTCATTCTACTTGACAACGTCCCCTATTCTAAGAACAGCTATCAAAATCGTGTGAAGATAAAATCGGCTCAGGGAGAACAATGGTTGACGGTCCCCGTTTTGACCAAGGGACGCTTCGGTCAGTTAACGTGTGATGTGCCGATCAACAATGCCGGCCGATGGCAGAATAGACACCTGGCGGCGCTACGTACGAATTACCAACGCGCGCCTTGTTTTGAGCAAGTACTGACCTGGCTGGAGCCTTTTTACAGGAAAACGTATGCCAAATTGGCTGATTTTAATCGGGCACTAATTGAAGCCGTGGTACATCAGTTGAAACTGCCTGTGAGTCTGGTGGATGCCTCGTCGCTGGCATCGGATGGCAGTGGAGCCGGGCTTTTGTTGCAGCTTGTTCAGGCGGTAGGATGTGACGTCTACTTATCCGGTCCCAGCGGTCGTGATTATCTGGATATGTCCATTTTTCAACAGTCGGGAGTTGAGGTCCGGTTTCAGCAGTTTCAACATCCCTTCTACCCGCAGTTGTACGATGATTTCATCCCGGGGCTTTCCATTGTGGATCTGCTGATGAACGTTAACTCACACGCAGCGGTGGACTGCTTGAAAGGTTGCTCAGATCCACTCCACGACGCGAAAGAAAAGCACGACTGAGAAATCGTTTCTCATTCCGCGCTATGGGTCACGGATGTTTAACTAAGTACAGTGTGCGGGCAACATTCTTGGGAGATTGGTTAGCAATGAGAATCGCACTTTTGGGCTGCAAGGGTACCACGTTAGATTTGCTACAGAGCATTATTTCACAAGCGAGTTTCAATGTCGATCTCGTTATTACACTGCCTGAACATATCGCTGAGCAGAATAACGTTGCTTTCTATAGAGCCGACGATATTATGGACTATTGCAAACAATGCGCGATACCGTTTCACACTGTGCAATCCTATCACCTGATGGATGGGGAGGACCTTCGATTTTTCAGAAAAGCGGAAATCGACTTATTGCTGGTGATAGGCTGGGAAAGAATTATTCCAGGCGACATTTTGAGCACTTTGGGAAAGTTCGCGTGTGGTATGCACGGAAGTGTCTATGGGTTGCCTAAAGGCAGAGGTAGATCGCCGCTTAATTGGGCCATCATAACAGAGCATAGCAAATTCATTACTTATCTTTTCAGATACAATCCATTGGTTGACGACGGCGACATAATAGGCTTCAAAGTATTTGATATCAATCTATTTGATACGATTGCGACTCTTCACATGAAGAACAGGATTGCTATGCATGAACTGTCAAAAATGTACATACCGCTGATAGAAAGAGGTGAAGTTACCTTCTGCCCGCAGCCCCCAGGGAAGAGTACATTCTATCCCAAAAGGACGCCAGATGATAGCGGGGTTGATTGGTACCAACGGACTTTACAGGTTTACAACCTGATAAGAGCGGTCGCACCACCCTACCCACCCGCCTTCTGCTATCACGGTGAGAATAAAGTTTACATCTACGATGCCCATCCTTTTGACTCTGGACTCTATCACCACAGCATCAACCCGGGCACAATAGTTGATGTTTCGGTTTCACTTGGATACTTTGTGGTCAAAACTGTGGACGGCTCGCTAATTGTCAAGAAATTCGATGGGGTGTGCATTGAAGACTTGGGGGTAGGGGATGTCTTGGAGGGAGTAAATCAACGTGACATTCTGCAGCAAATAATACAAAGGTATCCCGAGGATATTGCGGATGATGAAAAGGAGATCTAGAGAGATTCAGTCTCTCCAGTGCGCAAAGATTGTAGTCCATATTCCAAGAATTATCTGTAGAGGTTGAACGATGAAACGTCTGCTGTACATTACTCAGTACTACGTAGATAGCGATCAGGCCGGTGGTGGTGGTACACGCCATTGCCAGCACATCCGAACCTTTATGCAGCTTGGCTTTCAAGTGACGCTCATAACGTCCTATGTTGAACACAGCCGGCGGATAATTCCACCTGAATACCGGGATACGAAAATCGCCCAAGAACGGCAAGGGGATTTGACGCTTTTGAAAACCTACGCCTATCCCAACTACGGTCACGACTTTCGTACCCGGATGCTCAACTATCTGTCATTTATGCTTTTCGCCGTTGTCGCGGGCCTTAAAACACCGCCCTGTGATTTGGTGTTCGCCTCCTCACCCTCACTTTTTGTGGGTGTCGCCGGATACGTGCTAAGCCGCCTGAAGCGCGTGCCTTTTGTCTTTGAGGTGCGTGACCTGTGGCCCGAGTCGGTGCCTGTCATGGGGGGCTTGCGCAGCCCGGTACTGTATAAGCTAGCGACCTGGCTGGCCCGCTTTCTCTACAGGCGCGCGGAACGGATCATTGCCGTCACAGAGGGTATCAAACAAGGCATCATCCAGGCTGGTGTTCCTGAATCGAAAATCGTGTTTGTGCCCAATGGCATGGATGATGACCTGTATGCGACCTTGTCTTCAGAAAGGGCGGCACAGGTTCGTCAGGAATATGGTTGGGGTGATCGCTTTGTAGCCCTCTATGCGGGCTGCCTCGCTCACAGCGACGGACTTCCTGCCATTGTTCACGCCGCAGCAACCTTGTCCGAGCTTGACGACTTTTTCTTTGTCTTTTTGGGTAACGGCGAGGCGAAATCTCGGTTAATGCAGATCAAAGATGAATACCATCTGTCGAACGTCATGTTTATCCCGTCGCTGCCCAAGCGTCGTGTGCCCGACTTTATCACCGCTGCCAACGTGTGCCTGATGCCGCTCAAGCGGGATGATTTCTTCCATATGCATTTGCCTAACAAGCTTTTTGATTACATGGCGGGTGCGCGACCGGTTATCGCCGCCGTGCCGCCTGGCGAAGCGCAAACCCTAGTGGAACGCGCCGAAGCGGGCGTGGTCATTCCTCCCGAGGATGAAGCCAGCCTGGCTGCTGCGCTCCTGCACCTTCGCGATGACCCGGAGGCTTGCCAGCGATACGGGCAGAATGGGCGACGCTATGTAATGGCGCACTACCGGCGCTCTCACTTGGCCGCAGGTCTGGCCTGTGTGTTGGACAGCATTTTGCTGGAGAATGGCAAGATTGCAGCCCAAGAGGTTAATGGCAAACATCTATCATTGCCTTAGTCAAACGGGGGGAACTTGTGCTGTGTCTAAATCGTTTCTAGCTCCGATGAATGCTCTCACGATTGACGTGGAGGACTGGCACCAATTGATCCATCGCAAGGTCTTTGGCGACTTGGTGTCACCATCACTGTGGGTCGTGCGCAACACCCACCGGGTGTTGGATCTCCTGTCTGAATACGATGCCCGGGCGACGTTTTTCGTGTTGGGTACGGTTGCTGAACACTTCCCAGAATTGGTGCGGCGTATTCACCAAGAAGGACACGAGGTGGCGACACATGGATATGCGCATCGTCGTGCCAACGAGATTGGACCCAAGGCGTTCGCCGCCGACCTGCGTCGCTCTATTCATATCCTGGAGGAGATAGTCCACGCGCCAATCCTGGGGCATAGAGCGGCCTATTTCTCTCTTAACGGTACTTCGACGTGGGCGTTCGAGATTATGGCTGCCGCCGGATTGCGCTATGACTCCAGCGTATTTCCTATCCTGAACCCGCGCTATGGCAAGCAAGCCGCCAACCGTCATCGGCACCTGATACACACGTCTGCCGGCTCCATAGTGGAGTTCCCACCAGCCACAGCTAGATTGTTGGGCCAGAACCTGCCCATCGCCGGGAGCAGCTATCTACGCGTACTACCTTTCGCCTTTGTCAGGTGGGGTATTCAGGCCTTGAACCGACAGGGACACATGGCAGTAATTTATTTTCACCCGTACGAATTTGCGGAGGAGCGGTTGAACTTGCCAGTCACAATCCGCTCGCCGGCAGCCTGGTTTAGCCTGCGCACCAGTTCGTCGAAGCACAACTGGGGGCGCGGCCGGCGGCTGGAGGATAGATTCAGAGCCTTGTTGAGTTTGTTCTCCTTCGCATCGCTGCGTGAGATCATGGCCTATGAATCAGAATGAAACAGTGTGGAAGCAAGTTAAGGCTGCTTTTCCAGATTATTATCCATCACCCTTTACACATACTGCTTGACTGGGAGGGAAAGATACCATGCGATCAGTCGTTATCGGCGTGGGGTCAATGGGGCGCAATCACGCACGGGTACACGCGGAGCTTGAGGAAGTTCAGCTAGTCGCTGTCGCCGATCTGAACCATTCTCTGGCTGAACAGGTGGCCTCGAATTACGGAGTGCGTGCCTACAGTGACTATGTGGCTATGCTGGATAAAGAGAAACCTGACCTGGCCTCTGTGGTGGTGCCAACCCGCCACCATCTTAAAGTGGCCCAAGAAGCTATCGAACGGGGGGTAAACGTCTTGGTCGAGAAGCCCATCGCCTCGACCTTGGCCGAAGGCCAGGAAATGATCCGCTTAGCCGAGAAGTACGATATTAAGCTGAGCGTTGGCCACATCGAACGCTTTAACCCGGTCATTATCGAACTCAAACGTCATCTCAATAATGGGAAACTGGGGCGTATCTTCGAGATCCACGCCCGGCGCCTGGGTCCATTTCCACCTCGCATTCGCGATGTGGGCGTGGTCATTGATCTGGCCACGCATGATCTGGATGTAATGCGCTGTCTGGTCAACGCGTCTGTAGAACGCGTCTATGCCGAGACAGAACGTCGCATCCATACCGAGCACGAAGACTTGCTTTTGGGACTGCTAAAGTTCGTTGATGGAACCCTGGGGATTCTCGATATCAATTGGTTGACCCCTACCAAGATCAGGGAGTTGATCGTCACTGGTGAGCGAGGGATGTTCATCGCCAACTACCTGACCCAGGAACTTTACTTCTATAGAAACGATCGTATGGGGGCAAATTGGGATCCAGTGGGCACGGTTTGCGGCGTAAGCGAAGGGGACATGATTAAGTTCCGGGTTGATCGACGTGAACCCCTCAAAGAGGAATTGCGGGCCTTCGCTGTGGCTGTTGCTCAGGCACAAACGCCCAACGTCACTGGATGGGATGGCTTACAGGCATTGGCCCTGGCTCACAAAGTGATTGAATCTAGCCAAGCATGTGAAACCGTCTGGCTAATACGAGGAGGTGACTCACATGAGCGTATGCGTGGTGGGGTTAGGCAAGATCGGGTTGCCCTTGGCAGCGAATTACGCAGCTAGAGGTCTGAATGTCATTGGATGCGACATCGCCCAGTCGGTGGTTGATGCGGTCAACGCAGGGCACAGCCCGATCAGCGGTGAGCCGGGTCTCTCGGAGGCAGTGGCCCAAAGCGTGGCTGCCGGACGGCTGCGAGCTACCACCGATACTACGCAAGCTGTTAGCCAAAGTGTCGTAGTGATAGTGATTGTACCTCTGATCATCAACGAGGATTACGCCCCAGATTTCAGGGCTATAGATGCGGCTACCCTGGCTGTTGCCAGGGGACTCAAGAAGGATCACCTGGTTCTCTACGAAACCACCCTACCGGTGGGGACCACGCGCTGCCGCTTTGGCGAGATGCTGGAAGACGTGTCTGGCCTTATCCCGGGCCGGGACTTCTGGCTGGCCTTCAGCCCTGAGCGGGTTTATTCCGGTCGTGTTCTTTCTGATTTGAGATGTTACCCCAAAATCGTCGGCGGTGTTGACCCGATCAGCACCGCCCGAGCGGCCGGATTTTATCGGCAGGCGTTGGGCGCCGAGATCGTGGAGGTCGAGAGCGCCGAACTGGCGGAGTTCACCAAATTGATCGAGACGACTTATCGTGACGTCAATATCGCCCTGGCCAATGAATTCGCCCAACATGCCTCTGAACTGGGGCTTGACGTGACGGTTGCCATCCGGGCGGCTAACACTCAGCCCTTTTCCCACATCCACGCTCCCGGCATTGGTGTGGGTGGCCATTGCATCCCCGTTTATCCCTACTTTCTGATAGATGGCCACGATGAGGGGAATGGTCTGAAGTTTCCCCGGCTGGCGCGATCCATCAATGACGGAATGCCCCGACATGCCGTTGACATGTTGGCGAATGCTCTGCGCGACCTAAGGGGTAAGCGTGTGCTCATTTTGGGTTTGGCTTATCGGGAGAACGTAAAAGAGACGGCATTCACAGCCACAAAGCGCCTTATCGATACTTTGAAATCGCGGGGGGCTCAGGTCTTATTAAACGACCCCCTCTTCTCCCGGAAAGAAATTGAGGCTTATGGGGTGCCCAGTGTCGAATTGAGTGACCGGCCTTCAGTGGATGCGGTGATATTGCAGTGTTACCACGACGCCTACCGTACACTAGACATATCGCAGTTTGAGGGTTGCCAAATAGTGCTGGATGGCCGTAATGCTTTGGATAGGCAAGCAATTGAAACGCGGGGTGTGCATTACTTGGGTATTGGGAGGTGAAGAGATGAAGGTGAATCCCCTTCTTTCTTTTGCCGGTTCAGATAATCCGTATACCAAGCCAACAACTCTATTGCGTGTTGCCCTGGCGGGGGTCGTTGCGCTCATCAGTGTTTCCATGGTATGGGTACTGGCAGCTCATTTCGAGGCAACCTCTACCTATGTATCAAAGGTATCCTTGGCCAGTTCTGGTGCCCAAATCGTCACAACAAACGACTTTCCCTTTGGTTATTATGGTTTGGAGTGGCCCGAAGTAGAGAACAATGAGTTCAGCCCACGGATATACATTGACAGTGGGATGAAGCCGGAGGACATTTCGGGGGTGATGGATACGGCTGCCAGCGGTG
>DAOUMD010000099.1:0-117764 GCA_034412795.1 Anaerolineae bacterium
AGGCACATGGTGGTGGCCAGGATGAAGGAGGGCCACATCTGGGGGAAGTAGACGCGGGTGAGACGTTGCCAGTAGTTGGTGCCGTCGACGATGGCGGCCTCGATGGTCTCCTCGGGGATGGCCAGCAAGCCCGACAGAAAGATGGCCATGTTGTAGCCGGCGTAGCGCCAGCCGACGAGCAGGGGTAAGACGAAGGCCGTGCCCTCGGCGGAATAGAGGTCAAAGGGTTCCTTGAGCAGCCCCAGCTCCAACAGCAGCAGGTTGGCGGTGCCGGTTTCGCGGGAGAAGAGCATGACGGCCATGTAGCCCACGGCCAGGCCGGAGACCATGAGCGGCAGGTAGACGATGGTGAAGAAACCACCGCGGAAGCCGACCTCGTACATCAAGAGAGCCAGGCTGAGACCGAAGATGTAGACGGTGGTGTAGTTGAGGACGACGAAGACGATGGTGCGTCTCAGGGCGGGCAGGTAATCACGCTGGACGCTGGGATCGGTGAAGAGCGCGGTGAAGTTGCGCAGGCCGACGGGATTGATCTTGGGGTCGTTGAACTGGGCCATGTCGGTGAACAGGATGGGGATGGCCACGAAGAAAGGGACGATGGTCAGGAAGATGAAGATGCCCAGTTGGGGCAGGATGAAGGCCCAGTCCTCGAGGATGCGTCGACGCTCCAGTTTACCCAATTTTCTCTGCTCTGAACGCCCGACCATCGGATCATCCAGGGCTCCAGCAGGTGCAGCTTGCATACTAATACCCCTTCAGGGAAAGATTTGGGGAAAGGTAAAGTCAGTTCTGATTTAGGGCGGCCCACCCCAAATATGGGCCGCCCTAAATCAGATCGGAGAGCATGCGCTAGTACATCTCGGCGTAAACAGGTGCATAGTTATTTGCTCCCCAGGGATTGGCAAATCCCGGCCTTTTGCGCCTAAATCGGGGATTTGGCAATCCCCTCAGAGCAAAACTAGCTATAGACCCATTTACGCCTCCGTGTACTAGGTAGGCAAACCTTCGTAACTCTCTTCCCAGTTTTTCTGGGCCATATCCAGGACATCCTGGACTGTGATCTTGCCGGTGAGCAAGTCCGCCCAGTAGGCATTGTTGCCGTTGCTCTCCCAGTCCCAGACGCCCTTAGAGCCCTTCTTGCGGTACGGGGCAGCCATCGCTGCACCGGTCAAGCTCTCCTCGAACTGAGCGCCCTCCCACTTGCCGCCAGGCCTCCCGATTTCCTTCAAAACTTTCTGAAACTGCGGACCCTTAAGGTCAAGCGGCTCGTCGAGCCGGTACAGCGGCCAGCGACCTTCGGCCTGAGCCCTCATCGGTACACACTCGGGGCTGAAGAACCAGTTCCAGGCAGTGAGAACCTGCTCCCACTCGGGCAGTTCCTCCACGCCTGCCCGAATGAAGTACTGGGCGTCAATCTGCGGTGCAAGGGCGCCCTGCATCCAGGTCTCCTGTCCCTCCGCGGGCGGAGTGGCAGGCAGCCCCCTCTGGTCGAACTCGGAACCAGCAGCCAGGGCCTTGTCCCACACCCACGGTCCGTGCAGCATCATAACCGACTTCCCGGCGATGTAGCTGGCCTCCATATCGCCCTCCCACAGCCGGGTCCACATGCTCTCTGGGATCCATCCCTTATCATTGGCCGTCTTGAAGAACTCGAAGTAGTGACGGAAGGGTGAATCAGGATCGTTGAATTTGCGCTCGCCCAGATAGCACTCCACCTGTCGCTCTCGCTGTGCATCAGGGAAGGCCAGCGGTATGGTGTCGGCATAGAAGAGACCAAAGACCCAGTTATGCCATCCCTGGTTCCAGAAGTAGTCCACTTCGGGTTCTGAGTTGGCCCATCTCGTGCCCTCGTCCATCCATTTCAGCAAGTCATCCCAGGACTTGACGTCCTCGTGCGGATCGAGACCGGCCTTGTCCATCAGGTCGCCGTTGTACTGCCACGTAGCGACGAACCCCTGATAAATGTCCAGCGTGCGGGGGCCAGGCAGGCCGTACAGATCAGCCCAGGCGTTCTTGACGTCGTACGTCCAGCGATCCCACCATGGAAAGTCAATCTCACTGAGGTTGAGGAACATCTGGTAGTTGTCCTTGGTGGCGTAGATGTACATCTCCTCAGTGTTCTCCATGTGCGGAAGATACCCACCCGCCACCTTTGCTTCGTGAGCGGCAGATGTGTCCTCGTTAATGGAGAATAGGTTGATTTTTATCCCCGGGTTCTCGGCCTCAAATACGTTCCAGATTTCCCGGTACGCCCCTTCGTACTCGGAAACGGGGGACATTATTTCCAATGTCACCTCCTCGACTGGCGGCGCGGCAGCCGGCGCTTCCGTGGCGACCGGTGCTTCGGTAGCTGCTGGCGGAGCCTCAGTAGCCGGCGCCACACACTGAGCAGCCACTAAGCCCGCCGTAGTCAAGGCACTAACGCGTAGAAAATCCCGCCGACTGATTTTTTTGTCGTTCATCTTGCCCTCCTCTAAAAAGGCATTGCTACGGGTTGACCAACACAATGTCTGCTCCGCCACTCATTTTTGACTCGATAATGCCCCACCTCCTTCTATTCTAATCGAAGGGCTCATCCCACATCAGAATGAACCCAGCTTCCAGTGTGGCTTTTAGTTCTTGGAGAAATTGCGCCACCTCGGTACCATCCGTCACCCGGTGGTCGGCCGAAACGGTCGCTGTGAGGAGTTGAGCGGGTACGATGCGATCGCCAACGTCGAAGACCGGCACGCGCCGCACCATGCCGGCAGTGAGGATGACTGCCTGCGGCGGGTTTACGATAGCCTCGAAGTGCTTGACTCCGAACATACCCAGGTTACTTACAGTGAAAGTGCCTCCCTCCAGATCTTCCGCTCGTAGGCGCCCCGCTCGAGCACGTTCGACCACCTCCTTTGCCGCAGCAGCTATCTCGACCAACGAAAGGCTCTCAACGTTATGGATGATGGGCGTGATCAGTCCCTCATCCAGGGCCACCGCCACGGCGAGGTTAACGTGAGGGTGTACGTGAAGCTCCTCGCCGGCAAAGGTCGCATTTAGGTTAGGATATTGGGTCAACGCCAGGGCGGTAGCCTTGAGAATCAGGTCATTGATCGAGACTTGCTGCCCCCGGGCTTTGAGCCAGTCACGCAGTGCCAGAGCCTGGCCCATCTCAATATCCATCGAGACATAGAAATGCGGCGCAGTCGTCTTGCTCTCCGTCATACGGCGCGCAGTGGTCTGCTTAATCTTCGAGAGGGAGACGCGTTTAAGTCCTTCGGCCTTCGGTCTTGGAACGTCTCCGCGCTGAACCTCAAGCCAGGCTTCGACATCCGATTTGCCAATCCGCCCGCCGGGGCCAGTCCCTTTCACCTGGGTCAAGTCAACGCCGTGTTCCTCGGCCAGGCGTTTGGCGACCGGCGAAGCATTCACACGAGCCGGCCGCTCAGCCTTAATTTGATCCAGGTACCGCTCCACATCTGCCTTGCCAATGCGCCCACCCGGTCCGGTCCCCTTCACCTGGGTCAAGTCGATGCCATGTTCGTCCGCCAGGCGTCTGGCGACCGGCGAGGCATTAACGCGTTTGCCACGGCGAGTAGGCTTCCCCTCCTCTACTATTGCAGGTGGGGCAAGGGTCTCAGCCGGCTTGGCTGGTGTAGGTATCGAAGACGTGGCTTCGGGTTCGGGCCGTCCGTCATCTATGTACGCGATCACCGTGCCGGTAGGCACGAGTTCACCCTCCGGCACGACGATCTCAACCAGTGTTCCGGTCACGAAGGCTTCCATCTCGACGACCGCCTTGTCGGTCTCGATCTCAGCGATCGCCTCCCCGCGTTTCACCTCCGCACCAATCTCTTTGAGCCAGTGTAGCACGCGACCTTCATCCATACTTTGCCCCATGCGAGGCATCGTGACTTCCTTGCGCATTACGCCTCCTTGCCCAAGGTCACCTTGGCTGCCCGGACGATATCGACGACGGAGGGAAGCACGTAGTTTTCCAGGTCGGGCTGGAACGGCAAGGGGACGTTCAGGCAACAGACGCGTTCGATTGGCGCGTCGAGATCGCTGAATCCTTTCTTCTGTACCAGTGCAGCGATCTCCGCTGCCCAGCCGCAGCGCTCCGCCCCCTCGTTGACGACGACCAGTCGGTTGGTCTTGTGCACCGATTCCAGGATGGTGGCTTCGTCGAGCGGGACAAGCGTGCGCGGGTCAATTACTTCGGCCGAAATACCCTCTTTCTCCAGTTCGGTAGCAGCCTCAAGAGCGAATAGCACCATGCGCGAATTGGCGACGATGGTCACATCATCGCCCTTACGCTTAACGTCGGCCACGCCAAAGGGGATGGTGTACTCCTCGTCAGGCACCAACCCCTTGGTCAAGTAGAGCAGCTTGTGCTCGATAAAGAGAACCGGATCGTCCAGTCGAATGGCCGTTTTGAGCAACCCCTTGGCGTCGTAGGGGGTTGAGGGCATAACAATGAACAAACCCGGCACGTGGCAAAACCACGCTTCCAGGCTATTGCCGTGCTGGGCAGCGGACGAGCGCCCGCCGCCGCCCTGAGCGCGGATGACCAGCGGCACTTTCCCCTGACCGCCCGACATATAGCGGACTTTGGCCACCTGGTTGACCACTGCGTCCATCGAACGCATGACGAAGTCGATATACATCAGCTCGGCCACCGGGCGTAGCCCGGTCAGGGCACAACCCAATGCGGCACCTATATACGAGTCCTCAGCGATGGGCGTGTTGAGCACACGCTCTTTGCCGAACTCGTTCGACAGGCCTTCGGTGGCCTTGTAGCAGCCTCCCGTCGGGTCGCGTAAGTCTTCTCCAATCAAAAATACGGTGGGGTCGCGTAACATCTCCTCGCGCTGCGCGTCGCGAATGGCTTCACGGTACATAATCTCACGCGTGCTCATGGGCGTACTCCTTGGATTGCCCGCGCACCAAGGTCTGGATCCACGTATAGGTCCTCGAGCGCAGTGCTAATTTCAGGTTTGGGATCAGATTCGGCCTTAACCACGGCTGCTGCCAATCGCTTTTCCTCCTCGGCCTCAATCACATCCAGGTCTGCCTCGCTGGCTGCACTCCGTTCGATGAGCAGATTTCTGAGGCGTGCGATCGGATCTTTGGCTTTCCAGGCCTCGACCTCTTCTTTGGGCCGCCACGTGCCGGGATCACCGATGTTGTGTCCGTACCAGCGATAGGTTTCGCTTTCGATAAAGCTCGGACCTTCCCCTGCCCGCGCGCGTGTCGCCGCTGTCTTTACCGCCTCGTAGACGGCCAGGACGTCGTTGCCATCAACCCGCGCACCCGAAACGCCATAACCTTTTGCCCATTCGACGACATCGGGTATCCCCTGATGATCGGCCATGGGCGTCGATTCGGCATACCGGTTGTTTTGACGCAGGAAAATAACCGGCAGATTCCACAATGCCGCCATATTCAGGCACTCGTGGGTGGGACCGGATGCCAAGGCTCCATCGCCAAAGAAACAGAGCGCGACCTGATCGGTGCCCCGTTTCTTGGCCGAGAGCGCGGCACCGGTGGCGATCGGAGCACCTGCGGCCACAATGCCGTTGGCTCCCAAAATATTCTGGCTGAAATCGGCGATGTGCATCGAGCCACCCTTGGCCCGGCAGGTTCCGGTGACCTTGCCGAACAACTCGGCCATGGCTGCTTCCACCGACACCCCCTTGGCAATGGTGTCGCCGTGTCCGCGATGGGTGCTGGTCATGTAGTCATCGGGGCGCAGAGCCATACAAGCACCAACCGCCGTTGCCTCTTGTCCAATCGAGATGTGCATAAAGCCCGGCAGTTTGCCGGCGGTGTACAGCTCGAACGCCATTCTCTCAAAGTGACGTATGCGCACCATCTTGCGGAACATATCTAGCCAGAGCACCTTTGTTTCCGCGTCAGGTTGTTTTGCTGGTGTCATAACCTTTCTCCTCTTACCCCTTGCTCTCATAACTACTCAGACCAGTCGCTGATCGTTACGGTTATTCAACCATAATGGGTATTTGCGGATATACATCCGCCGATTATGAGTTGCAGATACATATCTGCAACCATCAGGCTGAGTAGTTACTTGCTCTCAAGGTAACGCTGATAAGTCTGTATGTAATCCGCGATGCCATCGCGGATATTTGCAAAGCGAGGCTGGAATCCGAGCTGCTCCTGTGCGTTCTTGATACTAAGGACACCCCGGTAGCGAATCTCAATGAGATCTTGCTCCGACAGGCCGGATCCAATCTTTATGTCCGCACTCGGTATGATTTCTTTGACGACTTCAGCCACCTCGCCAGCCGTCACCAGGGGCTGTCCAGTCGCGGCATAGAAGACTCGATCCTCGACTTCCTCCGGTGGGACATCTACTGCCCTGACCGCGAGTTGGGCCACATCGTCAACGTGCGTGTAGTCCCGAGGGAATTCCCGCCCCGTTTCAAAGCGCGTTGGCAGACCCCTTACCGAATTCTCCACCATAGGTTTGATGAAGATCGGAAAACCCTGCCCGAAACCATAAACGGCCGAGGGGCGGAGGATGATGAAGTCGAGCCCGAATTCCTCTCGGAAGGCCCAGCAGAAAGCCTCAGACGCCACTTTGCCCGCGCCATAGAAACTTTCCCCCGGACCTTCGGTCGCCAGAAGCACCGGGTGATTCACATCCACTGGCTCATACAGCAGACCCGGCAGCACGGCGATACTGGAGAAATAGACGACTCGTTTCACGCCAAAAAGGCGGGCGGCTTCCAGGATGTTCAGCGTTCCGCCGAGATTGACCTGCATCGCCAAACTGTGCCTCTGGCTGAGCACAGCCAGATCTACGATAGCAGCGATGTGAATGATGGTATCGGGTTGATGCTCCTTGACGGCGGCTACGATATTTGATAGTTCATCAACTCCGCCAGGGAAAAACTGGATACGATCGGCCACCGATCCAAACCACCACTCGGCTGTGGGCCCAGGCGGTCGGACATCAAAGTTGATGACGGTATCCCCCCGTTCAACCAGGCGTCGCAGCAAATAGGTGCCAATGAACCCAGACCCTCCAGTTACGAGTACTGTATGACTCATACTGCCGTCTCCTTTTCAAACAGCGGGCACAGGCTGTCGTATAACTCGACATAGCGCTCATAGGCAACTGCGTAGGCCGCAGCATTGTCGGGGTTGGGTTCGAATCTGTCCTTGATCGCAACCATCTGCTGACACGCATCTTGCAGACTGGGGAACA
Organism: Anaerolineae bacterium; assembly: GCA_034412795.1. Lineage (GTDB taxonomy): Bacteria > Chloroflexota > Anaerolineae > 4572-78 > NAK82 > JAUVPY01. Next base: position 7,208 of record DAOUMD010000099.1, read on the forward strand.
GGCCAATTGCTTTCCCGGCCAGAATGGCTGCGCCCAGGCAGGCTGCCTCGGGAGAATGGGTGGTTACTACAGGCCGGCCGGTCAAATCGGCCTTGATCTGGTTCCAGAGAGGGCTCCTGGACCCTCCGCCCAGGCAGCGGATCTCCTCGATGCGAATGCCCAACTCTTCCAGAACGTCGATATTTCTCTTGACCGTGCAGGCGATGGCTTCCAAGATGGCCCGGATGAAGTGTGGCTTCTCGTGGCGCAAGGTGAAGCCATAGAAGACTCCCCTGGCCTTCGGGTTAGCGTCGGGGGCCATGGCGCCCTGTAAATGGGGCAACATTGTCAGTCCTTCCGAGCCGGGAGCAACTTGGCCGGCCTGCTCCGTCAAGATGTCATACGCATCTTTACCCTTGGTCGAGGCCTCGACAAGCTCTTCCTGGCAGAACTTGTCGCGATGCCAGCGCAGGACCATGCCCCCTGTAGTGAAGGTGTGCTCCATATAGGTGTCCGGGATACCATGATAGTGGCAGGGCATCCTGCTCAAAGGATCAAAAGTGGGGCTATCCACGGTCGCACAGATGGCAAGAGCCGCCCCGGTGTTCTCGGAGAAAACGCCGGGCACAATGTTGCCAACACCTATCGCTCCTGCCGCCTGATCCAAGGCCCCGGTGCACACAATAGTCGTTGGACTGAGACCGAGCTCCTGTGCCACCTGGGGAAGAATCTCACCCACCGGCTCGCCAGATTCCCTGATGCTCGGCAGTTGATCGGGCGAGACACTTAAGAAATGGAGCATGTCATCCCACCACGTCTTGGAGGTGATATCCCAGTAGACAGTCGAGCAAAGTAGTGAGCCCTCAGCCACCCAATGTCCCGTCATGCGGTGGATGAAGTAATCCTCAATCAATAGATATTTGCCCACCTTCTGAAAAAGCTGGGGCTCATTTCGTTTGATCCACAAGATCTTGGAGGCCGGCCAGGTAGGCACGATACTGACCTGGCCCGTGACCTTGTAGGCGTTTGCATCGCCAAATTCTTGACTCAGGGTCTCAGCCTCTTCCTGGGCCCTATTATCCAACCAGACAATGGCATTTCTAAGCGGCTCGCCGGCATTATCGACCGCAAGCAACGTCTCGCCCTGAGCCGATATCCCGAGTGCGGCGATTTCTTCTGGTTTGGCTTCGGACTTGCCGATGACCTCACTGATAGCAGACTTGAAAGCCTCCCAATAGGTATCGGCCGCCATCTCCACCACCAGAGCTGAAGGGGTCAATAGCTCATATTCTTTGGTGGCTTGAGCCAATACTTGCCCGCGCTCATCAAAGAGCACCAGCTTAAGCGCCGTGGTGCCGATGTCCACGCTGAGTATCTTATTCATTGTTATTGTCTCCTCCAGGTGCTTCGTACCTGCCCAAAATAGTGGCGGGCCAGGCGTGGGCGCCAACCCGGCCGCACCACTATCAGAGGATCCTCTACACTTTGTCGGCCGGGTCCCTATGCACGGGAGCACAGGCCCAAACGATCAGGGCGGTTTCTTCACCGACGTTGATGATTGTATGAGAAACCCCCTCAGGGATCAGGATCGCGTCACCCTCTTCCAGTTCGAAATGTGGGCCGGGATCGCCGAGACGGACGAGTACGCGGCCCTTGGCCGCGAAAAAGACTTCGTGAGACTCGGGGTGGCCCGGATCGGTGGCTCCCGCCTGTCCCGGCGGAAGTGTCGAGGTGCCAAAGGTGAGCTTGTCGGTGGTAAAGTATTCGCGGCAGTGTTCCGGGCCCTCCATAAAGCTGCGGGCCTCGATTCGACGTATGACTTGGTAATCTGTGTCTTTCATCTCGCCTTCTTCCTTTCTGTCATTGATGTACCGATTCCGGTACGCTGCTAGGGGCTACTTGATCTGACTCCAAAGTGTCAAGCAATTCCTGGTGCGCGGCCTGCGCCGACCAGTTGTCGCGGAAGATACGACTGATGGCCCGCGTCATCGCTTCCGGGTTCTCGTGCTGGAAGATATTGCGGCCGACCGAGCAGCCGATGGCCCCCACCGAATGTGCTTGTTCCATACGGATCAGCAACTCCAGGTCACTGATACGGCTGCCACCGGCCAAAACCACCGGCTTGCCGGTTGCCCGGATGATGTCGCCGAAAGAGCGTGCATCCCCGCTCCAGTTAACCTTTACAATATCCGCACCCAACTCAGCACACAGGCGTGCGTTGCGCATCAGATATTCTACGCCCAAGCTCGTGGACATCTCGTCAAGGCTCTGATAGGCATTTGGATACTCCGCCTCAGCGATGAAGGGCATACCCAAAGCATCACAAGCCTCAGCTACGTCAGACGTATAGCGGATCATATCTGACTCGTTGTCCCCAGCCAGCGCCACATAGACTACCACGGCGTCAGCACCGATACGCAAGGCTTCCTCCACACTACCGATAGGCGTGACGACTGCGCCGGACGGAAGCCCCGCCGCCGATGCAGACAACATGAATGCCAGCGACGTGTCGCGGGCGAAGTGCTGGGCAGTTAGCTTGGTAATGCCACGGCCGAGCATCAGGACATTTGCCCCTCCAGCAATGGCTTCCCTGACTCTTGCCTGGGTATCATATAGGCCACTGAGAAAAACCGGAGACGTCATGCCATGATCGATAGCACAAATGATGGCCGAGTTCGTCTCTTTTTGAATAAGACGGTTGAGCCGGATCTGCTTCCCGGCAGCACTAGACATATTAGCCTCCTTGAGTTGGTTGATTAACAGTCCACACACTCTGTTTGGGACACTCTGTTTGGGACCGGTGCGATGTATCTTCTCAATAATTTGGGGTAGGGGCAGTGTCTTGCGCCTGCCCAACAGGGCGACCACAAGCGATCGCCCCTACGTTTTGAGAAGATACGGTGCGATAGACCATATTGCCAAAGACGGCAACGTCTTCATATGAAATTGGCTTCCTCCGAGGGCAAGCATTAATCGACTGAGCCGAGACGTCTACCTATCGCTTGCGATAAATCGTAAACTCGTAGACATCAGGAACGTGGTATTCATAGGAGACCAGCAGTGCTTGTCCGTCGGAGTCATAGTCGATCTGTTCTATGTACATGAGGGCGGACCCTTCGACAACTCCCAACCGTTGGGCCAAGCGTGCATCAGCCAATTGAGGTCTGATTCGGGCTACACCATAGTCCACAAACAACCCTAAATGATCCTCGAAGATGGTGTATAGTGACAAATCTTGATGCAGGAGATCGCTGAGTTCCTCTTCTGTTACCTTGTTTGCTTGATTAAGAAAGCTCAGAGGAAACAGGTCTCGGGTGACCACGACGGGCTTGCCATTAGCGGTACGCGTTCTCCAAAGGTCGACCACCTGCATCCCGATCGGTATGTCCAAATGCCCAGACCACTGTTCATCGGCTGGGATAATTTTGAAATCGATGTCGCTGACTCCGGGCTCCAAACCCATTGATCTGATATTCTCGGTCACCCCCAGGTTAAGATCCAGGCGGTTCGGGAGTAGTGGCTGAGCGGTCAGGAAAGTACCGACCCCCTGGTGACGAACGATCGTCCCTTCTCGCTCCAGAATGTTCAGAGCCTGACGTAAGGTCATACGGCTCACCCCCAATGCCTTAGCCATTTCAGGCTCAGGGGGAAGTTGTGCGCCTGGCTCAAGGATGCCCTGCTGGAGGAGTGTTCGGAGCCGTTCGCCTATAACGCGTGATAACGGCTGCTTCCTGGGGATTTGACCGCCCAAGTGGTGAATAATGTCTAGCATATTGTCCTCCATTTACGGCTCATTGTCTATTGTATAATGTATGTTGTCTAATGTCTAATGTTTGAATTATACCAGCATCCTGGTCGCTTGTCAAGTTTACGTATTCATTTGTCACACCCTCAACTGAGGGTTGACAAGATCTGGAGTTTGGTATATGATAGTGGTTAGTGTACTAGCTACGTAATGCAGCCAATAGTCACTAAGGATAGGGCTAATGGACATAGAGAAGCAATTGGTTGAGATCGGCTTCACCGAATACGAGGCCAGAGCCTACGTTGCGTTACTGCGACTTGGCCCGGCAACCGGCTATCAGATCGCCAAGGAATCGGGCGTGCCGCGCTCGGCGATATATGAGGTGCTCAATAAGCTGGCAACGCGCGGTGCCGTGTTGACGCAATCATTGGGCGACCAGGTGCGCTATGCACCGGTGCCGGCAGATATTTTTCTCAACCGGCTGAGGCACGAATTCCAAAGGAACATCGAGCGCCTGCTCGACGGTTTCGAACGGCTGGATGTATCCGTTTCTTTGGGGGATACCTGGAACCTGACAGGGCTCAGCAATCTCTTCGCCTATGCGCGCCAGATGATTATGCAGGCGACCGAGGAAGTGGTCCTTATGGTCGGCGATGATGATGAACTGGACGCACTGCTCCTCGAACTCCAGGAGGCGCATGCCAGGGGCATCAGACTGATTGTACTCTCCCCGACCCCCTACGATGCGGGCGACATGCCCATCTCGGTGCATCCCGATGGTCTGAGCCTGCGCCAGGTTGTCGGGCACGGCTTCGTGCTGGTGATGGACGGGCGGCAGGCGCTACTGGCTGATGCCGAGCGCAGTCAGAGTGCCATATGGACGACGAACGGCTTTGCGATTGCATGGACGTTGTGGTGTCTTAAAGGCAAGGATGTGCAATAGCTCGATCCTGGTTCTGTGTCCTGCCCGGCCGGCGTTGATATTCGCATAGGAAAAGTACAGGTGATTGAAGCAATTGTTGATGTTGAAGTAGAGAACTCGGTCGTCGCTGTTGATACGCGTGCAACAAAACATTGGCACGCAGAAACCGCTATGGAGGTCGGTAACTACCTGGGGACAGATGTAGCTGTCGGGCTGAGCCAGGCAGAGGCCCACCGGTGTCTTGTAGACCTGGGACCAAACCGGCTCGATGAAGAGGAGAAGGAGCCTATCTGGGAGGTGTTCCTGGAGGAGATTCGCGAACCGATGGTGCTCCTGTTGTTGGTCACGGGTCTCCTATACGCTATCTGGGGCGAGCTGATCGACACGCTGACCGTCTTCTTTATCATCCTGACCCTGATCGGCATCGAAGTTTTCAACGAGCGCCGTGCCGAAAGAGCCATCCAGGCTCTACGTGAGATGGCCGAGCCTACGACGCTGGTGCGCCGCTCCGGCCAGTTGGTTGAGATCCCGGCTGACGACTTGGTGCCCGGCGACGTGATCGTGCTCCAAGCCGGCCGTCGCATCCCCGCCGATGCGCGGATTGTCGAGAGCTACGGCTTGTCTGTCGACGAGTCTGCGCTTACCGGCGAGGCGGTGCCGGTCCACAAGGATGCGGAGTTAGTTCTTCCCGAGGAGACGCCGCTGGCCGAGCGTCGCAATCTGGTGTTCGCCGGTACGACGCTGGTGCGGGGCAGAGGTACGGCCCTCGTGGTGGCGACTGGCCCCCAAAGTGAACTGGGGCGTGTTGCCGAGCTGGCCGGTGAGGTTGAGTCGCCCCGCACACCGCTCCAGAAAGCGATGCGTGAGCTGAGCGGGTCGCTAGTCTGGCTGGCACTGGGGTTCAGCGTCATCGTGCCGCTTCTTGGTTGGCTGCTCACGGATCAGCCCTTACAGCAACTGGTTCTGACCGGGCTTTCGTTGGCGTTTGCCACCATTCCCGAGGAGATGCCCATCATCATCACTATGGTGCTGGCATTGGGTGCCTATCGCCTCTCGCAGCATCACGCAGTCGTGAAGGATCTGCAGGCGGTAGAGACGCTGGGGGCGGTGACCGTAATTGCCACTGACAAGACCGGCACCCTCACCGAGAACCGCATGCAGGTCAGCCGGCTCTACCCCGAAGAGATGGCAGCCAGGCTGCTGCACATCGGGGTGCTGTGCAACGATGCGGCCGAGAACAACGGCGCATTCGTCGGCGATCCGCTCGAAACGGCACTCCTGCGGGAAGCATACGCGCGCGGGCTGGACGTCTCTGAGCTACGTCAAGATGTAAATCTGAAGGACGCATATACATTTGACAACACGCGCAAGATGATGTCCGTGGTCTACGAGCGTGAGGGCAGGCGGCAAGTTACCTTGAAGGGTGCGCCGGAGGCCGTGCTGGCCCATTCGACGCGCAGCCTGACCGGCGCTCGCGACGAGCTGCTGGACGACGCCGCGCGGCGGGAAATTCTGGCACAGGCGGCCTACATGGCATCCCAAGGTCTGCGCGTGATCGCCTGCGCTGAGAAGACGATGTATCGTGACGGGTGTACCCAGGCAGAGGCGGAGTCCGATCTGGTCTTCGTGGGTCTGGTGGGCTTTGCCGACCCGCCACGGCCAGGCGTGCAGGATGCCGTTGTGGCCTGCCAGACGGCCGGGATTCGCCCGTTGATGATCACCGGCGACCACCCCCTGACCGCCCGCGCCATCGCTGGGGAGATCGGGCTCGATGGCGATCTTCGGGTGCTCACCGGCCCCGAGCTGGATGTACTCTCCGACGCTGAATTACGTGACATTGTCGACGAAGTGCCCATCTATGCGCGCACTACGCCGGAGCACAAACTGCGCATCGTGCGGGCTTTACAAGAGCGGGGAGAACGGGTGGCCGTGACCGGGGATGGGATCAACGATGCCCCCGCCCTGGTTGGTGCGGACATTGGCGTGGCTATGGGCGAGAGGGGGACGGACGTGGCTCGTGAGGCGGGTGATATCGTGCTGACCGACGACAACTTCACCACCATTGTCCACGCGATCCACGAAGGGCGCGTCCTGTACGCCAATCTGCAAAAGGGTGTGCGTTACTATCTGGCATGCAAGGTGGCGCTGGTTTCCGCCACGCTCCTGGCTACGTTGCTGCGTGTGCCGGTGCCGTTCGCTCCCATCCAGATCATCCTGATGGAGCTGTTCATGGACCTGGCAGCGGCGGCAACCTTTGTCGCCGAGCCGGGTGAAGCCGATCTAATGCACCGCCCGCCGCGTGATCCACAGGCGCGCTTCATGGATCGGGCTATGCTTATCGGCATCTTTGCCTCGGCTGCGGGGCTGTTTGCCGCGGTATCGATCGCCTACCTGTCTACCTGGTACCGGGGCGCTGACTTAAACAGGGCGCAAACGGTGGCCTTTGTGACCTGGCTGTTGGGCCATGTGCTGCTGGCGCTCAACATGCGCTCCGAGCGAGAACCGCTCCTCAAACTGGGCCTGCTGTCCAACCGGTTGATGGTCATCTGGGGTGCGGCAACGCTGGCGTTCGTCCTGATCGCAACGTTGGTGCCCGGCGTGCGTGACGCCCTGAAGACGACGCCCCTGGACTTTGCGGTATGGGGTCTTGTGCTTGGCGTAGCCGTGGCAGGCACGTTCTGGATCGAAGTTCGCAAGTGGTTAAGGCCTAACGTGTGTTATAATGGATGAATTAGGGACATGGTTCAGAAGTCCCTGAAATTAGGGTAGCAATTGCCGACGAAGGACGAAAGACGAAGGACCAATTATTGGCCCAGATCTCTTCGTCGTTCGTCATTCGTCATTCGTCCAGATGAGAAAGTGTTACCCTATTTCTGAACCATCTTGAATTAGGGAGGTCAAAATCAGTGAGTAATTGGTATCGTCTGGAAACGGAAGAAGTGCTGGCGCATCTGGAGACCGACGCGGAGCAAGGCCTAGACCAAGGTGAAGTCCAGCGCCGTCTGGCAGAATACGGTCCCAACGAACTCGTCGAACGAGGAACAAAAAGCCCGTGGCGCATTCTGTGGGAGCAGATGACGGCCTTGCTGGTGGTCATTCTCATCATCGCTGCCGTAGTCTCGATCGCCCTGGGCGATTTCAAAGACGCCATAGCCATCCTGGCCATCGTGGTGCTTAACGCCATCCTGGGCTTCACCCAGGAATACCGCGCGGAGCAGGCCATGGCGGCTCTTAAGAAGATGGCGGTGCCTACCGTCAGGGTACGTCGGGAGGGACACCTGCGAGAGGTTTCGGCACGGGAGTTGGTGCCGGGCGACATTGTGCAATTGGAGGCGGGCGCCTTCGTGCCGGCCGACGGCCGGGTCCTGGAAAGCGTAAACCTGCGCACCGAGGAGGCAGCGCTGACGGGCGAGTCGGAGCCGGTGGATAAAATCGCCGAGAAGCTGACCGGCGAGGACCTGCCGCTGGGCGACCGGCGCAACATGGTCTACATGGGCACGGTGGTCAGCTACGGGCGGGGAACCGCCATGATCACCGAGACCGGGATGAGCACGGAACTGGGTCACATCGCCGACATGATCCAGACCGTGGAACAGGAACAAACCCCCTTGCAGCGGCGTCTGGATCAATTGGGGCGTGGGTTGGCGGTGGCAGCGTTCGCAATTGTAGCCGTGGTCTTCGTATTGGGCTTGCTGCGTGGTGAAAACTGGCGCTTGATGCTGCTCACGGCCATCAGTATGGCGGTTGCAGCGGTGCCCGAGGGGCTCCCGGCCGTGGTCACCATCGGTCTGGCTCTGGGCGCGCAGCGCATGCTCAAACGAGAGGCGCTCATCCGCAAGCTGCCGGCTGTGGAGACGCTGGGCTCGGTCACGGTCGTCTGCTCCGACAAGACCGGTACCCTGACCGAGAATCGCATGACGGTCACCGTTCTGGACGTCATGGGCGAAACCCAGACGGTCGAGACGCTGTTGCGCAGAAGAGTTCCAGTGCTGGACTTGGGAGAGACACCCCGAGCCAGGCCTCAAGTGCGCAGCCTGCGGCTATTGGTGATCGCCTCGGCGCTGTGTAACGACGCCATCCTGGATCTGGCTGACCTGGACGGCGATCGCTATCGGGCCATCGGCGACCCGACTGAGGGAGCCTTGGTATTGGCCGCTGCCCAACTCGGCTTTATGCAATCTGATCTTAATGAGCGCTTCCCACGCGTGGCGGAGATCCCCTTCACCTCCGAGCGCAAGCGGATGACCACTGTTCACCAGGTCAACGTCCCTCCGGATGAGACAGACATCCCGTGCCAGGATACTTCTTTCGTGGCCTTCACCAAAGGCGCGGTAGACGGGCTGCTGGAAATGACCAGCCACGTGTGGTCCGGAGACGAGGCTGTGCCTTTGACGGACGAGCTTCGGGAACGCATCGAGGCTGCCAACGCGGAACTGGCTAAGAATGGACAGAGGGTGCTGGGTGTTGCCTTTCGCCGCTTATCGGCCCAACCCGAAGACGCGGATGAGGCCAAGTTGGAGCGGGATATGACTTTCATCGGCCTGGTCGGCATGATGGACCCACCCCGCGCCGAGGTGAAAGAGGCCGTGGACACCTGCAAGACGGCCGGCATCCGCCCGGTTATGATCACCGGCGATCACCCCCTGACGGCCAGGCACATTGCCCAGGAGCTGGGCATTGCCAGGGATGGTTCGGGGAGTGCCGCCGTAAACTCCGCGGCAGGGATCGCCGCAAACGACCGCGTCCTGACGGGCCAGGAGTTGTCCCGCATATCGATCGAGGACCTGGAAGGTGTGGTGGAAAAGGTGTCCGTCTACGCGCGGGTATCGCCGGAGCACAAGCTCAAGATCGTCCAGGCTCTGCAAGACCGGGGGCACATCGTGGCTATGACGGGCGACGGCGTCAACGACGCCCCGGCCCTCAGGAAAGCGGACATCGGGGTGGCCATGGGGATCACCGGCACCGACGTGGCCAAAGAGGCAGCCGACATGGTGCTCCTGGACGACAACTTCGCCACCATCGTGGCCGCCGTGGAAGAAGGGCGGACCATCTACGACAACATCCGCAAGTTCATCAAGTACACCTTGACGTCCAACGCCGGTGAGCTCCTGGTGATGCTCATCGCCCCCTTCCTGGGTATGCCGTTGCCTCTGCTGCCGTTGCAGATCCTGTGGATCAACCTGGTGACCGACGGGCTGCCGGGCTTGGCCCTGACCCTGGAGCCGGCCGAGCGGGGTACCATGCGCCGCCCCCCCTATGAGCCTCAGGAAAACATCTTCGGACGAGGGCTGGGACGTGATATCCTGTGGGTCGGGCTGCTGATGGCGCTGGTCTCGCTGGGTGTTGGTTACGGGGGCTGGAGCCATAGCAATCCGGCCTGGCAGACGATGGTTTTCACCACGCTGGTCCTGTCTCAATTGGGCAACGCTATGGCGCTGCGTGCAGAACGCGAGTCGCTGTTTACTATCGGCCTCTTTTCCAACCCGGCCATGCTGGGGACGGTGCTGTTGACGCTGGGCCTGCAACTGGCGGTGGTGTACGTCCCCCTCTTCCAGGGCATATTCAACACCCAGGCCCTGTCCGCCAGAGAGCTGGTCATCAGCCTGATCTTGAGCGCGGCCGTCTTCTTGGGGGTAGAGATCAAGAAGCTGGTGTTGCGGAGGAGATCGTAGTAACGACTTTGTGCCACGGCCCTCCAGCAGGCAGATGCTGCCCTGAGAGCGATCTGCCTTTGGGGTTTCAGCACACATGGTGGCGACGGCATCAGCGGCTAGCCGTTCCGCTCTCTAAACGAAGTTCAATAATCTTCCACTCAAGCAGGCATTTTCCTACCCAGGTAGATATACATGGTGATGCTATAGAAATACTCCCCCGTATCGGACAGCTCCAGGGTGTCCCGGTAAAATGCGTCAAATTCCTGCCGGGTGATCAGGCCTCTCTCGGCCATCTCCCGGAAGTCGTTAACTCGTGCATATCCGTAGTAGGGAGCACAAAACTGGGTGTTGGTCAGAACATAGGTGTGCACATGCCCTTCAAAAAGACCGCTCCCCTGGCATAGCCCCCACAGGCGTCGACCCATCCAGGCGTCACAATCGGCCATCCAGTCCTGCTGCCAATCGCCAAAAGCGTGCACCAGCTTGCGCGTAAGCGGCTTGTTCTTGGCCGCAAACACTTGCGAGTCCCAATCATAGTGGGCTAGGACGATCTGTCCCCTCTCACGCAGTAGACGATGCATTTCTCTGAGCAGAGCTACCCTGTCTGCGATGCACTCCAAGGCATTCTTTGAGAAGACGACGTCAAACTGAGCATCGGCAAAAGGCAGGCTTGCCGATGCATCAATGATGGAGAAGGTGAATCTCCCATCCCAACCTGTCACCTCCGAGGCAGACTGAATCGCTCTCGGAGAAGAGTCTATGCCCCAAAACCGACAGGTTCCATCCGCTCGTTTGGAGATTTGATGCACATCATAACCATCGCCACAGCCGACATCCAAAATGCTCGTTGCCCCGCGCAGATCAAGCAGGCCATACACGTACTCAAGCATCTCAACCACATCTGGCGATCGTTCTTTCATGGGTTGTTATACCGTGGGCCGGCTTCCAATGATAACCGGCTGAAAGTATACATCATCTATCTTTCGAACTTGCTCAAATCCCGCCTGCTCCATCAAATCCATCAATTGCCAGGTACCGATCGCATAATACTTGGTATGTACAACACGAGTTTTGCATTCGGCAGCGCCCTCATCTTGGACGAAGTACATCGAGAGTTCGTAGATAGGGCCGTCGAATTCCCAGACCTGGAAAACCAGATAGCGGATGCCATTCTCTACCTTTAAGTCATAAGGTATCACGCGGCCGTTGGTCAAATCCTCATTCTCATAATCGCGTACCGTCACCACGCATCCGCCGCCGGGCCTGCAACATTTGAAGAGCTGCCGGAAGGCACCCAGAATCTCGTCATCACTCAGCAGATGCGGCACGGCATTATCGGCAGACAGCACAATGTCAAACTGCCTGCTATGATGATCATAAGCCTGGCGCATATCGGCAACAGAAAAATCGATGGTTAGCCCTCGAGCGTCGGCCTCTCGTTTAGCTCTCTCAATCGCCTTGGGGGACAAGTCGGAAGCGGTGACCTGGTACCCTCTTTGTGCAAGGCCCAGCGATTGGGTTCCAATGCCACACGAAACATCAAGAACACTCCGCGCTTCAGTTCCCCAATGCTGCTGGATGATACTATCCAGAATCTTTGAATGGTACTTGATGGCTCCATCGAAGCCTCGACCAAAGACAAGATGATAGAAGGGGGCGAATTGATCATAAAAATCCGCTGTGCTCACCTGATACCTCCTTGGAGGCGGCTCGCCACCACTATAGTCTCGCCCGTCCCCGGCTCACGTGGCCGTAACGATCCGCCGGCCAGTCCACAACAACGGATGCAATAACAACACTCAGAAGGGTAACTATCCCACGCTCAGCACAGTAAGAAACGCAGCCGGCTTCAAGATCACAATCTGCTGATACTCTACCAGTTCCAGCAAGTGGGTATTGCCCGTGACGATTACGAGGCTTCCCCAGCGACAGCACACTCTAAGACCCGGTTATCAGCCGGGTCCTTTTTACTATCTCCAAGGTGAATTCAGGGTCAACGTGGCGCTGACGATTACGTTGGTGTCTAAAACGACGATCATTCGGTCTTTGGAGTTTCAGCACGGACGGCGGCTATTGCTTCAGCAGCTAGCTGCTCCGCCTCTTGAGGTTCCAGGTCAGCCATTTGCTGTGCCCTGTGTATCAACTCAAAGAATTCTTCGCGTTGCCGTTCCCAACTCTCATACACCCTCATCGGAACCACGACAGCCGCAGGGTTTCCATGGCGACTGACAATATAGACATCTCCCTGATGTTGTACGCGATCAACAATTGTGCCAAGCTCTCTTCTTGCCTGGGTCGCTCCTACCATCCTCTCCATCGGTTCCCCTAATTCCTCCCAACTACGACCAAGGCCCGAGTCGCTTCGGCACCCGATGCGCCGTCAGCGTCACGTAGTCCGGGAGCGGACCGCCCATCAGCGGGCGGGTGTAGGTCTTGAAGGCCTCGGTGACGAAGTTGCCCTCAGCATTGATGAACTCGTCGGGCAGCAGCTTCTCGACGTTGGCCACCTCCTCCAGGGGGGCCAGCCCGGTGGTGCAGCCATACGTCTCGCCCGGCTCGCGCACCAAGGTGACCATATAGCCGCTGGTCCCCCCCGCCGCCTGGCGTACCGCCTCACGCCCGACTATGTAGGCCTCCTGGGCGTCGACGTCAGACATACACACACCCGAGGCACGCTGCATGGTCCCCGGTTTGTCCAGGCGTGTTTTCAGGTTAAGTTCGGCCACGATCAGATCCACCAGGTATTGCCCCAGCCCGCCCAGTTCGGGGTGACCGAAGGCATCGATGTTCATGGTATCCTGAAAAGCGGCCACCAGCCCCCCATCGGGGTTCTTCAGACCCTCACAGGCAGCGATGACCACGTAGCCCTGGTCCTTGTAGACTCTTTCTACATCGGCCAGGAACTTGTCTTTGACAAAGGGCCGCTCCGGCAGGTAGATCAGGTCGGGCGCGTAATCATCGGCCATGGCGGAGGCAGCCGTCACCCAGCCGCTGTTGCGCCCCATAGTCTCGACCACCTTGACCACTTCGGTGTAGCACAGCGCGATAGTATCGCGCACCACCTCGGAAAACATAATGGCTTCGTACCGGGCCGTGCTGCCGAAGCCAGGTGCGTGATCGGTCAGCGCCAGGTCGTTGTCAATGGTTTTGGGGATGCCCATCACCCGCATCTCGTAACCCTGTTCGGCGGCGGTTTGCCCGATCTGATAGGTGTTGTGCATGGTGTCCCCGCCGCCGATGTAGAAGAAGTAGCGGATGTTGTGGGCCTGGCATACCTCGACTACGCGTGCATAATCCTGGTCGCTGAGTTTGTAGCGGCAGGAGCCCAGCGCCGCCGACGGCGTGCGGCGCAGCCCCTCAATGATGACCGGGTCTTCTTTGCGCAGATCAGCCAGATCTTCCTGCAAAAAGCCCTGGATGCCGTGCAGCATGCCGTAGATGTTATCAATCGCTGCGTGGCGTTTGGCCTCCTGCACTGCCCCACACACCGAGCTGTTGATCACCGCCGTCGGACCGCCCGACTGGCCGATCGCCATGTTGCCTTTCAAGTTACTCACCGATTTTTCCTCCAGCTTTCAGTTTTTCAACCGGCCTACTGAGCAAACCAGCGCCGGATCAGTTCCACCTGGAAGCGATAGCCTTCATCGACCACCTTGATCAACTTACTGGAATCAGGGCATAGCCGAGTACATTATTCTACCTCACCCATCCGGTGGCATCTCAATCTTTCCGACCGAGGCAACAACTCATTCCAGACCCTTTTTCGGTCGGCGTGGCTGTAGCTAATAAACACATCGTACTGGTACTCGGCCTGCTCAGTCACTGGCACCTCCTTACCTAGCTGAGTTTTCTCGGAAAGTACCGTTCGCACGTGGGCGTGCTCACTCCGCCCTGCGTAATGAGAAGCGAGGCACCCCCAGGCTTCGGCGCGAGCTCAGCCGAGCGGTGCCGAAGCCTCTGCCCCGTTTGACACACTTTCCGAGAGATCTCAGCTATGGTGCTCAGTACATCACTCATTATACAATACCCAAGCCAGCAAAACAGGAGATTTTATGTCAACTTCTAGGCGAATTTCTACCTGCTGCTGCCATTTTGAAATCCAAGGCATCGCGATAGTTAGGCCTCCTTCAGACCTCAGCGGATGGATACAAAGAAGTAGGGGGCGCACGGTCGTGCGCCCCTGAATCCGCTTATCCGCTCCCCCATCCGCTGCCTAGGCCAATTTTAACCCCTTAAACGCCTCCACCTGCCCGGTGATGGCCCGCTCGGTGGGCAGCCGCTCGATGCTCGATGCGCCAAAGAAGCCGGCGATGCCGGGCATCATGGCCAGGCCCGCCCCCACGTTCTCCGGCTCGTCGAAGGGACCGCCGTGGCAGATGACCAAAAGGTCGTCGCGCACCGCTCGCCCCGCCTGGGCGATGTCCATCACTTTGGCCGCCGCCTCCTCAAGGCTGAAGGCAACCGCCGCACCGATGGAGCCGGCCGTGGTCAGACCGACGTGGGCCACCAAGAGATCGGCGCCCGCCTCCGCCATGGCCCTGGCCTCGTCAGGGTTGAAAACGTAGGGCGTGGTCAGCATGTCCAGCTCGTGGGCGACGGCGATGGCCTCCACTTCCTTATCATAGCCCATGCCGGTGGCCTCCAGGTTGGCGCGGAAGTCGCCGTCCATCAGGCCCACGGTGGGGAAGTTCTGGACACCGGAGAAGCCCATCTCTTTGAGCTGTTTGATGAAGACCGGCATAAGGCGGAAGGGGTCGGTGCCGCACACGCCGGCCAGCACCGGCGTATCCTGAACCACCGGCAGTACCTCGGACGCCATCTCCACCACGATGCCGTTGGCGTCTCCATAGGGCATGAGACCCGCCAGCGAGCCACGCCCCGCCATGCGGTAGCGCCCCGAGTTGTAGATGATGATCAAATCGGCACCGCCCCGCTCGGCGAACTTGGCGGAGATGCCGGTGCCCGCTCCGCAGCCCACGATGGGCTGGCCTGACTCCACTGTCTTGTGAAGTCGCTTCAACGCTTCTTCACGAGTGATGAAAGCCATAGTGACACCTCCTTGTTGGGTTGGTTGGATGGATGGTTGGATGGATGGTTGGTTGGATAGTTGGTTGGTTGGGTAGTTGGTTGGTTGAGTGGTTAGTTGGTTGGTTGGTTGGTAGATTGGTATACTGGTAAATTGGGGAATCAGGGATGGGCCGGAGCCTGATTCACCGATCCCTGATCCCCGATTCCCAACCTTCCAATCTTCCAGCTATCCAACCATCCAACCAACCATCCAACCAACCAGCAATTATTTTAACATATCCAATAGTGTTTCCGCACACCTGTCGGCAAACTCGGGATCGTTGATGTTGTAATCCATCTCGACCACCGGGATGCCGGGGTTGAGATTTGTTTTGATGGCGTCGTAACAGGCCCGGTCGGCGTCCGGGTCCCAGAAGTCACCGCCCGGGCTGTCGAGCTGGGAGACGCCCTTGAGGGGTAGGACGACGGCCACAGGAGCGGTGGCAGCGTTGGCAGCAGTGGCAATCATCTCGCCCATCTTGACGTTCTCCTGGACGTTGGTGCGCATCAAGGTGACGTTGGGGTTCCATTGATACAGATTCCGGTCCTTGTACCGCTCGGGGACGGTGTCGATGCCCCAAAAGTTGGCCATATCCACGCAGCCGGGGACGAGGACGACCGGGATACCCGCCCGTGAGGCGGCCAGGCAGCGCTCCGGCCCGGCGCTCAACACGCCGCCGCACACCTCGTCGGCCAACTCGGTGGTAGTAATATCCAGCGAGCCGACTATGTAACCATCGGTGATGAGACTCTCCATAGTCTTGCCACCGGTGCCGGTAGCGTGGAAGACCAACACCTCGTAGCCCCCTTGCTCCATAACGCCCCGCGCCCGGTCCACACAGACAGTGGTGTTGCCGAACATGGAGGCGGTCACCAGCGGTTTTTCCTCACCGGCCGGAGGCGCTTCCATCCTCACCATACCGGCAATGGCACCGGCCGCGTTGGCGTAAATCTGACGGCTGATGCTGTTGATACCCGCCACATCCACCACGGAGGGCATGAAGGTGATGTCCCGGGTGCCGGTATAGGCGCTCACGTCACCGCCACCCAGGGTGGAGACCATCACTTTAGGCACACCGACGGGCAGGACGCGCATGCCGGACGTAGCAATGGAGGTTCCCCCGCTGCCGCCCATACCCAGGATGCCGTTCACCATCCCCTTATCATAAAGCTGGCGCACCACGACCGCCAGCCCGGCGGCCATGACCTGCATGGCCTCGTCCTTGTGCTCGCCGGAGGCCAGGTAAGCCAGGTTCCCACCGCCGGCCTCGGCCACAGAATCGCGCGTGACGTCAGGCTCAAAAGGCGGTTCGCCCATCACACCGAAGTCAATCACCAGCGTGTCCAGCCCTTCGGCCTCGATGAGTTCCTTGACGAAGGCATACTCCTGGCCCTTGGTATCCAGGGACCCCACGATCACGACCGTTTTGCTCATGGCATACCTCCTTGTATGTGAGTTGCATCTAGACCTTGTGCGTTTCTCTGTACTGAGCGGAACAACGTGGACTACAATTTGTGAAGGTCGAGGCTAAGGTTAAGGAAGGGGTAGTACGATAGAACTATTATAACATACTCCGACAAACTTGGGAATGGGAGGAGCGAGCATCCCCAGATGCGGGGCGGGCTTTGCAGCCGCCGTTCGCATCTGGGGATGCTCGCTCCTCAATTTCGGGAAAGCCTTCCCCAATGCGAAGTTGGGCCTTGTTGTTGATAGAGCTGAACCTTCAGGTAGTGCGCGGCAACGAGTTCAGCGTCGGCAACCTTGCCGTACTGCAAGCTGCGGGGTATACTTAGAGCGACCGCTCGATATCGGCATCGACGATCTGAACTCGACACTGAGAGATGAGAGGTGTGACATGGAGATCAAAGTGACCAAATCAACGACGATCGGCCAGAAGCCTCGCCCTAAGGATTCTGATTTGGGCTTCGGCAGGTACTTCACCGATCACATGTTTCTGATGGATTACACCCGCGACAAGGGATGGCACGACCCGCGGATTGAATCCTACCAGTCCCTTGATCTGGACCCGGCGGCGATGGTGCTACACTACGGCCAGGAAGTGTTTGAGGGTCTCAAGGCTTACCATCTGCCAGACGGCGGCATCGCTCTGTTTCGGCCTGACAAGAACATCGAACGCCTGAACGCTTCCGCCCGCCGGATGGTTATGCCAGAGATGGACCCCAACCTCGTTTTGCAGGCTATGAAGGAACTGGTCTTGCTCGAACGTGACTGGATCCCCACCTCGGAGGGCACGTCCCTATATATCCGTCCCACCATGATCGCCAACGAGCCAGCGCTGGGTGTGAGACCTGCCGAACAATTCCTGTTCTACATCATCGCCGGGCCGGTGGGCGCCTACTATCCGGAAGGCTTCAAACCCACCCGGATTTTCGTCACCGACGAGTACGTGCGCGCTGCCAAGGGAGGCTCGGGAGTAGCCAAGACATCCGGCAACTACGGACGCACCCTGCTGGCTGCCAAGCAGGCGGCCGAGCGTGGGTACACCCAGGTGCTATGGCTGGACGCCAAGGAGCGCAAGTACGTGGAGGAAGTGGGCACCAGCAACATCTTCTTCCTGGTCGAGGACGAACTGGTCACCCCGCCGCTGGGCGGCACCATTCTGCCCGGCATCACCCGCGACTCGGTGCTGGAGCTGGCCCGGAGCTGGGGACTCAACGTTTCGGAACGGCCGATCTCCATCGACGAGGTGGTGGAGGGGTGCAAAAGTGGAGCTCTCAAGGAAATGTTCGCCACCGGCACGGCGGCGGTTATTTCTCCGGTTGGCGAAATTGGTTACCAGGGAGAGGTTCTGGTAATCGCAGACGGTGGGACGGGCGAATTGTCCCAGACCCTGTACAACGGAATCACCGCCATCCAATACGGGCACGAGGATGATCCCTTTGGCTGGCGGGTTCGACTCGCTTGATGGAAACAGAAGAGAGCAAAGGAAGTCGCGTCGCTGCCGTCACCGGCGCGACGGGCGCGATTGGCCAGGCGATTGCGCTGGGGATCGCCGAAAAACCAGGGTACGAAGTGGTCCTGCTGGCTCGAAATGAGGAGAAGGCCAGGCAGGCGGTGCGATATATCACCCAGGCTACCGACAACCGCCAGGTGCGCTACGAGCTGGTTGACGTATCCCGCCGCGCCTCCATCCAGGCCCTGGCCGACGGATGGCGTGGCCCGCTGCACGTCCTGGTCAACAACGCCGCCGTAACCTCGCGCCGACGCCAGGAGACCCCCGAAGGTATCGAGCTACAGTTGGCCACCAATGTGTTGGGCTACATGTGGATGATCCAGGCCTTTAGCGAGCACCTTAAGCAATCCACGCCGTCCCGGGTGGTGAACGTGGCCAGCTACTGGGCGGGAGACCTCGATCTGGACGACCTGGAATTCAAGCGTCGTAAATACAACAACAATAAGGCCTATCGCCAATCCAAGCAGGCCAACCGCATGCTGACGGTAGCCGACGCAGAGCGACTCAGGCCTTACGACATTTCGGTGAATGCCTGCCACCCGGTCGACGTCGACTCAAGGCTTAGCAACAACCTGGGATTTGGAGGGCACGAGACGCCAGAGCAGGGTGCCCAAACGCCGGTCTGGCTGGCCACGGACCCCATCGGCCAGGCGGAGACAGGCAGCTACTTCGAGCGTATGCGAGAGGTCCGGTGCCGGTTTGGGGCGGATAGGCAGACGGTGGAGAGGTTGTACGAAGTGTGTTTATCTTACTAAAGAGTGAGACCAAACGCCGCCCAAAATAGTTATGTCATTGTCACAGGGAGACTCGTCACTACCTGCGACGGCTGCCAAAGATACCACCGCCGTACGCACCCAGGTCGATCAGCGCGCACAACTCAGAATCTATCTCCTCCAGCTCCTCCAACGCCCGCTCGATGCGGCCCGGCTCCAGGTCGTTCTTAATCCGCTGGAACTGCGCGAGTGTGCTGACCAGGCGCTGCTCCAGGGTCGCCAGGTGCCGGTCGGCGCCGTTCATAATCGTTTGGGGCAATGTGCTCCTCCACCTCGTCGGTCAATTTTGCGATTTGGCCACCCAGCAAACTCAACGTGCTGGCCATCCGTTGCACCTGGTAGCGCAACTCCTTCAGCTCGGCGGAGACCTGCTGATAGTTGGCCTCGCTGCCGGCCCGATCGTCGAACATCCTTTCCAACGATTGCTCCAGGATGTCGATGAGACGCTCCTGCGCCTTCATATCGGTGGCCAACCGCAGCCCGTTATTCTCCAGCTTCCAATGAAGCGCCGTATCCTTGCGCTGCCGTTCCGCCTCCATCAAAGTGGCCAGGGGCGGGATGAACTTCGACAGGTTCTCCAGGACTTTGGGCAGCAAATACAGCGCGATGGAAACCGCAATCAGCCAGACGGGCAGCGCATTCAGATCCAGCGTCGTCAGATCCACAATACCCCCCTCTCCCTTCGGGGGAGGGGCCGGGGGTGGGGGAGCCTACTCGCCCTGATACATAACGCTGAAATTCCTCGCGATGCTCTTCAGCAAGGTAGCCACCAACGCACCCCATGCCACCGTCACCACCCCCTCGTTGATCGGCGCGCCCAGCTCGCCCAGCGACTCGGGCGGGATCAAATACCCGATCGCCACGAAAAACGCCAGGTAGCCGATCACGTACGGCAGCACGTTCGACTGATAAAAGCGGCCCAATTCTCCCCAATCAAAAACGTCCCGCTTGACCGCCGCAGCGATGCCCAGCAGAACGTCGATCAGGATCAGCCCCAAAAGCGTCTTCACCTGCCAGCTCGTGAAAAACGCCGCCACCAACCCCAGCAAGAAAGCCTGATTCAGAAAATCCATGTTGCACCTCCGCTCGTAATGAGCCAATAAAAAAAGCCCGCCTCACAAGGCGGGGCTTGGCTCGGCCTTGCTTGGCGGGCGGGATTCCGTTGGGAACGCGGCCCAGCTATTAGTTATCTATCTGATACCGCTTCCTGATCCACCTGGCAACAAAAATTAACGTGCGATACAACACCGTCATCAACGCTTTAACTTCCGCATCATGCGCGGGGGTGGCCATCTCAGCCCAGACCTTCCTTTTTTCATTTCCGCGCGCCGGCGCCGTCGAGGCCAACAGCCACCCCCAATCAAAAAATTTGTTGATGCCACCCCTAATATAGCACATTTGTTCCCTTACGTCAACCGTGTGAACCCCGGTACCATGTTTGGCCGAAAATGGGATGGTTCACTATTTGGTTGGCACTTTTTACCGGTCAAATCAAGCAAGGTAACCGCGTAAAACGTAAAACGTGATGCGTGAGTAATCCACCGAACGTTTTACGCTTTACGTTTTACGAATTTCTCTGCCAAAGCAGGCCAAATTGTTTACCATGTGACTATGATCGTCTGATGCGATTGCCGGCCACGAAGCCCAAGAGCCCGGCCAGGAAGATGCCCACGATCGCCATAAAGCCTGAGAATAGCCGAACCACGTCATTAGCCGGTCCCAACTCCGCGAAGTCGGCTGTCGTGAACGTATCCACCATATACAGGATGTGCTGAAAGTATAAGTAAAACCATCGCTGCCAGAAAACTGGGAGGTCAAAGTAAGTGTTTAGGGGATTCCCCGTCCACTCCAGTCCCCCCAATAGCCCGATCAAAGCCGGGCCTATAACGAAAAGCGAAATAGCCATCCAAAATAGCACTCTCCAAACACTTTCGCCGTAGTCGCATAAGAGTTCTACGAGCTGATCGCTGGCAACTTTGGCGCTATTGGCAATAGCTGACCACCATTCTCGTTCGGCCAGTGCGTCTTTTGCTTTCTGCAATGTTTCCAGCTTCTCCATACGTCGCTCTTTGCGGTAGGCCCAACTTGCCGCGTCGTAGTCACCAAGATCATCAAAGTTCTGCTTGAGGACCAGGTATCCTTCCCTGGCTCCTTCGTATGCGCCGTCAAGTTCCTCACCTATCGCCCCACCGAGTTGTTTGCGCCGTAGCCGGGTCTTGTCCAGCCAGGCGCCACCGATGTAGATGTGGTTGATAGACCCAACAATAGAGAGATCAACTCCTTGGAGTTTGGCGTACCCCAGTTTGGCGACCTGGAGGTTGGCGCCCCCCAGGTCGGCGTCCTGGAGGTCGGCGACCCTCAGGTCGGCGACCTGGAGGTCGGCGCCCCTCAGGTTGGCGCCCTGGAGGTCGGCGCCCCCCAGTTTGGCGCCCTGGAGGTTGGCGCCCTGGAGTTTGGCATCCTGGAGGTTGGCGCCCCACAGGTCGGCGTTCTGGAGGTTGGCGCCCCACAGAAAGGCGCCCTGGAGTTTGGCGCGCAACAGGTCGGCGCCCTGGAGGTCAGCGTCCCACAGGTTGGCGCCCTGGAGTTTGGCGCCCCTCAGGTCGGCGTCCTGGAGGTCGGCGTCCTGGAGGTTGGCGCGTTCCCCGTTCCGTACGGGTAGTTCCAACTTTTTATTTGGATGCTCCTCAATGAGCCGGCGCACAATTCCAGTTCTCTCCTCAGGTGTTGCCTGCTCCAGCAATTTGTAAGGGTCGTGCTGCCAGCAATACCGTTCGCCGTCTTCCGGTTTGCGGGTGCATAAGTTTCCATCCTTCTTCCTTGCTAGGCAGGTAGGCATTCGTTACTTCTCCCCCTCCGCCCAGGGCATGGCATACTGGCCTGGCCAAGGCCTTGGCCTGTCTGTTGGACCCTCCCAAGGCTGCTCCACTGGCAGAGGCCAGCGCCTCTTTGTCCACCCTCTCCGCCCCCGCCTCGCCGTGCCTCACCGTGCTTCGCCTCACCGGGCTTGTGGGGTTTGGGCGTGCAGTGTCGGCGAGGTTGGGAAGGTCAAGTGTCGAGGGAAGCCAGGTTACGCCGTACGGTTCGTGTATTAGGATGATCGGGGCCGAGCTTGGCTTCGAAGATGGCCAGCGCCCGCTCTAAGTACGCGCGCGCCCCGGCCAGGTCGTCCTGATCCTGGAGCAGATAGCCCAGATTGTTGAGGCTGCCGGCCGTGGCGGGGTGCTCCTCGCCCAGCACCTGCTCAGTGATGGCCAGCGCCCGCTCTAAGTACGCGCGCGCCCCGGCCAGGTCGCCCTGATCCTGGAGCAGAGTGCCCAGATTGTTGAGGCTGCTGGCCGTGTCGGGGTGCTCCTCGCCCAGCACCTGCTCCCATATGGCCAGCGCCCGCTCATAGTACGCGCGCGCCCCGGCCAAGTCGCCCTGATCCTGGAGCAGCATGCCCAGATTGTTGAGGTTGCCCGCCGTGTCGGGGTGCTCTTCGCCCAGCACCTGCTGCCGGATGGCCAGCGCCCGCTCATAGTACGCGCGCGCCCCGGCCAGGTCGCCCTGATCCTGGAGCAGAGAGCCCAGATTGTTGAGGCTGCCGGCCGTGGCGGGGTGCTCCTCGCCCAGCACCTGCTGCCGGATGGCCAGCGCCCGCTCTAAGTACGCGCGCGCCCCGGCCAGGTCGCCCTGAGCCTGGAGCAGAGTGCCCAGATTGTTGAGGCTTTGGGCCGTGTCGGGGTGCTCCTCGCCCAGCACTTGCTGCCGGATGGCCAGCGCCCGCTCTAAGTACGCGCGCGCCCCGGCCAGGTCGCCCTGAGATCTTAGCAGAGAGCCCAGATTGTTGAGGCTGCTGGCCGTGTCGGGGTGCTCCTCGCCCAGCACCTGCTCCCATATGGCCAGCGCCCGCTCTAAGTACGCGCGCGCCCCGGCCAGGTCGCCCTGACGATAGAGCAGAGAGCCCAGATTGTTGAGGCTTTGGGCCGTGTCGGAGTGCCCTTCGCCCAGCACCTGCTGCCGGATGGCCAGCGCCCGCTCATAGTACGCGCGCGCCCCGGCCAGGTCGCCGACCTGATTCAGGTAATAACCCAACCGGTTGCACAACTTCGCTGCCTGCTTTTCCTCCCGCTCCATTGCCATGTCGGTCACCGCCCGCAGATGCAGTTCCAGCGTTAGCAGTGGCTGTATGTAACCTGCTTGGTCCAAATACGTAGACAGCTCGGCTAGCAGCACTTCCTCCACCGCCTCCTGTGCCTCATCATCCGCCGCCACCCCCCGCACAAAGGCCGCCAGCAGGCGGTGCAACCGCAGCGCCTTATCAGCTTCCTCTTCCAGAAGGCCCAGTTCAGCCAGGCGGATCAATCCGTCTTCGGCCGCCAAGGCCGCCTCTGGATCACCGTCCCCATCCAATGTAGCCCGCAGTAGGTCCCAGGGGATGGGCTCACCAGGCGCGAAGTAGGCGGCCCGGCTCAGCAGCGCCAGGGCCAGGGCGTCGGTTGGGTCGTCGGAGTCGAGCCGGTCGTAGCTGAGAGTGAAGGTACGGGCTGCGTGCAGCTCGTGGTCGGTGGGCGAGAGGCTTGCACCTCGGCCTTGCAGGGAGGTATGATCGAGGAGCCTCTTGTCGCGCAGTTGGATCAGGTAATCTTCGGGAGCAACGGCCCGGCGATACTTACGCAGATAGCTGCCCGCCAAGTGCAGGGCCAACGGCAGGCGGCCTAACTCCTCGGCGATCGCCCTGGCGTCATCCTCGGCCAACTTGGGGCGGAATTTGCGCAACAGGGCCACGCTCTCCGCCCGGCTCAGCACGCCCAGCGGCAACACCTGGACGCCCAGCGCCGCGTCCCAGCTCCCCCGGCGGCTGGTGACCAGCACTCGAGACCCCCCGGTCGAGGGACGCCACCGGGCCAGAGGATCCTGATCCTCGCAATTGTCGAAGACCAGCAAGCGCGGCAGCGGGCCCTGCCAGGCTGAGAGGACCAGCCGCGCCTGCGTCTCCAGGTCCAGGGCTTCGAAGTCGGGCGACAGGTTAAGATAGCCTCGCCCGCCACAAGCGGCCACCTCGGCACGAATCGCCTCCGGGTTGCCGAAGCTCAGCCAGAAGACGCCTCCCGCGAAGTATTGCCCGTAGCGGTGGACGAACTCGGCGGCCAGTTGCGTCTTTCCGATGCCGCCCAGGCCGGTCGCGGCCGCAATCTGACCGATAGCCGCCGTCTCACCCCCTTTGAGGGTGGCTGCCAGCGCCTTAAGATCTGTCTCACGGCCGACGAAGAGAGGGTTATGGCTGAAGGGCATACGCGAGCCGGGCGGCAGCGGGGCCAGGTCGGGGATGTCGTCCAGCGGCATGGTCTCCAGTTGGGCCTGGGGCGAAAGTAGACCGCACAGCTCATTGAACGAGGTACCCAGCTCAGCCATCGCCAACTTATTCAGGCTATGAAGCACCCTGGAGCGCTCCGTCCTTAGAGTCTCGTTGTCACCGTGAAGCCTGGCCTGGCTGATGTTCTCCTCCAGCCGCTGTTGATAAGTGAGCGCCTCGTCATAGCCAGCATGGCCGCCCCCCAGCTTCTCCAGCAGTTGGCGCAGCCCGGCTTGGTAGGCAGAAAAAGTGTCGGTTGGAACGGCTTCCTGGTCGGTCATGGTTGCCTCTCTCAGGCATCGACCTGCTTTGGCTCTTCGTCTGGCGCGTACACAATAAAAGGCACCGGCCCGGGGGGAACATCAAAGAATTTGCAGAGAGCATAAATCGTATTTTTGTCTATGCGTGTTGGAGTGCCTTTCAGGAGCCTAGATATTGTATCCCTGCTTACTCCCGTAGCTTCTGAAATCTCTTTTATCGTGATTTCTCTGCCCCATTCTGCTTGCTTTTGTAATCTGTACTGGGCTAGTTTAATCATTGGTATAGCCTTTCCTTACTAATATACTGAGAGAATTTTATCACGCCTCTTAGGGTACGTCAAAGAAGTACTACGCTATGTCAAGGAAGGGTTGACAATGTATTAGTTATGTGCTATACTGACTTTGTCAGTTATAGTGTACAGGAAGTAAGACATTGCACCAAATGAAAACGGACTGCGCCGGTGTAGCACCACCGACGCAGCCCTGACCACCAGAAAGGAGTGGCCTTTCCAATGGCTGATCGAAATCCTAACACAACCCCGCCCAAAGCGCAACCCCCCGATCCTCTGCTCGCCTACCACCAGGGCCTCGCCGCCCAGGCCCGCCGCCACCTGGCCCGCCTGGGCTGCTACCCCACCCGCGATATAGCTGCCGACCCCGACAACGACTATTACGAACGCAACATCCGAGCCAACCTCCTCCCCGCCGCCCTGGCCCGGCTCAACCGCTGCGACCTGGTCGCCCTCTACGAGCTCGCCGAACTCCTGGCCGCCCACCCCCGCGATCCCGCCTTCTTCGCCTGGTACCAGCGGGAGCAGCGCGCCACCTTGGCCACCTACGTCCAGGCCGGCCTCATCCCCACCCACGTCCTGGACCCCCTCGACCTCTGACCGGCGGCCAACACAAAAAGCCCCTGCCTTGCAGGGGCTCTTTTTTTCCCGGCATTGGCCACAAACGACAACTTCCGGCCAATTTCGCCAGAAATTGTCGTTTGTGGTCACAGAGCAGACGCAACCCAACTGGCCTCGCCTACGAAGTTGGCGCCATCGCCCGCGAAGTCGGCGCCGAAGTCGTAGAAGGGAATTTGTTTCAAAAGCCGTTGGTTTCCACTGCTATGCCGCCCCGCCAAGGTGACGATGGCGGAGTGATCTCACGTTTCACGCATCACATTTTACTCTTTGCATTCCCCGAAAACGCGTGAACCAATTTCCCTCCCCCCCCCCGTTTATATATATAGCAGGCAACAAATAAGCCCCAGCCACATAACGGCCAGATATGTCCAGAGGCAGTACTGTGGTACACTGTGCGCAAGGAGAGAGCATTTGTGTCGAATCTGTGCAAATGTGCATCCTTCGACAGGCTCAGGATGCGGGCCTCTAGATCTGCCCCCAAATCCGAACGCACCCGAAAAGGGGGGTCTGTCCCAAATTTTAGGGGACCTTCGCGAAGGTTGATGTCTTGAGACGTAAGATTGGCCTGCAATAGCCGCTAATTCTATGTGAATATGGCCTTCGGGAAGGTGTCACGGAAAACTCGCCTAATTTTTGGGACAGACCCGAAAAGGGTAGAGTTGAAAGGACAGAAGATTTGTGATATACTTTGTGGACCGCAGATTTCCTGCTTGATTCCATCTGTGGTATGAACCTTGGCAAGTGTCTCGTGTGATGCAATGGGGAATGGCATTGGGCTTTGAACGATGAAAACAGACACGATTGTTGAAATAGTGCTAGGTTCGATTATTTGTGCGGCCCTAGGTTGGGTAATAGTCCAAACGTACGACCTGAAGGGTTCCGTTACTTCTATGGAGAGCACACTCAACCATACAGTACAGCGAGTAGACAGAATTGCGGATGCTCTCCCTGACGTGAAAGTGCATGTTGCGTACGAGAAGTATTATAACCAGTACAAACGGGCACTTGTTACGACTAAACCCATTGAGACTCTGCCGGATGAATGGGTATCGTACGTCCATTATTTTGATTCAATCAATGATAGATGGTTCACTTTTGTGGTCCCGTTAGAAGGCCAAAACGATGACGCCATTAAGTTTCGGGTAGCTGGAATAGCCACCACATCCGACTTACACTTAGTCTCCTTTACAGAACTTGAGGCGATTTCATTCGAAATCAAACAGCCTGTAGTGGTTCCCACTTACATTGATCAAGATGCAAGTTTTTTTTGGAGCGTAAGCTCTACACGGCTCGACGAAGCAAAGCTTGAATCGCTACTCTCGCCGTCAAAACAGTTGGAACAGGCAGGGATACCGTTAGAGACAATTCGATGGGAAGATGTGATAGAAGAACTTGCGGCGAATCCCGAGATCTTCACTGAAAAATGATTCCTTGAAGATCGACGATAAGACCCCGCCCGGCGAGGCGGGGTCTTTTAGTTGGGTCTGGCCGGAAATAAAGAGTTACGGCCTCATCAAGGCCGTAACTCAATCTGGGCGCGGGGCACGGCCTTGGGGGCAAGGCTCGTGCAGGACTTGTCCGCATTCTAGCACATCTGTTCGGTTGTGTCAATTAATTTTCTTGCGCGGCAAATCGACATGGTTCAGATGCTCCAGAAATTAGGGTAACAATTGCAGACGAAGGACGAATGACGAAGGACCAATTACTGGCTCAGGTCTCTTCGTCGTTCGTCCTTCGTCATTCGTCCAGTTGAGAAAGTGTTACCCTATTTCTGAACCATCCTGGCAAATCTGTTCGTCATTCTGTGCGCACAAAATTACAGCCCCCAATTATCCACCGGGCTCGCCCGGTTGTGATTGTCGTCCAGGTCCTGCTGTGCCAGCTTCAGATACCGGCGCACCATCTCCATCGTGCTGTGTCCCAGCAGCGACTGCAACACGTACCCGTTCCCCCCATTCCTCAGAAACTCAATCGCGAACGTATGCCTGAACCGGTGCGGGTGGGCATCCTTCACCCCCGCCCGCTCGCCGATGCGCCCGATCACCCTTCTCAGCGCGTGGCGGCTGATCGGGCTGCCATCCTCCGCCAGGAAGACCCGCGTCGTCGTTCCCCTTGGCTCCGGGCGCTGGCTCATATACCGCCATGATGCCTGTGCCGTGCGCGGACTGGTCTTCAATATTCGCTCCTTGGCCCCCTTACCCTCGACGACGATCCTGCGATTCTTCTGATCGAGCTGATCCATATCCAGGCCCACCAGCTCGCTCGCTCTCATCCCCGTATCCAGCAGCATCAGGATGATCGCCCGATCCCTCGCCGCCGTGGGCCGCCGGTTGCGACATTCCCGCTTGCCCGGTCGCACGTAACTGCGCGTATACCCACACGCCTCCAGCATCGCCTCCACGTCGCCCCGGCTGAAAGGCACAATCGCCCGTTGTTCCGGCCTTGGCCGGTCCACCATCCTGATCATGCTCTTGTGCCAGATCCTCCGATACCGCCCACGTCCACAGGGCCGACAGACCCGTGTGGTAGTTCAGTATCGTCTTATTGCTCACCTCGTCCTGGTCGGCCAGAAAGCCGCGCACCTGTTCCACGCCGATGCTGGCCAGCAGTGGATCATCGCCTAGATAATCCTGAAACTTACGAAACGTACACACATAATCCCGTATCGTGTGGGGACTGAGATGCCGTGCATCCACGTGTAATAGATATCCTTGAATAGCCTGGGAGAAAGAAACTTCGTCCATGGGGGCCTCCTATTTCAATAAAACCGTGCGTCCTCTGGTAGCCATATAGGAAAGATAATATTAGAGGATTCAGGTTTTTTTGATTCGGAGGTAAGCGGGAGGTCTCACGGCTGGCCCGTTCCGCCAACCGTGTGGCCCTTCGTACTTCGGGGCCCATAAGCCAGTGGGCGCGGCGTGACTCGAACACGCGACCTCACGGATGTGAACCGTGCGCTCTAACCAACTGAGCTACGCGCCCAAGAACAACAGGATTATAACACTCGACCTCAAAAAATGCAAAAACTCACTCACTCGGCCCACACAACGCGGCAACCAGCGTGTCCAGGGCCAGGACGTCCTCCACCTGGCCGGTCTTGATAGCCAGGTCAGTCTCCAGCAGCCGGGCATAGATGACTTCGAGTTGGCCTATAGAGAAGTTCATTGCCTGTCGCCCTGCTTTCTCGGCCACGAAGGGGTGTAGCCCGGCCCGCTTGGCCATAGTCGACGAGGCCAACCCCTGTGCCGATAGCTCCTTGACCTGGATGAGGATGCGAAACTGGCGCACGATCATGCTCAACAGGTAAAGAGGCGCCGCGTTCTCATCCAGGAGCTTGTGCAACAAACGCAGGGCAGTCCGCCCGTCGCGCCGACCGATGGCATCCACCATAGCGAAGACGTTGGCCGTGCCGGCGTAGGGCACCAACAAATCCACGTCATCGGCGGTGATGGGCCGTTCGTCCCCCACGTAGATGGCCAGCTTCTCAATCTCCGAGTCGAGCAGCCGCAAATCGTCTCCCACCGCGACCGCCAGGGCATCAGCAGCCGGCCGCTCAATGGTCGCCCCCTTGGCTTCAACCCGCTTGGCGACCCAACCAGTCAACTCACCGCGCCCTGGGCCACCAAAGGCCTGGATGTGCCCCTGCTCGTGCTTTTCGGCCAGCTTGAGGACGGGATGGGTCTTGGGAAGCGCCTCGACCTCGACGAAGATGAGACGCGCGCTATCCGGCATGGTCGGCAGATAGTTTACCAAATCGTCCAGGGGGCCCCCCTTTCGTTTGCCACCGCTTCCCAAACGCGTCAGGTAGTTGTGAACGATGACCAGCCGCCGGTCGGACATAAAGGGTAGCGCGTCGCAAACCTCGCGTAACTCGCCCAGGGTCAGGGAATCCCCATCGAGGAAGGTGGTGTTCAGCTCAGCCAGGGATGGATCACCCATCTGGTCTCTGAGCCTGGTCAAAGCTTCGGTTCTTGAGAGTTCGTCAGGGCCGTGGAAGACGTAGAACATAAAGATCAGCCTCAGAGCAGTCTTAGCTCATGTTCAGAACAAGTGCGAACGTACGAATGCAAAAGCAAATTTGGGAAAGTCCATTCATCGTATCTCACCATACTGTCACTTGTTCTGAACATGAGCCGAAGTCTCTGCACTACTGCGTCTCAACGCGATGAACCGGGATTAGTCCACCGCGTTTCTTATAGACGCGGGCGATGCGCAGGCAGTCAGCATCTCCGGACGTGGTGACATACTGCTGGAGGAGAAAGCCCAGTGGTTGGGCGATAAGAGCAGCCACAGTGGCGGCCATGAGTGCCTCGGGCAAGTAAGTCCAACGGAATCGAGAACGGGAGCGTCCAACACCCAGGGCGAAAAAAGCCGCCATTCCACTTAACACACCAGTGGTTGCCAACATCGTACCACAGCGTGGATGTATAGCCAGATCACTCTCTCCGGCTTGCAATCGGGCCAACGCTTCACGGGCAGCCGAGTCGACCTCCCTGGTCTCGACCTCGCCTATGATCAAGAATCCCCTCCAATCACTACGTCCCACCAATGAGAAATTGGGGTTTCGTTGGATCAAGACATTAATGGTCGCGTGCTCCAAGCCGTGATTACGCCGGACACGCGAGACTAATGGCAGAATTGACAGATTCATAGATCTCACCATGTTTTAACCAATACAACCAACAACCCTTTTAGCATCCAGGGCTCGTGCAAAGTCGCTTGACAAATCCGAAAACCCTTAGGGTCTTTAACTCGCCCCCAAACTGAATTGCACCCTGCCATCCTGCTGACGTTGACATGGGTATAGACGACGTGCTATAATCCTGACGTTGGAGTTCCATCTTAGTCGATATCTGGCACACGGTATTTATTTTCCCCGAGAGGAGAGGAGTCATGGGCCAACTTCTGGTCAGCGTGGCACAAATTGTCGTTGCCGTGATCCTGGCGGCCATCGCTTCGTATCTGGGTATTCTGTTATTCAACCGGGCAACTCGCGATTTGGACGAATGGGCCGAACTGCGTCGGGGCAACGTTGCCATGGGACTTGTACTAGGCAGCATCATCCTGGGTATTGCGTTGATTCTGCGACCGGCCCTGACCGTTCCTGTGATGGTCGATACCGGCACCAAGCTCTACCCAGTCCTCGCCTTATTCATTCAAGTCGCGGCCATTCTGCTGGGGCTGGTGCTGGCCCTATCGGCCATTATTTTTGCCGTTGGGCTGTTCGACCGGCTCACCGGCCAAATTGACGAGCTAGCAGAGCTACAACAAGGCAATGTGGCAGTGGCAGCCGTGATGGTAGGGGTAATTCTGGCCGTGTCATTGCTTATGTCCAAAGCAATCGAGCAGATTATCGCCTGGTTTGTGGCTTTCGTTTCCGGCGCGTAAGCAAGGACTGAGCTTGGCCTGGCCCAAGACCTGCTTGATTCAGCCCGACGGTCCAGCCTGCGGGCGGGGCCGACATCTTTTGGCCTAATCGTCAGTCGGGATGTCGTCGTCCTCTTCAACTTCTTCAAGCAGCGCGCGTGCCGTCTCAACCTTGTCTTCGGGCACCAACACCCTGACTTCGCCCAAGCCGTCAACGGTAAGGCCCATCACTGGTCCCAGACTCTCATACTCGAGCAGTGCTGGAATGTCATTGGTCTCCAACTTGCCCTTGATGATTTCTGCTTGCAACAGACCCGAGGTGACACAGACTTCTACCAGCCCAGGCTGCTTACTCCATTTTCTCTTGCCTGAGAACATAACTACCTCATTAACCGGACATGTCTAACCTAATCTGGGACATTGTACCTCAAATGTGACTTGAAGCAAACTAGCCCTCGGATTAGGTGCAACGCACGGGTGCATTTCAATTTGGGGGAACCACTCTTGCGAAGGTTCAGGCGACCGTAGGTCGCATACCTTCGCAAGGGTTCGCCCCAGGGTTCATAAAAGAATAACCTCCCGTGTGTCATTTCGAGCAAAGGGCTTAATCCCTCTCAAGGTTGATGGCGCGGCCAACGCTGATGGGGATTTCTCGCTATCGCTCGAAATGACATAATTTAGGTGCGGGAACTTATATATTTACGCACCCTAACGCACTTGTCGGAAGTACGTTGCACCTGTGACCGAGCACCGGGAGAACATTTGATGCCTATCAAATTGCTGATCACTTATGACGTAAAATCCGGCCGTGAAGAGGCATACTACCGTTTTATCATGGGGGAGTTCTTGCCAACAGCACAGAGCATTGGGTTGCATATGGTCGAGGCTTGGCGTACGGCGTGGGGTGAATATCCTCAGCAGCTCATTGAAATGGCTGCCGACAATCAGAAGAACCTAAATGAAATCCTCGACAGTGAACGATGGCGGGAGATGGAAACCAAGCTAAAGCAATATGTGGACGACTACCAACGCCTGGCAGTTCCCTTTCGGAGTGGATTTCAATTCTTTAAACCCCGGGAGGAATAATCAGCAGGGGTGCGGCTGTTGCACCCCTGCTTTCTGTGCTTACGCTTTGTGCCGTTTCTCCAGTTCTACTTCTACGTCTTCCCACGACAGACCATTGGCGGCGAGCAACACCAAACTATGGTAAACCAGATCGGCCATCTCAGCCACCAGCCGCTCGTCCGATTGCGCCAGTGCCGCCACGACCACCTCAGTCGCCTCTTCACCGACTTTCTGGGCAGCCCTGACCGGGTCATTTAGCAGAGCATTAGTGTACGAGCCTGCTTGGGGATGATGTTTGCGATCCTCGATGACGGCGATCAACTCGGGCAAAAAACCACTCATCACCCACTCAGCGACCGTAGCTCTGCAACAGCTTCAGGTAACCGGCCCGCTCGAAGGCCCACGGCTCAACGTAACTTTGCAAGCTCAAATTACCTTTTAAATCGCCAATCGAGTGATGTCCTTTCTCCTCCAGCCCCTTAGAAATGCCCTCCACCAATTCGGTAATCTTGCCAATACCTTCCTTCAACAGCACGGAACAGACGTTGACCACATCGGCACCGACCATTATCGCCTTTAGCACATCATCCGCCGAATGCACTCCACCAGTCAGTGCCAGCGATGTCTCGATTTCCCCGTACAGAATTGCGACCCAGCGTAGAGGCAATCGCATATCAGCCGGCGTGCTCAGAGTCAGGTTCGGGACAACGTCTTCGCGCCCCACGTCGATGTCGGGCTGATAGAAACGGTTGAAAAGCACCAGCGCATCAGCACCAGCATCAGCCAGCCGGTCAGCGAAATTGGGCAGTGCAGTGAAGAAAGGGCTAAGTTTTACCGCGACCGGGATATCCACTTGCTTCTTGACCGATCCCAGAATATCCAGGTAAAGAGTCTCCAAATCCAGACCAAACAGCATGCTGGTGGTCGGGATGAAGTAAATGTTCAGTTCCAGCCCATCGGCACCCGCTTCTGCGATCATCTTGGAATATTCCAACCATCCCCCCTTGCTGATGCCGTTCATGCTGGCAATAATCGGAATATCAACCGCCTCCTTGGCCTTGCGCACGTGCTCTACGTAATCGTCCGGACTGCGAGTGTACTCAAGTTGAGATGGAAAATACGCCGAAGCGTCAACCAGGCTTTGGGCACCCCGGTTCAAGACATGCTTCAGTTCATCCTCTTCCAACCCAATCTGCTCCTCAAAAAGCGAGTAGAGCACCACCGCCCCTGCGCCAGCGTCCTCCATCCATTTGATGTCGCCAAGATCACGTGAAAGTGGCGAAGCAGATGGAACTACGGGATTTTTCAAGTTGAGTCCCATGTAGGTTGTACTTAGATCGGCCACGAGTTTCCCCCTCCTATGAGTGAATTTCACTAACCAGTGGTCTGTCAAAACTCAACTGCGGGCGATTTGGCCCCACATAATGGCTGTTACCCTTCAAATCACCGTTGACAGATCGCTGAAAGTTGCGAGCATTATATCATTCTAGCCATACAATCGCCAAATTGATGGAAGAAGCATAAATATTTCGAGAACAAGGGGTTATGGATCGGCCAGGGGCTGTCTATGAGGAAGTTATTTAATTCTCAATCCTTAGTAAAAAAAACCAGGCCAACGCGGGGGAAAGGGAAGCCGAAGAGATACAGGAAGTGGATGAATCCGCGCTGGCCCATTACCATTATACTCTATATTTGGCCAATCGTGCATAAATTTTGCGTAAATAACAAGAGAAAAAGAACAGGCAAGGGAATTACCCTTGCCTGTCTCGGAGAAAGGAGAAAACCAGAAAGGTCACCGCCTGACCACCCAGGCGTAGAAAGGAGGAAGAAAACGACTTATCCGGACTTTGACGATTCGTCACAACCGGGAACGCCTCGTGCGGGCCATTCCCCAAAATGACCGGTCCAAACGATCTCGCCATTTTCAAACATTCCCAGGGCCACATCCAGTGGCAAATACTTCTCATCGCCGTCAAACCTGGCGATGGGGTTGTCCCGTATCAAGCGCAGGCTACCCTGGGAGTACTCGAATAATACGTTGCCTCCCTTGTTTACCAATGCGAAATCGCCCGAGTGAGGGCCGATCACGTTGCCATCCGCCACCGACGCAGTCAGCAGGTTGTTCAACCCAGCGTGGGAGGCACACGTGAAATGACCATTGTGATAGACGACAAGCGGGATCTGATTCATTACCTGATTAACGTGGACATTGTTGACGTCGTAAGCCAGGGGAGGTGCTTTGACTACAGGCAGCTTCTGCAGGGCAGCGGCGTCGATTTCGACAAATTCTGGGTTGCCGGTCATCCATACATTCCCAGAGTCGGTCTTAACCACCAACCACGAGCCATCTTCATTGCGGCCTATTACTGTGACCTCCGTGTCCGCCGGAACCCCGCCGCTCGTAGGATACCCAATGCCAGGCCCCTGGCGCAGGTTCAAGCTGGTGAGCGTACGTGCTTTGATCGATGAGCCCCAGGGAAAGGTACCCTGGAAAAAGACAAGATACAAGGTACCCAAAATCAGGAGCAAGCCAATGACGGCACCAAGGATCAAGCCGATTTTGGGTTTGCGCTTCTCTTCGTATGTACTATCCATTTTTCCTCCCAAATGTTATTACCCATCTACTACCCGCTATTCCTTCCCCCGCTTCTTGATGGGGATTGCCCCAGATCACCTGGATTCAGTTTAGCACAGATTGATGCCAAAAAGCTACCCCCCATCGTAAATTTAGCGTAAAACTTTGCAACCAGCCGACCGGCCTTCACCTGATTGACACACACAATTCGCTTAAACGGCTGGGCACCGACTACCTGGACCTGTACTTTTGTCATCGCTATGACCCTGAGCCCCCTATAGAAGAGGTTGTGCGCGCTATGGACGATCTAGTGCATCAGGGGGTAGTCCTCTATTGGGGCACCAGTGAATGGCGCCGCGGGCAGATCGCCCACGCTGTGGACGTGGCTCGACAATTTGGAAGACTGGAAGACTGGGCTGGGCATCCATACGCGCCATGCCTTCCAACCAGCG
Source organism: Anaerolineae bacterium (assembly GCA_034412795.1). Taxonomy (GTDB): domain Bacteria; phylum Chloroflexota; class Anaerolineae; order 4572-78; family NAK82; genus JAUVPY01. The sequence continues at coordinate 42,291 of DAOUMD010000099.1, forward strand.
AAAATGCTTGACAGGGAATCGATCTTGTGATATGTTATATTGGTCATAATCATCAGTTATTCTAAATGATAATCACCAAAAAGCTGTGGTATCAGTAGCTTTGCTTAACAAAGACAGTCTTATCCCCCTGTATATCCAATTCAAGGAATACCTGCTCAAGCGGATTGAAGGTGGCGAGCTTGAACCCGACCGACGTTTGCCGTCGGAGCGCAAATTCTGCAACCAGTTCGGGGTCAGCCGTATTACGGTCCGCCGGGCGTTAAATGAGTTGATCGGAGAGGTTAGCCAGCGTGTTGCAAATCCCCACCGATTCTGAGGTGGTATTGATTAAGCGATTGCGCCTCATTGATGATGAGGCATGTGTGTTGCAAGCAGCCTATCTCCCCTCCAACTTGTGCCCCAATATCCTGAAGCAAGATCTTGCCAAGGACTCGCTCTACAGTGTTCTCAGTGACGAATACGGGCCGGTGCCGGTCAAGGCCAACAATTCGTTTGAAGCCCGGCTGGCCGATGCTGATGAGCGAGAAGACCTCCTCCTCCCCCACCCCTCGGCTGTGCTGGTGATGCGCCAGACGAGCCTATCTTAAAAACGGTCGTCCCGTCGAGTACACTCGATCGGTGTACAAGGGCAACCAGAGATTTGACTTCATCCACGGCTCCCTCGTTTCTAGCCAACAAGATGTGTAATTAACAAGCCATTATCTAGCGAAGCTTTGCCTCAAACCGCCCAGTTGATGGCTCACGGATGAACACAGATTTACACGGATAGGATAACAATGTGCGGACGCGCTCCCTGGACCGGCAACCGGGGAACGCGGATCGATGCTGTCTGTATTGAGCGTTTTTCTCGACGAGGAGGTTATGACGTGTCAACACCCACGATCCGGCAACACTCGCGCACACTTCGCCTGGGGCTGGCTCTGGCCCTGGGCCTGACCTTGATTATCATTTGTCTACTTTCCATTGGCGCTTTCCGTTCGCCTGACCTGGCCCTGGCACAGGATCCCACCATCCGGTACGTGGCACCGGCCCCCACCGGGGATGACAGCGGCAACGACTGCACGGACAGCAATGCCCCCTGCGCCACCGTCCAGCACGCCGTGGACGAGCCCGGTACCGGCGATGTAATCTGCGTGGCGACCGGTACGTACACCGACTTGCACGTGCGTCCCCGGAACGACATCACGACGACCGGAGTCGTCACCCAAGTGGTCTATATCGACAAGACAGTGACCATCCGCGGCGGCTACACCAACGCCTTTACCGACCCACCTAATCCAGAGGCCAACCCGACCACGTTGGATGCCCAAGGACAGGGACGCGTGCTCTACATCACCGGCGATATCAGTCCCACGATCGAGGGGCTGCGCGTCACTGGTGGCGAGGCGTATGGGTTAGGCGGCGGAGTAACAGGGGAGCACCCCGGCGGTGGGGTGTACATCATCACTGCCACAGCAATCTTCAGCAACAACCAAGTGTTCAACAACACTATCTATGATCACCTTGACCACCGCCATGGCAACGGTGGTGGGCTATACGTTCTTAACAGCAACGGTGTACTGCTAAGCAACAACATGATTTCCAGTAACGTGTCCGGACAGGGTGGTGGAATGTACTTCGAGAATAGCTCTGGCGCGATGTTGATGGCCAATACGATCAGTGAGAATCGTGCTACGGACGGCGGTGGATTGTTCTTCAGAGATAGTTCAAACGCAGTATTGACCACCAATACCATCAGCGGAAACGGCGCTACTAATGGCGGTGGTTTGCTCTTTATCAAAAGTCCCGATGCAACACTCGCCAGCAATACGATAATTGACAACGAGGCACAAGGTCCTTACGACAATTATGATGACGGAGGCGGATTATACTGCGGCTGGAGTGAAAACATGACGCTGACCAACAACGTCATTCGCGAGAACTGGGGTCATGACTATGGGGGTGGACTCCGTTTCTTGGCTTGTTACAACATAAAACTAGTCGCTAATATGATCGCTGGAAATTATAGCCGTTACGGCGGCGGTTTAAGCTTAGAAGATGGTGCTTATATTGAGTTATCTAACAACATGATCGGTAGCAATTGGGCTTTCCAAGGTGGTGGGGCCAATTTTGTCGAAGCTGATAGTGTGACGCTGATTGGTAATACCGTTATCAGCAACAACACCTGGAGTGCCAGTGGCATAGGAGGGGGTGGGTTACACTTTGAGGATTCTACCAGTGTGAATCTGATCAACAACAGAATCACCCACAACGGCCCTTATGTCACCTTCGGTGGCGGCCTGTATCTGGACAGCAGCGACATCACTATGACCAACAACGTCATTGCCGACAATCAGGTCGAGGTTGAAGGCAGCGGACTGTACATCACGGACTCTTCCCCTCGCCTGCTGCACACCACCATCGCCCGCAACAGCGGCGGGGACGGCAGCGGGGTTCACATCACCGGTACCCTAAGCACGGTGGCTATGACAAACACCATCCTGACCAGCCAAACGGTGGGCGTCTATGTGGCGAATGGCAACACGGCTAGCCTCAACGGCGTGCTGTGGCACGACAACGGCACGAACTACGACGGGCCGGGCACAATCGTCGTCAGCAATGAGCACAGCGGCGACCCGGCCTTCGCGGATGACGGCTATCACCTGACGTTTGCCTCGGCAGCCATCGACAATGGGATGGATGCAGGCGTCAAGACGGACATTGACGGCGACCCACGACCGTGTCGCCTAGGCCCCGACCTGGGTGCAGATGAGATTAGCTGCCGGTATCTTCCGATCATTCTGAAAAACAGGTAGATGCCGGGCCACACGTGGGCATGCTTGCTCCCCAAATCATGGTTGACAGACCACTAGCGTGAGCCCCAGTGCAATTGGTGTTCTCAGTTCCTGTGCGATCCCGGAATGGGGCTCGCGTTCGCGGGAGGTGTTGCCTATGAAGCAAACCGATACGTGACGCGCTCCTTGGACCGGCAACCGGGGAACGCGGTTGATAAGCATTGCCGGTGTTGAACCCTTTCTCGACGAGGAGGTTATGACGTGTCAACACCTACAACCTGGCAGTACTCGCGCACACTTCGCCTGGGGCTGGCTTTGGCCCTGGGCCTGACCTTGACTATCGTTTGTCTACTTTCCATTGGCGCTTTCCGTTCGCCTGACCTGGCCCTGGCTCAAGGCCCCACCGTCCGCTACGTGGCACCGGCCCCCACCGGGGATGACAGTGGCAACGACTGCACGGACAGCAGCACCCCCTGCGCCACCGTCCAGCACGCCGTGGACGAGCCCGGTTCCGGCGATGTAATCTGCGTGGCGACCGGTACGTACACCGACTTGCATGTACGTCCCCGTAACGACATCACGACGACCGGAGTTGTCACCCAGGTGGTCTATATCGACAAGACAGTGACCATCCGCGGCGGCTACACCGACACCTTTACCGACCCACCTGACCCCGTGGCTAACCCGACCAGCTTGGATGCAGGCGATCAAGGTCGTGTTCTTTACGTCACGGGCGACATCAACCCCACCATCGAAGGGCTGCGCCTTATAAACGGCGATGCGAGTGGGTTAGGGGGGCATCTAGCAGGAATGGATGATCGCGACGCTGGCGGTGGCGTGTATGCCATCTCCGCCACAGTTACTATGAGCAACAACCAAGTGTCCGACAACTTCGCTCGCTACGGGGGTGGACTGCATTTCCAGAACAGCGCAAACCCGGCCTTGACTGGCAACACGGTTAGCGACAACCATGTGGCGGGCCTACAATTCCCCGAGGGAGGCGGTTTGGCCTTTTTTGACAGTCCTGATGCAACACTCATCAGCAACACGATCAGCGGGAACATCGTCGATGTTGGATACGGCGGAGGTTTGCACTTCACCAACAGCCCCAGTGCAACACTCAATAGCAATTCAATTGTCGGCAACCGCTCTCGTGGCACACCCTGTCCCCCAAACTGTAGTCACGCCGGCGGCTTATCCTGCGAGTCGAGTGGCAACATGACGCTAACCAACAATGTTATTCGCGATAACAATGGTATTGCCGGAGCCGGACTGCTTTTTAATGTCTGTAACAACATACAATTGGCTGATAACGTTATCGTTAATAATATTGGCACCGGGGGCGGCGGTTTAAGTGTCCGCGGTAGTACCGGTGTAGAATTAGCAAATAATGTGATTAGCGGCAATACCGCGAATAGAAGTGGTGGTGGGGCCGAGTTTAAAAGCAGCGTCGACGTGACACTGATTGGCAATACCGTCACCGACAACGACACCTATCCCCTTAATGGTGCGGATTACGGAGCGGGGCTCTACTTCGAAAACAGCACAAATGTGAACCTAGTTGGTAACATAGTCACCAGCAACACCATAGCCGCCTTCGGCGGTGGGCTATACCTGATAAACTCTACAGCCACCATATCCAATAACGTGGTCACCGATAATGAGGTCGAGATTGCAGGCAGTGGTCTGTATATCGCGGACTCCTCCCCCGATTTGCTGCACACTACCATCGCCCGCAACAGCGGCGGGGACGGCAGTGGAGTTCACATCACCGGCACTCTCAGCACTGTGGCTATGACGAACACGATCTTGGCGAGCCACACGCTGGGGATCACGGTCGAGGCAGGCAATACAGCCACTCTCAACGGCGTGCTGTGGCACGACAACGGCACGAACTACGACGGGCCGGGCACAATCGTCGTCAACAACGAGCACACCGGCGACCCAGCCTTCGGGGATGACGGCTATCACCTGACGTTAGCCTCGGCGGCCATCGACAAGGGGGTGGATGCCGGCGCCAAGACGGATATTGACGGCTTCCCACGACCCTGCGGTTTCGCGCCGGACCTTGGTGCCGACGAGATCACCTGCATATTCCTACCAATAATCTTCAAGAACCTGTAGCGGTCAACGAGATATTGGGTCTCACACACTTGCTGCGGGTGCAGAATAACAATTGGACTCAGTAGATCCGATTTTGCTCGGCCTGGGTTGCCACACTTACGCTTGGCAATGCCCAAGGGAATCCAGGCGAAAACGAGGATTTGGCAATTCCCTTGGAGCAGATTTCGGATCTACTGAGATTGCCAGGTCGGCACGTCGAAGTAGGCAGAACTTCCTAACCCCAATCTACCAATTTCCCAATCTACCAATCTACCAGTCTTCCACCCTTCCATCCCTCCCACGATACCATTTGCTTTTGTGTGCTCGTTGTGTTACGATAGCCCCATCTAATCGAACAGATCAACTCTCTGTTAGGCCTCATTGCTCACTTGTAGTAATTGAGGCCAGTTTTTTAATCTAAACTTAACCATTTGAACCTACATTATATCTAAACAACAGATAGTTTATAGGCAGATAGGTGATAACACGAGGTCTTGAATAATGGTGGTAACTGCTCTACTGATTGTTGGTTCAATCGGCGTTTTGCTGCTCGGGGGGCTGGTCATAGGTATGATTATTCTGGCTTCCAGAAATGGCGAAGCCGGTGGTGCCTTCTCAGCCCGACAGGATTGGATGAACAGTCATATCGAGGAAAGTGAGTGACAGGGATAACGACGACCGGCGAATGTGTAAGATTATGTCAATTTCAAATTCGAGATAGGTCATTTAGAAAAGGGGAATAGACTTTGGATAACAACACTTCAAATCTAAAAGAAACCTTAACAACGCAACAATACATCGCCTCCGACGAGATCGCCACCGTGCTATACCTGGCCGAGCAGTTGGGCAAACCGATCCTGGCGGAAGGGCCGGCTGGCGTTGGTAAGACCGAATTGGGCAAGGCATGGTCGGGCATTGCGGGCCGGGAGATGATCCGGCTTCAATGCTATGAGGGCCTGGACGAAACCAAGGCGCTGTATGAATGGGAGTACGCCAAGCAGATGCTCTATACCCAGCTTCTGCGCGACAAGCTCCACGATTTGTTGGCCGATACCAACTCGCTGACCGACGCTGCCGACCGCCTGGCCGCCGAAGAGGATGTTTTCTTCTCGGAACGATTCCTCCTGCCGCGCCCTCTCTTGCAGGCCATTATCGCCCAGGAGCCGGTGGTGCTCCTGATCGACGAGATCGATCGCAGCGACGTCGAATTCGAGGCTTTTCTGCTGGAGGTGCTCAGCGATTTCCAGGTGAGCGTCCCCGAGCTAGGAACGGTTCGTGCTCGTCACCAGCCGCTGGTGCTGCTGACCAGTAACAACACACGCGAACTGTCGGAGGCCCTCAAACGCCGCTGCCTTTACCTCTACATCGACTACCCCTCGGTTGAGACGGAATTGCAGATTGTGCGGCTCAAGGTACCCGATCTGGGTCCGGAACTCGCCCGCCAGTCGGTGGAAGTGGTTCATCGCCTGCGACGTCTCGACTTGAAAAAGGACCCCAGCATTAGCGAGACCCTCGACTGGGCGCGCGCGCTGGTTGCGCTCAACGCCACATCGCTGGATCGAGAAACCCTGGACAATACGCTGAGCGTGCTGCTCAAACACGAGGCGGATATGATGCGCGCACGACACGCCCTGGACCGTCACTCGGACGATGGCTCAACGCACACAATCAGCGATCTGGACGTCCATCGTTCCTACTGGCGTTATCACCAGGCTGAATAGGGAGACGATCGATGGAACAGCGAATGGTTGACTTCATTGCCGGGCTGCGCGCGGCCGGGGTGCGTGTCTCCATCGCCGAAAGCAGCGATGCCTTCCGTGCCGTGGAGCAGATAGGTGTGATGGACCGGGACATCTTCCGATCCGCGCTGCGCACCACGCTGGTCAAGGAAGCGAGTGACCTGCCTACGTTCGAGCAGCTCTTCACCCTCTTTTTCGCAAGCGGTGAACCACCCTTCATTAATCCTCAGGAACAGCTTAGCCCCGAGCAGCGTGCGATGCTGGCTGCCGCGTTGCGCGCCCTGCTGAGTCAGATGCAGCAGGATGAGATGCACCCAGGTGGTCAACCATCTGACCAGCCCAACCAGTTGGGCCAGCTCCTCCAGCTCCTGCGCCATCTGCTGTCAGGGCAGGCTCTCAGTCAGGAAGCACTTGAACAGGCGCGGCAGCAAGCCGGCTTGGCGTCAGCCTCACACCCGGCACAGCAGCCGTGGCTCAGGCAGCGTATGTTGCAGGCTATGGGCTGGGAGGAATTAGAGGAATTGCTGGAACAACTATGGGAGGAACTGGCCAAGGCCGGCATGAGTCAGGAAGCGATCGAGGAATTGCAAGATATGGTACAGGCCAATCAAGAGGCGCTGGCCGAACAGGTAGGCCAGTACGCGGGCACGAGTATCGCTCGGCAGATGGCGGCCCAACCGCCACGCCGGCCTGGCCCGGACCTGATGCACCGTCCCTTCCGCAACCTCAGCCAGTCCGAGGCCGACGAGCTGCGCACCCAGGTTCGCCGTCTGGCAGCCCAATTGCGTAGCCGAGCCGCCTTGCGCCACAAGCGGGCTAAGTCCGGTGTTCTGGACGCCAAGCACACGATCCGTGCCAACCTGCGCTACGGTGGCGTCCCCCTTGATCTACGCTACAAGCACCGCCATCTCAAGCCCAAACTGGCTCTCATTTGTGATGTCTCCACCTCGGTGCGCCATTGTGCTGAGTTTATGCTGCACCTGATCTACGAACTACAGGATCAAGTGGCTAAAGCGCGTAGCTTTGCTTTCATCAGTGACATCGAGGAAGTCAGCCAGGAGTTTGCGGTCTACCAACCGGAGGTCGCGATAGAACAGGTACTGACCCGTATGCCACCTGGATATTACAACACCGACCTGGGCCACAGCCTTAGGAGCTTTTGCCATAACCATCTGGACGCGGTGGATCACCGCACGACAGTTATTTTCCTGGGTGATGGGCGCAACAACTTCAACGATCCCAGGCTGGACCTGGTCCAAACCATCAAGCGCCGGGCGCGGCGCATCATTTGGCTGAATCCCGAGTCTCCCCGGCTGTGGGGTACCAATGACAGCGACGCGCTCGAGTACCTGCCCCTGTGTGATGCCGCTTACGAGGTGAGCAACCTGGCGCAGCTCACCGATGCCGTGGATCGCCTGCTGACCGGTCGTTGAACACCTACCTAATAACGCACCGCCTCAATCACCGCTTGTAGGTTTTCCTCTGGTGTTTCGGGGGGGATGACGCAAGCCGGGGCCAGTATCAACCCTATGCCGCCCGTCTGCCGCTGAGCGTCACGCACCTGTTCAGCAATCTCCACGGGCGACCCGGCCACCAGTAGATTCCGATCAAGGCCAGCCATCAACGCCTTACGCGTTCGCGTCAACGCTTCACGCAGGGAGGGGTTGGCTTCTCGATCATGCCAGCTCACTGCCGTCACGGGATAGTAATTGACCAAGTCAAAGAAAACATTCTCACCGTGAAGATGGAGCACAACCAGATCAGTCTGGGAACTCAGGTATTCGAGCACGATAAGATCGTAGCGTTCCCCAAATTCCCGATACTCATCGGCGGTCAGCAAGCTGGAACGAGCCAGTTGGGTAGCAAAGAAGATACCATCGGCGCCAGCGGCCAGCGCCGCCGCTGCGAAGCGAGCCGTCGTTTCGGCAATTGTCGCTAGCCCAAAGTGCATATCGCTGGGCTGATCACGCACGTGCTGCTGAACCGTGTCGCCGGCCAGCTTAAAGGCCAGGGTGAGAGGGCTGAAAAGCGTCATCAGGATCGGGGCATCGTCCTTGCCAAGTTCGTCACGTATGGCGGCGATTGCCTGTAATTCACGTCCCAATGCGCCTTGTTCCACCGACAGGGCAGCCAACTCACGCCAGTCTTCGGGGTCTTCGATCACTGGCCGCTTAAGTCGAGGGGGTGTGTCGTCGTCGTTACCATAACGGATAGAAGCCCCCCAATCCTCAATAGCATACAGACCGCTGGGTGTGAGTTTTATCAGATCAAAGTCATAGCGACGATAGAAGTCGAGGGTCGCTTGAGCTAGCTGCTCCGGCACCTGATCCCGTTTGTGGAAATGTCGCCACATACTGATCGGCAGGCGGTCCACCATTCTGCCGTGCAAAGCGGCATAGACACGCTCGCGCTTATTCACTGCTTCCTTCCTTCCAAGCTTCGTTGCGACGGTAGTGGTCAGACGACTCAGTAATCAGCCCTCTGCCCCCCATCTTCCCGGAGTACATTCCGGAACTTATGCTACTCCCATCTGAAGACGAACGTCTCACTATCTGGACTCAATTGGTTCGTCGAACCATCTGAGTTGTCGCGCTCTACGAATATGTACCAGCTATATTCCAGGTCGGGCCCATCAGCCCGGTAGTAGAGGCGATCGGGAACTCGCCATTCAGGGATCTTCACCCGGTCTCCAGCGTAAACCAACTCACCCTGTTCACGGTAAACCAGTCGCACTGCATACCACTCGTCGTCATCCAAAGGACCGACCGGTTCCCACTGGAGAATATTAATCACACCGGGCACTGCCGAACCGTCTTCGGGCCAAATCAAGTCGGGGGCCGGGTATTTGAAGCCAGGCGTTTCCGTTACAGTCGGCTCAGGTGGCACGCCACCCTCCGGCGTGTCGGTCGGAACTGGCGTGTCGGTGGCTGGTGGCTCCGGTGTTGGCGTAGCAGTGACGACGATAACGGCCGGTGTGGATGTCGGCGCTTGGGTGCTGGTGGGAGCAGGTGTCGTCGTGGGAGTAGCTATGGTGGTTGCAGTAGGAGTCGAGGTAACGGTGGCAATTGGCGTAGGCGAAAGGGTGGGTGTGGCAGGAGGCGCAGTCTGGGTCGGCGTCTGCGTTTCGGTGGGAGTTGCACCTACCAGAAGACCTGTCGGCCCTAAACCCAACAGTGCCCCGCCGGCAAAGGCTGAACCTACGCAACACACGATGACCAATAGAGTCAAGCCCGCTAGCACCACAGACCGGTAGGGAAGATTAAGCGTTACCTTCTCGCTTGATTTCCACCAGCCTTTCAGTCTGTCGCCCAAACCGGCCGATGGAGGAGATACCGGGGCCGGGACGAGCGCATGTTCGGCTGGTTCAGACACCGGTCCGGCAACCATAGTCTCCTGCGGGCTGGCAGGCGGTGGTTCCACCGGCTCCGGCCCACGCTCTGGCTCCGGTTCAGGTGGTGTGAACGCAAGTTCTTCCGGCACAGGCTCTGGAGTCACAACAGGTATAGCTCTAACCTCATGCGGCGGTGGTTCGGAGGGTGCCCCGGAGTCAACCACGTCAGGCGGGGGTTCAGTCTCGACGGGCGGTGGTGGGTGAACGCCCTCCGTTGGGGAGGGCTTAACCACACGCCGGGCCGTGGCGGCTGTCACGGCTGGCCCCCAGGCATCGTAGGATTCGGCCAGACGTTTTCGCAATGTCTCGATCTCATCCAAAGGCACAGCCTCCGGTTCTTCGCGTTGTGGGGTGACCGGAGGCGGAGGAGATGGAGGAGACACACCCTCTCTTTCAACCCTGGGTGGACGAGGCGGAACAGACTCTGGCGATGTCCCAGTTCTCTCCGATTCGGACGGGGTTGCCTCATCCGTATCAACCGGCTCGGTGGACACTGGTGCCTTAGCCTGCTTTTCAACCGCAACCACCTGGTTGATAGACTCAACATCCAACCCCGCCGTACCTGCGCCTGGGAAAAGGTGATCGTTGGGGCCATCGGGACGCACTACAAGCCAAGAGATCAGAGTACGCTGCAACTTGGCATCAAGTTTCAGACTGACGGGCCGTTCACGAGCAGAGACAGGAGTGTCAAACTCGTCAAGCTCCATAACCAGCGTGCTGGTGGACAGATGAATCTCGCTGAGTTTCAGTGCAGAAACCTGCTCAGGCGTGAGACCACCGCCTACCAGAGCGCGAATGGCTTCATCGCGAGCCTTCTGGAACGAAGCATCTGACTTATCACTCATTTTATGGAAGAACCTACCTTCAGAAATTAATTAAACTGTCTGTCATCATCGGGTGCGTTGACGGATTCAATCCTCTATGTTATGATAAGCGTATCATCGCTTACGGAGTACCACCGACCAGAGCCAAACACCTGTCTACGGGTAAGGAGGCAACAGGATGCCCTACACGCACTTGCTCCAACAGATAGAGATCTTTACCGACCTGAACAATAAGCAGCTACAGCGGATTTCCGCGATATGCACTGAACGCCGTTACGAACCAGGCGACATTATCTTTCACGAAAACACCAAGAGCGACGAGCTGTTTGTCATCCTTCAAGGTGAGGTCGAAATCCAAGTCGACCCCAAGACGTTGGGCATCTCGGCAGATGTATCACCCGGCCCAACCACCATCGCCACGCTACGGCGAGATCAGTCGTTTGGTGAGATTGCTCTGGTGGATAAAGGTTTCCGTTCTGCCTCCGCCCGTTGTGCCGCGCCGAGCACGCGCCTATTGGTCATCCAGAGCGACGACTTGATCCAACTGTGCGAGAAAGACTTCGAGATGGGTTACCTCCTCATGCGCAATATGGCCGGCGATCTCGCCTTTAAAATCCGCCAGACCGACATGATGGTACGCGATCAGCTCCTGTGGGCCCCACGCACGTAACCCCCCCAAGGCTCTACCAACTGAGCAACCAAGTGCCAGGCGCTTCTTGCCTGCGGCTCAAAGCTATACTACCGCCCTCAGTTGCGGTGTTATTCTTATGAGAGCACCTGGCCCCCAAGACGCAAGGCCGCGTCCAAAAATAACTTTGCGCATATTGAAGGATTTCACCCGGAATTTTGGCCTGAAAATGGAAAGTCATTTCTGGACGCTTCCAAGCGTCATCTAAGGAAGTTCCAGAATTTAAATCATCCCAAAAATCACGAGTATGACGGCGAAATCAGTGAAACTTGGGACAACTATTTTTCCTGAACAGCCTAACCCGAACGACGCCGTCCTCCCATTCTGGCAACAACCAACGTCATATCGTCTTGAGGGGAGACATCACCCATAAACTCGAATACACTATCATAGACACAATCCAGGATGCTCTGAGCATCATTCATATCGCAGTTCTTTAGGACAGCCTCAAGCCTTGGGAAGCCATACAGTTCGCGATCTGCGTTCATCGCTTCCACAATGCCATCGGTCATAAACAATAACACATCACCGGGCTGCAAGTCAATTCTTTGCTCCTCGTATAGTTCACCGGCAACAGCGCCCAAAGGGAGACCGTAGGTTTCCAAATAATGATATGTGTCATTATGATAATAGATGGGCGTGATGAGGCCCGCATTGCACACTCGAAGTTGGCGACGAGTGAGGTCAAACAGTGTGTAGAGCAATGCCGTGTTCATACCTGTTTGGTGCATGCGCCGGTAGAGTAGGTTGTTAACTTGTCGGACGAGGGCAGCGCTGTCAGGGCTGGTGGTGGCCTGCGCCTCAACGATGCCGGTGGCGATCGCCATATAGAGGGCACTGGCCATCCCTTTGCCACTCACGTCACCGATAGCCAATCCCAACCGACCACCGGTCAAGGGCAAGTAAGTATAAAAATCGCCGCCCACCTCTTCAGCCGGCAGTGAGCGTCCTTTGATGTCGAAGTCAGCCAGCGTCGGGTTGTACTGGGGCAACAATGAGGATTGAATATCACGAGCTAAAGCCAATTCCCGACGCAAGACCTCTTGCCGGGCAACAGTCTCGCCTGCCTGCTCTAAGGCCTCGTTTGCAGCACGGAGCGCAACAGTTTGCTCGCGGTATTTGTGCAGAATCTGTTCCCGCTCAGATCGGAAGATCCATTCCACAATCACCAAGGCGGCCAGGATCAGTCCCAGGGCAATCACGTCTACCAGCCTGGTATTTGCGACCGGGGGTGGCTGCAAACCAACATACTCGGCCCAGGCCAGCACACCGAAAGCTAGCGTCGCCAGCGCAACAATAAAAATTGTTCCCCGCAAGCCAACCAGTATTCCCGCCAGCGAAACACAAAACGCCAAGAGTAATACCGAGATATCTTTTGTGCCCAGAAAATACATTGTCAACAATGTGGCCGCGGTGGTCAGCCCCAAGAACAGATAACTGGCCAGCGTCAGGTACCCCCGGTGGGCCAGCCAGTATGCGAACAGTAGCAAGGGAAACATGGAAAGCCAGAGGAGATTGCCAAAGGCAAGAGTTCCCCGAGTTGGCACTATGATCACCCAGTCAGTTAGTACGTAAATGCCCAGCAACGCGATTGCGCTGACCAGAACTGCCTTGAGCACAAATTCGCGATGCGCGCTCTCCTTGTTGGTGGAGCGAGGCATCGTAAGCTCGCGCAACCAGTCAAGCATATATCCTCCTAGCGGTATCCTAATCAGTATAGCACCTGCCCGGTAGAGGGTCAAACCTGGGCATATTGGCAAGCAGCGTGTAGATGTGTTATACTGCGGAAGGAAAAGGGCTGCCCTTAACCCCCATTCGTAGAGAATGACTGGCAGTTTAAATAGCAGAGAATCTAGTCCGAGCCCGGCCATTTGTGCCCTAATTCAAATCGCCGAATGCCCGAACTCAGGTTACCAGGGCTCGACTGGAGACAAAGTATCCTGAATTATGAAAGAACTCTTCCGCCTTTTGTATCTCATCGTAGTCATACTTCCCCTGACGATCCTCCTCATCGGTCCATTCCTGGTGCTGGCCGCGCTGCGGGGCAGACAAAGGATGGGGCCGATTGTTCTTAACTCCAGCCGGAGGGGGATGACCGGACGCATCGGGACATTGCTGTTGGGTTTGCTGTTTTGGTTGCTAGTCTGGGGTGGCCTGGCAGCGGTACTGAGTGGGGTTATACTACCCGCCATTGACAACTCGCCATTTGCCGGCCTCCAAGCCAACGTCACACCAACTACGCCACCGATGATCCCCACGGCTTCGCCGACGCATCTGCCATCTCCCACCCCCCAGCCAATAGCTACGTCCACACCGGTGCCACCACCAGGGGAAGAAACACCTACTTCAACCCCATCTCCCGTGCCAACTCCGTCTCCCGCGCCGTCGCCACTTCCACCCACGGCCACACCCGTGACACTCACTTCCACGCCACTGCCCACAGCTACGTCCATACCACTGCCCACCAACACGCTCGCGCCATCACCCACCCCCCTGGTCACCCTCTCAGCGGGTGAAGTGAGCGAGGCCATCACCGCCGTTGAAGCAGCTAACGACCTGCTGCGCGCGGCCGTGGCTGAGCCTAGCATTGGAAACCTGGCAGCACTGGAGACGCTTTGGCGGGAGGAGGCACTGGTGGAGGCCCAGGCCTTTGCCCAGGACCTTTCTCAGCGATACGTCCGCCCGTTGGAAGTGACCTTTGTCTATCTTGCCTCACCGCAGGTACTGGCAGGGAACTCGCCGGACACGGCTTATGTCATCTCTACTGAGACGTGGACCTACACCGGAGCACGCTCCGTTCACGGCGAAAGTTTTGAGTTTACCTACACACTCCGTCGGGAAGGCGAAGGCTGGGTGATCACCGATTACGCCTATGGCTATGCACCAATAACTCTGCCCTCGGGCGAAGGAGAGGGACTAACACCAATTCCAGTCCCTTCGACCATCACCACAACTGTTGCCATCACGCCGACCGATCAGTAACCCAGGTCCAGCATATCTTCCCAATAATTCGGGGTCTGGGCAGACCTGAGTGTCTGCCCAGACCCAAATGTCTGGCCCAAGGGCGAACTTGGGTGTTCGCCCTCATTTTTTGAGAAGATACGGTCCTAAGGAAGCGTCCAGAAATAACTTTCTATTTTCAGCATGGTTCAGAAGTCCCAGAAATTATGGTGACAATTGCAGACGAAGGACGAAAGACGAAGGACCAACTACTGGCTCAGGTCTCTTCGTCGTTCGTCATTCGTCATTCGTCCAGTTGAGAAAGTGTTACCCTATTCCTGAACCATCCTCTATTTTCAGACCAAAATTCCGAGTGAAATATTTCAAAATGCACAAAGCTATTCTTGGACGCGGCCTAATTGTCATAGCCATAGGGATGGACTTGGTGCCACTTCCACGCACTCTCAATGATGTCGTGCACATCTGGGTACTGAGGCTTCCAGTCCAGCTCGCGCCGGATTTTGTCGCTGCTGGCAATCAGAACGGCCGGGTCGCCAGGGCGGCGGGCACCGATTTCGGCAGGGATGGGATGGCCGGTGATCTCACGCGCCGTCTCAATCACCTCCTTTACAGTGAAGCCCTGACCGTTGCCCAGATTGTACACACGGCTCCCCTGGTCCAGTGCGCGCAAGGCCAGGATGTGGGCCTGAGCCAAGTCGATGATGTGAATATAGTCGCGCACACAAGTACCATCCCGAGTCGGGTAATCATCGCCGAAGATGGTCACCTTGTCTCGCTTGCCCAATGCCACGCCCAGCACAATCGGAATGAGATGTAGCTCAGGGTCGTGATCTTCGCCTCGCTCGGCGGAAGCACCTGCGGCATTGAAATAACGAAGAGCCGCGTAACGAAAGTCGTAGATCCGATCCAACCACAAGAGCATACGCTCCAGTAAGTATTTCGACTCGCCGTAGGGACTACCTGGCACGATGCGTTCCTGCTCGTCAATCGGCATACGCTCTGGGTCGTCAAAGAGATTGGCAGTGGAAGAGAGAATGAAACGACGAACGCCATGCTCGACGGCGCTTTGCAGCAGGTTTAGTCCATTGGTGACATTCTCACCCAGGTAAAGAAAGGGACTCTGCATCGATTCGCCAACCAGGGTATGAGAAGCAAAATGCATTATTGCCTCTGGCCGGTGCTGGCTGAGCAAAGCATCTACAGCAGCCCGGTCAGCCAAGTCCCCCTCGACGAAAACCGCATCTGGATGAACGGCAGCCTGATGGCCCTGGTAAAGATTATCGAAGACGACGACCGACTCGCCAGCGTGGATCAGTTGCTCGACAACGACGCTGCCAATGTAGCCGGCACCACCTGTTACTAATATCTTCATAGATGTCCTCCTGTTGAGAAACTGGGTAGTAAAACGTAGTCGTGATTAGCGCCTCTGTTCTAGTGGGGAGAGGTAAAAAGGCCTGGGTGTAGATACTCAGGTATGCTGACGCTGCGCGCAGTAAGATAAACTTCCCCCCAGATCGCCGAATGTAGTTCGACACGGGACGGCAAACCGGTCTCATCGTGGACCCAAAGCACCGCCCGGTCGCCAGTGGGCAGGGCAACATCTAACCGGATGGCCGCACCGCTCTCCAGGGTGTCTCGTCCAGAGACAACCACCGTCGCATCGTCCATTTTGAGAAACAGCCAATCAATCGCGTCCAAAGCATCACTGAAAAGAGGGATCCTCGCCGGTTCGGCTGACTCAGCCTCCAGACGACTGTGACGCGCGTCACGATGATGCGCGTCATTGTGACGCGCGTCATAAAGCCAGCTTGTTTCGCCGTCGTCCACGAGTATCAAACCATTTAGGGCAGGCGTAGATGCTTCCAGTGTTTCGATGCGCACCTGGCCATCCTCAGTATGCCACATCTCGGCCACCAGAGGGCCCCTCACCGGCGCACCATCCCATTCAACTTGCCATATCGCATGCCAGTTGTCCCTCCAAGCCTGCCGGGCACGCGCCAGCGATGCGTCTCCGTCGGGCAGGGATGAATCTACGCCACAGCCCACAGCGGGGGCCGCAATCACAATGTACACAAGCAAAGTGATGAGAATGCGCATTGGACACCGGATGAAGGATCACAAGAGATATTATGATTATATCGGACTTTGGCAAATTTGGCGACACAACAGGACCAATTAACCAAAAATAACACTTGTATCCGCTCCCTGGTTGTGGTATAATCCGCTTATAGTGGGATGACGTGAAATTGTGAAGGGGGTAACGTCTACAGGAGAGGGAAATGGTCGAGGTTACGGTTGACAGTATTCGAGTTAGTCTTATGACCCAACACCGGGTGGTCGTCCTCAAGGAAACGGACAGCGACCGATATTTGCCCATCTGGATTGGCCCGTTTGAGGCCGATGCAATCACGATTCAGCTTCAAGGAGTGCAGGTCCCTCGTCCACTAACACATGATCTGCTCAAGAGCTTCATCCGCGAATTAGGCATCAAAGTCTCGCACGTCTTTGTGAGTGAATTGCGCAATGATACCTTCTTTGCGCGAATTGTGATCGACGTGGATGGAGATAGTATGGAGATTGACTCGCGCCCCAGCGACGCTATTGCATTGGCTGTGCGTGTAGGTGCCCCGATTTTTGTCTCCGAGCAAGTGATGGGTTTGGCATCCATCACGCCTGAGGAAGAAATCACCGCAGAAACAGAAGCTACCACATCACAGGAGGCGGAGGATCTCGCTGTCTTTCGTGACTTTGTCGAGAGCCTGGATCTGGATGACCTAGGCGATAATTAAGCTCTATCCCGGCCCTAGCAGGCCATTCTATTGATCTCCAAAAGGGAGGCACAGTGCAGGCCCCCCTTTTTTTGCTCACATCGAACCGTTTAATCAACTAACTTGATCAGCAAATCACATATTAGGTAAACTCCCCTCTTAGTGGGGGCAGGAGCATCATCTCCCAAAGATGCACCCCCGCGTTGTGGGACATGCTCCCACCCGACCACGAGCCTACCTATTCCGACAACCTGCCAAAATTGATCTTGACGGGGCAGGATATATGTGATATAGTAGCTATTAGAATAAATGTTCTATTAAACAGCGAGGGAATACACACCTGTGGACTCCTATACCGTCAGATAAGTTTTGATAGGTTCGTAGTAACGACTTCAGTCGTTTTTCCCGCGTAATGAACGACTAAAATCGCAACTACAAGTCGTTATAATTTGCCTGACGGTGTACTCCTCGCATACATGACAAGTTTTGACGAGTATTATAACCGGAAGATGAATGAGCCAACTAAACGCACTGGACAAGCTACTGGTGCCACCCCTAACAAAGTCTTGCCCCAGAACATAGAAGCTGAAGAAGCTGTGCTGGGGTCCTTGCTGATCGACCCGGACGCCATAATCCGTGTCGCCACTTTCTTGCAGCCAGATGATTTTTACGTGCAGCGGAACGGCTGGATCTACGAGGCCATCCGTGACCTGCACGAACGGCGCGAGCCGGCCGACCTGGTGACGCTGACCGACGAATTGGATCGCAGGGAACACCTGGCTGAGATTGGTGGTCCTCCTTACTTGACCACCTTGATCAACGCTACACCAACCAGTATCCACGTAGAATACTACGCTCGTATCGTCGAGCGCACCGCCATCCTGCGGAGACTGATTGATGCAGCGGGTCAGATTGCCAAACTGGCCTACCAGGACGTGGACGATGTGGATGAGGTGGTAGACCGGGCCGAGTCCATCATCTTCGGCGTCTCAGAGAAGCGGGCGTCTCGCGATCTGGTCCCCATTCGCCAGGTGCTCGACGAATTCTACGACCGCATCGAATACCTATTCGCTCACCAGGGGGAGATCATCGGCGTCCCCACCGGCCTGGCCGATCTCGACAAGCTGCTGGGAGGCTTCCAGCGTTCGGATCTGATCATCATTGCTGGCCGGCCCGGCATGGGCAAGACGTCACTGGCTCTTTCCATCGCGCTGCAGGCCGCGCGCAAATGGGACAAGCGGGTAGGCATCTTCAGCCTGGAGATGAGCAATGAGCAAGTAGTGCAGCGTCTGGTCAGCGCCGAGACCGGCATTGACAGCCAACGGCTGCGCCTGGGCAACATTCACGAAGACGAATGGTCCACCCTCGTCCAAGCTACCAGCTTGCTGTCCAACTCCCAAATATATATCGACGACACCCCTGCCATCTCGGCACTGGAGATGCGTACCAAGACCCGTCGACTCCACGCCGAACATGGGCTGGATATGATCATCGTCGATTACCTGCAACTGATGCGCGGCGACTTCCGCTCCGAAAACCGAGTGCAGGAAATCAGCTTCATTTCTCGTTCGCTCAAAGGGTTGGCACGCGAGTTGAACATCCCGGTGGTGGCCCTCAGCCAGCTCTCGCGTGCCGTTGAGTCGCGCCACGACAAGCGGCCCATGCTCTCGGACCTGCGAGAGAGTGGTAGCATTGAGCAGGACGCAGACGTGGTAACGTTTGTGTACCGGGATGAGATATACAACCCAGATACCGAATTTCCCAGCATCGCCGAGCTTCGCGTTGCTAAGCACCGCAGCGGACCCACGGGTATTTTCTCGGTATACTTTAAGAAGGAACTGGCGCAATTCGTTGATCTGGAAATACGCCGTGAACCGTTGGAATATTAGAGTTCAAATACCAAATGGTAAAGTAACTACTCAGCCTGATGGTTGCAGATATGTATCTGCAACCCATAATCGGCGGATGTATATCCGCAAATACCCATTACGGTTGAATAACCGTAACGATCAGCAATGGTAATAATGTGGCAAATAGCAAATGGTGAATGGCAAGTTTGAAGGATTTCCGGCCGGAGAGTTACGTTTTACTTCGGTGCCGGATCTCTTCTTCGCCGAACTGCTGCCGGCCATAGACGACTTGGCCGAACTGAAGGTAACACTACACGTGATCTGGCTGCGGCAGCGAGAGGGAAAGCAGGTGGTCACCCATGCTGAGTTGGCTGCCGACGAAACGCTGGCGCATGGGCTTAGAGCACTGGGCAATGACCCAGAATCGGTCCTGGCGCAAGGGTTGGCACGAGCGGTGGCGCGGGGATCGCTGCTGCACGCCAGCATTGAGGGTGAGGCGGGCCATCAAGACGTTTACCTGCTCAACAGCGAGGGCGGGCGACAGACGCTGGCACACATCCAGAGTGGCGAAGTAGGCACGCTGGGCGCGGTGGCCGTAGATCGGCCCTCGGCGGAACCGCAGCCCAATATCTTCCAGTTGTACGAAGACAACATCGGCCTGCTCTCCCCTATTCTGGCCGACGAATTGCGTGATGCAGAGGAAAGCTACCCGGCTAGCTGGATTGAAGATGCCTTCCGTATCGCAGTCGCCCAAAACGTCCGCAAGTGGCGTTATATTCAAGCTATCTTGGAACGATGGTCAACTGAAGGTAAGGATGATGGAACACGTCAGCCAGACACTGAGACAAAGCAACGCTGGTTTACCGACGACGAGTTTGACCTCTACTTCGAACACTGATCAACCGTCCGAATCGGCAAATCAACAAAAGAGCAAACCAGCAAATGAAGAGTCGCCCCCTTCTTCAGGCGCGCAGGCCTCCTGCCCGAGTTGTGGGGGTGCCGGGTACTTGCGTGAGGACGTGCCGGTGGGACATCCTCACTTCGGGAGAATTGTTCCCTGCCAGTGCGAGCGAGCTAAATTGGAAGCACGGCGACTGTCGGACCTGCGTGCAGTTAGCAATCTAGATTCATTGGCACGCCATATCTTTGATAGCTTCAAACCCGATCTAGATCTCAGTGCAAATCAGCGCATGAGTCTACGCCTGGCTTATGATGCCGCCCGTGCCTTCGCTGAGGAGCCCCAGGGATGGCTGATGCTCTTGGGAGAGTACGGCTGCGGCAAAACCCACCTGGCGGCGGCGATTGCCAACGAGCAGATAGCACGGGGACAGCCGGCCCTGTTCGTAGTAGTGCCTGATCTACTTGACCATCTGCGCGCTGCCTACAGCCCTCACAGTCCTACTACTTACGATGAACGATTCGACCAGGTGCGTAACGCACCGTTGCTCATCCTGGACGACCTGGGCGCTCAATACAGCACCGAGTGGGCGCAGGAGAAGCTATTCCAGATATTTAACTATCGCTACAATTCCCGCCTGCCAACCGTGATCACCTCAAATATCGATTTGGAAGCCATAGACATCCGCATCCGATCGCGTTTGATCGATCCTGACCTTGTGCAGATCTGCACCATCCTGGCTCCAGACTTCCGAAGCGGCGGCGCCCACCAGATCGCCTCGGAGTTGTCAAGCCTTGACCTACACGAAGATCAGACCTTTGATAGTTTCAACTTACGTGAAAAGGAACTCAATGCCGACCAAGCGACCAGTCTGCAACAAGCCTTCACTTTTGCTCGTAACTACGCCAAGGACCCGGAAGACTGGTTATTGCTGGCTGGCGGCTACGGCTGCGGCAAGACGCATCTTGCAGCGGCTATCGCCAACGAACGTGTGAGTCAGGGACACCCAGCCCTCTTCATTGTCGTGCCCGATCTGCTCGACCATCTGCGAGCAACGTACGCCCCTGACAGCTCCATCACTTATGACGAACGCCTAGGTGAAATTCGCAACGCGTCGTTGCTCATCCTGGACGACCTGGGCACCCAAAGCGCCACCCCCTGGGCGCAAGAGAAGCTGTACCAGATATTCAATCATCGCTATAATGCCCGTCTACCGACCGTCATCACCACTACCGATAATGTCGATGCTATTGACGAACGGCTCAAGTCGCGTCTCCTCGACCGGGCGCGCTGCACCAATCTCCTTATCCAAGCCCCCAGTTATCGCGGATCCGAGGCACGCGTCTGGCAGCACCCCGGGCGAATGACACGTCGGCGGCGGTGACGGACACCTTGAACCGCTGAAGACACCGAATAACGCAGAAACCGCTGAAGTTTGTGGGGCGGGTAGGTCTTTGACCATACCCATCCTTTTTTGTAAGCTCAGGTCCCTGAAATAAGGAACGCCACTCTGTCACCCGTACCCTACCCCCGCACAAAGAATGACCGCCGCAACCAAAATTGCAGCGGTCATTCTAATTCTTCTACGGGGAAGTAGCTTCTACAGAGAGCCCAGCGGGTGTCAGCTTTATCTACTCTGACCCGCCAACGGGCACAGCGGCAGCGCCCGTCTCCATATCGGCTAACTCGGGTGCCTTGCGCTTGCTCTGCCAGATGGACCAAGTGAATACAGCCAGCAAGGCAATCACTACCAGCCAGCCAATGATACCCAGGGTCTTGTACTGCACGACGATGGGCGCGACGATGAGCGCGACCAGGTTGACGACCTTGATCATCGGGTTAAGCGCCGGGCCGGCGGTATCCTTTAGTGGGTCGCCGACGGTGTCACCTACCACCGAGGCCTTGTGGCGCTCGGAG
Source organism: Anaerolineae bacterium (assembly GCA_034412795.1). GTDB lineage: Bacteria > Chloroflexota > Anaerolineae > 4572-78 > NAK82 > JAUVPY01. Next base: position 64,204 of record DAOUMD010000099.1, read on the forward strand.
CCCTTGCCCAAGTTATGAGCCGGGTCGCGTGGCTCGTCCTCGATGGTCTTCTTGGCGTTATCCCAGGCACCGCCTGCAGTGGACATGAAGACAGCTAGTAACTGGCCGGCCAGGATAATGCCGGCCAGGAAGCCACCCAGCGCCTCAACCTGAAGCACCAGACCGACGATTATGGGTGAGATCACAGCCATAGTGGCCAGAGGCACCAGTTCCTTCTGGGCAGCCGTAGTGGAGATGGATACGGCCCGGGCGTAGTCGGGCTTGACCTTGCCCTCCATCAGACCTGGGATCTTGAACTGGCGACGTACTTCGGTCACCATCAGGCCAGCGGCACGGCCGACCGCTCTAACGGAGAAGGATGAGAAGAGCCAGGGAATCGAGCCGCCGATGAGCAAGCCAACGAAGACAACGGGGCGAGACACGCGGATGCCGTTGGCCAGGGCTTCAGGATCAACTATACTCACGTCCGTGATGAAGGAACCGAAAAGGGACACGGCAGCAATGACGGCCGAGCCGATGGCGATTCCCTTGGTGATGGCCTTGGTAGTGTTGCCCACCGCGTCCAGGTCGGCCATAATCTGGCGCGCGCGTTCATCCATGCCCGTCATCTCACCGATGCCGTTGGCGTTATCGGCGATGGGGCCGAAGGAGTCCATGGCCACGTTGTTGCCGGTCAGGGTCAGCATGCCGATGCCGGTCAGGGCCACGCCGTATAAGATAAAGGCAACCGTCTCCACCTCCGAGTATCCAGGGATGGTGCCGTAGATGAGGATGGCGGCGAAAATGGTGGCGGCGATGACAAGGATAGCCCACACCGTCGCTTCGTAGCCGACGCCAATTCCTGCCAGGATAGTGGTCGCCGGGCCGCCATCGGTGCCTTCGCGGATTTCCTCGATCGGGGAATTCTCAGTTCCGGTAAAGTAGTCGGTCAGACGATCAATGACAATGGCCAACAGCACACCCACCGTCGTGGCCAGAAAAGGACGCCACCAACCACCCGGCACGTCGCGCATATAGATTAACGCCAGGATGCCAAACAAGACTACTGAAATGGCTGCCGAGGTGAGAAAACCGCGGAAGATGGCCCCCATGGCGTCGGGACCGCTGCCCTCAGTACCTCCCGACACTCGATAGGTACCAATAATAGACGACAGCACGCCAATGCCGCGCACCAGCAGCGGGAAAACGATCCAGTTCAAATCGCCAGTGATACGTACCAGCGCCAGGCCCAAGATCAGCGCCGAGACGATGGTGACCTCGTAGCTCTCGAAAATGTCGGCGGCCATTCCGGCGCAGTCGCCCACGTTGTCGCCTACCAGGTCGGCGACGACGGCAGCGTTACGCGGGTCATCTTCCTCTAGCCCGGCTTCCACCTTACCCACCAGGTCGGCGCCGACGTCGGCGGCTTTGGTGTAAATGCCACCACCCACGCGCATAAAGAGGGCTATCAACGTACCGCCAAAACCAAAGCCTAGCAGAGCGTCAGGTGCAGCCTTGCCGAAGATGATAAAGATCAGCGTCCCACCCAGCAGACCCAGCCCGTCGGTCAGCATACCGGTGATGGTGCCGGCCCGGTAGGCAATCTGCAGCGATTCGCCGAAGCTGGTTCGAGCTGCAGACGCCACACGCACGTTGCCTTCAACAGCCATGCGCATTCCAATCTGGCCCACAGCCAACGAGAAGCCGGCCCCCATCGCAAAGGCAATCGCGCGGCCAAAGGCGATGTACAGACGTGCGTTAGCCCCGAACTCCTCTTGTGCCTCGGGTGTGGGGTTGACAATCCACACGCTGAAGAACAAAGCCACGATCAGGATGCCGATAAAAGGCAAGATGCTACGCAACTGCCGGTTGAGATAAGCGTCGGCTCCCTCCTTGATGTTTTGCCACACGTCTTGCATCTCCTTCGTGCCTTTGTCCTCCTTAAGAATCTGGTTACGCAAAAAGATCGCGTAGGCCAGTCCCAGGAAGGCAATGCCTAGCACGCCGAAGATAGCAATCGTCTCAATATTAGTCATTCCGTGCATCGTATTTCTATTAACCTCCTTAGGTTTGAAATAATTGCAGGGTTATGAAAAGTTGTATGAGTACAAAAAAAGTTTCCTGCCTTATGTATCAAGGCAGGAGGGAAAAAATGAGCGGGGCGGCCGCTAACATACCGCCCGGGTACGTTGGTCAAGGTTTCCCATCCGTACAAGCGATTCTGTTTTTTCCAATAGGACATTTTACCTAAAAACGGATGGATTGTCAAATCCCTTTGTGGTTTGTGATTCTTTCCACAAAATTGTGCAGCAGTGTGAGACCTACCTGTTGGCTCTTTTCTGGGTGGAACTGAATGGCCCACACGTTGTCCCGGGCAACCATGGATGGAAAGGGACCGTCATAGTCGGTGGTGGCTACGACGATGGACTGGTCACCGGTGACGACGTAGTAGGAATGGGCGAAATAGGCGAAGGCACCGTCGGGAACACCAGCCAGCAGGGGATGCGAGCCGCGCTGATCGATCTGATTCCAGCCCATATGGGGCACGGTCAGATGCGCAGGAAAGCGGGCGATCCGTCCCGGAAGAACGCCCAACCCCTGATGAGTCCCCATCTCCTCGCTCTCCTCAAAGAGCAGTTGCAGTCCCACACAGATGCCCAAAAAAGGAACTCCTCGTTCAATCACATCCAACACAGCCCTGTCCAGGGTACGCGAGCGCAGACCGTCCATGCCATCACCGAAAGCGCCCACCCCAGGCAGCACCACCGCATCCGCCTCGGCCACGACTGACGGATCGTCAGTGATGGTTGGCGTCGCACCTACGTGCTCAAACGCCTTTTGCACGCTTCGCAGGTTGCCAATGCCTGCATCAATAATAACAATTCGTTTCATTTTCAGGTGACCAAGCTATCGTAGAGACGGTCGAGGCTGAGGTCCGGGCAGACCGACTGGTAGTATTGCAGCGTGAGCGCCGCCGCGGAAGCCCCCAGCCGCACCGCCTCGTCAATGGAAAAATCGTTGAGGAGCCCAAAGACCACACCCGCAGTGAGCGCATCACCAGCACCGGTCCGGTTCACCACCTGGGTCTTGACGGCCGGAACATGACCACTGACCTCGGGCGTGGCATAACACACACCCAACTCAGCCAGGGTGACGATGGCCACGCCTACGCCCATGGTCACCAGTTGTTTGGCGGCGGCAATACCCTGGTTTCGGGTGTTGGTCAGGGAACGTTCACACAGAACCTCGGCTTCGGGCAGATCAGGCGTGACCATAAAGAGAGACGATAGATGAGGCCGGATGCGTTCGGCCAACGAGGCTGAGGTGGGGTCAGCGCTAACCGACACCCCGTATTTGGCCGCCTGGCGTATCAGTGACTCGATCGCCGATGGAGACAGGTTGGCATCCATAACCACCATAGACGCGTCGCGAACAAGTCTCCGACGGTTATAAATGACCGACGGTGTGATAGCGGACAGTACGTTCATGTCATCAATGGAAATGGAAAAAGCGCCGGTCTGGTCAAACAGGGCCAGGTAGGCACCCGTGTGATGATCGGGACTCTCGATCAGGTGAGCCACATCCACGCCAGCGTCGGTCGCCTGCTCGCGGACCCGGTGGCCCGAGCGATCTGCGCCCACCGCCGACAGCAAGATGGCGCGCTCCCCCAGACGAGCCAGGTTCTCAGCCACGTTGCGGGCGACTCCGCCTACACTGATGCGAATGCTGCCCGGGTTGCTGGTGCCCGGTTGCAAAGGGCCTTCGGATCGCCCCTTGGTATCCAGACCAGCCGCTCCAACCACAAGGACGTAAGAATGATTCATATATGAGATAACCTAAAACGTTTAGAAAGCCAGGTTCGGCTCAATAATGTGTCACCGCCAACCTGATTACGCATCTGGATGGGCTTACCAGGATATCGCGTTGGATGTGAGATGGGCCACGGTTGCTTCACTTTGGCCCGGATGAGAAACAACAAGATGAAACCCGCGTAGAGCGGATCGTCCCACCCTACCAGGATATATTCAGCGTGGTAAAGAATCGCGTGATGTCCTTCCTTCTACGTGTTTGCACGCACCCAGTAATATAGCACATTTTGGGAGAAAGCAAAAAGAGAGACCTCTCGGCAGGGTGCAGCGCACCCTTGCACCTTGTTTTCGTTGTTTTTGACGCGGAATTATAGTATACTTCAGCGTAATCGCTGACACCGAATCTTGGAGGATCACCCCATGCACATCGGTAAGATTGTCAAATCAAACACACACGTGGATTACGTTTGCCAGGTCTTTAGCGTGGGTGAGATTGTGGAGCCGCCTCCGTCACCGGAGGACTACGCATTTGGCACCTTCGTACGGGTAGGGCTAGGTGATGACGCTGCTCAAGGTGCACTTGGGAGCAGCTACCTGGTGGGTCTCATCTACAGCACCATTTTGATGAATCCCGAGTTCGGCAACCTGGGTCCACGCTTGTCACCGCCGGCCGACCTGGAGGTCTTCTCACCCGACTACCTGCGCGAGCAGGCAACGCTGGTGGGAGTCGTGGCGGTGGGGCAGGTAACATCCGGCGGCACGCACCAGGGTGTCCCCCATCTGGCGGCAACGGTCGGTGCCGGGGTGACAGCCATGACGGCAGACGAGGTGCGTGACTTCCACACGCCAGCCTCGGGCGATGGCCTGGCGTTGGCCTACGCACCTCTATTGCTGGCCCAGGGCGACCCGTTGATCCCCCATCTGCTGCTGAACGTGATCAACAGGCTGGAGGACTTGTTCCCCGGCCAGGCCCGCCAACTGGCCGTGCTGCGCGGCAACCTGGCCTGGAAGACGGTGGTGGCGCCGGCGGGATAGAAGCACCAGCCGTTAAGCGGCATAAGCCGAGATGGACGGATTTGGAGGCTCTGCATGCCAGACGTCGAGCTTACAAGAGGCTATGTCCCCGGCTCGATCGGTCGAGTTACCGAACTCCACGCTACCTACTACCACGAGCACTGGGGGTTCAATGTGTTCTTCGAATCAAAGGTGGCCACCGGGCTCGCCGAATTCTTGGGAAGATATGACGAAAAACGTGACGGCTTTTGGACCGCGTCGCTGGAGGGCCACATCGAAGGCTCCATAACCATCGATGGAATCCGGGCCGGGAGTGAGGACGCACATCTTCGGTGGTTTATCGTGTCTGATGCCCTGCGTGGGAGAGGCATTGGAGCCTGGCTCATCAGCACCGCTATCGATTTTTGTCGCAACACGGGCTACAGGAAAGTCTACCTCTGGACCTTTGAGGGTCTCCACGCCGCGAGACATCTCTACGAGAAGTCAGGATTCAGACTGTTAGAAGAACGCATAGGAACTCAATGGGGTAAGGAAGTTAACGAACTGCGATTCGAGCTACGGCTTGAGTAAGGCAACGTCTTTTGCGATGGGTTCAGAATTCTTAGCGATTGTGTTTGGGTTGGCCTCGGCCGCATCCTGGGGGTCAGGGGATTTTAGCGGCGGCTTTGCTAGCAGGCGAGGCAGCGTGTATAGCGTCGTCATCATTTCACAACTGATCGGCGCAGTGTTTCTGGTCACCCTGGCCCTCTCCCTGGGAGAGAGCATACCAGCCGCCGACAATCTAATCCTGGGAGGCATCGCCGGGATTTCCGGCGCGATCGGGCTGGTGGCTCTGTACATGGGTCTTGCCAGCGGGCGTATGGGGGTCGTGGCCCCGGTCACCGCAGTGGTGGCGGCGGCCATTCCGGTGTTATTCAGCTTATTTACCGAGGGGCTGCCTACGACCTCTCAACTGGTGGGGTTTGGGATGGGCCTGATCGCCGTGTGGCTGCTCTCAAGTGGTGGGGATGGGGGTACAATCCAGGCTCGTGAATTGGGCCTGGCCCTCACCGCCGGCTCAGGGTTTGGCCTGTTTTTTATACTCATCGATCAGGTCAGCCAGAGCGCCGTGTTCTGGCCATTGATTGCCGCCAGGATCGCGTCCGTCAGTTTCCTGGCCATCCTGACCATCGTACGCCGGGGTTGGGAGCGACCGGCCAGGAACCAGCTATCGCTCATCGCCCTGGCAGGTATCTTTGATACGGGAGGGAATACGTTCTTCGTCCTGGCCACCCGGATGGGACGGCTGGACATCGCCGCTGTCCTGTCTTCCCTGTATCCGGCCGCGACGGTCTTGCTGGCCTGGCTGATTTTGAAGGAGCGCTTGATGCCCCAGCAGTGGCTGGGCGTAGCCGCGACGCTGGCGGCGTTGACGTTCATTGCATGGGGAATTTGAGGAGGTAGCCACATATGACCAATAACCAATCAGACGCGATGGACCCCATCCGCTTATCCGCTGACATCCGCTGCATTGGAACTACCAAAGGCCCCGGCGAGGCGGCGCACGAATACACCTTCGTCACGCCCGACGTCGAGCGCCGGGTGAAGACGGGCGAGTTCGTCTATTACGAGACCCAGGTCGAAGGCGAGACGCGCCACATCCTGGGGCGGGTCACCGGCCGGATACCGCTGCGCCTGTACCCCGACACTTTTATGGCCGACCCGGCCGTCTCCCCGGCCCAGGTGGCGGCTATGCTTGGCTTTCTGGAGCAACAGCACGAGCTGTTCGAAGTCACAGTGGTGGTGCTGGGTTATTACGATCCTCGACTGGGCGACTTCATCAACCCGCGCGTACCACCCGAATCGGGCAGCCCCATCTATATCGCCGACGACCATGCGCTGGCCGAGGTACTCTCCAAAAAACGCGTGGACGATATCGGCTCGGCCCACGTCGGCTCGCTGCTCAGCCGTGGGCCGGGCGCCGTGCCGGTCACCCTCGACGTGCGGGGCTTCACCAGCACCCACCTGGCCATCATCGCCAGCACCGGCGCCGGCAAGAGCTACCTGGCCAGCGTGATCGTCGAGGAGTTGATGAAACCCTACAACCGGGCCAGCGTGCTGGTCGTGGATCCCCACGGCGAATATGGGACACTGGAGGAGATGAAGGGACACGATGAATTCAGAACCAATGGCTACGAGCCAGAGGTACGCATCATCCGGCCCGACCAGATCAAGGTACGCATCTCCTCCCTGACGCTGGGCGATTTGCGCTACCTACTGCCCAACCTCTCGGAGAAGATGCACTATCAATTAGGCCGCACCTTCAACACCACGCGCCGCAAATACGGCGACAAGTGGACGCTGGCGCAGTTCATGGTGACGCTGCGCGCCGGCGACGAGGACCATCCCGTGACCGACCCGGACGCCGACCTGGAATTGGAGCAGGACGCCACCATCGGCGCCCTGGTGTGGCGGGTGAACTCGGTCCTGGGCCACTCCAAGATCTTCGACGACTTTCAGCATATGCCACTGCAAGATCTATTTCGCCCCGGCCAGTGCACCGTGCTCCAGCTCAACGAGATCGACCAGCGCGAACAGCAGGTCATCGTGGCCACGCTGCTGCGCCGCGTGAACCAGGCCCGCATGGACACCGAGAAGGGGTTGGCCGGCGAAGGGGATGAGACCTACCTGCCCTATCCCACCTTTGCCCTCATCGAGGAGGCACACAACTATGCACCGGCCAACGCCGACGTGGTGACCACAGGCATCCTGAAGACCATCCTCTCCGAGGGTCGCAAGTTCGGCGTCTCGGTGGGCCTCATCAGTCAGCGACCGGGCCGGCTGGACAGCGACGTGCTGTCGCAGTGTATGACCCAGTGCATTATGCGCATCGTTAACCCTATCGACCAAGCTCGGGTCGCCGAGAGCGTGGAGTCGGTGGGACGCGATTTACTCAAAGAGCTGCCCGCCCTATCCAAGGGGCAGGTTATCGTGGCCGGCAGCGCGGTCAACACGCCCCTGCTGTGCCGCGTCCGGGAGCGTATCACGCGTCACGGTGCCGAAGACCCGGACGCCCCCGCCCGCTGGCAGGCCTATTTCTCGGAGACGGCCACCGCCCGCCGCGAGCGCGACGAGGCGCTGCCCGCAGAGCCAGAGCGGGGTAGTAGTCGGATGTTCAAGTAGGGGCAGGGACTCAGGGATCAGGGAATCAGGGATCAGGTCCCAAGTCTCGATTTTTGGCAGTCTGAATTGTTCATCTACCCCATTAATCTGCGTAGAGCCATTAAAGTACCGTCTCAGGGATTTCTCGCTATCGCTCGAAATGACATGATTGCCCGCAAATAATTCCCTTTTTCGTCACATAGTAGGGTACCATCCCTGATTTCCTGATCCCTGAGTCCCTGAGTCCCAATTTACCAATCTACCAACTTACCAATCTACCATCCAACCATCCATCCAACCAACCTACCTACCTACAAGAAAGGATATACAATGACCGATTCGAGTCCCACCTGGGCAACCAATATCATCCACACCTGTATGGGCCTGCAAGCCGGTGAGAAGGTGTTGATTGCCGTGGACGAGCCGCTGGGCTTCGCGCGCGATGCGCTCCAGGCCGAGGCGCTCAAGGCCGATCCGGCCGAGTTGTGGACGTACACCATCCCCGACGCGGTGCGTCCCTTCTCCGAATTCCCACCGCGTATGCTGGACCTGATCAGCCAAGTGGACGTGGCCGTCCGCTTTCTGGCAACCATCGACACCGTCAAAGAAGGTTCAGCTCACATACCCCTCTTAAGAGTCGCGCGTGAGAGCAAGGTACGCTATGGGTTCGGTATCTATATCGACGATGGCGTCCTGGAGAACGAGTTGAGCGCCGACTACCAGGTGATCGCCGATCTCACCCTGGCACTGGCCGATTGGTTAAAGGGACGCACATCGGTCCATATCACCACGCCACTGGGAACTGACCTGCGGCTCTCAGTGGCCGGGCGCGAATGGCAGCCAGACACCGGCGTCCTCCGTGGCCAGGGTGTGCTTGGCAACCTACCGGCCGGCGAGGTGTACGTAGCGCCCCTCGAGGACAGCGCCGAAGGGGTGCTGGTGATCGACAAAAGCCTGCCTGGCTTGCCCCTCTCCGAACCAGTACGGCTCGTTTTTGAAAAGGGCCGTGTGACTCACATTGAGGGCGGCGAGGGAGCAAAATACTTGGAGAAGACGATTGCAGAGGGTGAGCGCAAACCGAATGGCGAATGGTCGCGCGTTATCGGCGAGTTAGGCATCGGCACCAATCCTAAAGCACGATTGCAGGGCAACCTGATGACGGATGAGAAAGTGGCGGGCACCATCCATATCGCCATCGGTCGCAACATCTTTTTCGGAGGGGAGAATCCGGCCCCCATCCACGAGGATGGCGTCGTCAGCCAGCCGACTATGTGGGTTGACGGCGAGTTACTGATTGATGGGGGACAGTACCTGTTGAATAGCTGAGACCTTTATCGGTCTTAAGCCTCAGTCTCCCCCGCCGTCTGTGGTGTCGTGTTAACGCCGGACACGCTGGGAATGCCCTGGGCCGCACAGGCACCCTGTGCACCGGCCATGCCCACGATCACATCGGCCGCGTCGTTACGCCGCCGGAGCAAAACCAGCACCGGCCATATGAGAACCGTCGTCAGCCCGCCCACGACATAGCCAGCCGCGATCGAATGCGTCTGAGACAGACGCCCCAAAGCCGTTTGTCCCAGCACACTGCCGCCGCTGGCGACCAAGGAGTCAAAAGATATCACCGTAGCACGCTGCTCGGACGGGACGAGTTGGTGCAAATAGGCTTGCTTAACGGGGGTCCAGACACCCCACGTGCCCATGACCACCAGGTACAGAGCCACGGCCAGCCAAAACGACCCGGCCAGTCCCACGCCGAGCGCCGCCACGGTCTGGATGACGGCGGCCCAGAGCAACAGCGTGGTGCGCCTGCCACAGAAGCGGGTGAACCACTCGACCAACGAATTGCCGACTATGATCGCCAGCGAGACGAGTGCGGCGATCACACCCGCCACCCAGGGCAAATCCTCGCCTAGCAACCCCAGGAAGTAAGGCTGCCAGGCATAAAAGCCCCAAAACAGGAGAATGGAGTGAATGAAGGAAGCGATGACCAGCAGCCGGACGGAAGTCTGATGCCAGCCAAAGGCAATGCTAGCCTCGGCGACCTGCTTCATCTCACGCGGCATATCTGCCAGCTTCATCGCGCGAGGTGTGAAACCGATGTCGTGCATGGTGAAAAAGGCAACCACGAACACAACCGCCAGCAGCCCGGCCCGGCCAAGGAACGGGATAGACAGATTGAAGGTGCCGAGCAGACCACCCCCGACCGTTCCGATGAGCATCGTCACACCCGATACCATAGCGCCGCGGGCGAAGATCCGGTCCAGTTCCCCCTCATAGCCGGTTGCCTGGAGCGCATCGACCAGCCAGGCCTCCGTGGCACCAGAGTAAAAGGTGTATCCCAAGCCCAACACAACCGACATCAGGCAAAAGAGTAGCAGACCGCCTCCCACTGCCGCCACAGCGACATAGCCCAAAGTACCGAGCAGAACGACGACGACACTCAGCAAGAACGAGGTACGTCGCCCGCGTGTATCCGCCAGCACGCCGGTAGGGATCTCAAAGAGCGCCATGCTGCCGGTGAAAACCGAGTTGGCAATGAAGACTTGAAAGATGTCCAGGCCAGCGTCGAGCAGGAAGAGCGTGTTGACACCCCATATCAACGAGGCAGACAGCGTATAAAGACCCGCGATGACCAGATAACTGCGGACAACCCCCTCCGAACCATCCGCATCCCCACTCGTTGCTGGCGCTTGATCACCCGGCGCCACGTAGGTTTGATCCACGTAGCACCAACCCCAGTCCTCACCCGGTTCTTGGGACTTGATGATGGGATGGCCTGTGTCCTGGAAGTGCTGGGTGGCATGTTTATTCTTCGAGTCATCGCAACATCCGACATAGCCACAAGTCATACACATACGAAGGTGGACCCACGTATCACCTTGCGCGATGCAATCTGAACATCCCTCGCTACTGGGCGTGACCTCTCTAATCTGGTCGAGATGTGTACATTCTCCCATTATTCACCACCAGTTAGACCGCAGAGACAGAGCCGAGACAATAAGGAGTTAATTATAATGAAGTGCATAGCTTTTGTCTAATAATCAAACTTCCGAAGACCTTTTTTCTGAGGTAGGGATCATTGACTCAGGCTCTTGACAAACTTGACCTTGTCTAGTAGAATTAGATATATAAGATGTAATTTATAAAATATCAACCGCTGTTAAGAGCTAATACGCTCAGGGCATGAGGACAGGGGGCAGAATAGTGCCACCTAAAAACGACAAAAAAACAGCGCAAGGCCCCCCGACGATTTCAAGCTACGTACTCAACACTATCCGTGAAGCAATACTTGCCGGGCGTTACCCTCTGGGTTCGAAGCTGGATCAGCAAGCACTGGCTGCGGAACTTGGCGTCAGCGTCATCCCTGTCCGTGAAGGGCTGCGTCAGCTCGAAGCTGAAGGTCTGGTTCGAATCTATCCTCGTCGCGGTGCGTACATGGCCGAGCCTTCGGTCGACGAGTTCCAGGAGATCTATCTCATTCGCGAAGTCCTGGAAGAGCTGGCTACACAGCTTGCTATTCCCAACCTCTCTTCCCAGGCACTTGAAAAATTGAGCGACATCATCCAGCAAATGGAGAGAGCGATTGCCGTCAATGACTTCATCGTCCTGCCGGAGCTCGATCGAAAGTTCCGCTTTACCATCTACGATGCATCGCTGCGGCCCATTCTGCTAGGAATGCTGTCCAGCTTGTGGGACCGCGCCAGTTTGTACCGGCGCTTATACACCCGTCTGCCCGACCGCGCGCCACAAGTGCTCGCCGGTCACAAGAAGATATACGCCGCCTGCCAGGCAGGGGATGCCGTCGCGGCCGGCCAGGCGGTGAGGGAGCACATCCGCCAGTCGGCCGGGGAAATCCTGGAGAAACTGAAAGCTGACGGCCCGTAACATGCCACAAGAAAGACTAAGCTACCGGGACTTTGAAATAGAAATCGCCCCAAGCCAGGGAAATAGCTACCCAGTGGCGGTTTTGCGCTCGCCCTCAGGACAAGCGCGAAATACGATGAAACTCCCCTTTGACCGGACGCCGTTAGGACAGCTAATGGGTAATTTGGAAAAGACCGGCGGGGGAGCAACCCCCTGGCCCGCCCAGGTAGTGCGGCACATTGGCTCGCAGCTATTCGAGGCGTTGATACACGACGACGTGCGCAACGTGTACGACATGAGCCGGCAGACGACGATGGCCAATGACCAGGGTCTGCGTATCAAGTTGCGCATCAACGCGCCGGAGTTGGCGACCATCCCCTGGGAGTTTCTCTACGACCCACGCCAGGGCGAATTCATCGCCCTCTCCCGCTACACCCCGATTGTTCGTTATCTCGAACTGCCGCTACCTGACCCGGAGCTGGCCGTCACCGCGCCCGTGCGCATCCTGGGCATGGTCGCCGGTCCCGCCGATGCTGCCCCGCTGGATGTGGACCGGGAAAAGGCCCGGCTAGAGGACGCCCTCTACAAGTTGCAGGAGGACGGTCTTGTAGAATCGGTTTGGCTGGCGGGGCAAACGTGGCGTGACCTGCAGGCAGCTATGCAGGGCGGTCCGTGGCACATCTTCCACTTCGTCGGCCACGCGACAACTGACGACGAGACCGGTGAGAGCCTATTGCTCCTGGCTGACGACTACGGCGACTCGGCCCCCCTCAGCGCGACCCAATTGGGCCGGCTGCTGGGCGACCACCGCACCTTGCGGCTGGCAGTGCTCAACGCCTGCAAGGGTGCCCGAGGACACAAGGGGAACATTTTCTCCAGCATGGCCTCGGCCCTGGTACAGCGCGGGTTGCCCGCCGTTTTGGCAATGCAGTACGAGATCAGCGATGAGGCAGCAATTGAGTTCACGACGAGCTTTTACCGCGCCCTGGTCGCCAACCTGCCCATCGACGCGGCTGCCTCCGAGGCGCGCAAGGCGATCAGTCTGGCCCAGGACGGATCGATGGAGTGGGGCACACCGGCCCTCTTCACGCGTGCGCCAGACGGAATAATTTGGAAAGTGGATAAGGGAAAAATCGATATGGACTCAGAAAGGGATCCGTACTGGTGGGACAACCTACCCGGGACCTTCGGCGATTTTCAGACGGGTGATATCGACGGCGACGTGATCATCGCTTCGGTTGGCGCTGGCGCACAAAACGTGGCGATTGGCAAGGACATCACCCAAACCGTCTACGAGACCCTGGGCGACCCCACACCGGATGACAGGCAGATCATCGAAAAGGAGCTGGCCCAGGTAAGAGCTGCGTTGGCAGAGGTTGAAGGTGAGATTGGCGAGAGCGCCGTGAAAATGGCGGGGGGCATGCTGGCTCAGATTGAGAACGAGCTGCTCAAAACCGGCGAGGATGAAACGCCCAACGCGGCCCCAATCACCCAAATGGGAGATCTGCTGCTGGATAGCGTTCCCCAGATAACCGACGCGCTGGCCAGACTGTTTGCCACGCCGGCCGTGGGTCGAGTAATAGGCAAGGCTGGCGAGACGGCGATCACGTGGGTCAGGCGACGATTTGGCCGCAGCGCCGGATCTGCAAGGTAAGGTTGCAAGCGTGACTGAGCAATCAAAAGACGACTCACAACAGAAAGAGAGCCAGAACTGGCTACAACGCCAAATCCAACGGGTGCGTAACATACGACGCCGCGACGTCGTCATCGCCCAGATAGGCCCGGGCGCACGCAACATCGTCGTCGGCACACGCAACGTTCAGATCAACATCGGCAATCGCAATTTGACACTGCCGGTGCTGCTGATCCCCCTACTCCTGCTGGTCATCATTGGTTTCCTCGTCTACCCCTTGGCCGAGCCAATCTGGAACCCGGCCCAGATGACGGGCCAGTTCCGCATCGCCGTGGCCGAGTTCGGCGAGATGGACAGCAACGGAAAGGTACGGCGGGCCGACAACGGCCAGGTGCTCAGCCGATGGCTGTTCGAGGCACTCCACGACGAATACCAACAGAACACCGATATGGAGATGGCGCGCGCCATCGAAATCTGGCACGATTCACAGACCGACACGGAACAAAACTTCAAGTTTGGCGTCATGCGCGGCGATACGCCCGGCGCACGACGCGCGTCGGCAGCCAAATTGGCCGAAAAAGTCAATGCCCATATGGTCATCTACGGCAACATGGTCCCTGATGGAGAATCGCAGGGCCTGGACCTGGAGTTTTACCTATCACCGCAGGTCAACGACGAAACGGCCTCAATCGTCGGACCGCACCGGCTGGGTAAGCCCATTCTACTCCCCGTACCATTTGATACCGACAGCCCAGAAGCCAATATCGTCGTTGGCGAGAAGCTAGAAACACGGGGGGATGCCCTGTTCTGGTTGACGATGGGCCTCACACAGCAGGTGCTGGGCCGCTCCGAGCAAGCTCTGGCCACGCTCCGCCGCGCCGATGTAGAATTGACAGACTGGCCGGAGAACGACGGCAAGGAACTTCTATATTTCTTCATTGGGCGCGAGGAACTCTTTCTGGAACAGACCGACCACGCCGAAGCATCCTTTCGCAAAGCGTTGGAGATCGAGCCCAGCTACGCCCGGGCGCAGGTGGGATTGGGCAGCACTTATCTGCAACGCGCACTTGCCATCGAGCCTGACGCACGCTTGGAGGAACCGAAGTACCTGGAGCAGGCACTCGATCATCATCTCAGGGGACTCGAACTGGCGCTGGTCGACGAAGATGCCGTCATCCAGGCAGTTGCCCGCATCGCGCTGGCCAAGAGCCACCGGTTGATGGGCGAGGCTCACTATTTTCTGGATGATTATGATGAAGCCAATCGTTTCTTGGATTTGGCGATTGCCGAAGTGGAGCAGGTGACCCCGCTCCTGACCGACACCCGCCAGCACCGGCTGCTGGCCCAGGCATACGAAGCCCAAGGTGCTGCCTATCTCCAACAAGGGGACATCTTACGCCGGCAGCAGGACATCGAGAAAAGCCGGGCGCGCTTCGAACTGGCCAAAACTGCCTATCAACAGTGTATCGAACAAGGCGACAAGGCGTTTTTCGATGAGATCCTGCGCGAGAAGGTTATCGAGCAGGGCTGCCAACGCTATTATGATGTTGCCACCGAATACGTACAAAAGTTAGAAGGAGAACAACCATGAAGATCCAGCTCATCACTGTAATTGGTTGTCTGATCGTCGGGCTTTTGCTGGCCGCATGTAGTCAAACCAGCGCCCCTCCGACACCCGATGTGGAAGCGGCCGTGGAAACGGCCATAGCCCAAACCCGCACCTTGGAGACTGAAGTTGCCCAATCGACAGCAGCGGCCGTTGCCACCAACACCCCGGCGGCCCCGACCAACACACCCGAGCCTGCGCCCACCAATACGCCACCACCGGCCGACACGCCGTCAGGGCCACCAACCGACACCCCACCGGCAGCAACTGACACGCCACCTCCGACGCCGACACCAACCGAGGAGAAGCTGGTGATTGCGGAAAGCCTTGTGGATGGGAACGACGGCAATGACTTTCTACGGGGCAGTTCGCCAGACAACCAGGGGCGCGTCATTCTTCTGCCCGGCTTTGATCAATCAGAGGTGACGGATCCAATGGTTTTCCGGGACCGGATGGTCTTTCAGGTTGAGGTCTTCGACACACGCGCCGGTCCAGTCGATGGCGCCGGCATCCAGGACGTTACCTTCCGCATCGAGGTGAATGATGACAGCGGACAGGTTGTCTACGAGAAACAGGAGCAGACCCCAGGCTATTGCGTCTTCGGCGGTGGGGAACCTGACTGCGCCATCCTTTCCCTCGAAAATGGCAGCCGCTGGCCAGACCCATACGGCGGTGAAATCCAGAATGGCCAGTATCTAGCCAAAATTGACATCATTCCTGAGAATGGAGAGCCGACCCAGTGGCGCTGGAGATTCAACGTCGAGATTCCCGGGCAAACGACCTACCCTCCGAACAACACAGCGCGTATCAACAGCATTGCCGTGCAGGACGGTCGCTACGTCGCCGAGTTCGAGACCTTCGGCTTCGAGCCGCTTTTGCCCGGCCAACACGTCCACTTTTTCTTCAACAGTGTGTCGCCTGAGGAGGCGGGAGTTCCGGGGAGCGGGCCGTGGCACATCTACCCTGCCGGCCCAGGCGAGCCGAACACCAGCCCATTCACGCTCTATACCGTAGACCAGCGACCGGAGGGTGCCACCCAGATGTGCATTTTAGTCGCCAATGAGGATCACAGCGTGAACCAGGGCAGCGGCAACTGCGTCGATCTGCCGTAACCTCCGAAAAAAGTGTCGGCTATGGATGGCCGATCTACCTCATATTCTAACCAAGTTCCTATCAATTTCATGCTAAGCTCTAGTCTTCTGATGATAGAATATAAAGTGGGGAGACTTGATTCTGAGGGCTGGAGAGCACCACTGGGAAGAGGAATATGATGATGGCGACGTCAATGAGAATATGCACATGTTGTGGGCGACAAGTCTCATGTGAGACTTGCCCGGAATGCGACCGAGAGACTGTGCCCGAACAGCTCATCCCGACACATTGCCTTGACTGCGGCACTCCGTTGACTCTGCCCCCACACCTGCGAACGCTGCTAGGGCAATGTGAAGACTGCGCCGATGCGAACCATATGGCTGTTGGACTGTGGGCATGGGACACTTTGCTGTGTGATCTGATCTGATCGTTCTAACGCGCAGAGACCTCCAGAAGGAAAGGGGGTGATACACATGGTAAGCAGGAAGACCGCAGGTATCGCCTTGCTTGTGGTTGGGGTCATCGTTCTAGTTCTGTCGCTGTTCGCCGACCCGCTCGGCCTTGGAGGCTCAAACTCCGTTTTCGGGCCGTATCAGATAGCGGGTATCATCATAGGAGCAATCGTAGCCGTCGTAGGATTGGTGCTGACGTTTAGAGGGTAACCAACAATTCACTACCGGACACTTTGCACAATTAGGCAACATGTCAGACCCAGTTGAGCCGAAGCGAGCATCTTGAGCGTGTCGAAGGGCGCTCGCCTCGGCTCCTTCGACACACTCAGGATGCCTCCGCTCGCTTAGAAAAAGTGTCCGGTAGTGAAACCAACAAGTGGCAACGACGGAAAAACAAGTGAATCAACCAAACCCCGCCCGGGTGGCGGGGTTTTTGTATCACTGACGATCCAGAAACAGGTTTCGACCTGAGCTTGATCTACCGGTCTACTTGGTGTATACTCTTCGCTCAAGTTAATCTCAACTGCCAGATTACCACAGGGTCTTTCCAGGGTTCTTGGGCAAAAGACCCCAGGGTTCCCGAAGCCCGTCCGAAATCCAGGAACCCACCCACTTATTAATCTTCAATTAGGGCTTTCCCGCTCGCTGTTCGAAGCGGGCTGACCGATCTCGGACCCGTTCTCGGGCTCAGTCCGAATTGATCGATCCGGCCCTGGCGTCTGGCCTTGGGCCGGATATCTTATATCGTAATTCCGAGAAACCCTGTCGCCGGAGCTTATTCACACGATCACCACCAAGTGAAAATGGGAGTTGAGGACGTTGTCGGTTGAAGCCGCCATACATCGAGTAGTTGCACTCCTGCCACAAAGGGTGAGCCTAACCAAGGACGGAGCACGGGCACCACCGTTAACCCTACGCGTTATCGGTGGTTCTATTGACCCAGACCATCTCGGTTAGTCGGCAAATCGTGAACACATTTCTATGGAGGAGAAGTGTAATGAAATCGCGGATTTTTGTTATTGCTGCCATGTTACTGATCCTGAGCCTGGCGCTGGTCCTCTCCGGTTGCCAAGTTCCTACCCCCCCACCCGAGCAGGCCGCCGAACCGGAGACCCAAATGGGAGCGCCCTACAAGATCGGCTTTGCGCCCGGCGTCACCGGTGGTGGCGCATTCCTGGGCGAACCTGAGCGCAACGTGGCTGAGATTATCGCCACCCAGTTGGAGGAAGCAGGAGGCATCATTGTCGGGTCGGATGGAGTAAAGCACGAGGTGGAGATTGTGATCGGCGACACCGAGAGCAACCCTGACACCGCAGTCAGTGTGGCGCGCAGGTACATCGAGGAAGATGAGGTGGTGGCTGTGGTAGCGGGTAGTTTGACGCCCATCAGCCTGGCCATCGCCGAGGTGGCGGAGGAGTCCCAGGTACCGTACATCTCGATGGCTTCCTCGTTGGCCATTATCGCCGATCCCGACACAGGGGAGATGCGGCCTTGGGTGTTCAAGGTGGCACAATCGAACGGGGACGTGGCGGTCTGGCAGGTGAAGCGTGCCACGGCGCTCGGGTCGACGTCGGTGTGCTATCTGTACGAGAACACGGGCTATGGCAAAGACTGCTTCAACAACTCGTCGGCAGCGTTGGAGGCGGCGGGGTTTGAGACGGCCTATGAGGACTCTTTCGAACGCACCGACACCGAGTTCCCCCAGGTGGCCGGTGTACAAGCTGCCGGTTGTGACGTGGTGGTCGTGGGCGCCATTCCGCCGGGCGCTTCGTTGGTGACCATCGCCCTGCGAGATGCGATACCGGACATTCCGATCATCCACGGGCACGGCGTGTGCACAGAGGACTTTATCACGACGGCCGGGAATGCGGCGGAGGGGATGGAGATGCCATGCAGCCCGGTGATCATCGCGGAGGACATCCCTGACGATCACCCCCAAAAGGACGTGTTCATGGCGTTTAACCAGGCCTATACTGAGCACACAGGCCAGCCGGTGAGCACCTTCGGCGGGCATGGCTGGGACAGCCTGGGTTGGGTGATCGAGGCACTCGAAACACTGCCCGATGGACTGACTTTGGAGGAGCAGCGGGCAGCGGTACGGGACTATATTGAGACCGACATCAAGGATTGGCCCGGCACGGCAGGGGTATTCAACCTCTCGGCTGACGACCACTATGGGCTAACCGACGAGTCTTTCAGTTGGTTCAAGGTTGAAGACGGCACTTTCGTCCCATTCCCAGGGGAAGAGTGGTAAGTCCAATGAAACGGTAGTCATCCTGATGTGCGGTCTCAGGGCCGCACATCAGGATGCTCATTGCTCCTAAATACGGTTGTAGGTTAGGGGTCTGAGGGGCGTATTTCAGCCCCGGGGCGAACCCTTGCGAAGGTTCAGGCGACCGTAGGCTTCGTCGTGAGCTCAGCCGAACGGTCGCACACCTTCGTTAGGTTGGTTCCCCCAAATTGAAATGCACCCGGTCTGAGGCTCTTCTTGGCGGCCCGGCCCCTGACCTTACCCTGACCATAATCGGGAGGGCAAACGTGCGAAAAATTCGCGACGTGCGAAAAATTCGCGACGTGCGACAATTTCTTGGTAGCACCCGGGGCAGGGCGTCGGCCACGATCGTGGGGATTGTGGCGTTGATCGCGCTTGTCCTGTTTCTCGGCTACAAAAAAAACTTCGGGCCGGAACACTACGCACAGTTGGTCATCGACGGGATACGGGGCGGTAGTATCTATGCCCTCATCGCCCTGGGCTTCGTCGTCATTCACAGTGTAACCGGCATCATCAATTTCGCTCAAGGCGAGTTCGTCATGCTGGGAGCCATGCTGTGCGTCACGGTCTATCATTCCGAGCTTGCCGTATTAAGCCCCTTGAGTCCCCCCTTAAAAATGGTGTTGGCCGTCCTCCTGGCCTTGGCCGGGACCACCCTGCTTGGCGCTGTCCTGGAACGGCTTGCCATCTACCCTGCCCGTACCCGCCACGCCCCCGTCGTCGCGCTCATCATCATTACGATTGGTGCCACGATTGCCATCCGGGCTATGGCCCTCATCATCTGGGGCACCCGCCCTTACTTCGTGCCGGCCTTCACCACCCTGGAGATGGAAGACCTCACCCTTCGTTTTGGAGGCTTGATCGTCAAGGCCCAGAGTTTCTGGATCTGGGGAGTGGTGGCGGTAGTCCTGGTCGCTTTGGCCTTATTCTTCGAGCGCACCATTATGGGCAAGGCGCTGCGTGCCTGTGCCATCAACCGGCGCGCCGCGCAGTTGATGGGCATCAATCCCGGCCGCATGTCGCTCCTCGCTTTTTCACTGGCAGCCGCTCTGGGCGCTGTCGGCGGCATGGTCCTGGCCCCCGCCACCCGGCCCACGTACGACATGGGGCTTATGCTGGGGCTGAAAGGGTTCGTGGCTGCCATCATGGGAGGCCTGCTCAGTTACCCAGGAGCGGTGGTAGGCGGGCTCGTATTGGGCGTCGTGGAGAACCTCGGGGCCGGAGTCACCTCGGCTGGCTACAAGGACATCATCGTCTTCGTCATCCTGGTTCTGATCTTGCTTTTCCGCCCACGAGGCTTCATCGGCGGCGGGGAACAAGCTATCGAGGAGGTCTAGCATGGAACCTGGAGAGCGAAGTCGAAGAGCCTGTCCTGAGCAAAGTCGAAGGAACAGGTATCAAAACGTCGTAGGTATCGTCGTCCTCATCGTGTTGGTTGTGGTCGTGGGGTGCATCGAAATCACGCAGCCTTTCGGCCTCCGTTTCAGGGACTTCACCGGCGGCATGGTGACCTTCGACACGCTGATTCGCATCGGCATTTTCACCATCGTGGTGGTGGGCCTCAACCTGCTTATGGGCTACGCCGGACAGATCTCGCTCGGCCAGGCGGCGTTCTACGGGCTGGGGGCCTATTTTTCGGCTATTATGACCACCCTAGCGATCCGACACGACGTATTGCCCGTGGTGTCTCGCAGTTGGTGGTGGCCGTGGCTGGTCATTTTAGGAGGGATGATTTTGACGGGGGGCTTTGCCTACCTCGTCGGCAAGCCCATCCTGCGACTGCGGGGGAACTATCTGGCCATGGCCACTCTGGGCGTGGGGATCGTGTTATACACCCTGTTCCGGGAGGGGGATAACATCACAGGCGGCAGCGACGGTATATCCGGCATCCCCCGACTGGCCATCGGGGACGGTTTTAAGCTCTGGCCTATGGAGAGGTATTACTTTCTGGTCTGGGGGGTGGCTATCCTGGTCATCATCATCGCCCTTAATATCGTCAACTCCCGGGTCGGGCGGGCGCTACGGGCCATCCACGGCAGCGAGGTGGCAGCCAACGTTACCGGCGTGGATACGACCCGCAGCAAGCTTCAGATACTGGTTGTCAGTGCCATGATCGCCAGTCTGGCTGGAAGCTTGTACGCACATTTCCAGGCACTGGTCGCCCCAAGCCCCTTCGGTTTCGTGGCCTCCGTAACGTTGGTATGCATGGCTGCGGTGGGGGGACTGGCCAGCATCTGGGGCGCGCTTTTTGGCGTGGCGTTTATTTTCGTGATCAAGGAGGTGCTGCGCGCCCGGATGCACGACCTGCTGCATGGGGCCGGCGGTGAGCACGAGTTGATAGCCTACGGCCTCATCTTGGTACTCATCATGATTTTTATGCCCCAGGGTGTGGTGCAAGGACTGACTGAGATCTATCAAAGTTGGAAGAAGGGCAGGCAGCCGGCCACCCAGGTCAGGGACAAGGCCGAATCCTCGCCACGATACCAACTTATAGACGAATCAAATTGAACCCGGACCTTATGAATTTTGACAACCCAAATCGGCAATAGAGGCTACAACTCTACCCCCTCCCAACCTCCCCCTGCTAGGGTGAGGAGCTGACTTCCCTCCTAGCAGGGGGGATTGAGGGGGGTAGAAATCCTCGCCAATCACAATTACCGAATTTGAAAATCAAAATCGATTAGGGTTTTCAAAAACCCCTAAAGGTCTCCGCTGCGAAGGCAGGTTCATCATTGAGCGAACCTTTTTTGCATACCCATAACTTGTGTAAATCATTTGGCGGCGTAACGGCTGTGAGCGACGTCAGTTTCGAGGCACGTTTGGGCCAGACCGTCGCCGTCATTGGCCCAAACGGCGCCGGCAAGACGACGTTATTTAACATAATCTCTGGTCTGCTGCCGCCCGACGACGGTGAGATCTGGCTTAACGGCCACCGGCTGGATGGCAGCCCGCCGCATCAGGTGGCAGAAATGGGCGTGGCTCGCACATTCCAGAACGTCCAGCTCTTTGGCAATATGACGGTGATTGAGAACGTGATGATGGGCCGCTACCGTTACGAGCGGGCAGGATTCATCCGTTCGGCTCTGGGCTTGACACATCAGGAAGAGCAACAGACGCGAGCGACGGCTCTCCGACGACTGAAGCGAGTAGGGCTGGCTGACAAGGCCGACCTCCCCGCGCCGAGCCTGCCCCTGGGTGAACAGCGACTGCTGGAGTTGGCACGCGCCCTGGCCGCCGAGCCTCGTCTACTGCTGTTAGACGAGCCGACAGCCGGCCTGAATGCGGTGGAAACGGTCCGGCTGGCAGCCACCGTTAGCCGCATCCGGGCCAACGACGTATGCGTTCTGCTGGTGGAGCACGACATGAGCCTGGTCATGAGCGTCGCCGACTGGATCGTGGTACTTAACTACGGCCAGAAACTGGCCGAGGGCCGCCCCGAGGAGATACAGAACGATCCTCGTGTTGTAGAAGCCTATCTGGGTCAGGAAAATGGAAACAGCGCGACCAACAAGCGGGGACGAGGCTGACATGAGCGCACTTCTCCAGGTCAGGAACCTGGATACCTATTACGGCCTGATCCAGGCGCTTCACGACATCTCCCTGGAGGTCAAATCCGGTGAGATTGTGGCCGTTATCGGAGCGAATGGAGCCGGCAAGACGACGCTGCTGCGGGCCATCTCTGGGTTGGTGGCACCACGCGGCGGCGAGGTCCGCTTCGCTGGAAAATCTATCGTAGGGCTGCCGCCAGAGCAGATCGTTCGACTGGGAATCGGCCATGTGCCGGAGCGACGGGAATTGTTTACCTCTATGTCCGTGCTGGAGAACCTGGAACTGGGTGCCTATCATCGCCGCGGGCGCGAAGCGAAAGATGAAGTGCAGCGCGATCTGGAGAACATGTGGGAGATTTTTCCCATCCTGCGGGCGCGACAGAAGCAGACGGCCGGCACCCTTTCGGGCGGAGAGCAACAGATGCTGGCCATCGCCCGGGGCTTGATGGCCCAGCCGAAACTGTTGCTGCTGGACGAACCCTCACTGGGGCTGGCCCCCTTGCTGGTCCAGGAGGTTCTGCGCATCGTCACGCTGCTGTGCGAAATGGGCCGGACGGTTTTGCTGGTGGAACAGAACGCCAGTGGCGCACTCCAGATCGCTGACCGGGCCTATCTTTTGGAGGTAGGGCGCATCGTTCTCGATGGCGTGGCACAGGATCTTATGCAAGACGAACGCGTCCGGCGCGCCTATTTCGGACAGTGCATCGCCCCCCTCCGCAAACCACATAAGATCAAGCGATCACCACATAGCCGAGAAACCCCAAGAAAGCGAGCCATCAAGTCACAACCTACCACCGTCCAAGGTGTTAAGAAAGAGGAGATGCCAATAATGAAGATGTTGTCCGAAACACTGCCAGGCTTCACCCTGCCCGACGAATACTTTGAACAGCGGGTCGGTTACAGCGCCGAGGAGATCGAAGTGATCCAGGACGAGGCTCTGCCCAAGTCCGTTGAATATGCGTTTGAACACTCATCGTTCTACCGCACCAAGTTCTCCTCGGCCGGCCTGACCCCCGACTCGATCCGTGGGCTAGACGATCTAAGCCGCCTGCCCTTTACCACGTCAGAAGAGATTCAACCGTCTCCTGCGCATGCTTTCAGTTCCAGTGAACTGATGGCCGTCAGAGGGCAAAACGTGTCGTTGGTGCATACCTCTTCGGGCACAACAGGGGCACCCAAGATCTTCGCCTACACCGGTCAAGACATAACCCGTTGGGCAGCTAACACGGCAACTGTGTTCTGGATAAACGGCTTCCGCAAATCCGATTCTGTGTTGGGCGTGATGCCTTTTGGCGAATTCACCGGCGGTGGAGGACTTTATCTGGGTATGCTTTCCCTGGGAGTGACCTATCTTCCCATGTCGCTGGGGCCGGGCGTAACCGACAAGGTGATGGCCCACCTTCTGGGCAAGGTCAAGATCAACAACCACGAAGTGCCCATTGATCCCATATTGCGAGCCAATGCCCTGCTGTGCCTGGGATCGTTCCTCCCCCGACTGGAAGAAGTGCTGGATCTGTATGGCGTACAGCCCGGGGAGCTCTCGCTAACCAAGATCAGTGCCGGGGCCGAGCCCTCCTCTGACGCAGTGCGCACGCGCATCGCCGAGCGGTTCGGCATCTGGCCGCGCGACAACTATGGGTTAGGTGAGTTTTATGGACCAGGCGTGGCCGGTGAATGTGAGATCGGTGGCGGTCTCCACGTCTTGTCGGACGCTTTCATCGCCGAGGTGGTGGATCCTGAAACCGGCGAGCCGACGCCCGAGGGCGAGATGGGTGAACTGGTACTCACCAGCCTGCACAAGGAAGCGGTCCCGCTGTTCCGCTATCGCACCGGCGACCGCGTCATGTCCCTGCCCCAGAGGTGCCCCTGCGGAACCGGGCACAAGTGGGTGGGGCGGGTTCCAGGTCGCATCAGCACCGATGATATCATGATCCCGGGCGGCGTCGTCGTCAACCGCACCTACCTGGAGGATATTCTTCTGCAGATGGACGGCACTGGCACCCAATACGCCTTGACCGTGGCCGAGCGTCCCAACCGCAAAGGATTGCAGCGGCTCCATATTGCCATCGAGGGTGATCCTGATCCCAAACTTGCCGATACCATCTGCCATCGGGTGCGAGTCGAATACAGCCATAGTCCGGTCGTGACCATATTGCCCCCTGGGACGATTCCCCGCGGACCGGGCAAAGCCAGGCGGATTCTCACGCCCGAGGAATACAGGGAGTTGGTGAAACCATTTGCAGCTTACGAAAGCTGAAGATAGCCCCCACATTGTCAAGTTAGCCAGGCTGCCACCATAGTTGCGTCGAATTTGCCGGGATTGGGGAGTTTTGGGATAAAAAACAAATGTGTCGAGGAGGTAGAGAATGGAAAGAGTCTTGATGAGTGGGAACAAAGCCGTTGCCCGTGGCGCGTGGGAATCAGGCGTCGAGGTGGCCACCGCCTACCCCGGCACCCCCAGCACCGAAATCCTACAGAATATAGCCCTGTACGATGACGTGTATGCTGAGTGGTCGTCGAACGAAAAAGTGGCTCTGGATACAGCCATTGGAGCGGCTTATGCAGGCAAGCGGACACTGGCCGCCATGAAGCACGTCGGCCTGAACGTAGCCTCGGAGGCTTTGTTCTACTCATCCTACACCGGTGTCAACGCCGGCTTGGTCATTGTTAATGCGGATGATCCCGGTCTGCACTCCTCGCAAAACGAGCAGGATAATCGTCAATACGCGCGGTTCGCCAGGGTCCCCATGCTCGAACCTTCAGACAGCCAGGAGGCCAAAACTTTCGTCAAATTGGGCCTGGAACTCAGCGAACAGTACGATACCCCTGTTTTGCTGCGTATGACGACTCGCACCTCTCACTCCAAGACGGTGGTCACTTTGGGAGAACGACAGGCGCTAGAAAAACGTCCTTACCTAAAGGACATGGCCAAATACGTCATGCTGCCCGCCCTTGCCCGTAAACGCCACGTTGTCGTCGAGGAACGCACGGTCCAGTTGCGCCAGTTGGCAGAAGAAACCGAAGTCAACCGGATAGAAATGGGCGAGCGCTCGCTGGGCATTATCTCGGGAGGGGTAGCCTATGAGTATGCCCGCGAAGTCTT
The DNA here is from genome assembly GCA_034412795.1 of Anaerolineae bacterium. GTDB lineage: Bacteria > Chloroflexota > Anaerolineae > 4572-78 > NAK82 > JAUVPY01. Next base: position 89,717 of record DAOUMD010000099.1, read on the forward strand.
CCCGGAAGCTTCGTTCTTGAAATTGGGTATGGCCTGGCCCCTGCCTGAAAAACTCATACGAGATTTTGCCGCCTCGGTGGAACGCTTAATTGTCATTGAGGAGCTCGATCCCTTTATCGAGGAGTGGGTCAGGGGTTTGGAGATAAAGGTCGAAGGCAAAAGCATCTTTCCTATGGTGGACGAACTCACCCCGGATAGAGTACGCGATGCAGCGCTGAGGTCCGGCCTGTTGGTTGGAAACGGAACCCCAACTGATGGACACCGGCCAGACGCCGATTCTCTGCCCCTCCGACCGCCTGTTCTTTGCGCTGGCTGCGGACACCGAGACGTATATTGGACATTGAGCAAGCTCAAGGTGACGGTCAACTCCGATATTGGCTGCTACGCGCTGGGAGCCTTACCCCCCCTGACTGCCACCGATACCATTGGAGCCATGGGGGCCAGCATCGGTGTGGCCATGGGAATGCGTCTGGCCAACCTGGAGTACAAAAACGTGGCCACCATTGGCGATAGCACCTTCTTCCACTCTGGACTACCGGCCCTGGCCTCGGCCGTTTACAACCGCACCCCGGTCACGGTGATTGTGTTGGACAACCGCACCACCGGTATGACAGGCCATCAGGGGCATCCCGGTTCAGGACAAACCCTGAAAGGCCAACAGACCGAATTGATCAGCGCGGCCGAAGTCTCCCGCGCTATGGGCGTTCGCTACGTAGCCGAGGTAGATGCCCGGGATTTGAAGGGAATGGAAAAAGCCATACGCGAGGCGATGGACGCAGGCGAACCGGCGGTCGTGGTGGTGCGGACCATATGTATGTTCGAGAGCCAACACAATCGAGAACCTTACGCGGTGATCGTCGAGGATTGCAATGGCTGCACGCTTTGCTTCCGCATCGGCTGTCCGGCCATAACCAAATCTGACGAACTGGACGAGAAGACCCGGCGCCCCAAGGCCTGGATTGATCCCGCCATGTGTGTGGGTTGCGGGTTGTGCTTTGACGTGTGCGCCCGCCAAGCCATTGATGAGGGGGCAGAAAAAACACCCATAACTTGAGATGTTTTTTGATATTGAGCAAGACCATCCCGCTAGACCAACCAGGTGGCCAACGAACAGTCCACAGCATCTCAGAAATAGAAATCTCCCGGTATTCTGGCCGTACACAAAAGTCTTGCGAAGATCATAGGCTTCTCAAATGTAGTCCTAACATATCTATGTGATAATCCTCATATGCACGGAGCAAAGCACGCACTGATGAAAAGCAGTGGTGGATGTAACCGCTTTGTAACCATCAACGCCAAAGAAATGTGTTACAATAGCGGTGGTGGACCTTAGGAGATGATTGACCACTATGCCCGGTGTTGTCGCGGCAGTTGTGCCTTTTTTGCTGTATCGGCAAAAGCCGGTCGCAAGATATCCATCTGAACGATGTCACTAAGAAAAGAAAGGATTATCTTCTTCCTCATTGTGGGATCGGCCGTGATAGTGGTTGGCCTGGGTGTGGCCCTGAGGCAGAGAATAGAACACATCCTCTGGCCACCCGACTCAACGGCTAGCGTTGATTCAGCCTCTCGAATCCCTATGGCCGGCACCGGACTGACCGAGGGAGCGATATGTGGAAGGGTGATCGCCTCCGACACCGGGACTTCCATACCAGCCGCTAATGTCAGTACAGATCCTCCTACTGGCTCAGTCACAACGGATGCTCAGGGCAATTTCTCCATTCTGAATGTTCCCCCCGGCGATTACACAGTGACTTCAAACAAGCCCAGCTATAGAAGCGCGAGTGTAAGAGTGTCTGTCTTGGCCGGCCAGATGACCATAGCCGATCTACACCTTGGGGCTGACGGGCCGGACATGCTTGCCGATCCAACACTTGAGACAGCTCACACAAATGATCTCGTAGTCTACTTTCCGTTTGATGGGAATGCCGACGACGCAAGTGAGACCGGGAATCGTGTCACGGAGCATGGCGAGATTGAGTATGCGGCCGGCCTGGTCAGACAGGCGGCCAGATTTGATGGGATAGACGACTGGATTGAAGTAACGGGAGGGTTGAATTTCGACAGGTCGTTCACCGTCTCATTCTTTGCCTCAACTAATAGCAGCAACGCATTCCTGATCCAAAAAGGCGAGACTTGTCCTAACGGAAACCCCAGTTACAAGGGGACGGCGTATTACATCTATATTGGGGGAAGGTACACCGGTGGTTATCAGTCCGAAGGAGAGGGGTATCTAACCAGCACAGTTGTCGAAAACAGGGGTAACTACTTTGACGACAGGATAACGGCTTCGTCGCAACGTCCTATCAGTATGGACGGATACCATCATATCGCCGTCGTGTTCAACAACAATAGGTTCTTATTCTACGTTGATGGTCAAGAAATAGATAATATTACCTTCTATGAACGCGGTCCAAGTAGTTCGACTACAAACATTTCTCCAGACAGTTTTTCGGGCATACACCAAACGGAAGCTTCCCTGAAGATTGGGGGCGATGAGAGTTACTGTTCAGGTATCCATCATTACAGGAATTTCTTTGAAGGCTGGATTGACGAGCTTCGCATGTACAATCGCGCCCTGACGAAGGAAGAAATCCAAGCGTTAGGGGAATACTAGCAGCAGCACCTGCATCCACAACCCCGTGCCACAGGCCAACTCCAGGACCTACCCGAATAGCGCGGCCGCCCGCGGCGCCTCGCGAACCTGCTCGACCTCCCCAAATCAGTGGTGGTTCAGTTCCGCCCGCTGGTCGTAGCGCCCCTGCGGCAGGACCCCCCATCGTACTCCGTGGTTGGGTCTGGTTATAGGCAATCTGCTCTTGAAGCAGGCCCTCGTGTTTGTCACTCCCCATCGGCTTCAACCATAGTCTGGCGACGGTACAGGCACAGGCAAAGCCACTCCCGCCACAAAACCCGTGGGGTCTTCTATTTGAACATTCTTGTTTCCTGTGGTATTGTTAGAGCAGCGGTTAGCGAGCTTAAGGCCAAGAAACCAGGTTTTGTGAAGCCCAAAACCTGGTTTCTGATAATTTGTCTAAGCCCCTTAACGATTTCTTTTGAGGATTTGCTGATGAAAGCAACCAATTTCGTTTTAGCCGGTGTCGGGGGCCAGGGAACAATCCTGGCCAGCGATGTGGTGGCCCAAACGGGTCTGCACATTGGCCTGGATGCAAAAAAATCGGAGGTGCACGGCATGGCCCAACGTGGCGGTGCGGTCATCAGCCACGTGCGCTGGGCGGAAAAAGTCGCCTCGCCTTTATGCGAAAAAGGAACCGCCGACTACCTGATTGCCCAGGAAATGCTGGAAAGCCTGCGCTGGATAGAGTTCTTACGGCCAGGCGGCACAGTGATCATCAGCCACCAACACTGGCCACCCACATCAACCGTTTTTGCCACGGCCACGTATCCCTCGGACGAGGAGATTCTGTCTGCCTATAAGAAAACGACCGATAAGATTTTATTGGTAGACGCTGTTGGTTTAGCCGATCAACTGAACAATCGCCGGGTGGCCAACAGCGTCCTCATCGGGGCCCTCTCATCCGTCATGGACGTGTCTCCCGAAGATTGGTTGTCTGTCCTGACTGCCCGAGTCCCTGCCCGACACAAAGACATCAACCGTGAGGCATTTTTCGCCGGGCGCGATGGGCAATGGTTAATCAAGAGTTAGGATAAGAAAAAGGAGATCTTCAATGTATCCAGCGCAACGCCTGTCCGAATTGACCGAATCGGTTATCCGAGAGATGACGCGGCTGGCCATACAGCACGACGCCATCAACCTGTCGCAGGGATTCCCCGACTTTGATCCCCCGGCCGAGTTATTAGCCGCAGGCGTCGAGGCGATACAGGACGGCTACAACCAATACACCATCTCTTGGGGCTCCCCCCGGTTGCGAGCGGCGCTTACCGACAAGTACGCTCGCTGGTACGGTATGGCGTTGGACCCCGATACCGAGATCACCATCACCTGCGGCGTCACCGAGGCCATCATCGGTTCCCTGCTAAGCGTGGTCGACCCGGGCGACCGGGTGATCATCCTAGAGCCCGCCCACGAGAACTACGTGGCCGGAGTCAACTTCGCCGGGGGAAAGCCGATTTGGGTCACCCTGGCGCCGCCTGACTTTGAGTTGGACGAGACCCAACTGCGCGCCGCATTCGCCCAAAAGCCCCGAGCCATCATTCTTAACACACCTCACAATCCCACCGGACGGGTCTTCTCCCGAGACGAGTTGCAGCTCATCGCCGACCTGTGCATCAAGCATGACACCATCGCCATCACCGACGAGATTTACGAGCACATCATCTACGACGGGCGGGAGCATGTGCCCATGGCCACCTTGCCCGGCATGGCCGGGCGGACCATGACCGCTGGCGGCTTTGGCAAGACCTACGCCGCCACCGGCTGGCGGGTGGCCTGGGTGATAGCGCCTTCCGAGCTGTCGAACGCGGTGCGCACCGTCCACGACTTTCTTACCATCTGCGCGCCCACCCCCTTGCAGGAGGCGGCGGCCGTTGCCCTGAACTTGCCCGATAGCTACTACGCCGGACAAATCCAGGACTACACCGCCCGCCGTGACCATATGATGGACATTCTGGAAGAGGCTGGTTTTCGCGCCACACCACCCGAGGGCGCCTACTACGTCATGGCCGATTTCTCTGCCATCCAGCCTGATATGGATGACGTGGCCTTCGCCCGCTGGCTGACAGTTGAGAAGCAAGTGGCCGTGGTGCCCGGAAGCAGCTTCTACAACGACCCGACACCGGCTCGACACCTGGTTCGCTTCGCCTTCCCCAAGCAGTTGGAAACGCTGGCGCAGGCGGCTGAACGATTAGCCAGGCCACATAGGCACGACTAAGTTCTGAAGAAGATTCAGTCAGCGTGGTTACCATCCTCTAATGGTCTACGAAGCTCTGTCAAATAAGCCCGAACGGTGCTGGCCCACATTGGAGTGACCTGAGTTGAAATAAGAAGAACTCCATCGGCCAGCAGTTGCTTGGCCGATGGAGCTTCTGCCGGCTCGCCAATCAAAACCTTTCCTGCAGCTTTTATTTTCCTATATCCTTCAGCTAGAGCCGCCTGAACGTCCGGGTGATCCGACTGTCCGGGAAATCCCATAGAGAGGGCCAAATCGCCAGGGCCAAAATGGACCGCGTCAACGCCTGGAACCTGGAGTATTTCGTCCAGGTTCTGCATACCCTCTACCTCCTCGACCCATACGGCCACCAAAATCTCCCGGTTCGACCGGGCAAAGTAGTCACGGGGCGGTTCGATAAGGTTGTAAGCCGACGATCTGCTAGAACCCGCGTCGCAACCGCGCCATCCTTCAGGAGCGTAGCGTGCGGACTTGACCGCTGCCTCCGCCTGTTCCGCGGTGTTGATGTGCGGCACAGCAACCCCTTGCACACCAGTTTCCAGATACTTGGCGATCAGCGAATGATCAAGCTTGGGAACGCGAACGATGGACGACAAGCCCTGCGCATCGCAAGCCCTGGCCATAGCCTGACATTCCGGCCACCCGATTGGTCCGTGTTCAGCGTCAATAAAGATCCATTCGAAGCCCAGTAATCCATAAAACTCGACCAGTTCCGGCGACGGAATGGGAATCGCGGCACCAATCGAGGCTTCTCCTCTTAACACTTTATCCTTGACAGCATTGAAGCGCATTTGACACACCTTTTTTCTTGTTCTACTCGATTTCAAAATGTGGAGACAAGACTTTATGCGCGGCTTCACGAGCCTTCAACGCTAACTCGTAGGGATCCCAAGCCCAATATTCGGGGCGAAACAGTTCAACCGCACACAGCCCATCGTAACCGATGCTCTTGAGGCGAGCGCATACGTCGTCGAGAGGAATGACACCCAGTCCCGGCAACAAGCGATGACTATCCGTGATGGCTTCCTTCGGCACATCCTCCACGTCATTGAGGTGAAAGGTATAGATACTGGCCGGGTCAAGCGTGTCTATTTCGGCGAGTTGTCCGCCGCCGCCGTAAAAGTGACAGGCGTCGAAATTCATGCCCACGTTCGCCCGGTCGGTCTTCTCGATGATCTCGCGTGCCCCCCGAGGCGTGCGCACCGAGCACCAGGCAAAGGCAAGAAATTCAAAGGCCAATCTCACCCCATACGGTTGGGCAATGTCACTCAAATCACGCAAGACTGTGACGTACTCGTCTACGACCTTCTCCCACGAAAAGAACAGGTCTAGAACTGCGCCCTCCTGCGGTTGAGGGGTAGGGCTGGGCACAACAACCAACGTCGGACAGCCGATGCCCTCAGCTATAGAACATAGTTCTCGACAACGGTCCTGTACCTGTGGATATTCATCGCCACGAAAGCCAATGAATTCGATAGAGTTGATCGAAGCTGGCTCCACGTCGTGATCAATAAACAACACCCTCAGTTCAGCCAGGGAATGCTCCTCCAGGTACCTGTCCAGCTTGGTCCCCCAAATTTCGAGGGCTTTGAATCCAGCATGTGCGCTGGCCCTGACATCGGTGACCAAGTCCGACTTCATACTTGTTGCTCCGTGAAATGCCAATTTCATAGTAAAATGTATTCCTTTCGATTAAAAGTTATACGTCCATCCGGCTGGCCGTCTTGTGCGTGGTCGTCTGCGTTAGTGGGGTTGATAACGCTCGACATATTCTCTGACCCTTTCTCGGTAATAGCAAAAATTGTCCCAGGAGACATCGGGGGGAACCAGGTGATCGACAAAAGGAATGTAGCCTCCTTGGGACAGTAAAGGGGGCAACTTGGCCTTCAACTCGGCGTCGATGGCTCCCCTGCCCTGGGCTATCTTGGTCTTGTCCAGACCGCCCTGGATAAGCAGATCGGGGTACTGCTTGCGCACTTCGACCACGTCCATGCCGGCGTTCACCTCGAAGGGATACATGCCAACTACTCCGGCGCGAAGGAACTCCGGGATTAGCTTCCAGCAATCTCCGTCCGTATCCACAAAGATGATCTCTATCCCCCGCTGCTTTAGAAAATCGATCACGCGTATATAGTAAGGCGTCGCGAACTCTCGGAACATGGCTGGCGAGAGAAGGGGCCCGTTCTTAAAGGCCATATCCTCCCAAAAGTAAACAAAGTCCAGCTCGACCTTCGATAGAATCTCTTCCATAAGCGCCAGCCAAACCTTGGTCAGATGGTCGTTGATGTCGTGCATCAAGTGTGGATCGTCATAGTACATCACCAATTGGTTCTCGACTCCCAGCAATTCGCGTGGCATACTGAAAAACCCATCCGGGTTGACACCCAGAGGGTAGTCGCGGTCTACCCGATAGCTGGCGGCCAACTTTTCCCAGCGTGGCGGTAACCGCTTCAGGAGATTGTCCAGGCTGAAACGTTCGGCTTTGACTTGTTCCCAACTGGCTCGATCGTGGACCGGCCAAGCCAGGAACTGGGGCAGCGAGTCGCTGGCCTTTTTGACCCGCACTTTCACCCCATCCGCATTGATCATCCAACGAGTCGATTCATCTTCATCCAAAGTTTGCTCCACAAAGGGAGGGCAGTGCCGCCAGATCACAGGAATGCGCACCAGGCCGGCATCGAATCCCAGCACGTTGTGCACATCAATATCCCGGTAGCGGCACATACCAGGATGGTGAGGGAATGACATGGCATCTCCAAATACCCCACTACCTTCCGGAAACCCAGGCGGGGGGGAGAACGGTGTCCGTCGCAGTCCTTCCCCATACCAGCGCTCGACAGCGCCCGCCCAATAGCCGAACTCCCAGAGCAAGGTGCGCACACCTGGCTCTCGACGCATCACAGCTTGAAATCGCTCGCGAACGCTCATTTCAGACATCTCGTATGCCCCCTTGGCTTGGTAGTTGGTTGGCACTATGCTCAAAGGCAGGTGAATTCACCGACGTTGCGCTGCAGCCAGGCTGCCAACGGCGCCGTACAAAACCAGGATGTTCTCTAGCGGCGTGTCGGGTTGTATAAGATGTGAGGGCGCCAGGATCAGACCGCCATCGGCGAAGAGCTGGCGGCGCAACGCAACTTCCTGGATGATTTCCTGGGAAGTCGACTCGGGTAATGTCGTCTGCACGCAAATAGAGCCGCAATAGCACAAGTCTCGGCCGAATTCGGCGCGCAGTTCGCGGATGTCCATACCAACCGCCGAGGTTTGCACCACATCCAGGATATCCAGGCCCAGATCAATCAGCCGGGGAAGTAGCGCGCGGACACTGCCACACACATGCATCATGGCACGAGCGCCATAGCGGTGAACCATATCGAAGAAGGTCCGGTACCTGGCGGCAAAAAGCTTGTCGAACTTCTGCGGGCTGAGCAGTAATCCATTTTGAGTGCCCAGATCCTCGCCGGTCTGGACGATGTCAATCATGCCCCGGCCCGCCTGCAGCGTACGCTCGATCACTTCGTAATGATAGGCGAACTTCTTCTCCATAAGGGCCAGATAGACGGGGTCTTCCAGACCAATATCTATCAATACCTGCTCAATACCCCGGCTGTGCGAAATACCATTGATGAAGTCCAGTATCCCCGGCGTTCCGGTGACGATAGCATACTCACCCAACCGCTGGCAATCGGCTTCGATTGTGGAGTAGTCGATCCAATCGGCAGTCGGGAAATCGAGTTTAGCGAGTTCAGCCGGGTCACTGATGCCGGCGAAGGGGCGATAGTAGGATTCTGTATAAGCCCCTTCTCCGTAGGACACATCTATGTAGCGAGTTGGCACAGGCCAGCCCCGGTCGGGCCACATTAACTCCCGGCTGCCATCCGGGAAGACGCGGGGCGGGGGACCGCAGTAGCCAGGTTGGACATAGCGCAGATCATCACCCAAACGGTCAAGCAATGCCGGGAGGTCATCTACACCCAAATGCTGCATCAAGGCATCATTGACAACCGGTTCCGCCAAGTGTCTGACCGGCAACCGGTCGTAGCCCTGATGGGACAACGCGTTTAGAACTCGCCGCTTGTGATTCACTATATCCCCCCTCCGGTTAACCATTGGATGCCGCGCTCAGGATGATCCAGTCAAGCAAGCCAAGGTTCCAGGAACTCCACTTCGGACTCACCTAGCTCAAGAGATCTAATATTGACCATATTCCAGGCCAGCATCTGCAAAGGCCTGGAGATTCTCATCCGGCATTTCATCAAACCACCAATCGGTCGTGGATAAGATGAAGTTGCCCCGGGGCTTTACCTTCAGCAAAAGATCCCTGACTCTGCCCCTTATCTCTTCCGGCTTAGCGTTGATCATGAATTCAACCTGGTCTATATTGCCCCTGAGTACCATGTCCGGTCTGATGACTTGCAATGCCCTGCCCAGATCCACATCACCGAAGGGAGGCGGCGTCAGATAACCCCAACAATCCATTCCCATCTGATTGTACAGATGCATAATCTTGTCTGCATCGCCACAGTTGTGGAAAAGGACGTAGGCCCCAGCATCGTGGATTTCGTCGACCAATAACTTTTCGTAGTCCAGGATGTATTTGGTAAAAAACTCGGGGCCGACGGCGCCGGTGGCCAGGTTGCCGCCGATCTCAACCACATCTACCGCACCCGTGTCTATCATTTTCTTGACACGTTTAATCACCCAGCCCAGAAAATACTCGATCATCTCTCGATAAAAACCCTCGTCCGTTATGGGATCCATCATCATGTCATCCAGCTTGCGGAATACATTCAGGGTGTTGAAAGCCCCTTGGATGCACGTGATAACCAGTCCTTTGTCTCCAGTCGCTTCTTTGGCTCGGGTGATCATGCGGCAATCCATGACATTGGCTGGGGGCGCATACTTGCGAAAGATTTCAAAATCCGCCTTGGTCTTGATGAGATGCTCGTCTGTAGCAAACACGGCGATGTAGGTAGAAGTTCGCCGAAAATTATCGACCTCTCTGAGGTCCCCCTCCGGGGTGTGGATAGTCAACGTCCGTCGCTTGGCGTCTTCATTTTCTTCCTCGGCCACGGTCACATCCCAGTTATCCCCGGCCCTGAACACGGACATATCGTTGGGAAGGTTGACCATGTTATACATATCGAACACACTGCCCATGATATGCATAACATCGAAGCCGAAATGATCACAATATTCGACATAGCTCTCTACCACATCGAAATCTGGCGGATCCCAGTAGGTTTCCACGCTCGGCGTATAGCCAAACATCTTGTACACCGCGTTAATGTAGAGGAATGGAGAAATTGGCACCCTGTCTACTTGCTCCCGCCTAAACGTTTTGAGCAATCTTTCCCGGCCGTTCATTTGACTTGTCCTCCTCGCCCTGAGATAGCTTCACTACCGGACACTTTGCAAAATCAGGCAACATGTCAGACCCAGTTGAGCCGAAGCGAGCATGCTGAGCGTGTCGAAGGGCGCTCGCGGAGGCTCCTTCGACACGCTCAGCAAGCCTCCGCTCGCTTGGGTGAAAAAGTGTCCGGTAGTGAAGAGATAGCCTGGTTTAGGGCATACTGGATCGTGGCTCAGCCCTTGATACCCGAGATCACTACCCCCTGCACAAAGTAGCGCTGAGTGAAGAAGAAGATCAGTATGGGCGGGATAGAGATCAGAGCAGCCATGGCCATGATATGGTTCCACTGGGCGGGATGGTAAAAGAGCGCCGAAGCCTGATGCTGCCACTGTTTGATGGCAATAGCCAGGGTAAGATTCTCCTTCGAGTTCAAATAGACCAAGGGGGCCAGGAAGTCATTCCACTGTTCCATAAAGGTAAAGATCATGACCGTGCCCAGCGCTGGCTTGGACATAGGCAGGATGATACGCCAGAAGGTGCCCAGAAACCCACAGCCGTCAATACGAGCGGCGTCGTCATAGTCCCGGGGAATCGCCAAGAAAAACTGGCGCAGCAAGAAGATGTGGAAAGCCGACGTCGCAAAGAACTGGGGCACAATCAGTGGCTTAAGCGAGTCCAGCCAGCCCAGGTTGCGGAAGAAGAGATACTGGGGAAGGAGTACGGCGTGATAGGGGATCATCATCGTGGCCAAGACCAGCACAAAGAGCGCGTTCCGAAAAGGGAAGCGCATGCGTGCAAAGACATAGGCCGTCAGGCTGCAGCTCAGCAACCGGCCAATCCCGACCCCAATCACAACCGTCATGGTGTTCTTGAACGCTACCAGGAAGGGGAATTGGGCCAAAGCATCCGTGTAATTCCAAGCCTGGAAACGGCTGGGGATCAGACTAGGCGGATACTGGAAAACCTGTCCCTCAGGTTTAAACGAACTGGAGACCATCCATATCAAGGGGACAGTAAAGACAATCGTCCCGACTACCAGGGCCGTATACAGGACTGAACGGCTCAGTATTCGCTCTATGCGCCACCCCCCACCGATGCTCTCTTTGCCGACACGCCGATCGACTGGCGACGTCTGCGATTCTTCTTGAGGTCTTGCGTCGAGCTCCATTGTTACACTCCTCCCTCTTCACCCGCATAATATACCAATCGGCCCGAAAGCCGTAACATCATCACCGTCAATCCCAGCAGCACCACGAACAAAATCACAGCCATCGCCGCGCCATATCCCATCTTGAGATAGTTAAAGGCAGCCCGGTACAGGTAAAGCACGTAGAACAGCGAAGAATCGGCTGGCCCTCCATCAGTGATAATGTAGGCACCGGTAAAGACCTGGAACGAGCTGATGATGCTGGTCATAAAGACAAATAGGATGATGGGTGAGGTCATAGGCAGGGTAACGCTCCAGAATCGCTGCCAGGCGTTGGCCCCATCCACTTTGGCTGCATCGTACAGCATGGTGGGCACACTCTGTAAGGCCGACAGATACAAAACCAGCCCGCCGCCCACCCCCCACAGACTTAGGATAATGAATGTCGGGATCACCCAATAGGGTGAGCCAAACCACTTGGGGCCCTGTATACCTATCATCCTTAGCACGCCATTGACCAGACCCAATTCGCTGTCAAAGGTCCAAGCGAACACGAATGATGCGGCTACCGCCGGCACAACCGCGGGCATATAAAACGCTGTACGCCAGAAAGAAAGCATACGTACTTTCTGATTTAGCAGAAGGGCCAGCGAATATCCAAGAATCACCTGCAACGGCACCCCAACCAGGGTATAGTAGGCTGTTACCTTTAACGATTTAAGAAACAGATCGTCCTGCCCGCTGAACATCATGTGGTAGTTTTGCAGCCCCACGAATCTCGGCGGCGTGAGTATCTTGTAAGACGTAAACGACAGAGCAAAAGAAGCCAAAATTGGCCCGGCCGTGAAGATCAGAAAGCCAAAAATCCAGGGTAGCAGAAGCAAATATGCCATCAACGCTTCCTTGGTACTCAGCGAGATACGTCTGTGTCTACGCCATATCATATCTTATCTCCCAACCTTGTGCCGAGCCTGTTCGAATGAACAGGCTCGGCGCGTTTCATTTACTTAATTCAGAGACCCCAGCCTGTTACCGAGTTGGTACTACCCGGTCCTTAGTTCTGCGTCAATCTTGACTTTGGCATCATCGAGCACCTCCTGGAGATTCTCACCAATCAGACCGGCCTGCAGTGCCGAGGTAAGAGCGTCCTCGATGAACAGACCATGGCGGCCCTTCCAGCGCGGCCACATATACACGTCTTCGGTGCAATAGTCACACTCCGACATGCCTTTCACCCGCGACAGCCCGATCTGAGTGGTGACTTTTCCTGGTCCCTCAGGCATGGTTTTCACGTGATCCAAAGTCTCATATGCAGATGGTGTACCCATGACCTCAGTAAACATCTGTCGGTCATCCCAATCCGTGGTGTGGAATATAACCGCCTCAATAGCCTTGTCCTTTACCTTAGAGTCTTTGTTGACGAACAGGCTGTTTCCACCGATAGGATGGCTGCGTTGCTTGATCCATGGGAAATGGAGATAGGTCTGATCGAACTCCAAGTCACCGTAATACTGGCTGGTGGACCAGAAGAAGGTACAAGCCGCCTTGCCGGCCCGGTAGGCGCCACCCTCAATGGCCGCGCGCCCCTCGATAGAGGGCGCTACCTTGTGCTCGATGACCAGGTCTGCGATGGCCTGGAAGCCAGCGACCACCTCGGGCGAATTGACCAGGCTTTCCGTCTCCGCAAAGTCCCACACGCCATCGTCCAGGTACCGGCCGCCGGATTGAAAGACCATGTAGTCTATCACGCCCATGAAGTCGGTGTAGTTGAGGTCCACCCCAAAGGTCTCAACGCCCCCACTGGAATCCCGCTTAGCAACCACCTTTAGGAACTCGACAAAGTCATCCCACGTCCATTTGTCGAACTCGGGCGTCCCCCATTCAGGTAACTCGACGCCCGCGGCGTCGGTGATCTCTTTGTTGACGTGCACGATGTTGGCCTGCATGGCAAACTGTTCGAGACCCATGATTTGGCCCTGATATCCAGCTTCTAGCTTGGGGTCCACCCACCACTTGGTCATATCAATGTTGGCGGCAGCCAGGGCGTCATCGAGGGGTTCGAACACTTCACCCGTAAGGAACGGCCCTTTCCAGGTGCCGTCCAACTGGATGATGTCGGCGGCAACGCCGCCGGCCAGTTGGGTCAGGATCTTGTCGGAGTATTCCTGGACCGGGATGTTCTGGCTGTCAATTTTGACATTGAGCTTCTCTTCGAGCACCTCGCCGCCACAATCCATCCACAGATCCCCCCACCAATGAGCGACCGAGAGGGTAACGGATTCTGCTGGCGGGGCAGCCTGGGTCGGCTCTGGAGCTTCCGCGGCCTCAGGGGCCTCGGTTGCCTCTGGAGCTTGTGTAGCCGGCACAACACACTGAGTAGCCACTAAGCCAACACCGGCGATGGCGGCACTTCGTAGAAAATCCCGCCGGCTAAGTCGTTTGCCTTTCATGTGTCACACTCCTTGACTTTGTGCTGAAAGTTGATAAACTACTGACCGGGTGGAGATTGCTCCTGGCATAGAGCTATGCTCCACCTACACCTGGCGTACAGGTCATCAGTCAGTGCTCAACAAGAATTGATGACCTGTGCGCGCCTACGATCGCATTTTCTCAGATTCCACATCACCTCCTTGTCTTAACAAGGTGCACAGGGCAGTCTAAACACCTGGTATGGCGCCACGCAATTGAGCACCGGGGCTATTAGGACTAAGGATTTAATAACTTACCCATTAGCCAACTGAATCAGGCTAGTATTTCACTTGCATTTGAGGAAGTTATTTAATTCTCAATCCTTAGTGGGGCACTTGGCACCCTTATTGCCATTTCCCAAGCGTAAACAATGGCAATGTTTGTGACAAACGACCCACTAGTGGTCTGTCAACGTATCTTCTCAATATCTCGGGGTAAGGGCAGGTCTCGCGCCTGCCCAAGCGGGCAACCGCAAGGGTTTGCCCCTACTTTTTGAGAAGATACCTGTCAACCAAAGTTTGAGGAGTGAGCACACTCACCGGCGGCCCGGCATCCGGGGATGCCTACTCCTTAAATAAGCCTCGATCGTCCACCAGGTCCGGCCTTTTCTAATTGTGTTCACGAGGAGCCAACTCTGGCCAACGCGGCTTGACCTCCACGTTAACCACCGAGCGTGGCCAACGGCCCTGTGCCAGATCGATAAGCGCCTCAACAGAGTATCGGTAATTGTCCTCAAGATAAGTGTCGCTATAACCAGCAAAATGCGGCGAGAGGATCACGTTCTCCATGGACAGCAACGGATTGTCCTCGCTGGGCGGTTCCTTTTCCAAGACATCCAACGCTGCCCCAGCAATCCACCCTTTTTGCAGTGCCTTGACCAAGGCGTTCTCATCCACGATCTTGCCGCGGGCGGTGTTGACAAGCAGGGAGTGCGACGGCATCAGATATAACTGTCGCTCGCCAATCATATGGTGCGTCTCCTCAGTCAGCGGGCAAAGCAAAATAACGTAATCGGCAGTCTGAAGCAACTTGTCCAGCGAAACGCTCGTTACACTATGTGCGGCCATCGTCTCTGTGCTCACACAGGGATCATAGGCCACGAATTTCATATCAAAGCCGGCCAGCTTCTTGGTCACAAGCCGCGCGATGCGGCCAAACCCGACAATGCCCAAAGTCGCTCCCCGGAATCGCCGGCCAGGCAAGGCCAACTGATAGTTCCACTCACCGTGACGTATCATTCGGTCGTGGAAAGCCACCTGGCGTACCAGTGCAAAGAGCAGGCTAATGGTATGATCGGACACTGGATCGCTCACTGCCTGAGGAGTATTGACCACAATAATCCCCATCTCGGTGGCCAATTTGACGTCCACGTTGTCTGTGCCACTGCCCGTGCGAAGGATCGCCCCACACCGCTCAAGTACCAAGAGATTTTCCCCCTTTAAGAGATGGCGTCCGCTGTACAGCCAGACCACGTCTGCATCGCTCGCATAGCGGGCCAGATCGTCCTTGCTCCAGCACATCGCTACCGAGAGTTGAATACCGGCCTCTTCCAATCGTTCGGGCACCCAATCCAGCGTATCGTGTTCGTCGTTGGCAACCTGGACTACCTTGAAATGCTTCATAAACAAATGCTCCCTATTTGTCATATTATCCACGTTTGGGGCTGGCTGCCACCCAGTCATCCAAAATCCCTTTGACTTGGACGACTCGAGTGGCTACGCTCCAACCTTTAGACTTCTCACAAGGCGAACTCGACCTTGATTGCTTCGCTCTTGCGTTTGGTAATCATATCGAAAGCGGTTTCCCACTCCTCCAGCGGGAACGTGTGGGTGATGAGTGGTTTCACATCTACCAGGCCACTGGACAGCAACTCGAGTGCCTGGGTGAAGTCAGCCGTCACCCAACCGTTGATACCGATCAGGCTAGCCGAGCGAGCCAGCAAGAGATGGTAAGGGGAAATGAGCACCATCTCCTCGGTGTCAAAGGTCCCCTCGATGGCAATGCGTCCCCGCCAACCGATGATGTCCATCGCCAGTTCCAACGCGCCCGGGTTACCGGCGCACTCGATAGCCACGTCGGCGCCCTTTGTGCCCAGGATGTCTTTGAGAGTCTTCAGCGCGCCCTCACGCTTGATGTTCACCGTATGGGTGGCGCCGAATCGCTCACCGAACGCCAGCCGCTCGTCACGTGTGCCGACTAACACCAGGACCGAGGGGTTGGACAGCCGGGCCACCTGCACTGCCAACAACCCGATAGGTCCGGGGCCGATGACCACCACGCTCTCACCCAACTTTATGTTGGACTGGCGCACGCACGACACGGCGTTAGCCAAGGGTTCCACCAATGCCCCTGCTTCCAGCGTCACGTGATCAGGTAGCTTGAAGAGACTTCGGGCAGGGACAGCACAGTACTCGGCAAAACCACCATCACGCTTGGAGCCTAATTCGTCATAGTATTCACAGCCCATCGTGTCCCCGTAGCGACAGGCAAGGCACTGCCCACAGGCTACTACGGTATGCACCACGACCCGATCACCTGGTTTAACGTATGTAACCTGCGAGCCACACGCTTCGACTATGCCTGCAAATTCGTGACCGGGAATAACAGGATAATTTACGTGTCCGGCAACGCCATTGCGGATGATCACGTCGGTGTGACACAGTGCGGCCCTGTGAACTTTGACCAATGCCTCGGCTGGACCCGGCACCGGTTTGGGGCGGTCAGCAAGACCATACTTCCCAGGTGTGGCTGTGTGCAAAGCCTTCATCATTGCCTCCTCGAAAACTTAGTTGATATGAGCCAGCCTCCTCATACATAGCAAGCACGTTTTCCGCCGGCCCATCGGGATACAGCAAATGACCACTGGTGAGAATATATCGACCAATTACACAGGAGGAGGCTCCCTCTCAGCCAATAACTCTGGCTTTAACGTATCTTCTCAATATCTCGGGTTGGGGCAGGCGCGAGGCCTGCCCAGGCGGGCAACCGCGAGGGTTTGCCCCTACTTTTTGAGAAGATACGCCTTAACCTTCAGGGCATCCTCCAAAGTGGGAACTGTCGTCTGGATCGACAGACCGGCCGGGGGTATCTCATTCAGGATTCTGTCAACAGTTGACCAGAAACCAGGCCGTCTATAGTCTATCCAGAGTACCGTCGGTTTCTGGCCCTGGATCTTCTTCCAATACGGAAACGCGTCCTCTAAATCAACTAGTGGTTCGTAAGATGTTTGCAGGGCGTAGACCTCTGGCACTGACAGAAGGTCATCCAAAGCCCACAGAACCGTGCCATGTATATGAAAAGCAAGCCATGGGAACTCCTTGGCGATTCTGCGATCTTCTGGAAGATAGAGTTCTCGATAGAATCGTGGGGATGTTAAGGATAGAACGTCTTCTTGAAGCCATATCACTTTATCGGGTGCCCAGACGCGAAGGCCACTACAGCCAACCAGGTTTCCAGTCGAAGAAGTTGGCATTAGCGCCAACTGTGCCTTGCCCACTTCTATCCACACGTCCGCGCACAGTTGGGCTGCCCGCTTTACCTCCTCTGGGCGATCATAATATTCGAGAGGGAGGACATCAGGGCCACGCAGGGCCGAGAGTATATCGCCAGGCCCACGCATCAGCGTTGGTCCGACGGGATACCGCCCATTCGAGTGCGTTACCACCGCTTCCATTAGCTCTAATAGCTTTTGTGCCCACCGGTTGCTTTCGAGCGAGGGATGTTTCCGGTGCCAGGCATTCCAGTCTTCAATCACCGGTTCCACCCACATGCTGGTTGGTGAGCTTATGATCTGTCCTCCCATGATGGCTTCCATCCAGGGAACTCCATAGAACGGTCCACCTACGAATGGATAGTCATCATCAAGTTCCACATAGGCTTGATAAAGACGTTCACAATCCTGTAGAAAAAGGTCCACGTTGATGTCGTCGGGCGTAATCGGCCCTTCGGGTATCGCTTTGACCAAATGGGGATATTGCTCGTGCATGAAGTAACCAAAAAGAAAGTTGCCCACCAGTGGCCGGTCGGTAGGCTCCATTTTTGAGAAGGCACGATGTCGTTGGAGTCGCTCGGGATCGGAAAATGCGGACACGGGAACCTCCTTACGTCTTCGTAGAATGGAGCAGTCAGCAAATTACCTTCGACGTCGTACTGAACCACACCAGCTATGGTTTCCCCTGAAACAAAAGCTTGTCCTTGCGGTCCAGCACACAGATGTTGCCAGCGGAATGGCCGGGCGCGACGACGATTTCCAATTCCATGCCGTCCCCCAGGTCAAAGACCTCACCCCCCTTCAGAGCGAAGTCAACCTTGACCCCGTCGCCCGAGGCCCTGATCCCATTTTCGAGATCGTCGGCCGACATCAGGCCCAGTTCAACAGGGCCAAGTTTCATCCTTCGGTCTCCTCCTCAGTCGAGGTGAGGTCCCTGGGCTGATCCAAAAGGGCCATACGTGTGGTGCGCATATGGAACCGCATAGCCTCTCGAGCGCGATCTGGGTCTCGGGCAACAATCCCTTCATACACCTGCCGGTGACTCCAAGCACCTTCTTCCAGCCGATGTGTTTCACTCTGAGCCTGTATCCAGATTCTCATAACCTTCTCGAGGCCGCTGAAGACGGCAGTAATAAGCTCGTTGTGGGATGCCACGCCCAACATCGCGTGAAAAGAAATGTCGGCGTCCGTATAGCTTGCGATATCATCCTTCGTGAATGTTTCTTCGATCTCGTCTACGAGCTCCTCCAATTGTGCCAAGTCTTCAGGAGTCGCATACGTGGCTGCCAGCGCGGCCATTTCAGGTTCCAGAATCTCACGAAATGTGATCAGCTCCTCGTGTGAGCAACTCCCAAATACAGAGTACCGCTCAATGGACTCTGCGACCACAGCGCCTAGCATGTCTGTAACAAAGGTACCACTGCCGGTTCTCATCTCGACCAGGCCCCGCTGTTGGAGCGAACGGATCGCCTCGCGAACAGTGGCCCGATTCACGCCCAACATCTTGGCCAAATCGCGCTCCGATGGAAGTCGAGTGCCCGGCTGAAGCTGATTGTTGGTGATCACATCCTGTATGCTGTCTGCAATTTGCTCGTGGAGATGGTCACGCCTTAACCGCAGGGACTGAAAAAGATCAGCTTGAGTACTCACCGTTTACCTCCGAAGCCACTAATTGGCCGGGTGGCCCATTGGCCCAATGGCCGGACCAATTTGACTCGAAGTATATCACATTGACGATATTTTGTCAAGACCGAATCCGTGAGCGTTACACATTTTGACGACTTTTCAATGCATCCCACTACCTGGACCCAGTGCCCGTTCATTTTTGGGGGCACTAGCATCCTTCGACTGGACCCAGAATGCTAACCTGCATAACTTGCCCCCCAGATCTGAACGCACCCCTAAACAAGGCTTGACAGCTAGCTTCTTCAGTGATATACTGGAATCGATTTCACACATTGTTTAGAACGGGCCTATTTGGGAGTCTCTTTGTGGTTACTATCGCAGATGTGGCCAAGCGAGCGGGTGTTGGTCCGGCCACAGTTTCAAGGGCTCTGAACAACAGTGGCTATGTGAGCCAAGAAACGCGTCGGCGTGTCTTCGCTGCGATTAAAGAGCTAGACTACGTCCCCAACGTTCATGCGGAACGCCTCCGAACCGGTATGAGCCGGGCGATTGCCTTCGTAGCTATGGACCTTACCAACCCCTTCTGGACACAAGTGGCCCACGGCGTGGAAGATATTGTCTGGGAACACGGCTACGACCTGGTACTATACAACACGGCCGGCGACCCGGAACGCGAGTTGGCTTCCATCCAGGGACTGCGACGCAGACACGTCGATGGCGCCATCTTCCCCTGGATGCGTAACGGGTGGGCTGAACTGCGAGAGATGGATCAGTCCGGCGTACTGATCGTCGTCCTTGGTCATGCTCCTGAGCAGTACGGATTGGACGTGTTCGCCATCGACAACGTGCGTGGCGGCTATATGGCAACCGAACACCTGCTGCAGCTAGGCCATAGGCGCATTGCGTACATATCGGCCGACCTGAGCCGAGAAAGAGAACAAGGCTATCGCAAGGCCTTGCGGGACTATGACTTGGAGCCAGACGAGAGTCTGGTTTTTCGGGAATATGTTGCGCCCGAGCTGGAGAGGGGCGGCATCGTCGTGCGCCGGCTGTTGGAGCGGGATGATCTGCCTACGGCCATATTTGCCTACAACGATGTGACGGCTATTGGGGTGTGGATGGAACTGGAGAGGCATGGTCTACAAATCCCGGACAACATCTCACTGGTCGGATTCGACGATATCCCCATGGCCTCCGTCATCCGTGGTGGGCTTACCACCGTTGCTCTACCACACCACGAATACGGGCGAAATGCCGCCGAGTTTCTTCTTCACAGGATCGCTGAGGGGCGGGGTTGTAGCGGCGTGTGTGTCACAATGCAACCCGAGTTGATCATCCGCGGTTCGACTCGGCCCTACGAAGAAGACGAATTGTAAAACGGGCGGGTCCGTCTTAACTTGAGTTTAGACAACTTGTAAGAAACCGGGTTTTTGAACTTCACTGGGCAACTGCAACTATGAAAAAGCACCTTACAACGTGCCAAAACCTATGGTCAGACGACAAAAAACCCAGTTTCTTGGCTTTTATCTAAACTCAAATCTTAACTTGTAGATTCACCTGACTTCTGACGGGACGACCGTAAGGTTCGCCCCCACCTTCAACCCATTCTTAACACACTCTATTACTTTAGACATGCGTGGAATCCATTCCACAATGTTTGTGGGCCTGTAAGAGAGCAAGGAACAAAGGCTCTACGCAGATTAGTGGGGTAGATGAACAATTCAGATGGCGTTACACCCCACCATTTTGCGTAGACCCGAAACAAAGAGGGTGATCGGCATGAAAGCAGCCATCGTAAGACAAGGAGATATTGTAGTAAATGAAGTTCCCAGACCCCAAGCCGGTCCCGGCGAGGTCGTGGTCAAGGTGACCTATTGCGGTATCTGTGGTTCCGATGTCCACCGTTTCGTGGCCGGCGGATTCCCCGAGGGTGCAATCATCGGACACGAGCCGTGCGGGGTGATTGCCCAGCTCGGGGAAGGGGTCACCGGTTGGCAGACTGGTCAGCGCGTGGTGGTGATTGCCTATGATGCCTGTCGAACTTGTCGCTGGTGTCTGAAAGGAGAATACCAACTCTGCACTGATAAGCACTGGATCGGATTGGGCACCAACCCAGGGGCCTTTGCCGAATATGTAAAGGCTTTTCCCACCATGCTTCTGCCCATTCCAGACCAAGTCAGTGACAGCGCAGCCGCCCTGATCGAGCCGCTGGCCGTTGCCCTGCATGCGGTGCGGACGGCGCACATCAACTTAGGCGACACGGCGCTCGTGATCGGAGCCGGACCCATTGGCCAGTTGGTGATCCAGTGTCTGCAATTGGCCGGGGCGCGTGCCGTCGGCGTGGTGGAGATTGCACCAGCACGAGCAGAACTGGCCGCTCGCCTTGGCGCCGACGCGCTCTTCACGCCTGGCACGGAGGATCTGCCCACCACCGTGACTCGCACCCTGGGGGCTGAACCGGACGTGGTCTTTGATTGTGCGGGTGCTGTACAAACGCTGCAAGCGGCTGCGGAAATGGTCCGGCCCCACGGCAAGGTCATGCTGGTTGGCGTCAGCATGGAGCCGGTCCCCATCACCCCCATCGAATGGGGACGCAGAGAAACCGAAATGAAAGCTTGCATCGCCTACCGCGACGAGTTTCCTCTTGCCATGGAGTTACTGGTTGGAGGCAAAGTAAACGTCGAGGCCTTGATCAGCGATATCATCCCTCTAGAACAGATCGGCCAGACGATTGGAATACTACAGAAACCCAACTATCAGATCAAAATCTTGGTCGAACCTTGACGAGACGGGAGAAAATCATGAAGGTACGCGTCGGCGTGGTGGGATGCGGGTTGGTAGCCCAGATCGCACACCTGCCATATCTCCAAGAGTTATCTCACCTGTTTGAAATTAGCGCCCTGTGTGATCTCTCACCAGGGCTCGTAGGGGAACTGGGCCGGCGCTACAACGTGCCAGGCCGGTACCGGGATTACCGGGAGCTTTTAGCTCACGACCTGGACGCCGTGTTCGTGCTAACGAGAGACCACGCGCCAGTGGCCATTGCAGCCGCTGAGAGCGGCAAGCACGTTTTCGTAGAAAAGCCACTATGCTTTAACCTTGAGCAAGCCGACGAGATGATCCATAGCGCCCGGCGAAATAAGGTCAAACTCATGGTCGGCTATATGAAACGATACGACCCCGGATACGAGCGAGCTTGTGAAATCTTCCAGCACATGGAAGGTAGCCATCTCATCCGAGTCCACAATTCGGTTGGCTCGCCAGCCCGCATTACCCAGGAAATGTATGACCTCGTCTACTTCCCAGACGTGCCTGAAGAGGAGTTGGCAGAGTCCAAAGCAAGAAACGATGCCCGTCTCCTTCAGGCCATAGGCCCCGAGCGAAAGGAGTTTCTATTCACCTATTCGCTGCTGCTGCACTTATGGTCTCATAACATCAACATCATGCGGGGTGCTTTCGGAGAGCCCCACCACATCCGATATGCTGAGGTTCGTGCCGGCATGCCCAGCCCTCCCCTGCCAACTTTGCAACAAGTGCTGGCCATCCTGGACTATGGTCCTGACGCCGCCTGCGTCTTGGAGACGCAGGCCTTTGTGGCGAATGAGTGGTGGGATGAAGAGCTGGCATTGTTCGGAAACGAGCGAACAGTGCGAGTCCGCTTCCCCAACCCCTATTTGAAGAATTCCCCCACCACCGTTTGCGTCGAAGAAACGGTCGAGGGTGCGTTAATCCAGCAGGAGATTGTCGCCTCCCACGACGAAGCATACAAAAGGGAGTTGAAACACTTTTACAACTGCGTGGTGAACGACGTAGAGCCACTTACCAATGGTCAAGATGGAAAGAGAGATTTGGAGCTTGCCATAAGCCTGATTCAGAACTGCCCGCCCATCGTCTCCGCGCCAGATTTGGAACCACTATAAGTATCTTCTCAATAATTCGGGGTAGGGGCAGTGCCTTGTGCCTGCCCGACAGGGCGACCACAAGGGATCGCCCCTACATTTTGAGAAGATACCACTATAAGACAGTTCACTCATCAGCCACCGATAGGGAGCACGCTCTCCCACCGGAATACTCAACAAGGAGGTTACGAAAGGAATATGTATGTCAATACTGAAGGCCGGACAATCTTCACTGGAGTGAAGCCCAAGGACTTTGCGCCATACGTGATCATGAGTGTCCGCGACGCTCTAAATTTCACCCTGGACCCGGCCGAGGAGATTGGTGCTTTGCTGGAAGATTGCCGGATGGTTGGCCAATCACTGATGTACAGCGTCTCCACTGGCTACTACAAGGGAACACAGGTTTCGATCATATCCACAGGGACCGGCGGACCCTCGCGTGAGCTGGCCATGGTGGATATCATAAACAATGAAACGCAAACCCACACAGTGATTGACATCGGATCCTGTGGCACCTATCAGGACTCGGTTAATCTCGGCGATCTTACCATCTCTCTGGGCGAAGTTCGCGACGAGGGCACAACGCGGGAGTACATCGATCTTGGCTATCCGGCCGTGGCCCACTACGAGGTCGTACTGGCCATGATCGAGGCTGCAGAAGTACTGGGCTACAGCTACCATGTAGGTATTACACGTTCCGACGACTCGATCTATCTAGGTTCAGGGGCACCAATACGTGGCTATCTGCCCCGGCACCAAAAAGGGGTTGCCGAGCATTGGCAGCAGGCGGGCGTGATCAACGTACAGCGAGAGGCAGCCCTCAATTTTATCGTCTGCAATCTCTTTGGACTACGAGGAGGTTCGGTACGCCACGTAGGACGAAACTTTGTGTCTGGCGAACACAAGCCATATCCTTATTCAATCGAGAATACTTATCGCACAGCCCTGGAGGCCATCACCTTGTTGGCCAAATGGGACGCTGATAAGAAAAAGGCCGGTCGCAAGTGGTGGACACCCTCGGTTTCCTACGGGACAGAATAATCAGGATAACCATCTGTGACGACGAGAGAGAACCTGGACTTCATCTCTGTAGGTGATGCCAATATCGATCTGCTGATGCATGTGCCTCACCATCCTGATCTAGACCCCAGTGGTGACCGGAACTCAGGAGTGCGGGGCAGCACGTACCACCTGGGGCCGGGGGGTGTAGCCGCCAATGTGGCCGCCGTCGTGGCTCGCCTGGGCCATCGTGTTGGCTTCATCGGCGTAGTTGGGGACGACGACATGGGCCAGACGTTCCGACAGAGCCTGGCCCAGCGAGGGATTGACCTGCGCTACTTGCGGGCCATCCCCGGCCATTCGACGTCTCTGCTGTGTTGCTTTGAGAACACCGAAGGGCAGGCCGTCTTCTATGCTTGTCCCGGGCCCAGGCGCATCCCGGCCGACTGCCTAGCCGAAGAATACCTGGCTTCAGCCCGGTTGCTGTTCCTGGCTGGCAATATGCTCACGCAGGACCAGACTACCGGTCATCTGCTGGTCGGGGCATTGCGAAAGGCCCGGCGGCAGGGTGTCAGTATCGCACTGGATCCCAGCAAGTTCTGGCTGAATCCATCCCTGGCCTATCTGGTTCACCAGGCCATTGCAGAGGCCGACATCCTGCTACCCAACGCCAACGAAGCCGAACTCCTGACCGGTTGCAGCTCACCCCTGGCTGCAGCCCAGGCTCTGGTGGCCCAAGGGGCCAGTGTGGTGGCCATCAAATTGGGGAAAGCGGGGTGTGTGATCTGCACGCCCTCCGAGGCGTTGGAGCTGCCCGCCTTCGAGACCGAAGTGCGGGCCTATCTTGGCGCAGGCGATGCCTTCAACGGTGGCTTTCTTCATGGCTACCTGCATGGCTGGCCCCTCGATCGGATGGGGCGCTTTGCTATCGCTACGGCCAGCCTCAAGCTCCGCACGCCGGGCACCCAGAGCGGCTTGCCGACCGAGTCTGAGGTCGAGGCCTTTCTGGAGAAACAACGGAGAGACCTGTGACCATCCAGCTATCCGTTTGCATCGAGATGATCTTTACCCATCAGCCGTTCCTGGAGCGCATCGATTCTGTTGCTCAGGCTGGCTTGAGCGCGTTCGAGTTCTGGGATTGGCCGAGCAAGGATGTCAATCAGATCAACGAACGCCGCCAGCGTCACAGTCTGGACGTGGCCGCGTTCGTTATGGAGCCCAGAGGAGGTCTGGTTCGTGCCGACTCCCCTGCCGAGTTGCGGGATGGTGTAGTACGTTCCCTGGCCACGGCACAAATGCTGGACTGCCGAAACCTGATCGTGCTCGTGGGGCGTGAGGTGCCCCAGGTCCCCCGCCAGGAGCAACACGACAACATCCTCCGTGGCTTGAAGCAGGTTGCCCCCCTGGCAGAAAAGGCCAGCGTGACCCTGCTGATAGAGCCGCTCAATGTCATCGTCGACCACGCCGGCTTCTATCTTAGCTCATCGCGAGAAGCCTTTGAGATAGTCCGGGAAGTAGGCAGTCCCAACGTCAAGGTGCTCTTTGACATCTACCACCAGCAGGTCAGCGAGGGCAATCTGATCGCCAACATCACCGAACACCTTGACCTCATCGGCTATCTGCACGTGGCCGACGTGCCGGGTAGGCACGAGCCGGGCACCGGTGAGATCAACTATGCCAGCCTGTTACGCCAGGTCAGCCAGGCCGGCTATAAAGGCTTCCTGGGCCTCGAATACCGGCCCAGCGTCGACTCCTTTCAGTCTATGAAGGCCATCGCGGACATCGTCGCAATGGTCAATCGAAAGGAACAATGAGCATGACCATCAATGTGGGATTCCTGGGCGCGGGCATAGCAGCCAGTTGTCATCTCGAAAACCTGGCGGCCATAGAGGGGGTCAATATAACTGCGCTTTGCGACACGGTGGAGAGCAAGGCCACCGACATGGCCGGCAGGTACGGCGGCCAGCCCTATACTAATTACGAGGAAATGCTGGACAGGGAGGTCTTGGACGCCCTCTACATTTGCCTGCCTCCCTTTGCCCACGCCAATCAAGAGATCGCGGCAGCCGAGAGGGGCATCCACCTCATGGTCGAAAAGCCGGTGGCGCTGGATCCTGAACAGGGCCGCCGGGTGGCCCAGGCCATCAAGCAAGCCGGCGTCATAGCCTCGTCCGGGTATCATTGGCGCTACTATAACACAGTAGACCGGCTGAGGGAGGTCTTGGACCGGCGAGCCATCGGCATGGTGCTCGGCCGGTGGATGGGCGGCATCTGGGATGCGCCCTGGTGGAAAGACCGGAGCAAGTCCGGCGGACAGATCGTCGAGCAGGTCAGTCACTTTTTTGACTTGCTTCGCTACGTAGTGGGCGAGGTGGAAAGCGTCAGCGGTGGTCTCAGCCACCGGGGTCTGGTGGACGATGTGGAGGGCTATAACCTGGACGACGTGGGCACCGTGAATCTGCGCTTTGAGAATGGCGTGATCGGGAACGTCAGCGCCACCTGTATAGTCCAGCGAGGCTATTCTTTGCAGATAGACTTCCTGGGACACCGCCTGGTCCTCGAATTGACCATGGGACAGTTGCGCATCGCCGATGGCGACCATGTGACCGTGCTGGAGAATCAAGTATCATCGCACTTACCTTCCCATTTTGCCACCCTCGACCACACGTTTATCGAAGCCGTACGCCGTGGGGATGGGTCCTCCATCCGATCCACCTATGCCGATGCCCTGCGGACGCTGGATCTGGTCCTGGCCGTACAACGGTCCATCGACAAAGGGGAGACGGTCGTCCTGGGCAATAGAGCGACTTCTGTACCAAACCATGTGTGATTGCATGCCCGTGCCCCTGGACTGGCAACCGTTCTGGTACGAAGCTCAAGGGTTTCCCAAATGTGATTTTCTCAGAGGACTGCCAGTCCTGCCTGAGCAGTTACCTATCAACAACGAACCACAAACAGACTATTCTCTGAACCAAAACCCGTGTGATGGAAAAGGAGCAGCTAAAGCATGCGTAGTTTGTTCGAAAACCCCAAAGTGATCATTGGCATGGTTCATCTGAAACCCATGCCCGGCTTCCCCGGTTCGAGTGGCGACATGAGCGCAATCATCAAACACGCCGTGGAAGATGCGCTGACCCTGCAAAGGGGCGGCGTGGACGGATTGATCGTGGAGAACATCTTTAACCGGCCACGACAGAAAACCGTCGGTCCGGAGACGGTCGCCCCCATGGCACTGGCTATGAAAGAGATCGTGGAAGCGGTTGACATCCCGGTCGGCATCAAGGTGCTCTTTAATGATGTCAAAGCCGAGTTGGCTATTGTCAACTGCGCAGGAGCTCATTTTGTCAGAGTATCCGTGTACACTGACGCCGTAGTGGCCATGGCCGGCATCATTGAGGGATGTGCTTACGAGGCGATCACTTATCGCCATATGATCGGGGCCGAACACATCAAGATCTTGGCGGATTTGCACATCAAACACGCCGCACCGCTGGCCCCCCGGCCTGTTGAGCACTCGGCGTTCGACGCTGCCACCTCGGGGATGGCCGATGGATTGGTCGTCACCGGGCAACGCACCGGTCTGGCGACAAACCTGGACGACGTCATCGCCGTCAAGCGTACGGTGCCGGGCAAGTTACTCCTCGTCGGCAGTGGGACCAACATCGACAACGTGACCGAGATACTCCAACACGCCGACGGGGCTATCGTTGGGACCCACTTCAAAGTGGACGGCGTGATCGAGAATGCGGTCGACGAGAACCGCGTGCGCCGTTTCATGGAGAGGGTCAGAGGCTAATCCACTTTATGCAAGGAGGTGAAAAATAAGCTCTATACACTAATAAGTACGAGAGACCGTTGTTGTAAAAGCCTTCAAAGATGAAAGGAGGAGTTCGAAAATGGAAACACGCTGGACTTGGATGACGATCACCCTCATACTGATCTTGGGTGTGATGGTGAGCAGTTGCGCGCCGGCAGCCACAGAACCTGCACCGGAGCCAACCGAGGCAGCAGAACCGACGGAACCCGAAGTTACCAAGGAGGAGGTGACGCTCACTTTCTGGCACATCTACGGGCCAGAGATGGCCGGGGCCAACTCCTGGTTCCAGGATTCCATCGCCGCCTTCGAGGAAGAGTATCCCAACATCCACATTGAAGAAGAGATCACCCCCAACGATCCATACAAGCTCAAGCTTCAGA
>DAOUMD010000100.1:0-50106 GCA_034412795.1 Anaerolineae bacterium
CCGTGTTGCTCTGCTTCACCGCACCCGACAGCTTGCGCAACGCCTGGCTCATCAAGCGTGCCTGCAAGCCCACGTGCGCATCGCCCATCTCGCCTTCGATCTCGGCTCGCGGCACCAGCGCCGCCACTGAGTCGACCACCACCACGTCGATCGCCCCGCTGCGCACCAACGCCTCGGCGATCTCCAGTGCTTGCTCCCCGGTGTCCGGCTGCGAGATGTAGAGGCTATCTACGTCTACCCCGCAGCGTTCGGCATAGACCGGGTCCAGCGCATTCTCCACGTCGATAAAGGCGGCAATGCCGCCGCGTTTCTGTCCCTCGGCGATGATGTGCTGGCACAGGGTGGTCTTGCCCGACGACTCTGGCCCGTAGATCTCGGTCACGCGCCCGCGTGGGATACCGCCTACCCCGAGCGCGATATCCAGAGACAGCGCCCCGGTGGGGATAGCTTCTATCTGAAGGTGGGTGCTTTCACCCAGCTTCATAATCGCCCCGTCGCCAAACCGCTTACGGAGATTGACCAGGGCTGTCTCCAATGCTTTTGCTCGACCGGAATCGCTCATGAGTTTTACTCTTCTGTCTACTTCTACGACTAGTTTACCTCATTCAAGCTGAAAACGCAAGTGCTTTATTTACTCGTCAGTGCCTTGATCTCGTCTCGGTGGCCTCGCTCGTGGCGATACGGGACGCGCAGCACGCTGCTCAAGGTGATCGGCTCGCCCCATATGGGGTGCGATCCGATACGACTCAATGCCTCCTGCGGCACCTCTTCGAGCAAGGCCAACAGCCGCTCCCGTGTTTCCGACAATTCGGCCAATGTCTGTTCCCAGGTCAGGGCAGATCGCTCCGCTCGTTGGCGAGCGTTCCAAGCATCAACGTCGTAACTGTCGGCAACAGGCCGCTCCTCTGCAAGGATGCGTCGAGCAAAGACAATCACCGACTCCTCAACAGCGCTCAGGTGTGCTACATGGTCTTTGATGGACCATGCGTCGGGCCGAGGCCGACGCCCTGCCTCGTCTGAGCCAAGCTCCTCTATCAGTAACAACGTAGCACGTCGGTCCTCAAACAACCGCCGCCGAATCTCAGATATTATGCTGCGTGTCATAAGCCATGGGGTTATTAGAACACTCTCAAGAGAGCAACGCGACCAAAAGCTCCCACAGAGAAGATTGAGAGGAACACTCACAGCAGGACAGAAAAACGTCCTGCTCGAATTGGCTCTACTCAGAAGCTATCTGAAAAGTCTCATAAAGTAGTCTTATTCTAGACAAAGGCTGTCATACCTTCCAGGGCTGGTACAACGCTTGCAATGGTCTCCAGCTCGGCGAAAATATCTTCGCTAAAAAGGGCAAGGCCAGCCACTAGTGCCAAACAGCAACAGCACAACAGAACGACTACAACCACAATAGCTACGATGAGCCATGTCCGGTTCCTCTCAGGCGGTTCATCGTAGTATTCGTCGTAGTCCTGATATTCTTCGTAATCCGCCATGTTACCTCTCTCGTACACCCAAAGTACCCGGTTGTACCTCCCCATTTCCGTGTAGAGGGATGACGCTAATCCGCACAGGGCAGGTACGAGCCAAGGCACGCTGGGAAAAGATTAAGCAGTCGAGAACATCTATCCAGCGGGGATGAGTATCAAAGCATCGGCAAAGGGAGCGTGAGCACCTCTATCCGACTACGCCCGAGTTTTTCCCGGATCAGGGGACCGGAGTCACCTCCAACCCTTCTATAATGTTGGAGAAGACATTTCCTACAGTCGGTCCTAACAGAAGCGGTCCTACAAAAATGAAGGCAGCGAGACAAAGACAACAAAGAACAATGACCACCACCACAGCAATGATGATGTTGCGGGTAGTATTGTTCTGGGCTGGTTCTTGGTCTTGATACTCGGTCATTGTGGAGCCTCCTTCGGGGGTGAGTGGTTATCCTGCATGGCGGGTCCGGCGTTTGCTCCACCACCAGGCCAGGGACAGGAAAACGAGTAGCATCAAAAAAGCGAGTAAAATGGGCACCAAGATGGCTAACACCGTGGTGACAAAGGACAGGGCATCTTCTGAAAGGCTGACCAGCCAGTTGCCCAACCCCCCTGTGGTCGCAGTGACCGCCGGGCGGGCGGTGGCTTTGACTGCATGCACGCCTCCAGCCACAAGCAAGCCACAGATGACGGCCAGCACCGGATGCAATTCACCGACCACACCCGAACTGGCAGCAAAGAGGATTGCCCCCGCCACCGGGCGGATGGCGGTGTTGATGACGTCGTTAGCCGTATCAACGGCGGGTACTTTGTCCACCGTCATCTCGATAAGCAGCAAAATCGCCAATATGGCGATGACGTACCAACTGGTCAACACATCCCATGGCTCGTTAAGTTGGATGAGGTCCGTAAAGCGCGCCGCCAGGGCCACGACGAGCAACGGCAGGTAAGCGTTCAGGCCAGCCGCCGAGGCCAGACCAAAGGCTGAAAACACACTAGTTATGTCCATTTATCAATCCCGAAAATCACCAAGTGCCCGATATCCTTGAAACATGCGTCGCCAGACTTGGGTGTCGCTGCTCGTCTCCTTAATTGTGATAAACGGTAGCCGGCTTCTGGACCGACTACCGTTCTTTGTCAGTCAAAACCCTACACGGTAAGTTCAGTAGCTTGTTCTTGTGAGACCAACTGTCCCAACAGATTGCCGGTCACCAGGTAGGACCAGAACTGGGTAAAGATGATCCCGATGACGCACAAAATCACCCCGAACGAGGCAACGAAGCTGGCCACCCATATCAGCAGTATCACAATGATGTAATTTCCGACGTTGGCGCGGATGATATCGAAAATCTCACTAAATTGGAAGCCGGCCATAAACTCACCAACTTCTGAGTAACGGACCAAGATAGCCGGGCCGACAGCGGCCATCACAAGGCCCCACAAAGCCATCAGACAACTAAAGCAAGCCGAAACTACACCAAAAGCATTTGCCGCGTCTTCACTAGCTTCGGCCAAGACTGCTGTCCCAATACCCTGAAGGCAAGCGACAAAGATGATAGGGATTGCCCAAACCAGAAAGATTAAGAATATCCACAGACCATCTACGAAGAATTTGCCGAACTGATCCCATTCCGGCAGTGGCAACGCCTGTCCATCCCGCACATTGCGGATGACCTGGATCATATAGCCGATGGCAGCAAAGTTGACGATGGGTATGAGACCCACCACACCGCCGATGAGAATCTTCTTGATCCAATCCTCATCCTGGAACATATACGAGAACGAAGAACCTATATCCATGAAAGAACCTCCTGTCTAATCATGAAGATCATAGTGGTAATTCGCCTGCTGGCGACACGCCCATTATACCAAAAGTTAGCAAAGTTGACAATAGGTTTGAAACATCACAAAAAGTGATACATGCTGGTATAGTACATTACGCAGTTTGCACTCATTGAGTTGCATCAATAATTTAAAGATGCTGAATCTTGTTGTTCGTGGTAATATTGAGGGCAAATTCTCGTTATAGGAGTTGGATATGAACTTGTGGCATGAATTGGAACCAGGACCCGATCCGCCACACCTTATTTATGTGATCGTGGAGATCCCCAAAGGGTCACGCAACAAATATGAATATAGCAAGGAATTAGGTGTGATCAAACTGGACCGAGTCCTTTTCTCATCGCTCTACTACCCTGGTGATTATGGCCTGATCCCTCGCACTTATTACGAGGACGGCGACCCTCTGGACGTGCTGGTGATGAACAATGAGCCAACCTTCCCCGGTTGTGTCATCGAGGCGCGGCCGCTGGGTATCTTCAAAATGCTCGACCGGGACCTGCCCGACGATAAAATACTGGCCGTACCAGCCAGTGACCCCCTTTTCAACGATTACCGAAGCATCAAAGACATCCCCCAACACTTCTTGCGAGAAGCGGAGCATTTTTTTGAGGTTTACAAAGACCTGGAAGGCGTGCGCACCAAACCCATTGGCTGGGAAGGGTTAGACGCAGCCAGCACGCAGATAAAACACGCGATGAATTTGTACCGAGAAAAGTTCAGCCGAGGGCGGCGGATTTAGGGGAGGGAGGACGTCTACACCAGCTCCCAATCGTCCACGGCATGCCGCTGCACAACCAACCGCTCGCTCCCGTCGCGCAATTCCAGTTCGGTCGTTCCAAGATCCCACCACAAAACGCGACCCTCAAAGGTCGGTCCATCGCGCAGGATCAGGCGGATGGGGCGGTCTTCGGTTTGGGCTGTATATAGCGCCTCTGAGAGTAGCTTGCGCCACTTTTCGCGCCGCCAGGTTAGTTCCTCTACCGGGACGGCGTAGTATTCAGCCAACTTCTGCAAATCTTCGTCGTTCTCCCCCACGCGCCGGTAACGCTGCTCGATGTGCCGCAGAGTACGCGCGGAGACACCCGTAGCTTCCTCAATGGTAAAAAAATCGGGCCCGCCTTTAATCGCCCGCAGATAACGCACATAGTCCCCCAAGCTCATTGGTCAGCCCCCTTCTTATGATAATAGGCAATGGCCAACTTATTGACGGTGGTCTCCTCTCCACCTGACTGGCATAGAGTGATGGAGTAGGGGCTGAAGCCGATAATCTGTCCTTGGAGCTGATTGCCGTCGAAGAGGGTGATGTACAACGTATCACCCGCCTCTTGCGCCGCCGTGAGGTATTTCAACTCGAATTCGTCCACTCCTTCCGGCAGGTAGGCACGATGCCGGTCGAAGGGTTGTTTGACGCGAGGTGGGTGTTCCTCACGGACACGGTCCTGAAGTTGCTTCAATAACTGACTGGCCTCCTTGGCCATCAGCTCCTCCAGCGTTTTACCAGCTTGGGCTTCAAGTGTGCTCCGATCCACATCAGGGAACCGTTCGGTCAGGTTGAGCAGGTGCTCGATCTGGGTAGGGCGGGCTGGGGCCGGCGGGCGGGCCGGTTTCGGTTCCTTTGGGGGACGAGGTTCACGCACTGGCTTGGCCCTGGCAGGTGCCCGTTGGGAACGGGGTTTAGGATCTGAGATGGGCTTAATATCCCACGTGTCCACGATGAGAGCACGGGCAAGCTGGCGCGCATGCGCCTGCGAGATGGGCTGTTCACCTGCTTCGTATTGATGGATAGTGGAGACAGGCACCCCGGACTTGGCAGCCAGGTCACGAACTTTCATTTTTTTGTGCCGCCGAATTTCCCATAGATTTTCTGGCATTGTTTATCCCTTTCGAGAGTGAGGCAACTAAAGGCTCAGCTTCAACCAGTAGAGGCCCAACTGGTTCAGATTCACTCGGGCGCATTTTAATTTGGGTGCGCCCAGGCCTGAAGAAATACGCCCATCCACTCTCTTTTCCCATACCCGGCATTGTGGAGATGAGCAACAACTTGATTATAGCACAGAGTGAAAAAGGTATACAACCTCCAAGATGATTCAGAAATAGGGCAACACTTTCCCAACTGGATGAATGACGAAGGATGAAGGACGAAGAGATTTGGGCCAATAATTAGTCCTTCGTCCCCAATTGTTATCCCAATTTCACGGACATTTGAACCATACCTTGCAATTCGTGTTTATTTGCGGTATAGTTCCGGCATGAGTAAGGTATTTTCCCATAGGGATCTATCGGCAACGCCTCACAACGTTTGCCCCTTTGACTCGGAGACCATGCGATGGTTGGCATACGACGTGTGATTCTGATTATTCTCGACAGCGTGGGCTGCGGCGATGCACCCGATGCGGAGAGCTTCGGTGACCAGGGTTCGAACACTCTGGCCAACACAGCGCAAGCGGTGGGCGGGCTGAAGCTGCCCAACTTGGGTCGATTGGGACTGGGCAACATCACACCGATTAAAGGGGTGCTGCCGGTCGATGAGCCTTTGGGTGCCTATGGCCGTCTGACAGAGATATCACCCGGTAAAGACACCACTACGGGCCATTGGGAGCTGATGGGGGTACCTCTCGAAAGACCCTTCCCTACTTATCCTGATGGCTTTCCAAAAGATCTCATCTCTGAATTTGAGCGACGTATTGGACGCAGGATACTGGGCAATTATCCAGCGTCGGGTACTGTGATCATTCAGGAATTGGGTGCGGAACACGTGCGCTCGGGAAAGCCGATCGTTTATACAAGCGCGGATAGCGTCTTTCAGATAGCGGCCCACGAAGAGGTCATCCCTGTGGACGAGCTGTACCGCTGTTGCCAGATCGCCCGCGAATTGCTCACTGGCGAACACGCAGTGGGGCGGGTCATTGCCCGCCCATTTGTGGGCGAACCGGGCAATTTCACCCGTACCGAGCGCCGCAAGGACTTCTCACTGACCCCACCGAAGGATACTCTCCTGGATATGCTGAAGGCTGGTGGCACAGCGGTAATGGGCGTGGGTAAGATCGAAGATATCTTCGCTCACCGTGGTTTGACGCAGAGCAGTCACACGTTAAACAATATGGCCGGTGTTGATGCTGTTCTGGGGTTCATGGCCACCGATGCCGACGGGCTAGTTTTTGCCAACCTGGTGGATTTTGATATGCTGTACGGTCACCGCAATAACCCACGGGGATACGCCGACGCATTGGAGGAGTTCGACATACGCTTGCCCGAGATTGAGACAGCCTTGCGCGACGAGGACGTATTGATGTTGACGGCCGACCACGGCAACGACCCGACGACTCCGAGCACCGACCACTCTCGTGAGCGAGTCCCCATCCTGGTTACCGGTCCGCAGGTTCGCCGGGGAATTGATCTGGGAACGCGTGACAGTTTCGCCGACGTAGCGGCTTCCATTGCCGATCTGTTGGGTGTCGCTTGGGGTGGGGCCGGGGAGAGTTTCGCCCGCACTATCATCTCTCAGTAACTGAGAGCCTAGGGAAAACCCCTAGAGTCTCAGGAAGGACGCGTTCAATTTTGGGGGAAAACGAGGGGCCAGCATCCCCAGATGCGGCTCCGTTCGGCATCTGGGGATGCCTCACTCCTCGGATCAGAGTAATTCGCCCCAAATCTGAACGCACCCCTCAGGGAATCATGATTGACAGATGCCCCCAGATAAACTATACTTTCGTTACGTTTTGCACAGGAGGAGCGCAATTATGCTGTCGACCACAGCATCCCGTTTGCGGACTACCCACTTAGCACGACTGCTAGGTATCATCCTATTCGTTGCCTTCACGGCATTGGCCGCTCGTGTCACCATTCCCCTGCCATTTACGCCAGTGCCGATCACGCTCCAGGTGATGGCAGTGCTTCTGGCCGGACTGGTACTGGGGCCCAAAGCAGGAGCCGCCAGCCAGATTATCTACTTGGCCATGATTGCTGCGGGGCTGCCCCTGGATGCCAAGGCATTGGGGCTGGCTGCCCTCACCGGGCCGACGGCCGGCTACTTGGTGGGCTTCGTTCCAGCGGCATTTCTCGCCGGCTGGCTGGCTGAGAAACTACCGGTCACACGGGCCAGCCGTTTTCTGGCAGCGACCGCCGGCGTGGGTGTCATCTATGTCGCAGGGGTCATCTGGTTGGCGCCAGCCGTAGGCAGCCTACGCACGGCCTGGATGCTGGGCGTGGCCCCCTTCATCCTGATTGACCTTGGCAAAGCCCTGGTTGCAGCCGCCGTCGCCGAGAGTGGACGGTTGCTATTGAGTCAATAATCTCCGAAAGAAACGAGGAGTGTTCGATGAAACAAATTGAATTGATGCAAGAGCTATCTATTAAGAACGATACCAAAATTGTGTTGCTGGTATTGGACGGGGTGGGTGGTGTCCCGATGGAACCGGGCGGCCCCACTGAACTGGAGGCCGCTCGCACGCCTAATCTGGACGCCCTGGCAGCTCGTTCATCGTGTGGCTTGAGCATCGCCGTGGCACCGGGTATTACTCCTGGCAGCGGGCCGGGGCACCTGGCACTCTTTGGCTATGACCCGCTTCAATACGAAATCGGGCGCGGTGTGCTGGAGGCGTTGGGTATCGGCTTTGACCTTCAGCCGACGGACGTGGCAGCGCGAGGCAATTTCTGCACTGTGGATGCCAATGGCCTTATCACGGACCGGCGAGCCGGGCGCATCCCGACCGAGGAAGGTACCAAGCGCGTAGAGTTGCTGCGAAGCATCCAGTTGCCCAGTGTGCAAACCTTCGTCGAGCCGGTTAAGGAGTACCGGCTTGTGCTCGTGTTGCGTGGCGAAGGGCTGGTGGGCGACATTCACGATACCGATCCCCAACAAACGGGCGTTGCGCCGCTTCCAGCCGTCGCCTATAGCTCAGCCGCCGAACGGACCGCGGATTTAGCCAACCAGTGGATCGCCGAAGCAGCGCACATACTGGCCGATCACCCCCCGGCCAACATGCTAACCTTGCGCGGCTTTGCCGTTGACCCCAACCTGCCCAAGTTCCCCGAAATTTACAACTTCCAGGCGGCGGGTGTGGCTGTCTATCCTATGTATAAGGGTGTTTCGCGGCTGGTAGGGATGGATGTCCTGCCCGTCGACGGCGATTCGCCAGCCGACGAATTTGAGACAGTACGCCAGCATTGGGACGAGTACGATTTCTTCTTCGTGCACATCAAGAAGACAGATAGCACCGGGGAGGACGGTAATTTCGAAGGGAAAGTCCACGTTATCGAAACCCTGGATGAAGCCTTGCCCAATTTGCTCGACCTTGAGCCTGACGTGTTAGTTGTTACCGGCGATCACTCAACTCCGGCGCTGCTTAAGAGCCACAGTTGGCACGCGTTGCCCATCTTGTTATCAGCACGCACCGGGCGGCGTGACCCGGTCACCGAGTTTGGAGAGACAGCCTGCCTGGGAGGTAGTTTGGGACGTATCCGTCACGTGGACATTATGCCACTCGCTTTGGCCCACGCCTCACGTCTGAACAAGTATGGGGCGTAGTAGCCAATTTCGTAGGGTAGCCGTCAGGTAAAGGGGTTGACAAGATAGCAGTCAGGTTGTATACTGGTGCCAGAGTGGGAGGTATTGGATATGACCAATCTGGCTTCCCCAAATCGAATAGACTATCCGAGAGCACGCAGGTGCCATTGCGCCTGAGTGCTCTTTTTCATATCCCGTGAACACGGGAGCAATCAGAGGCCCTTTGGAGGGCAACAATCTAAAGAAGAGGAGGCAGTTAGATGGACTCGAGTATGATCGGCAAAATAGAAAAAGCGATGCGCTATGCTCAGGAACCTGATCGCATCCACTTCAACAAGTTTCAAGTGAGCTTTAATGGTGACCACAATTCACACACCGTAGCATACAGCAATGGCCGATGGACCTGCGATTGCGGCTTCTTTGGTTCGCGCGGTGTTTGTAGCCACGTTATGACCCTGGAACGCATTTTGATGGGAATGGTAACGCCGGCTGAGGCAGCCCCCATGCCGGCATAGTGTCGGGTAGTTAATACAGATTCGAGAGCGCCACCTGCGCAGGTGGCGCTCTTTTTCTTGATCCTATCCTCCATCTATGCCCGCTTGCGCGGACACGACTGTCGGTATAAACTGAGATTGTACACTGTCACGTAAATTTTGGCATGGTTCAGATGTCCCTGAAATTAGGGTAACAATTGCAGACGAAGGACGAAAGACGAAGGACCAATTATTGGCCCAGATCTCTTCGTCGTTCGTCATTCGTCCGACTGAGAAAGTGTTACCCTATTTCTGAACCATCCCTA
This sequence comes from Anaerolineae bacterium, assembly GCA_034412795.1. GTDB lineage: Bacteria > Chloroflexota > Anaerolineae > 4572-78 > NAK82 > JAUVPY01. The sequence continues at coordinate 9,626 of DAOUMD010000100.1, forward strand.
AATTTTGATGGATTAACCAAATCTCACTGTATGTCATCCATTCGACAATCTCAAGACAGGTTTCGAGATCACAGGTCGAGAAATCCCTACCGGGCAACAATTACCTGTGCGGTTGCCGGCTAAAATCCAGATGAATTTTGGGCCTTATCGGCGAGCTGGCTCTTAAAAGTAACGTTTCAGGGATTAAGCCCTTTGGTCGAAATGACATGCTACGTTGTGAACCTACCTACCAGAACGTATCTTACAATGTATTTGTGCGGGATATACTCAGATTAATACCAGGGGAGTACTTGGAAAGAGAGGAGACGGCTGATGTGTGGACGATTTGCCTTGTATAGAAACCTGGAGGAAATCCAAGAGGCTTTTAACGTTCAACAGGTCCGCTGGGAACCAGAGCCGAGCTACAACATCGCTCCCACTCAAGACGTGGCTGTGGTGGTTCAGCGAGAGGAAGGGAGCTCCTTGGAGAAGATGCGGTGGGGCCTGATACCCTTCTGGGCTAAGGACCCCAAAATTGGCTCAAGAATGATCAATGCGCGCTCGGAGACATTGAGCGAAAAGCCGAGTTTCAAACGCCCCTTCAAGAGCCAGCGATGTCTTGTCGTCGCCGACGGTTTCTTCGAATGGGCGAAAACCGAGCAGGGGAAGATACCTATGTTCATCCGGCCCAGGTCCGAACGACCATTGGGGCTTGCGGGGCTCTACGACGTCTGGGTATCTCCCGAGGGAGAGCCTATTACTTCTTGCACAATCGTCACCACGCGCGCCAATGACTTTATGCAACCCATCCACGACCGAATGCCACTTGTCCTTCCCAAGTCTCAAGAGGCGACCTGGCTGGACCCGGCGACTCCCAACATTGCCGAATGGTTATCGGCCTTGGCGCCCTACCCAAGCCAGGAAATGGAAGCTTACGAAGTATCGCGGAGGGTAAATTCACCTCAGAATAACAGCGTTGAGTGTATTCAGCCGGTTGCAGGCTAGGCCGTGTTGACAAGGGTCCCTCCTGCACAAACAGCACTGCGATCAGGCCACCCAACGCAGCTAGCCCGGCCGCCAGGTACAGCACCAGTCGCCAGTCACTCACGCCACCGAAGGTGTTGAGTAAATGCGGCATGGCCGAGCCGAGTGTGAGCGCGCCGACCAACAGCCCGATGCCCAGTCCTCGATCTTCTTTTGTCCAGGTTGCCATGATTTTCATACCTACCGGGTAGACGCCAGCTAAGAAAAGCCCGGTGAGAAAACGCGCAAGAAGCGCTATACCCAACCCTGTGGCAAAAGTTGGGATCGCAGCAGTTGCCAAGCTGGCTAGCAGAGCCGCAACCGCAAACAGCCAGCGAGCGGAAACGCGATCGGCCAAGTTGAGCAACGCCGACCCGAACGCAACCAGCGTAACCGCTCTTGAACACGCAAAACCCGGCTAGAGCCTCGACTCCAAGTCTCCAACATTACGCTTTCTGAGTCTCCGGTTGGCGCAAACTACGCCCAGCCAAAGCGGACTATGCCTATATCTGCCTTATCGACGTCAGAATCTGCGAGACTCTTACCTACGCTGAACATCCCGGTCCACGCCCAGAGGCTTGCCCCAACAGGTGCGAACTGCTATAATCTCTGCCTACGCGGCCAAGCCAATTGCGTACATGAGGAAAAGCGAATGTTAAAGCACATATGGCATCGGTCTGGAAAGCCGAGAGGTCTGATACCGGCTATCGTATTGACATGGGCGATGATCTGGTTAATCTGTAGTATTATACACCCTTCTCAGGCTGAGGCTCAGTCGGAAGCTGAAAAGCCATTTATTCTGCCCTTTAAGGACCCCCCAGGCCCGGATACCTGGCTGATGGCCCAACCATACGGAAACACTATCGGGGCTTACTTTCAACGTGACACGACCTATCGTGCCGGTCAGGGCATTCACTTCGGTGTAGATTTCAGTGCCCCTTGCGGAACCGAAATCGTGGCTATCGCCGACGGCGTCGTCTTTGACGTGGACAATATGAATTTTGGCTCTCTGCCACACAACTTGATGATCGACCATCCAGAGCTGGGTTACGCCTCGTTCTACGGCCACCTGTTGGAACGGCCTGCGTTGAGGGTCGGTCAGCGTGCCGAGGCCGGTGAGGTGGTAGCCCTCAGCGGTGACCCGGCTGAGACTTGTTTTGGCCGCCCGCACTTACACCTGGAGATCCGCGACCTGGGTCACTGGCGAAAGTTCAACCCGGCGCTCCTGATCGAGGCTGATTGGGACACTCTGTCACTGGTCGGTCCTTTTCGCCCGGGCTTTGAGCGCGATTTGAATGAGCCACGTAAGTGGCAACAGTTGGACGACCAACCGGAGATCGTAGTGGGCGGCCCACTTCTCAACGACTTCGCCAATCCCTGGCCGCCGGATTGGAGACAGCGCTAATGAATGAGCAGGCTACCGGATGACCATAGAGATGCAGAGGCCACTGAAACGGATGCTAGCAGTGGGTGTGGGTGCCCTGGTGATTGTCTTGGTGACTGGTGGCTGCACCATAGACCTCACGCCAAGCCCGCCAGCGACATCGCTCCACGGTTCGGCGACAGCGCTCGTCACCGCCACACTCGCCACAAGGTCATCGCCAACACCGACGCCAACCCCATCACCCAGCCCAACGTCTACGGGCACATTGGCCCCAAGCCCAACGCCGACAGCCCCAAGCCCAACACCGACGCCGATGCCAGCACTGCGTCGCCTCACTCAGGGCAATTGCTGTACCCAGCCGTTTTGGTCAGCCGACTCACGCCAGGTGCTGTTTATAGATAAGCCAAGCCCCAATCTACCGACAGGCATCTGGGCAGTCGACGTGGCTCAACTCAGTCCCACGCCGGAACTGCTCACCGAACGCATTGCCTTCTACACACCCGATCTGGCCCTGCGCACTGAATTGAACGAAGACAGCACCGTCATTGAACGCCTGGCCGACCCATTGGGAGAAAGCTCACTGCCCGATTCAGACTCCCCGTCAGGGACACCAGAGACGACCTGGGAGGTGCCCAGCGAGGGCCAACCAGTCTTCGTTTCGCCAGGTCAGAAACGCGTCGCGTGGCAGAAAAGCGACGATGATCTGCCCTCCGAGCGGCGTACGACTCAGGTCTGGGTAGCAGATCTCGATGGCAGCGCGCCCCAGATGGTGGCAGATCTACCCCGCGGGGGATTCGGTGGCTGGATTTCCGATGACGTTATGCTATTGGGTGGTCGCGAATCACTTGACGACCGAGAGCAGGCGCTCTTCACGCTTTCGCTGGTTGATGGCAGCCGGGTGGAACTGGCGCGCGGCGAACGGCTTCGCGGGGAGCTACTGTCGCAGGATGGCCTGTGGCTGGCCTATTTTGTGGCCTTGGATGAAGATCCGGCGCAAAATGGTGTGTGGCTGGTAAGCACCGACGGCTCTGAGCGACACAAGTTGGAGCGCGATCTGTTTGGCGCATACCAGTGGCGCGATACCCATCGCCTGCTCATCATCCCGTTCCAACCCGAGGCAGAAAGGCACGAAATATGGGAATTCGACGCCAACACGGGGCAAGAACGCCGACTGACCGATCACGGGCTGACGCCCTTCAAAATTGCCAACGGCGATTGGACGGTGTCACCTGACGGCCGATACGTGGCCTTCGTGGAGAGCGGGGATCGGAACATTTGGCTGCTGACGCTGCCTGATTAGGCCGTGTTGACATCTGTATAACCTTCCTGGAAGCTTAAACGGCGCTCTGACCAGGCATTTGGGCACCCGTTTAGGCCGAATTTTTGCTCAAGTTGTACCGCCCAGAGCTTCCAGGAAGGTCTCTCCGACAAGCTGCTAGTAATTGTTGAACTAAGCACTTCGCACAGTTTTTGATAGCCTCTCAGATTTTCCAACAGTTTTCCCCTTACTTTCCTCAGGTTATATTTCCTGTAAAAGCTTTAACTTACGACAGGACGGGTACGCTCTTGGGTAATGAATCACATCCCACTCACCAGCCAGCGTCCTCCATCGGGACTGGATCGCGCGGAGATTTCCGTCGCAGATTTCCAAAGATCGGCCACTTCTGCTAAAATCGTCTCAGGTTTCCCGCTTGAGACGAACCGCTACCGGCTGGCTTGCCCGCTTAAATTCCAAACGTAGCCCTCGTCTCCAAGCACCGGCTTAGGACTAAGGATTTAATAACTTACCCATTAGCCGACTGAATCAGGCTAGTATTTCGCTTGCATTTATCGTTATACTGCTTGATTTGCTTGATGATGTGTGAATTTACGTCAACGAGGAAGGGAGCTAATTGATGATTTATAAACTCTACGGATTATTGGTTTGCTGTTTGTTCATAAGCGGCTGTGTTGCTAGCGGTGATAGTTCAAGTATTGCTGTATCAACAGCTCAAATCAGTATGACCCCCACCACTCAAAATCCATCCACGCCAACATTGAAGGCACCACAAGAGACAATTTCAGTGAGTTCGCCGATATCTAACCCTGGACCACCTATCTGTCCCGACCTGCCCCGCCCGGCGATGTTTTTTCAGGCCAAAGATGAAGATGGTTACATTCTACGTCATGCTGCCAGCAAGTCAGAATGCACTATGCAGTTTGACCCAGCAATCGGGAGATTGTTGGCGCTGACGGCTAATGGGATATATTATTCAACGGATGTTGCGAGTGAAGAATCCACAAAGCAACAAATAATCCATTATGCTAGTGACGGCACACTCACACGACTACCCCTTCTCGATGCTGATAACCTTTATCATTATTTTGTGATCTCACCAAGTGGTTCGCAAATTGCATGGAGCCAATTAAAAATAGCCAAGATAACAGAAGATAATCATAAGATCCTTGTTTCTGAATTGTACTCAGCAAACGCGGATGGTAGTGAAGTACAACTGCTACACAGTGTGGATAATACTGCCGAAGTCAAACGTGATACACCCTACATTGCTTGGATGATTCGGCCGCTGCGTTTTGTGGACGATGGCGCCTTACTTTTTACCGTCCAGCCTGATGGTAAAGGCGGTTCGTGGAATGCCTATACGGGACGATACAACAACTTGTACCGAGTGTCGCTGTCCGATGGTGATATTACCTTGGTCTATGAGTGTCCGGTGGATGACTATTCAGACTGCATTGGTGACATTTCGGCCGATAATGCCTATTTTGTGGTTACTAAGCGTCAAGTTGGTAAAGTCACGGTCTTCCAAATGGATGGTACAGCGGTTGCTACCTATTCCGGACCGGGGCAGGACTATATTGGTCACCCCACCTTCAGTCCCACTGGCGACCTTGTGTTTATGTCAGCAGACGTTGTTGAAGATCAAATCACAATCGAACAAGCGTATATCAGCTTTGTCGCCAAACCGTACGAGAAGGCAGCCGTAACCTTGGTTAGGGAGCCACTTTCGTTTATCTGGGGCTGGGCTGATGACCAGCATATTTTGTATACCGCAGTGGAAGATAAGCAGTTTCAGGAGTTTCAGGAATCCGTCGTTAACTTGGATGGAAATGTGGAGCGCTTACCGAAAAGATATGGTTATTTTCACGGGATACTGCCTGAGTAATTTGACAATGTCATGTTCGCTCGAAGTGGATTGACAAATTTCCCCGTCCGCCTCGCCAAATCCCCCTTTTTGTGCTGAATGTTATGCCAAGCAAATTTGAAATTATATCAACCTGTGATACTATCTTGGCAGAACTATCGGTTATATTTTTATGGTTGCTTTGCGTGAATTCTTCAGCTCGCTGGTAAAACAAACTGACAAATTGCATGATTTATTAGTTTGTTGAGCAACTTAAATCATAAAGGATAAATCAGTGAAACTCGTTAACCTAAAACAACAACTCCATTACCGGCCAACAGATCAGCCTCTGGTCCGAAAAAATGTCCGGTTGACCGGTCACATCTTACGGCGCCTTCTTCTGCTAGTAGTTCCCCTGCTGGCAGGTCTGGCCCTTGTGTTTGCGGTAATATATATGCTTGAACCCCATCCGGTATTGGCGCAAACGGATGCCTGTTTTGTCAGTGTCAACAACAGCACCTCCACTGACTACAGCAGCGCAGATGCAGCGGCGGTACAAGCAGCGGTGGATGCTGCCTCTCTCGGGGACCTGCTCAAGATTGCAGGAACTTGCACTGGCGTGAATGTAACCAATGGTATCACCCAAACTGTCTATATCTCCAAATCCCTCACCTTGCGTGGAGGGTATACCCAATCCGATTGGTCACAACCACCCGACCCCGATACGTACCCCACCACGCTCGATGCTTCACGCAACGGTCGGGTGGTTGTCTTGGCGGGCAGCATCACGGTTACTCTGGATTCCCTCACCATAACCGGTGCAGATTACGATGACCACGCCGGGGGCATTTACAACGACACATCCACCCTGACGGTCACCAACACCCGCGTGATTTCAAATATTGTGCGCATGGAGAATAGTGATGACGATGAGGCTGGGGAAGGGGGGGGACTTGGGAATGGCACCGGTACCGTTTTTATTTACAACAGCACCTTCCAGGACAACTGGGCGCAGGAACATGGCGGTGCGATCAACAACGAGGACGGGCAGGTGACGATTGACAACAGCGAACTCAGCCTGAATACCGTATTGAATGGGGATGGGGGTGGTATGGATACGGGTGGGAGTCATGGTACAGCCGCGGTGACGGTTACCAACAGCATCTTCACCGGCAACAAAGTTGGAGATGATGGCGGCGCAATCTGGACCGGCAATGAGGGGGTGGCAACGGTTTCGCACAGCACTTTTTCGTTCAATGAGGCTACTGACAAGGGAGGCGCCATCATTTGTACCACTGAAGGCACCTTGCGGATAGACGATTCAGCTATTGTCAACAATGTCGCCAGAAACAGTGGAGGTGGTCTATACGTTAGTAGAAACACTCTTGTCTATGCCAACAACAGCACTGTCAGCAGTAACCAGGTGCTTACCTCCACCGAAACCCTGGAAAATGGTGGCGGTGGGATAAAGATAGTCCAAAACGGTGCCTTGACGCTGGCGCATATGACGATTGTCAGCAACACCACCCCCAACCTGAGCGGAAAGGATGGTATCCTGGTTTTGACAGGGTCGTTAACCATCAGCAATAGTCTTATCGCGTATAACGGTCGTGGCCTCTCCGGGGCTGCCGATTGTCGAGTAGAGGGTGGGGGGATCATAACCTCAAGCGGGTACAACCTCAGCAGTGATGCAACTTGTACCAGCCTGACGGCTACGGGCGACATCACAAACACGGACCCGTTGCTTGGCCCGTTGGCCGACAACGGCGGCGATACGCTGACTCATGCTTTATTGCCCGGTAGTCCGGCCATTGACGCGGGGGATCCCGCTTATCTTGCGCAAGCGGACGATTATGATCAGCGGGGCGTTGGTTACCTACGAGTGAAAAACGACCGTTTAGACATCGGCGCGTTTGAGTTTAGTGGTATCGCTATTTATCTGCCGGTTGTTACCAAATAGCCTGGAAATACTAAAGACCGGGGTTTGTTTTCCATTCGGAGGATACACGGCCCACGTTAGTTTTTTGCTTTTGATTGAGGTTGGTATCGTGAATCAACGCCAACCTTTCCAATCGTGTGAAGCGGCGGCGTTCAGCGGACGCTTCGCTCCGTTTCACTTCGCTTACCTCCGCTGAATGGGGCGGCGGCTGTGCCCATGCGCTCGTTCGGCGGACGCGAGCGGAGCGAGCAGCCGAACGAGCGCATGGAGCCGTCGCTTGCGTCGGTGCTACGCGCCTCCGCTTCGCACGGCTCATCCGCCGCGCCGTTATGTGGCCTATCCTGACAGGCGACGAGTAAAGGAGAATTGTGTTGCAGGACAACGAAGGCTATGTCTCGACCGACGATAAAGTGCGACTGTACTACCACCTACTGGGCGATGGTCCAGTGACTGTTATCATTCCTGTAGCATGCCAGCTATTGGAGGATCTGCGCCCTCTAGCTAAAGATCGCCGTCTGATTTTCTACGATCCGCGTGGGCGAGGTCAATCGGACCGTGACCCAGATCCAAAGCATATATGGACAGACTATGAAGTGAGAGATCTGGAAGCTGTGCGTCAACATTTCGGCTTGGGACAGATGGCGCTGTGGGGGTGGTCGTATTTGGGCGGGATAGTAGCTCTCTATGCCGGACAATACCCTGAACGAGTCAGCCGGATGGTGATGATGTGTCCGCTCTCTCCGCGTAGTCCGGCCCCCTATGATGACCCTGAGGCGGCTCAACACAAGGAACAGGCTCGCATCGATCCGGTTGCAGCCGCGGGTTTACGAGAGATGATGACAAGTGGACAACACGTAGAGGATCCCGAATGGTTCTGCCGCGAGTTCCAGCGAGTGATCGTCCCGCGCCAGATGGGCCGCCCCGAGGCCTTGGCTCGCATGAAGAGCGACCCCTGTGCCTACCCAAACGAGTGGTGGCACAACCTCCACCAGCATCACGAGATCCATGCTCCACCCGAGACGCGGAGCAATTATGATTGGCGCGACCGAATGAGTCAGGTTACTGCCTCTGCGCTAGTTGTTCACGGCATGGAGGATCTGATTCCATTGGAGTCATCGCGCGAGTGGGTAGATATACTACCCCAAGCGCGTCTTCTCGCTATTGAGGGAGCCGGACACTTTCCACATTTGGAGACTCCCGAAACTTTTTTCCCTTCGGTTGAGAGATTTCTGGATGGCAAGTGGCCTGAAGAAGCAATATAAGCCACATAACACCCGCTGGAGCCGACAGCGCCTATCGGCGCTTGTTGAATCGCGGCTTTTTGGCTCTGCAAGTAGGCTTGTTCAGGATGGTGGTTCTGCAAACCCGGCGCGGCGGCTTGACATCCGCTGCTAGCCTACAGCTCGCTGATGCTCGCCTCCGGCTAATAATTGTTAGCCAGTACGTCAAATTCGATCACAAGTTTTTATCAAAATGTTTAGTGATAAAATGATCAAAGTTATATATAGTTCGAGGATATCTTTCTGCATTCTTTTACTGTTGCTGATCTTCACAGCTTGTAGCGGTAGACAAAAAACTGCTCTGGTTGTTGAACACGAAGAAATTCAATTTTCATCCAGTGGAACAGCTTCATTGTCAATACCCTCCTTGAATGGTAACAAAATAGCCATTCGTATTAAGAAGCCAGAAGGAGATGGTCCCTTTCCGGTTCTCATTGGTGTGGCCGGAGGAGATGGTATGTATGCATTTCAATCAGAACTTCCAACCCGCCTTCTTGAAAAGGGCATTATGACCGTAGATTTTGCTCCCCAAGGCCGAGGTGAGAGTGAAGGAGACGATAATCATCACGGTTTTGTACATCAAGACGATCTCAAGGCTATCGTAGATTTTGTAAATGAGCTTTCGTTTGTTCAGAAAGATAACATAGGGATACTATCCTATTCTTATGGAGTTGTCCTGGCCACAGGTGCCCTGGCTCGGTATCCAGATATGCCGGTTGCCTTTCTCATCGATTGGGAAGGTCCTTCTTGTCCGGGTAAAGATTTTCAGCGGGGTCTGGAAAATGATGAGGCTTGGGTATATGAGACAATCCGGTTTTTGAACAATGGTCGTGAAATGACCCCGGAAGAATTGTCCCACTTTTTACTTCATGGTGGGTCAATATTTGACGAAGAGTATTGGGAAGAAAGGGATGCATCTCGTTTTGCAGCAGATATTCCTTGCCCTTATTTGCGAGTGCAGTTTGACCATGATCATGCTCAAGGGTCGTACAAGACCCATATGATAACAATCATTAACGCTGCGACAATGGGCAGCGGGCACTGGACACGCTGCAATGATAATCCCCCAAACATCATCTATTCCGAAGAAGAACTTTCCCAATATCATTTTCATCACTACTCGGGTAATGACAGGGCAGGGTTTTTCTCATCCTATTCCCAATCTGTAGATACGATTCTTCTTGGTTATGCAGAAGAAATGTTCTTTTCCCGACCATACGAATTTGATGTCGAATAGGCGGGAATCAATATATGTGTACAACACACCTAAATAAGCCGCAAACAGGCCAGAAACCTCATACGCGAACCCCCTTCCAGCATCATGATGTACGCTGGTTTGCCCTGCTGACCGTACTAGGGGCGGCGGCCAGCTACCTAAGTGTCAATATCCCGCATACCAAGGTCTTTATCGAAGGCCGCTGGATCTTTGGTTTTATGGGCTTTGCGCTCCTGCGTCGCTGGTGGGTGGCGTTGCTGATGGCTTGCATTCTTTCCCTCACCGGCTTTCACAAAGTGTCGCTGGAGATCGTCTTTTTTGGGAATATGCTGTATATCTTTCCGAATTTTCTGGTTATCCGGTTCGTGTATTCCCATATGCTGGCCCGGTTGCGTAACATGGTCTGGTTCGGCGCAGGCTGGCTGTTGCTGATTCTGCTCTGTTATCAAGCCTTTACAACGCCCGCCACCTGGGGTTCTATGGCGTTTTTAGAAGGCAATCCCATCTGGCCGGGCATGGTACAGGGCTGGCGTGATCAGCCCTGGCTGTTTGAATCGCTGCTAGTGGGCATCATTTCGGCTCTGGGCTTGATGGTGGTGCACGTCACCGCCGACCTGCGGGCCAGCCAACGGGAATTGGCCACCACACTCTATTCCATCGGCGACGGCGTGATTGCTACCGATACCGAGGGGCGCATTCGGCGCATGAATACCGTGGCGGAAAAACTGACCGGCTGGACCGAAGCCGACGCGCTGGGGCAGTCCCTGGACACGGTTTTCCGCATCATTGATGAAGCCTCCCGCCGGCCGACGCAGAATCCTGTGAAACGAGTGCTGGCGGAAGGCGTTGTGGTCGGCCTGTCGAATCAGACCGTACTGATGGCCCGCGACGGCGCCGAGTATCCCATCACCGACAGCGGCGCACCCATCCGGGATGATAATGGCGATATCTCCGGCGTGGTGCTGGTCTTCCGTGATCAGACCGAGGAACGGGCCACGCAACAGCAATTGGAACAGCAGCATGAACGGCTGCTGCTGGCGCTGCGCAACGCCAACATGGGCATCTGGGATTGGGATGTCACGACCAATCAGGTCGACTGGTCGGATGAACACGCCGTGCTCTTCGGCATGCCTCTTGACCAATTCGGCGGCACCATCGACGACGTACAGCACATCGTGCACCCCGATGACCGCGAGCAGGGCATGGAGATTTTTCGTCGCACCCTGGAAACCGGCACTGATTTCGACAATACTTACCGTATCGTTCGACCAGACGGCAGCATCCGCTGGCTGCATTCCTACGGCAAACTCTCCTGCGACGAAGCCGGTCAGCCCCGCCGAATTGTGGGAACAACCCGCGACATTACGGAACGCAAGCACGCCGAAGAGGAAATCCGAGCCCTCAATACGACATTGGAACGCCGGGTGGTGGAACGGACCACGCAATTAGAAACGATGAACGTTGAATTGAAGGACTTTGCATATATTGTGTCTCACGATTTAAAAGCGCCGTTACGAGGCGTGAGCCAACTCGTGACTTGGCTTGTCCGTGATTATGAGGATGTCGTGGACGATCAGGGCAAAGACATGTTCCGCCTACTGAAAAGCCAGGTGCAGCGGATGACACACTTAATTGACGGCATTTTGAAGTATTCCCGCATTGGTCATCTTGACGGTGAGATGCAGGCGCTCAATCTTCAGGACATTGTGCGCGATGTTATCGGTTCCCTCGCACCTCCGGCGCATATTGACGTGACGATTGCCTCAGAGTTGCCGGTTATTTGGGGAGATTATACTCGTATGACTCAGGTGTTTCAAAATGTGATCGGGAATGCGATTCAGTATAATGATAAGTCCCGCGGGCACGTGGCGATTCGCTGTGAAGACAACGGTGAGTGGTGGCAGGTGAGTGTGACCGACAACGGTCCGGGCATTGCGGAAAAGGATTTCGACCGGATTTTTAGGATCTTTCAAACCGCCCATCCTCACGCTGAAGACGACAGTACAGGCGTAGGACTGTCCGTGGTGAAAAAAATTATCGAACAGTCTGGAGGAAAAGTGTGGATAGAATCGAAAATTGGGGTGGGAAGTACATTTTTTTTCACAATCCCCAAAGACGTGAAACAACACGATGAACAGAAGAATTAGTGGTGTCATATCGTGGAAACGGGACTGATTTACTCATCATAAGTTGTGAAAAACAGGCTTATCTTTCCGCTATTTAACGCGCTGGTGTGCGCCAGCTTTGGAGCGCTCATCGGTTATTACATCTCTCGGCCTGCTCTAAGCATCTTGCTGGGGAGCCTGGGTGGGTTGTTGCTGGGCCTACTTGTAGAATTGTTGCTAGGCCGGTTGGGTTTGACCCATTGGTTGTACCGACGGCGGGTGTTACTTGCAACAATCATAGAAATGTTAATCGCCACTTTTGTGGTTGGACCATACGCTTATGTAATAGTGGAGACGCAGGCCGATCCACGTCCTATCTGTTGTGAGACTCCCCTGGACTATGGTGCAGAGCGCTATGAAGAGATTCATATTCGAACAAATGATGGGGTCACCTTGGCAGGCTGGTATGTACCGCCACACGAGACACCGGGTGCGGTGATCGTGCTGTTGCACGGGGCACGAGGTGATCGACGCGGCACGGCTTGGCATGCTCGACAACTCATTCAAGCTGGTTATGGTGTATTGCTCTACGACCAACGCGCTTTGGGGGAGTCTACCGGGGAGATGGTTTCTCTTGGATGGTTGGATGGTCCCGACTTGTTGGCAGTAATAGACTACTTGGCCGATCGTCCAGAAGTAGATTCGGAACGCATTGGTGTGGTGGGGTTATCGGGTGGAGGACATATTGCCTTAAATGCAGCTTATCTGGCTCCAGACCGAATGTCAGCGTTGTGGCTGGACGGGATTCAGGCCCAACGCATTGATGATTTTCCCGCAGCGGAGAATATTGGGGAACGTTTTGCTACGCTGATTAACGCGCTGATTCTAAAGATGGCAGAAATTCGTCTGGGACGCTCGGCCCCACCTGCCTTTGTACAGATTTTGGCAGAACTTGACTGCCCCAAGATAGTAATTATTGCTGGTGGATTGGATGATTTTGAGAATCGAGTAAGCCAAAAGTATGCCGGCGTGGTTGCTGCAAACGCAGAGATATGGCTGATCGAAGATGCTTGGCATGTGGGTGGGCCATCGGTCAGGCCGGATGAATACAGTCGGCGTATGTTGGAATTCTTCAAAACGTCACTGGAGAAATAGGTTCATAATCTTGTAACACAGAAGCCGCCCAACGACAAAATGCAGCCGAATTGCTACCCTTGCGCAATTTCAACGTTCCCACGCGCATTTTGGTTAGATCTGTTGCAAAGGCTCTTACACCGCAGCCGCCCAGCGGGTGAAGCCAACTGTTGGGCGGCCAAAGAAGAGGAATTGTATGCCACGTATCTTTTCAACCAAACGTGATCGTCGCTATTACGGGAATTTGATAAAGTTTGCAGCCTCGGTGATCTTGGCGGCTTTGCTCGGTCTGTATTTCGGCGTGCCTCTTTGGCAAGTACACAACGCGATGCACCCCCCTCGTTTCCCAATAACGATTTCGCCTGCAGATCTAGGCTTGGACTATATTGATGTCACCTTGTCTACTGAAGATGATCTGACACTGCACGGTTGGTATATTCCTTCCACTAACCGAGCTGCCGTCATCCTCGTCCACGCGTTCAATGGCAATCGTACCGGGACTATATACCATGCAGCACTTCTCGCCAAGCACGGATACGGGGTACTACTTTACGACACGAGATCGGAAGGTGAAAGTGAAGGCGATCTGAATGCTTTGGGATGGGAAGATCATTTGGACGTTTTCGCGGCGCTGGATTACCTACACCAAAGGCCAGAAGTAGATCCAGAGCGCATAGGGGTGCTTGGTCTATCGGCCGGAGCAAAAACAGCACTCTATGCTGTGACGCAGACCGATGAGATTGGCGCTGTCGTAGCAGAAGGAACCAGATGGCGCACATTTGAGGATTTGCTGATTTATGATGCTGACCTAGATGACTATATATGGCTTCCTACAATGTGGTTGTCATACAAATACGCTGAAGTGGCTTCTGGCATTCGAAATCCTACGCCGTTAAGTCAGGCGGTTTCGCATACATCATCCACACCGCTTCTTCTGATTGCTGCCGGAGGAGAATTAGCGACCAGCCAGGCTTACTTTGATGCAGCAGATGAGCCCAAAACACTTTGGGTAAGGGATGAACCTGGGCATCAGATTGACGCTTTATTCGATCAGCCCGAGGAATACGAGCGTCGAGTTATCGGTTTTCTTGATCAAGCTCTGCTTCAAGACAATTAGTCTGGCGCTGTGCTGTACCCATCCGCTCGTTCGGCTGCTCGCTCCGCTTCGCGCCGCCAGCCGTCGGCCTGGCGCCTCATCCGCCGCCCCTTGGGCGGCAACATGAGCATAACCACAATGCGGAAGGGGCCATGAAACTGCAAAAGATCATTCTCTTTAGTGTGTCAATAGGCATGGTGCTTACCTCCGTTGCCTGTGGTATTCAGGCGACAGAGCAAAGCTCATTATACCCAAGTGCAACATTAGTTCGTCCAACTATACTACCACCAAATCCGAGTCCTACTAGCTCCACCTATTCAACCCAGATGCCGACAGCAACCATTGATCCAAATCGAAGGCCGGATATGGGCATCACCTGTTCCGCTGTGACACCAGATGGGTCGCTGTGGTATGCATTTGACACGTTCGATGATGTTGGCGGGTCTCCCCCCTACAGTCAGAATCATGGGCTATATCGCTTGAAAGATGGCCAGGTTTCGCGCTTTGACATCTCAGCTACTATTCGCGTACTGGAGGTTGCACCGGATGGCAGTCTGTACGTCGGGGCGGGGTGTGGGGTCTTGCGTTATCACGCGGACAATTGGGAGATACTATTGAACGTGGATTGCGATCATCCCCATGCTGTAAGTGGCTTGTTCCCGCTCAATATCGCCTTTACAGACGGTGGCGACGTATGGGTCGGGGGCGCTCTCAAGTTGGCCTGCTTTAACGGCAAGACGTGGAAGGAATATGACATTCCAGCCGTGCGTGTCGCACTTGCGTCCGACGACACAGTATGGACGATAGGATGGGATGGGAGAGCAGATAGTCACTGCTGCATTACACACATTACTGGCGGCGAATGGACCACATATACGTGGACCGCGAACGTACCCGCAGAGCCGGAGGTACTTCAATCACTCTTCGACCGCAGAAGGCCGTGAACCCAAGCGCCGCCCAACAATGCCATTCGTGCCGACCCATTAAGCTTGGTTTTCGTTGGGGTTGTCTTTGGGTGGCACAACGGCGGCGTTGGGCGGCCAAGAAGTGATATGCAAAAATCACAACGGCTTTGGAAATTGTATAGCATATTCTGGAGTCTCTACGGACGCTATGCGTGGGATGACCAATGTGAGCCAGCGAGAGTCTCAGACCCACCTGAATGTATCGTGGATATTGTACAAAACCGATGCATCAGGCCATATGAGTGGATTCTGGATGCGGGCTGTGGGACAGGAAATTACGCGATTGCCTTGGCAAAAGCGGGATTTCATGTCATTGGTGCGGATTTTGCAGCCGGTATGTTAGCAAAAGCACAAGAGAAAGTAACCCATGACTTGTCTAAAAATGTCTCCTTCCAACGAGTAGACCTGAATGTTCCTCTGAATTTTCCGAAAGACTATTTCGATCACATTATCAGCATCAGTGTTTTACAAGCAGTTGCCCATCCGAATTTTACTTTAAGTGAGTTGTATCGAGTACTCAAACCACGAGGAACTATTGTTTTATCGCTACCCAAGCAAAACCCTAAGGTTTTATCCCAGTCCGTGAGTGAGCTTATCAAGTATCGAATTCGTCATCTGGAAAAACGAACACCAGGGAAGATGCTATTGGTTGTCCTAAAATGTTTTGGGGATCGATTTCACCCCTCTCCACGATGGACAGTATCGCAAACTCAAGTGATGTTAACGGCAATGGGATTTGAGATTATTAGTTTAGAAGAGGGGCGACAGATTTTGGTTGTTGCTGAAAAACACTGGGTCAACTTGGCTGTACTCTTAGAACTCGGCAGGCTGTATGAGTGAATGAAGACAAGTCAACGAATCTTAGGCACACCGTTCAGCGACGAATCCCGAGTGTGTTTTCTGCTTCTTAAGGTATTGTTTGTGTGTTATGTCTCTGATTGCTGGTTCCGTCGTTTCACTCGTGGGCGGCTCAGCTCCGGCCGTTAGCAGGCTGGCGATCACAACGATGATGCCATCACGCGAAGGTAGTAGATGAGAATTGTAATTCCTACCATTGGTTCACGGGGTGACATACAGCCTTTTATTGCACTTGCACAGGGATTGACACGTGCCGGGCATGCAGTCACGCTGGCGTCTCATCCTGTGATGAAGGCATTGATTGAGACTCACGATGTAATATTTGCGCCAATCGGTCCAGATATCAACCTCGCCCAACAAGTGGCCGCCATCCGTCACCATGCTCGCAATGCAATAATAGGACTTATACAAGCGATGCGTTTTGGGTTCGATATGCTAGAGCGCTCCTATGACGATATTCTGGCTCTGTGTCGAAAGGCTGATCTGGTAGTTGTTCCTACGGCGGTTGCAGCAGGAAAGAATGAAGCAGAGTTGCTAAATCTGCCCTACCTGAGTGTGACATTGATGCCTTGGGCAATCCCTTGGGATGATCCCAGTCGGCCGCTCTTCAAGCGGGTGGTTTATAGTGTTATAGATGGACTGGTACATCTGATCACCACCCTGCCGCTCAACCGTATTCGCAAACGGCAAGGACTTTTGCCTGTAGGAAAAGAAGGCTTTACTTCACCGTACCTGAATCTTGTGCCGGTCAGTCCGGCAGTCTACCCAGCCAACCCCCATTGGGAATCTCGCCACCATATTGTTGGCTATTGGTTCGTTGATGCACCGGGCGGATGGCATCCCTCGGCAGATTTACTCACCTTTTTGGACAACGGCGAATCCCCGTTGCTGGTCAGCCTGGGAGCGATGAGCTTGGGGGATGATGACGCGTATGAGAGCGCCAGCCTGTTCGTGGAGGCGATCCGGCAAGCTGGGGTGCGGGCAATCGTCCAGGGTTGGGAGGTGGGAATGAAGCAGTTGAGTTTACCACCAACCATTTACGCTACGGGGATGTTGCCACATAGTTGGTTATTGCCGCGATGCACAGGCATAGTACACCACGGTGGATTTGGAACTACGGCTGCTGGTCTGCGGGCAGGCGTCCCAGCATTGGTTATACCCCACATCGCCGATCAATTTTATTGGGGCCAACGCGTTTATCAACTTGGCGTCGGTTTACCGTCCATTCCTCGCCCGAGGTTGAAATGCGAGCACCTGGTATCTGCGTTAAAAGAGTTGGCACACAATGACAAGCTGCACACCACGGCATCCGCCCTTGGCGAACGGATACGCACCGAGAACGGGGTTGATAACGCAGTACGCTTGATCGAAGAGACATTCGACTAGATGGTCTGCAAATCGGCGGCACACTCAGGACACTCGGAGACTTCATAATGCTCAACATGATCTGGTTTTTCAACCATCCTGAGCGTGTGTCCCTGGTGTCCTTCCTGACCGCCGCTACGCCGCCCGCTCTTCCGGCGCAAATTGCGTGTTTTCGGCTTCTTCAGGCCATCGCTACTTGGCGGCTTGCCACTGTTCCGGCTGTTCTTGGCCAACTGATCGCGCAACTCCTGAATCTCAGCAGCTTGCCTGGCGACGGTCTGCTGCAATTCTCGCACTTGCTCTTGCAGCACCAGGATGCTCAAGATGAGGCCTTCTTTATCCAGCTTCTCAAGCTGTTCGCGACCAAACTCAACCGGTGACGTCATAATGATCTGAGTATAACACACGTACTTTAGAGTTGTACTTGATTTCTATCAGAATTACATCAACATTTTCAGGTCACTTCGGCCTGAGTAGTGTTGTTTGGATATGAGAAGAAAGCCTAAAAATGCATGAAAAGGTCTGAATGTTTTGCCTAAACCGCAACTTAGAACAGCTTTTTCCGTATAGGAAGTGTATAGTTGAAGATTGTTGAGGCAAACATGGAATCCTATCTCATTCCGCCGATTATGGGTTGCAGATACATATCTGCAACCATCAGGCTGAGTAGTTTGACAATGTCATATTCTGCGCGACTCACCTTCCCGGAAGCTTCGGTGATGTCATAATCTGCACAAAGCACGGTTAGTTCCGCAGATTCTGACATTTGACGGCAGTCATCGAGCTTTCGGAAGGTAATATGACATTGTCAAAGTAGTTACTTCATGAGGTTAATATGCCCTTCACAAAAAGGAAAATTCTATACAGTGGGCAACAAATACGATTAATTTGGCCAATTATAACAATTATTCTATTAATTATTCTTGGAGAATTATTAGTAGTTGATCCATTTGGGGAGCTGCTTAACTTTTTTGGATTATCAGGATCTGCTAATTCTAATGCACAGGAATGGTCGCCAGCAATATATGAATTCTTAAAGCGAGGTTTAAGATCTTTTATCGTTGTCATCGCTATCTGGATTGTTCTAAAATTCTTAATGAAAAAACCATTTTCATTTACGGGCTTTACTTTGAATCAAGGTTGGCTTAGTCATTTATTTCTTGGTGTATTTTTGGGATATATTATTCAAGTTTCTGCTGTAATACTTATGGCATCTTTTGGCTGGTACAGTATAGAGGGATTTATATGGAACGTACTATCTTTTGGCGCTTTATTTTCTGCTCTTCTATTTGCGTTTATTTTTAGTGCTGAAACAGGAATTATTGAAGAATCTATTTTTCGCGGATTTTTCATGAATGCCATTGCCGATAGGTATAATTTAAAGATTGGTATAATTGTGTCATCTATAGCATTTGGATTATTACATTTCAGTAATACTTCCAATGAGTTTCCATGGTGGATGTCCATATTTAGTGCAACAATTGCTGGATTTGTATTTGCGCAAGCTTATCTCCTTTTTAATAATATCTGGACTCCGTTAGGACTACATTTTGCTTGGCATTTTGCAGCTCGAACATTAGGCACTCCTGGTTTAAACCCGGAGGAAGCATGCTTCTTGATAACAGAAGTAAATGGCCCTGTACTTTTTGTAGTAACAAAAGCTGGTGGAGCCTCAATATTTGAATTAATCGGGGTAGGACTATGCTCCTTGATCATTTTTCTAATAAATAAAAAAAGAAACACCTCGCTGACGCTCGCCTCCGCTTAAGTTACGGTAAGGACGGGGTCGGGAGGCCCCGCCCCCCGCCACAGAAGCACCGGAGTGTGAAACATTCGCTTCACTCCGCTCCTGAGCAACCGGGCCATTGTCATTGGCACTACTGACGGGATTACTCAACCGCGTTCGATTGGTCAATGCACCTTAAGAAGTAGATAGGCGATGCAAGCATCGCACGGCATCCGGCTTTCAGTACGCCCTACAGAGCGTCTGTCAAAAGCTCGACTTGTGTCAGTACCTTGACCTTCCCGGTTACCCGTCCCACGTCAGCATATCCTGGGCATTACCCCAGGCATTAGCTTCCCTTCGGTCTGGCTCAGGACAGGCTTGGGACATCCTACTCCGTCACGGCATGCGGCCTGGTCGCCTGCTCCTGCACAAGGCAGAGAGAGCGCGTGACGGGTTTCCCCGTTCCGTGTGTCCATTTGACGTGACCTCAGGTGGGTGCTTTACGCCGGGTCCCATTCGGGTGCAGACTTGCGCCGATTGGCGCGCAAGACCAGGATCCATCCCCATTTTGGGGCCAGCCTATTAGGCCGTGTTGACATTTGAGTCTTTGCGCCTAAGAACCCCACAACAAATAACGAAATGCACCTCTGGGAATGCGCAAATGTCAACACTACCTAGCCAGGGTAGGCTGGTTCTCCATGACGACGCCTACACACCTTCACTTGCGTTAGCCACATCTGCACCTGCTTGGCGGGGTTATCCTGTCTGGTTCAGCATTTACCGCCTTTCCCTCCCGCTTCTGACGCCTGTCTTGAGCCTGCCGAAGGAATTGATGACCAGTCGCACGCCAGGGGAAGGTGCTGTCACTTCTGCATCAAGAGGATAGGGGTTGATGTTTGCCCAAAACGTGCTATCATCTCACCTACATGGACACACAGTTGTTAAGGTATTTGACCTTAGCACCCATCCTCCGGTTTACGCCGGTTTCGGGCGAACGGGTCGCACCAAGCGGATGGAGCCGTCAATTGCGTCGTCGCTGCGCGCCTCCGCTTCGCGCCGCCAGCCGTCAGCCTGTCGCCTCATCCGCCGCGCCGTTATGTGTTAAGAGTAAGGAAGATAAAGAATGGAAACAGAACAACTCTATCAAAAAGGTGTAACTTACCTGAAAAAGCTCTGCAAAGAAATACCCGAGCGATGCGTTGGTAGTGAGGGTAACAGAATGGCCACTCGGTTTTTTGAAAAAGAAATCTCCTCATTAGGCTGGAATACAGAGAGTAAAAAATTTAATGCAATAGATTGGAAGGATGGCGGTGCAAGTTTACAATGCGACAATTTGAGCTTTGAGGTTTTTGTGAGTCCCTATTCACTGGGTTGCAACCTTGAAGCATATCTTGTAAGCGCTTCAAGCATAGAGGAGCTTGAACAACTTAAAATGGATGGAAAAATTCTTCTTTTGCATGACGAAATTGCACAAGAACAATTAATGCCTAAGAATTTTGTGTTTTATAACCCAGCGGAACATCAAAAAATTATATCCCTTCTTGAGAAAGGCAAGCCTAAAGCTATTATCTGTGCAACGGGGAGAAATGCGGCTCTCGTAGGTGGTGTATATCCATTCCCTCTAATTGAGGACGGAGATTTTGATATTCCTTCGGTTTATATGACTGAAGATGAAGGGCGCAGGCTTTTGCCATATGTAGGAAAAATAGTTATATTGCAATCAATCTCCAAGCGTATTCCGGGGAAAGGCTATAACGTTATTGCCAGAAAGGGAAAAAACTCAACCGAACGCATTGTTTTTGTCGCCCATATTGACGCTAAAAAAGGTTCTCCTGGAGCTATTGACAATGCAACAGGTGTCATTGCTTTACTCCTCTTAGCCAGATTATTGAAAGATTATGATGGAGATAGATTAATTGAGATCGCAGCATTTAATGGAGAAGACTATTACGCAGCTTCTGGGGAAATGCTCTATATTAGCGAAAATCAAGACACGTTTAGTGATATTCTTCTAAATATTACAGTCGATGGAGCGGGATATAGAGAGGGTAAAACAATCTTTTCATTTTTTGGTTTGCCTGATGAAATTAGAAAAAAAGTAAACGAAGTAATCAATGAATTTAAGGATATAGCAGAGGGGCCACAGTATCCCCAGGGAGATCACAGTATTTTTGTTCAAAATGGATGTCCTGCCATTGCTGTATCTTCAAAATGGCTAATAGATAATCTGGATAATCAACAGATTACTCATACAGCAAAAGATGATATTGGAATAGTTGACATTCGAAAAGTAGTTGAAATCGTCGAAGCACTTAATCTCTTTATAAGAAAATTACCAAAACACATAACAAATCGTTCCACTTAACTTGTCCAAATTCCAGTTATGAATGACACTATTGAGAATGTGCAACAGTCGCTGTTAGATCATTACTACGTCGCCAACCGGGGGCTGGCGACGGTTATTTTTTTGTCCATGAAACTGGGCAAGCCGCTCTTCCTGGAGGGAGAGGCCGGCGTAGGCAAGACAGAGGTCGGCAAGGTGCTGGCGGCCATGCTGGGCACGCGGTTGATTCGTCTCCAGTGTTACGAAGGGTTGGACGTTCACAATGCCGTGTACGAATGGGATTATGCACGCCAGATCTTGCACCTGCGCTTGCTCGAAGCCAGCGCCGCCACGCGGGCCGAGATGGAACAGGACCTGTATAGCCGTGAGTTCCTGTTGGCCCGCCCGCTCCTCCAGGCCATTGAGCACGAAGACGAGGCGGTACCGGTTTTGCTGATTGACGAGATCGACCGCGCCGATGAGGAGTTTGAGAGTTTCTTGCTGGAGATCTTATCCGACTTCCAGATTACCATCCCCGAGATCGGTACCATCCGCGCCGAGCGGCCGCCTTACGTCGTCATCACCTCCAACCGCACCCGGGAGGTGCACGATGCGCTCAAGCGCCGCTGCCTCTACCAATGGATCGACTATCCCAGTTTCGAGACCGAATATCAAATCCTCCAAATGAAAGTACCCGGCATCTCGGATAGATTGTCGTTCCAAATCGTCTCTGCTGCGCAAAGTCTGCGCCAGGTTGACTTGTTCAAAGCGCCCGGTGTGGCCGAGACCCTGGATTGGGCAAATGCCCTGCTCGCTATGGATCAGGCTGAGTTGAACGAAGCTGTCGTCGATGACACACTGGGTGTCTTGCTCAAATACCACGATGACGTCCAGTCTGTGCGAGGTGAGCTGGCGCGTGAATTGGTCAGGCAGGCCCATGCCGGCGACTAATACACTTTCAAACGGTCATCTGTTGGCCAACCTATTGCACTTCGGGCGTTTGCTGCGCCGGATTGGCATCGCGGTCAGCACTCGCCAGATCTACGAGCTCGCCCAGGGGCTGACCTACATCGATCTTACGCGGCGTGACGACTTTTACCACGTGGCTCGCTGCATCCTGGTGCACAATGCAAACGAACTCGATGTGTTCGACGGGGCGTTTGACCTGTTTTGGTCCCATCAGATCCAGTTTACGATGGAGTTTGGCCTTGCTCACCAGCGACGACGGGTAGACGGACTCGTGGAGGAGTTACCTGAAAGCGACCAGGCGCTTCTGAGCAAAAGGACCGATTCAGACACGATCCTGGCAGACGAGGAAGACGAACCTGATTCCCCCGGTGAGACCCGGGTATCACCAACCTACAGCTCCCTCGAGGTGCTGTGCCAAAAGGACTTCGCCGACTTCACGGAGGAAGAGTTCGAAGCAGCCAGGCATTTGATCCAGGGCCTGGTGTGGCGGCTGGACCAGCGATTGACCCGGCGTAAGGTGCGGGCCGCCAAGCGAGGGTGTTATCTGGACTTGCGACGTTCGGTCCGGCGTAACATGAAATACAGGGGCGAAATCCTTCAGCTTGCCTGGCGCCGCCGCAAATCCAAACCGCGCCCGTTGGTCGTGATCTGTGATGTCAGTGGTTCGATGGAGAGTTACTCTCGCTTGTTTTTGCACTTCATTTACACCTTGGCCCAGGAGACGCGACGTGTAAAAGCCTTCGTGTTCGGCACACGCCTGACTTACATCACGCCAGCGCTGCGTCAGGGCGACGTGGATACTGCTGTCCACAAGATGTCGGAGCTGGTGCTGGACTGGTCGGGTGGCACGCGCATCGGTGAATCGCTCAGGAGCTTCAACTACCAGTGGTCGCGTCGCGTGATGGGGCGCGGCGCGGTGGCGGTTATCATCAGCGACGGTTGGGACCGGGGTGATATGGAGTTGCTGGAGCGCGAAATCGGACGCTTACGCCGCAGCGTATCGCGCTTGATCTGGTTGAATCCGTTGCTGGGAGCACCTGACTACCAGCCATTGGTGCAGGGCATCCAGACGGCCCTGCCCTACGTGGATGATTTTCTCCCCCTCAACAATCTGGTGAGCTTGGAGCAATTCGCAGGACAACTGGGTTCGCTAGAATGAGCATTTATGCACATCCTCAATTGACTCGAACACAATCAACCCAACCACAGCGGTAACTGCCCGGGTGCTCCCGATGGACGACAGTCCAGAGGCTCTGCAATTGCCCTGGAACGACCAGGCTCGGGATTATCATCCCTCGCGAGCGGCGGAGTTATCCACAGCGAAAGGAGTTTCTATACTCCCTACTCCCTACTTCTTACTTCTTTTAGGCCTTCCGGGGGATTGAACACGCCCGGCGTGTGTGGTACACTGGAAGCGGGTCGAGGGCTCTCTGTTCAGACAAGGAGGCAATTTATGGACAGACGCACATTTCCCTCGACCTTGATCCCCACGGGACGATTCCCCTTTGGCTTTCCACTACCTACCAGGCGACTTATCGGTTCAGGATTCCGGCGCGGGTTGCGTCCACCGTGGTGGCCACTGCTGGTGGCCGCATTGCTGGCTGCCCTGGCGCCGTTGGCGACGCCGGTTCCTATCCACGCGACCAGCTTTACCGTCAACACCACCGCCGACGGCACCGACGCCTCGCCCGGCAACGGCGTGTGCGAAACGGCGCCGGGCAACGGTGTGTGCACCCTACGTGCGGCGATTGAGGAGGCCAATGCCAACGTCTTCGCCAGCCACGACACTATCCACCTGCCGGGCGGCACCTACACCCTGAGTGTCGGCAGCAACGTCCCCCCCGACGGGACCATCGATCTGGATATTCGCGAAAGCCTGACCATCTTGGGCGACGGGGCGGGCACAACCATCATCGACGGCGGCTCCGGCCCTACGTATGACCGGGTGTTCGAGATTGCGCCCTTTGGTGGCCACGTCCCGGAGGTGACCATCTCCGGGGTGACCATCCAGAACGGCGCGACGGGCCAGGGGGGCGGGGCTATTTATAACGACGGCGCGACCCTATCCATCAGCGACTGCACTATCACCGACAACAGCGCCACCTATGGCGGCGGTTCCAGCTACAACGGCAACGGCGGCGGCATCTACAACGCGGGCGGCACGCTGACCATCACCAATTGCACCCTGTCCGGCAACCAGTCCCGGGGGGTGGTGGTCACCGACGTCGCCGGTGGCGGGCTGTATAACGCCAGCGGCACAGTGGAGATCGTCGACAGCCTCATTAGCCAGAACCAGGTGAGTACTATCTACGGCAGCGGGGCCGCGGCGCAGGGAGGCGGTATCTACAATGATGGCGGCGGCCTGGTGACAATCGCAGACAGCCAGTTGCTCGAAAACAGCGTAACCGCCGGCACCGGTAAAATCGTTGGAGATGGTGGCGGCATTTTCAACCAGGGTGGCACGGTCACCCTGGCGGAGGGCAGCATCGTCGGCGGCAATAGTGCCGGCTTCAAGGGCGGCGGGATCTACAACGAGGACGGCACGTTGACCTTCGAGGATGGCTACCTGGGTTGCCTGGCCAACACAGCTTACTTTGGCGGCGGCCTCTTTAACGACGGCGGCACGGTGGAGTTGACCCGCGTCATCCTGTGCGACGGCCGGGCCGAGCCGGCGATCGGCAGCGGAATGGGCGGCGGTATTTACAATATGGGCGGCGGGGTGGTTACCATCACCCAGAGCCGGTTGCAGAACAACGTGGCTACCGGCAGTATCGGCTATGGCGGCGGCATTTTTAACACCAGCGCCCCCAGCCAGATTCACCTCATCGACAGTTCGATCAGCGCCAGCCGGGCCACCGGCAGCAGCGGCTACGGCGGCGCCATTTTGAACACCAGTGGCGGTAGCGTGCAGATTGAGGGCAGCCTCATCAGCTACAACTGGGTCGAGGAGACGGGCGGATCCGCCATAGCTGGGGGCATCTGCAACATCGGCTCGACTATGAGCATTACCAACAGCACCATCAGCGGCAATACGGCCCAGGATAGTGGTGGAGGTGTGTACAACAGCAGTGCCACCCTCACTATGCAATACGTCACTCTGTCCCACAACACGGCCGACAGCGACGCCGATGGAGGGGGGGAAGGTGGGGGGATCTACAATGCAAGCGGCACGGTTAACTTGCAAAATACCATCATCGCCGCCAACAGCGACGCTAGCCCCGGAACGCAATACGCAGACTGCGCGGGGGGGAGCCTTAACTCGCAGGACTACAACCTGGTCGAGGATACAACCGGCTGCACCATTGTCGGCACGACGGCCCACAACATCACCGGGCAGTCACCGAACCTGGGGGCTGTGTCCGACAACGGCGGTCCCACCCCCACCCGGGCGCTGCTGGCGGGCAGCCCGGCCATCAACGCCGGACTGTGTGTGGCTGGCGTCAGCGTCGATCAGCGCGGGCTGTTCCGCCCCGGGATCAGTGATCCCCACTGCGACATGGGCGCCTACGAGGCCAACGCCGGCCTCCCGGCCTATCTGCCGTTGATTGTGAAGAATGGAGGTTAGGCACTACGACCGACAGCCACCAGCGGAATCAGACACGCAGCGCTTCTTCCGTGTAACTCCACTCACGGTCCATCAGATCGACATCGTAATTTAGGTCACTCTGCCTCCGGCATAGATTCGATCCGGTTGACCGAAATCAGGACCAGATTCATATCCCGAATCTTGTTGAGCAGGCTATGCAAGGCCGCCTGGTCGGCGAGCGGCCCAGACAAAATCGTGTGGCCGTGCCCGTCATACGTCATCGCCAGGCCATCAAACCATTCGGACCAGTGACTATCGAGATAATCTTTGATCTTGATCTCGTAGACCATTGCATCGCCCACTCTTACAATTGTGGCGTCAATTCCTCGTAATACCCGTTGTCAATTGTCACTGGGTAGACTCAACAAACCTTACCCGCGTCGTATCCATAGGTCACCTATAAGGCGTGTCCGTATACATCAATCACCTTGTTGAACCTTTCTCCACAACCAGTATTCCACCTGGACCACCTGCCAGATAAAGATAGTCCTTGGTCACCACCATATCGTGTGCCTCTAGCGGCAGGTTGAGAGCCTCAACCAACTGCGGCTCAGCAGGTACGGACACATCGACAACCCATAACTTTGAATTATCGGTCGTAATATATAGCCATTGCCCCTCTCGGGTGACAGCCGTTAGCGAACCATCTAACGGCAAATTACCAATTAACTTCAAATTGACCGGGAGGCGAGCATCAAAAATTATGATGCCTTCTTCTACCGTGGGGATGTATATATAGTTTTTTATCAGGATAGGATCTGCGGTTGCCACCATTGGCAAATCAATAACTTTAATTTCCTGGAGTTCAGGTGCGTTTTCCGCATCAACTATGTAAAGAACACCTCTCACGTGTTCTGTGATGTGGCCTTGATGGTTGTAGTCATTTCCGGCCAAGTACAAGTATTTATAGTCAATTGTTAAGTCTTTCATTTTGAGCAGAGTTGGCCAGATGTTGTCTTCCCCTCTGGCAAAAACCAGCATACCGGTGGGCAGAACACGATAGGTGTGATTAGCACCTATGGTTGCAGTCTTTCTTTCATTCCAAAAGAACTCGTCTGTTATATCCGGGTTCAGGGGACGGGAAAGATCAAGAGTTTTGATCCTGCTGGCAAACACTGATAGATATAGCCGTTCATCCAGTATCTCCATCTGAAGAATCCAATCATCAACCTCATCAAAAGTGTTTGCCAGTCGGGGTAGTACCGGCTGCGAAATATCAAAGATATGAAGTCCATTATTTAAACCGCCGCTGCCATATAGATAGTCTCCGAACAGTTCCAGGTTCGTGATGGTTCCCGGCAGATTGAAGACACCGCCGGTTTGCGGATGTTCAGGGTCAGTTATATCGACAATCCGCAAGGCATTTTTTTCGGCAATGTATAAGCGATCGTTATCTATGGCTAAACTGTAAACACAGCCAATCGGCAACGCTTCGGCCGTGGTCAATTCGGGAGCTTCCTCTTTAGTAATGTCAAAAACCCATAATCTGCCAAGACAATTTTGAAATTCTCCAAAGACGCCGGTTGCGTAAACATAGCCATCATGCGCAAGAACTACATTTAGATCAGGCGCATTCACCTTTTCCGAAGCAATAATCGTGGCCTTGTCTGAGGCTGGATGAGGCATAACATCCAACTGCTCACCGGCCAAATAAACATATTGGTTACCGACCGAAACATCCCGATACTTTCGTTTCGATTGAGCGGGAGGGCTGCTTTCCTGTAGTTTGGGTGGACTGGACGCGTCAAAAATATGTAATCCTGTCTCTCCGACCACATACAGAATGTC
The DNA here is from genome assembly GCA_034412795.1 of Anaerolineae bacterium. GTDB lineage: Bacteria > Chloroflexota > Anaerolineae > 4572-78 > NAK82 > JAUVPY01. Next base: position 37,484 of record DAOUMD010000100.1, read on the forward strand.
TCTGTCAACAGCCAGGTGGTGTGCCGGGTATGCTAAAGGATGCCGGGCGAGTTCAACGGGATGGGGCGGGGCGGTAACATCAAATATAGATATAAACCCTGGCCCATCTCCGTATTCTTCTGGTTGTATTCCCAAACCAAAAAGCAAATTGGTGGTCGTGACCAGATTGTTAAGCTCCCCTTTGACAGGAACGTTCGTGATTTTTTTGAGGCTAGCCGGCTCAGACAAATCAAGGACATCCAGCCCGCCTTTGCCGGTAGCCACATACGCTAGTTGTTGCTTTAAAGTTATATCTTTCACGGTACCCGAAAGGATTTCACTGCGCTTGATTATTTTAGGTCGATCAGGGTCAGATACATCTACCACCACGACCCGAGTTCCTAAGCCCATATAAACCAGGTCGCCTGTCGTCGCGACAGACAAGATATCTCCGGCGAACTGTTCGACGACTTCCAGGGTGATTTTAGGTGATGTTTTGGCTTGGGAATAGGTGGTGGCTGTTGGTAAGGGTGAAGAAGGCTTGACTGTGACAGGAGACGCTTTTCTGCTCCACCTATCTGCCGAACATCCGGTAAGCATAACCGTGGCAAGAATTGTCAACGCAATTGTGGCTCTTTTAATAATCATGATCATTGTTTTATCAAGAACGCCCCGGCAACCAATAGAATGATGCCCATAGTTCTCATCAAATTGATCTCAATCTTTGGAAAGCTAAATAAGCCAAAGTGGTCAATGATTAGGGCCAGAAGTAGCTGCCCCACGACCAACGCTGTTAAGGTTGATGTTGCGCCAATCCTGGGAATCAGGAATATGGGCGCCGCCAAGATAGCCACGCCCAAAACCCCGCCCACATAAAGATACCACTCGGATACCCCGGGCATATTCTTCAAATTGGCTGTATCAGGGAATAGGATTATAAGAAGCAATAGCAATAAGATACTGACAACCGTTAGAACCAAGACCGACCCCAAGTTACCTGTTTTCTTTCCTAAAGCCGAGTTCAAGACGCTTTGAATGGTAATCATTGAACCGGCGATAATCCCCATTGTAAAAAGACTAAAGAATTTCATAACAATCTCATTGCTGATTGGCGGTACGCACGACCAGGTTGTTCTCCGCATCCAGGCATTCGGGCACCATATCGACAGGAAAATTATAGGGGGTGATCTCTGCGCAGCTTGGGGTGGCTTGACCATCATAGACAATCACCCAGGTGCTTCCTTCTCTCGCAGCCAGGAAGTATCCGCCGGGTAGCCCCCCGGTTGCGTGCTCTTCCGTCTGCTCTGTGATGACGAAAGCCATTTCATCATTTGATCAACCACCTATCTTTACTGTGACTCGGTTGGAAGTGATCTGGACCGGGCCAAGGTCATCCACAGACGTGGCCATCCGATCCTCTGTTTTCGCCACGTGGGAAATCCTGGGCGAGATGAACGTGATTGTGTACTCGTCCGGCTTCGAAAAGTCGTAAGCTGCCGCCAGATCTACCGTTGCCGACACCGATGCCCCACTGTCCAGAAAGACGTAGGCATCCGGTGTGGGATCGCCTCTCATAGCCAGGGGGCCTTCGTAAGGAATGGACTGTCCGTCGCGCTCGACGCGGAAGATCTCACCCCCTAATCCTTCCAGAGGCGTGTACCATTTAAAGACGTACAAGCCGCCCTCTGAGTTGTTGATCAAGGTGAACTCCAGCTCTACAGAGTCACCGTCAGGCAGCGTGCTCGGAATCCTGAGGACAGCCTCCAGGTTGTTCCCGGACAGTTGGCTCGTCTCAGCGGGTTCGACCTCCAGGTTGTTCCCGGACAGTTGGCCTGTCTCCACAGGTTCGACCGGCGCGATGGACGATCCCGATGTGCAGGCACCGAGAACCAGCGTCGCCGCCAGGATGCTGAACAATGTGCAAAATCGATTGAAGCGTTTCATCATTATTACCTCATATTTGCAAGCAATTTGACCTTCCGGTTCACCGCGGTGGGATGGTGATCTCCAGGACGTAGTCCGGGTGGGTTCCGCCCTCCGCCCGTACGGCGATCAAGTAGTCCTGCGTGCTCGGGACGACGGTCCGCACGTGGGCTTCGCCCATCGCTTTCCTCACTCTCGTTTATGTTGTAACGCTTATGTTATAACCGCCTAACTCTTAGATATGCCCCAGCGCTTTATGAGAGAACAAGACAACGTTCAGCGCCAGAATGGCATCGGCGATCATCACCATGCCGAGTACGAATCTGGTGGGGTCGGGCGATACCGGGAACACACGGCCCAGGTCCGAAGTGACGACGGCGTTTTGCGTTCGGCGGGTCAAAGGTCACGATAATCAGGGGATAATCTCTGCTCCTCAGCCTCGTCGACAAAGGTGCGCACGTAGCCCTCCGGCTCGGCCAGGGACAGCGCCTCCTCCAGCGCAGACATCGCTCGATCCCCATCGCTTTGAGCCTGGAATGTGAGCGCCTCGAGTGCCAGAATCTTAATTGCGCTCCCGATTCGCTCTGCCGCCTTCGCTGCTGCCAGCAGACGGGCTAATAAACCCAGCGCTTCACCCGCCTGCCCCTGAGCCATAAGGATCTGAGCCAGGGTGATATACTCGGTCTCCCGAGCGTAGCTGAGTTCATCGTTTGCGCTCAAGCCGCGTTTTTGTACCCACCAAGAGGCTGCCGCTACGTTTCCTTGCGCTAGTGCCAGCCGGGCCCGGAGCGCAGTTGCCAGGGTTACGACGTAAGCCTGGTTGTGGCTTTGGGCAAACCGCTCTGCTTTCTGGATCAGCTCCAGGGCCTTATCCACCTCGCCTCGCGCCTGGTATACCTGAGCTAGCGTCAGGTAGCTGCGGCCGCCCTCTAAGACGTCCACACTCTGGCCCCGCTCGCCCAAGTCGATACCCTTTAGGGCGTGGTGCTGTGCCCCATCCAGGTTGTTCCACTCGTAGAGCAGTCCGGCCAGGCCGGTATAGGCCAGACCGGCAAACGGCGCAGGCTGCCCGCCCCCGCTGCCCCTGCTCTCTACCTGTTGTGAGACGGAGACGGCTGCCAGTTCGAGCGCCTGCCGGTAAGTCTCGGCTGCGCGGTGAAGTTGTCCCTGCATCTGCTGCGCCTGGCCCAGGGTGCTGGTGGCGGGCAGCACCAGGTAACTATCGCCGGCCGCGCGGCCCAGGCTAACGGCTTCGGTCAGCGCCCGGCCGGCTGCCACCGGGTCGCCAAGCGTCCAGTAGGTGGCGGTTCCCAGGCTCAACGCCATAATTGAGCGCAGAAAGAAATCTTGTTCGGGCAAATGTTCCAGTGCCTGACGGGATAGCTCAATGGCGCGAGAGTCCTGTTGGAGGAAAGCCACGTAGGCGCGGGCAGCAGCCACTTCGCCTTGCAGGCCCTCAGCGTCGATGTCCTGCAAGTAGGATTCAGCGGCATCTGGTTGGCCCGTCAGGGCCAGCGCCCAGGCGTGGAAAATGGCAAGCTGGGGCCGGAAACGGGCCAGTTCGCTGGGCAGTCTGTCCAACCAACTCAGCAGCATCACCATTTCGCCCCGGATCAGCACCTCCCAGGCGACCTGCTCTATCAGCGTCGCCGCCCACTCAAAGTCCGCAGCAGCCAGCGCATGGCCCACCGCTTCGGCCAACAGTCCGTTCTGCTCGTACCACTTGCTGGCCCGGCGGTGTAACACCGGGAGTTGATCCGGGAAATTCTGCCGCAGGCGGTGGTGCAGCAGGTCGGCAAAAAGATGGTGATAGCGATACCAACGCCGCTTGTCATCCAGCGGGACAATGAACAGATTGGAGGACTCGAGATATTCCAAGATTTCCTGACTGGAAGCAGGGGGACCGGGGCGCAGAGCTTGCCCTGCCGAAGGAGTTGAACGGGGTACAAAGGTGGCTGCCTCTTCACTCGTAAAGCGCAAATCAGCCTCACGCAGCTCGGTCAATTGACCTCGACCTCGCCAGCGAGCCAGCGGAAGTGGGGGGTCGGCGCGGCAGATGATAACCAGACGCATCTGCGACGGCAGGTGCTCCAGCAGAAAGGTGAGTGCGTGGTGGATCGACTGGGTCTTGATGACATGGTAATCATCCAGCACAAGGACAAACTGGGTAGAGGTGGCAGCAATTTCGTTGATGAGAACGGTTAGCAGGGCCTCACTTGGGGCAGGCTGTGGCGTCTGAACTGTTCCCTGTCCGATGTGATCTATCGTGTCGCTAATCTGCTCAAGGGCGGCCACCAGATAAGTCAAAAACCGGGCGGGGTCGTTGTCAGTTTCCTCTAAAGAGAGCCAGGCAGTGCATAAATCGCTTTGCCGGAGCCACTCGTTGACCAACGTCGTCTTACCAAAACCTGCCGGAGCAGAAATTAGGGTCACGCCAGGCGTGTCGCGAAGTCCCTTGTCCAGCCGCTCAATCAGGCGCGGTCGAGGCGTAAGATTGGGATGGAGAGGAGGAATATAGAGTTTAGTCGATAGAATTGGAGTGGACATGAGTCAATTATAGAACGCATAGAGAGAAACACAAAACTATCCTACCGGAATAGGTCAATACAACCGGTTATATGGCCGCCAACGGTCCACGAACGATCGTTCGTTTGCGCACCGGCTACCAAAGGGCTTGTCAAACGCCGAGACCTGTGCTATAGTAGCCTTTAAGAAGAACATAAGTTCTCAGGCGTATGTTGGAGCGTTCGAGTGGCCCACCGGAAAAGGATGGTTAGGCAGGCGATGTTACCCCATCCCCGTGGTCTTCCCAAGCGCTCTTTGTTTAATATTGTTTTGTGCTACATTTTGTACGACCCCCGCTTTGGGAAAATCAAGACACTCAATCATAAACCGGAAGTTGCTACACCACCCAGGACGGTGTTTTGAAGATCACAAAACGGAATGAATGAAGCAGAACAACCGTCCACAGGAGGTAAACTTTGGAAAGTACCAGGTGGCCTGATGTGTTGCCCCGACCGGGCAATCAAAGATTGAAGCAACTGGAGAGTGTCTCGCCGTGGTTCGAGGTGTATCAAGTGAACCCTGGCACCTTTGCGTTTCTGGAGCCACGCCATGATGAGGAGGTCATCTCGTATCTCGTATTGGGCACCGAGAGAGCTGCTCTGATAGACACTGGCATGGGTATCGGAAACATCCGGGCGGAAGCCGAGCGACTGACTGATTTGCCGGTGATTGTGGTTAACACCCATGCCCACTTCGATCACGTGGGCGACGACCACCGTTTCGCTGAGGTGTGGGTCTTTGACGATGACAGCGAGGTGGTCCGTATCGAACGCGGGTACACCCGTGCCGAGTGCGCGAAATATATGGGCCCTGAGTCTTACCTGGACCTGCCGGCCGGCTTTGACCCCACCGCATACGAAATCCAGCCATCGCAGGTGACACGGCGGCTACGTCACCTGCAATCTGTTGAATTGGGTGGACGGACACTGACTGTGCATCATACGCCTGGTCATAGCCCTGGCAGCATCTGTCTGCTGGATAGTCGCGATGCTCTTTTGTTCACCGGCGATACTTATTACCCGGCAACGTTGTATGCCCACCTGGAGGGCTCGAATTTCGAAGCCTACCTGGAGTCTATGAAATACCTGGTCACTCTATTGGATCGGGTGAGTCACCTTTGCCCTGCCCATAACGAGGCCTATGCGCCCAAGGAGATGTTGGCGCACGTGCTGAATGCCTTTGAGCGAATCACCGCTGGTCAGGCCGCGTTTGAAGTACAGGAAGAGACACGGGTCTACCATTTTGAGGGATTCGGGGTGAGACTTCCTCAGTAGTGTATCTCGCCTTCATCTATTATTACACCAAGATCAATCGTCGGCCGCCAGCGGAAACAGACATGCAGCGCTTTTTCTGGGTAACTTCACCCACGGTTCACCAGATGATGCTGACGCTGTTGTAAATCTCCGCGCCTGAATAGTCACTTAAGGAGCGAAAAATGGAATCCCGAACGTTCACTGGATATACTTTTCTTGTATGCTTGGTCTTGTTGCCGGTTCTCTTGCTAGGGGCAGCGTGGCCCACAATGGCTCAACCCCGATCGACGGCCTCGACGTCTGTGAGGGAAACTGGAGATTCTTCCCTTGTCCAACCACGTTTGTTTACTCTGTCAACCCAATCCGAGATCCTAGATCAGTCTCAAACCGTAGAGGATTACGGCTTTTGGTTTGAGGACGATGTCATTCGGTGGCAAGAGTTCATCCCAGAGTTAGACGATGTAACTTCGGTTGAAGTGTTCATTTATAAACTTGGTAACCCGGGCAATATGATCGTCGAAATTAGAACGACGGATGGAACGACATTGGCTCAAAAGATCATTGTGGAAGCCGAAGCGCCCTCGTTGGGGTGGGCCAGAGCCGAATTTAGCATACCTGTGTCCGTATCTCCTGGAACCAAATACCGCATTTATCTCTACTCGGACACAGATTCGCCGTCGACTGATAATAGATATGTTTGGAGAGGCAATACGGCTTCGACTTATTGTTCTACGTGTGATACCGACGTATCTGGAGGTTGGCCAGACTATGATTATGCCTTTAAGACATACGGTACTCCCCCTATCATTTACCTCCCATTTGTAATTAAGTAAAAATTGGAGATTTCCAAATATCGGCCACTTCAGCTAAAATTGTTTCAGGTTCCTGGCTTGAGATGAACCATTACCTGTTGGCTTGCCCGCTTAAGGCTTTCCAAGAATTAAGTGAGGGCTGTATGTTGAGAGAGCAGAAGAGCAAAAAGAGTAGAAGCGCATGCCTGGTTAGACTCGCCGGCATTCTCCTGCTCGCCCTAACCATCATTTTTGTCGGTCTCAAGTTCTATTCTGACTGGCTCGTTGGTCGGGTCGAGGCCACATATCCTCCGGCCGAGTTCGTTACGGTCGAGGAATTGCAGTTGCACTATGTCGGCCAAGGCTCTGGGCGTCCAGTTGTATTTATTCCAGGTGGATATGGCAAGATACAAGATTTCACCTTGTCACCTTTATTTAACCTCGTAACGGCGAAATATCAGGTAATTTTCCTGGATCGGCCTGGCCTTGGCTATAGTGAACGCCCAAATGAGGATGCGACCCCCTCCGTACAAGTCCGTCTAATCCACGCGGCTTTGCAGCAACTCAATATCGAGAAACCCGTTCTGGTCGGCCAATCGTGGGGTGGTGTCATCGCGTTGCAGTATGCCTTGGACTATCCAGATGATCTGGCTGGCATCGTGTTGCTTGGCGTGGCTCCATATCCCAGGGAGAGATCTTCCGACCCGATTTCTGACATCGTGCGAACGCCAGTTCTTGGTGATTTTATCCTCCATACCTTGTATGTACCCATTGGCTACCACATTATGGGACCGGCGTTTCTGGAAGAGTCTGTGGAGTATTTTGCACCCCTGGATGTGGTTCCTGCTAGCTATTCCGACACGTTGGGGCTTGAGGTGCGGCCCAGTCATGTTAAAGCTGGTGCCGACGAGGCAGGGATTATTCCCCCGAGTCTTGAGACATTAAGTACACGTTTTGGTGAGGTCTCTGTGCCCGTTGTAATTGTCGCAGGTGACCTGGATACTCACGCAATCGAGCAGGCTCCGCGGCTTGATGAAGAAATACCTCATTCCAAAGTAGTTGTGGTTGAAGGTGCGAATCACTTACTCTGGTTTTCGCTTCCAGAGACGTTGATAGATGCAATCCAAGAAACTTGGGCCTGGGCAGATGAGAGGGAGTCTACCCAGTGAGAATCGCTGTCAGCAGGGGCGACACAGGAGAAACTTGGATGATTCGAGAGGATCAGGAGGATGCTGTGGAGCATCGGTCCATGAAACTCAGCACATCAAAGAAACGAGGTTGGCGCTATTATTGCAACTTGTTAGTTTTTGCAGTTGTGACGCTATTGATCGTCTCCTATTTCGCCGTCTATCTCTATGAAGCCAACTTCAGGATGCACCCTGCACGTTTCTCAACAGGGTCAGTCTCCCCCGCGGACCTCGGTCTTGACTACACAGACGTGACCCTCTTCACAGGCGACGGCTTGACGCTCCACGGCTGGTATGTGCCTTCCACCAATGGTGCTGCTGTCATCCTCATACACCCCTTCTATGGCAATCGCACTGGGACTCTGTATCATGCAGCACTTCTCGCGAACCACGGATATGGGGTATTGCTCTACGACACGCGCTCGCAGGGCGAGAGTGAAGGAGCTCTCTACGCTTGGGGGTGGGATGCGCACCAAGATGTAATCGCGGCGCTAGACTATCTACAGCATAGACCGGATGTGGACCCTGATCGCATAGGTGTGCTCGGTCTCTCGGCAGGGGCGGGAATTGCTCTTCGTGCTGCAGCAGAGACACACGGGATCGCGGCAGTTGTGGCTGAAGGGGCTGGATGGCCTACGTTCGAAGACTGGCTCATTGCACCCGGACCGCTTGGCCTGGTCGAGGTGCCCGGAATGTGGGTGATGTACAAGTCCGTTGAGTTGGTTACCAGTGTCTGGAGTCCAATGCCCCTCAGGCAAGCAGCCTCGCGCATCGCACCCACGCCTCTACTCTTGATTGCTGCAGGAGAAGATAGGGTCTTCAACCAAGGTTACTTCGACGCGGCTAACGAGCCGAAAATTTTCTGGGACAGGAATGAGCCTGGCCACATCGATGCCCTATTTACGCATCCCGAGGAATACGAGCAGAGAGTTGTCGGCTTTCTTGACCAAGTTCTGCTTCAAGACAATTAGCCTGGGGCGGCAACCCAAGTTTGAAATCGCTATAGCTGCCCAACAGGCTATTGTGCGTCGAATTCAACGCCGGTGTCGCTTGTGTAGTTGGCCCTTAAGCGAGGTCAACGCTGCAAACCTGCCTGGCAAGTGAGTTCCCGACCGTTTGCTGGCGGCGACACAAGGTGGATATGGGAGGAGGAGTAATCATGTTTCGAAATATCATCTGGGATGTAGATGGCACGCTTTTTGATACCTATCCCGCCATTGCAAAAGCATTTAAAGCGGCTCTGAACGATTTGGGAAAAGATGCGTCATTGGATTGGATAGAGGGATTGGCCAGGAAATCGTTAGGCTATTGTGTTTCCACCTTGGCTGACAGGTATCAATTGAACGGGGAGGATATTTGGCAGGAATTTGGAAAGCATTACTCGCGTACGAAGCCTGAGGAACAAGCGCCGTTCCCTGGGGTCATAACAATCTGCCAATACATGTGTTCCGTCGAAGGGAAGAACTTTATCGTAACGCATCGGGGAAAAGAGAGTACGGCTCAATTGCTGGCTGTGAACGATATGACAGATTACTTTGCGGGTTGTCTGGCCTCAGACGATGGTTATCCTAAGAAACCCGATCCGGCCGCATTCGAGGCTATACTCAAAGGGCACAATTCAAAGCGGGAAGAAACAATCGCGGTTGGAGATCGAGATATTGACGTTCTGGCCGGACAGGCGGCTGGGGTATCTACCTGTCTTTTTGATCCTGAGCCAGAGGCTGCGGATGCAGACGCAACAGCGGGCGCAAATGCGGGCGCATTTGCGGGTGCAGATTTGGTAATCAGTGATTTCCGTGATCTGCATCAATTTCTCGTGTCTGAGAATAGCTAAACCCCCTCATAACAGGACACCTGGAGGAATACTTATGTTAGATGATTATGAGCAGTATGAAATTGAGTGCAAAAGAATCAGACAGTCTAATGCCGAATTATTAGATGATTTTGAGAGCTGGTTGCGAAAGTCAGGTCTCGCCGACCAAACAGTCAGCAAACACATTGAGAATATTGACTTCTACATCAACGAATATCTGTTATACGAAGATGCGGTTGAGCCACAAGATGGGATACATAACATCAGCATGTTTCTCGGATACTGGTTCATAAGAAAGGCGATGTGGGCGAGTGAGTCCTCAATAAGGAGCAATGCTGCGAGCCTGAAGAAGTTCTACGCGTTTCTGCACGAACGAGGATTGGTGAACAAAGAGGATTTGGATTCTCTCAAAGAGACTATCAAAGAAGAAATGCCCGACTGGTTGGCAACCTTAGCGCGCTATGATGATGCGTCGATTACGGACATGGAAGATGTCTGGGGATTGTAAACCTTGCGGACTATCGCCATTAAGTTGCGGTCTTGCTTTGGCCTAATTCTGGGTTTCGTGATTATCTCCTTATTCGGTGCTTTGGGCATAACAATCATGTTCATCGCGCCGCCATTGACAACTCTCACCTGCCGCTATGTGGAAACGAGGCAGGTTGATTGTCAGCTTCAAGAGCGTGTCGCCTGGGTGATTCCTGTGCGGGAGATTCCAATTACTCACTTGAAGGAAGCGTACGTCGATTATGAGGCCGAAACCAGGGAAGATGAGGATGGAAGAGAGTACACTGTTTCTGTCGCCAGGGTCATATTGGTTAGTGCCTCGGGTGAGATGGGTTTGAAAGGTATCGACGAGGTTGGGTTATCTGCTACAAGACTAACCACCAGGATCAACGACTATCTCAATACTCCCACCGGTGAGCGGCTGACGGTTTGGGGGTATGGCCTGTGGAGACATACACTGGTTACGTTGGTTGGAGGGTTCGTCTTTATCTTGGCTGTTTTAATTTTTGTTCTGTGGATCGTGGAACTGGTGGTTGGCATAGATACAGCGGAAACTAAAGTGGTTGGACTTTATCAAAAAGTTAAACGAAAGATGGCCCGGGTGGATTAGATGGTCCACTTTCACCATAAGGTTGGATTTCATCCCGCCGACTTGCGGAGAACGCCATGACCCGTCTGCATGAAGACTTAGACTACTTGCTTTACCGGATTTACATTTGGGGCGGGATCGTCGCGCTGGTCATTTACGTCGCGCTGGTCACTTACCTTGATGCCGTGGAATTCATCGACGTACCTCGTACTGGTATGATACCGGTAGGCATTTATTCCGCTCCCGTTACCCCGTGGATCCTCGGGATTCTGGCATACTGGTGGTGGGTGTTCCTGTTCAAAGGGAACAAAGAGTTGAGAGAATCCATCTGCAAGCGATCCGAGAGCATTCCAGAGATTAGCGCGTTGAAGAGTTGGAGTACATTGCAGACGGCAATGGCCATTTACGCCGGAAATGTTGACGAAATACTGGAGTCGGAAAAAGCTGCCCTCCGTCCTGTGCTCATCTGGTACGGCATGTCGAATCTCTTGGTTTTGTGGATACTTGGCTGCTTCTGGGTCTGGGTATTTTTCCAAGATGACTTGCCGGCTAATTTCATCATGAGGGTTTGGGTCCCTGGAGTGTTCGTCATTATGATCTTGTTAGGGGTGATCACCCCCTTCTTGGTAGGCAGAGCTAAGGAGAGCGGAGAAGCTGCTTACCTGGCGCCGCTGGGGCTTTCATTAGCAAAGCCTACCTCGGTTGAGCCGCCCATACCTGGCATTCTCGGCAGTGGCCGAGCTGCGATATACGAGGGAGCAATCGTATTCAACGGTAACCGTCGCGGACGCCTGGTACACATCGAGACTATTGGGAAGCGCAGTTTTACATTGGTACAGGCGGAAACGCCACCCTTCGAAATCCACAGCCAGGCCGGGAAACTGGTAGCCAGCGAAAACGCGCCCGAAGCCGTGACACAGGCTTTGAAAGGGCTGCGCAAAGCGAAGCGCTGGAGAGGTATCAAGGTAACAGGCGGCCCAGAGGGAATTGGGATCGAGCGGGAATCCTCGGGACAGAATATGTGGCTCTACGATCTGTGGCTGATTGAACGATTGTTAAGTAAGTAGCCTGACCCGAGGCCGGAGGACAACCGTCTGACCACCGACCTGCGGAATCGCCTGCTTGAGGCAGACAATCGCGCCGCTGGGTAAGTGTCGGCTGGCATCCGCCAAAGTAAAAGCCCCGTAGGAAAACCAAATGGATATAGCACGGATCAGAGCCGAAACCCCAGGCTGTACTGAGGTACTGCATTTCAACAACGCAGGCGCATCCCTTCCGCCGGACGCCGTGTACCAAGCCGTTGTCGATCATCTGGAGTTGGAGCGGCGGATGGGTGGCTACGAGGCCGCAGCCCAGGCTCGGGAGAGGCTGGAGCACTTCTACACGGCCTTCTCGACCCTTCTCAACTGCGAGCCGGAAGAGATAGCCTACGTGGAAAACGCAACCCGCGCCTGGGACATGGCGTTCTACGCCATTCCTTTCAAACGTGGAGATCGGATTCTGACGGTACAGGCCGAATACGCCAGCAACTACTTGGCCTTCCTGCAAGTAGCGCGGCGTTATGGCGTGGTGATAGATGTCGTGCCCAATGACGACACCGGCCAGCTTTCAATCGACGCCCTCGAAGAGATGATCGATGAGGACGTGAAGTTGATTGCCATTACGCACGTGCCAACCCAGGGCGGGCTGGTTAACCCGGCTGAGAAAGTTGGTCAGGTTGCTCGAAGATATGGAATAGTGTACCTGCTTGATGCTTGTCAATCGGTTGGTCAGATGCCGGTCGATGTCCAGGCCATTGGTTGTGACGCGCTATCTGGAACTGGCCGCAAGTACCTGCGTGGTCCCAGAGGGACAGGATTTCTGTATGTACGCAGGTCGTTGATAGAGAAACTGGAGCCGCCTTTTGTCGATCTGCGCGCTGCCACCTGGATCGACAAAGACCGGTTTGAACTCAGGAAAGACGCGCGGCGTTTTGAAAACTGGGAGAGCTATGTCGCCGGGCGAATTGGGCTGGCT
>DAOUMD010000101.1:0-21260 GCA_034412795.1 Anaerolineae bacterium
CCCAAAGCCTTCGAAGTCGCCAGTTACTTGAGGAATGTCTCAGATAGCCAGTTTAAGTTAGCTGCTCCTTCGCAGCCTTTTGAAGAGCGCCTCCAGACCTACTATGCCCTTCACCATCGATGGCGCAGGCTTCAGGACATGTCCAGTCACGAACGTCCCTCAGCCGAAGCCCTGGACCGGCTCTTGGCTGAATACCGGCGTCAGTTGCGGGTAGTCTATGGGCCGGCCCACGAAATAGCCATTTTGCGATCCGTCTATCGGCAGGATACTGAACGTATTGAGCGGCTCAGGCAGGCTATTGACATAGGTCCTATCATCAAGATCGATTTAAGAAACCCATGGGTGACCTTGGGATGCCGCGAGCAATTGAGCTTCAACGTTGAAAACGTAGGGGTCGGCACCGCGTATCAGGTTGAACTGGATCTATTGCCTTCACGCAATTTTGAGCTCCACCCAGAACCAGTCTCCTGGCATTTTGAAACCCTCTCTCCAGGCCATCCTCAACGACTGACTTGCGAGATGCGGGCCACAGAGCCGAGCTTGGCCCTAAGGCTAAACTGTCGATTCCGAGATCACCAGGGAGAGGCGTATGATACCCAAGAGACTGTCCCCCTAGAAGTACGCCAGCCGGACCAGCGCGAGATCGGGCATCTTTCCAATCCCTATCAGGCGGGCCCGCCTGTCTTCGGCCGGGGTCGTTTTTTCGGCCGGGACAGAGAATTGGTGCGGATACTGACCCGCCTGATGAGCGGCATCACCCAGCCCATGCTGCTGCGCGCGCCGCGGCGCGTGGGCAAATCTTCCCTCTTGAAACATCTGGACTGGACGCTTAAGCATCGCCAGGAACTGCGGCGGCTGGGCTTCTCCGAAGAGCAAATTATCCAACTGCGACCGGTGCGGCCGGTTATGACCAACCTCCAAGAGCCAACTCCCAGCCTCATCCACTACGTGGTCGACTTCTTCCAAGCTATCTTCCAGCAGACCTGCGATGCCCTGGGCGTGGAGTACGACTCGCAGCGTCTTGAAAGGGACTTCGAGCGCTCCCCGACGCGGGCCTTTATCCGACACGTGGACCGCCTCTTTCGGGAGCATCCCGACCAGCGACCGGTGATTATGCTCGATGAGTGGGACGAGCTCTACCGCCCCGAATATGAGGAGTTGGACCGTAATCTACGCTTTCTTATGGAGGAGGAGCAACGCATCAACTGGCTGGTCTCCAGCACCTGGGCCTTGAGCGCTGAGAGCGGTCGCTATGGCTCACCCTTCTATAACCAATCTTATCCGATCGAACTGGGCGCGTTAGGATGGGAGGCGGCAGTTGAATTGGTCACCGCCCCCAGTCACAAGCTGGGCGTAGAATGGCGCAGCGAGGCGGTGGTGGCGCTGCTGGAGCAGAGCGGGCGGCGTCCCTACCTGGCTCAGTGGCTGTGTGCCCAGGTCATCGACCAGTTGCGCACCAACCTGGTAGACCTCGAGGTAGTGACTGCGGCGGTCAACACGTTAAGCAAGCAGACGCCGGCCAGCTCGATGCACTTCGGATTTCTGCGGACTGAGAAGAATGGGAACGAGAAGAACAAGGACAGCGTACGCTGGATGGGACGCCTTATCCTGTGGGCACTCGACAGGGTTTACCCGCAGCCTCTATCACGGCTTGAGATACGGCAGCACATCCAGCAAGAGTTCCAACGACATTCGCTCCAACTACCTGACGCCAAGTCGATCGCCTGGGCCTTCGAAGATCAGATGACCATGTTGGAAAAGATCTTTGACGTGGTGACCGAAGTAGGGGCTCAGCGTTATCAATTCAGCATCCCACTGGTGCGCGTCTGGTTCCACCGGCACATCGCTCAGCAGGAGGACTTGATCCAGCAGGCGCATCAGGGACTGTTGGAAGACCTTCAAGAGGTGGAAGACCATGGCGGTTGAGATGCAAAGACTCTTTGTGCTGGCACTTACCCTGCTCTTCGGGGCAGGCACTATCGTACCCAATTTGAATAAGAAGTGGGCCCGCGCGGTCGAAGTGTCGCTCCTATTGAGCCTGACCGGTAGCCTGTTGGCTGCTGCAGTGGGGGGTGCCATCTGGTTCGGCGTTTTGAAACCGGCGCCAGAGGCACTGGTGATCTTAACCAGTTCCTGGCTGCTCCCCCGGTCCGACTTACCCAGCTTGGAAGGCATACCAGCATTGCAATGGCAAGTGCATATAGACCTCTTATCGGCCTTTTTCCTCTTTTTGGTTGCTGCTTTCTCCGCGCTGGTCGCCATCTACGCCTTCGAGGCGCTCAAGGCCCCACATTACCGAAACCAGCGCGCCGGCATCGTCTCCGCCTTCAATCTCTTCGTCTGGGCAGTGGTCATCGTCATCCTTGCGTACGACGTCTTCTCGCTCATTCTGGGGCTGGAGGTCATGACCCTGGCCTTCGCCTATCTCACCCTTTACAAACACATGTTTGGTCAGGACCAAACCGGCCCCCTCCCCGCCGATGAGGAACAGAAGAAGAATGCCCGTCTCGCACCTCAGGTCTATCTGATCATGAGTCACACCAGCACCGCCTTCCTGCTCATCGCCTTCCTGCTGCTGGCCGTCCACGCTGGCGGATTGAGCTTCGACGTATTGATCGATAAAGCTTGGAGCTTGAGCCCCCCCTTGGGCACAGCCGCATTCTTGCTGGCCCTGGCGGGGGCCGGCATTCGCGCCGGGCTGACACCGGCCCATTTCTGGACCCCATTGGTGCACCCCTCTCCACCCTCGCTAACCTACGCATTGACTATCAATATGAGTATCAAAATTGGGGTGTATCTGATGCTTCGTTTCTTTTTCCAATTCTTGGAGCCGCAAGCCTGGTGGGGGTATCTGGTGCTGACCGTCGCCGCCACCACCGCCGTGGTCAACGCCTGGTACGCCATCGCCAGCCACGACCTAAAGACGGCGCTGGCCTACCACAGCATCGAGAATATGGGCATCATCACCATTGGCATCGGGCTGGCCTTGGTCTTCGCGTCCCAGGAAACCGCGCTAGCGGGTTTGATCACTGCCCTGGCACTGGTGGCCTGTCTCTACCACACCCTCAACCATGCCGTGTTCAAGGGCCTGCTCTACCTGGCCACGGCTGCGATTGACAATTTGACGCACGGGGTAGTCGAGTTCTACAAGCTGGGCGGGTTGATCAAGCTTTATCCGGTAACAGCGGGGGCCTTCTTGGTTGGTGCGGTGGCCATCTCCGGCTTCCCCCCCCTCAACGGCTTCGTCAGCGAGTGGCTCACTTTGCAGGCCCTATTCAGGGGGGCAGAAGCACTTAAGGGGACAACACCTTCCTTCGGCATCCTGGTTCTACTTGCCAGCCTGCTGTTGCTGGCGGCCGCCTTCGCCCTGACGGCCTATTGCTTTTATAAGATCGCCGGACTGACGCTGTTGGGCCAACCACGTTCCAGCCGGGCCGAACGCGAGCGATGGGAGAGAGGCGATGTGCCAGGGGCGATGCAGGGCGTGATGCTCCTGGTAGCCCTGCTCTGCCTGGTCTTGGGCTTGCTTCCCGGCCAGGTCGTCCCCCTCTTCTCCAACACCATCCAATCTTTGGTCCTGGTTGAGCCATTGGCTTCTCCTATCTGGGTGGGATTGGAAATTCATACGCCCGAGGCGCCGTGGTCCAGTACATTGGGAATGATACCGGTCGTCGTCGTGGCGGCGCTGCTGGGGCTGGTGCCAGTCTTCGCCATTCCATTCTTCCTCGGACGTAGCGTCGAACGTCCCTTCCAGGCCTGGAACTGCGGCACCCCGTTTGTGCCCACTACCATGCAGTACACCGGTGCCGCTCTGTCGGAATTGATCCGGCGGTTGCTCTATTTCGTGCCGAGAAAGCTGGAGGAACCCCCTTATGATTACTTGCCTGCCCGGCTCAAGCTTTCCAACAGTGAGGAGAATCCCCAGATCGTCGTCGAGCTCTTTCGGGCCGCCTACAACCGGTGCATCCACTGGCTCCTGGCCTCATCCGAGTTCCTGGGCAAGACCTTACAAAATCGGGATATCCGTCGCTACCTGGGGTACATTCTCCTGGCCAACATCGCCGCCCTGGCCCTATTTCTGCTACTCGGAGGGTAGTGCACATGACGGACGAGGTTCTTGACTTGGCTCTTAGGGGGTTGCAGGGGATCGCCTTGATCCTGATAGCTCCGGGCATTGCCGGGCTGCTAGCTTATCTTAAATCCTGGCTGCAACAGCGCCAGCGTCCCTTTCGCAACGTCTGGCAGTCCTACCGCGATCTGCTCAAGCTGGCTCGCAAGCCGGCTGTGCGCGCTGAGACCACCTCGTGGCTTTTTGCCCTCGTCCCCAGCCTGTTGTTCGTCGCCTACGCCTTGCTGGCTTTCCTGGTGCCGGTATTCCTGCCTACCCCATTGATCAGGGCCGATCTCATACTGGTCATCTATATACTGGGGCTGGCTCGTTTCAGCCTTAGCCTGGCCGGCCTGGATGCGGGGGCGCCCTTTGGTGGGTTAGGCGGCAGCCGCGAGATGTTCCTGCAATTCCTGACCGAAATCGGACTGGTGTTGGTGCTGGCCGGGCTGGCCCTCAACTGGGGTACGCTGCGACTGGATATGCTCTTTGAATGGCATTGGGCGCTTGGGGCCGGGCTCTTCCTCCGGCCGGATTTGCTGTTGCTGGGGCTGGCGTTGGCCGCCCTGATTCTTTTCGAGGCCGGCCGGGTTCCCATCGACAACCCGGCTACTCACCTGGAGCTGACCATGGGCGGCAAGGCGATCACCCTCGATTATGCCGGGCGTGATCTGGCCTTGATCGAGTGGGCCGAAATGATCAAGCTCACATTTCTGCTCACCCTATTTCACGGCCTGTTTGTCCCATACGTATTACCTCCAGTTTTGATAGAACAAGCCCGACTGATCGAATACAACCTACTCTTGGGAGGGAACTATATTATCAAAATGCTTTTCCTTGTCTTGGTCTTGGCGGTCTGGGAAAGCTCCCAGCCTAAGCTGCGCCTGCGCAAAGTAGTTGGTCCAGCCCTGGTTTCGATTGTATTCAGCCTAATCGCTATTGTTTATGTGGTATCAGTTGCGTGGGGTACTAGCTTATGACGCTACTCGACCTGCTTGAGATCGCCCTGCTGGTGACCGCCCTATTCATCACCATCGCCAGCTCGATCAGGCTGACTATTCGGGTTTATCAGGTTCAGTCGGTTTTACTGGCCCTGGTGACCAGTGTAACGGCTTTCTCCAAACTGCAGGAAGGCGGCGAGGGAGATCGCCTCACCATTGGCTTGATCTTGCTCATTTTCCTTCTGCCAATAGGGTTGGCCTTGCTAATCAAACTACTGCTGGCGCGGGCTAGCATCGCCAGGCCCTCCGGCAAGTTGCGTTTGACCCCTTCAGAAAGGCGTGAAGCAGAGCGTGCCTGGCTCAAGCACGAAGCCGCGGTCGATGTACGCCTCCGGGATGTATTTGCCTTCATCTGCCTGGTAGCCCTGGCCATCTTGATTGCCTTTCAAATCACCGCCGGTGCCGAATTCGATGTCTCAGAGCGGATCGGGCTTACAGTCTCTCTGGTCTTGTACCTGACCGGCCTGTACAATATGATCGTCAAACGAGATATCGTCTCCCAGGTGGTGGGCCTGTTGGTCATGGATCACGGCCTCTACCTGGCCGTGGTCAAGATCGTGGCCATCCCGGTGCCGGCGGCCTTCTTCGTGGTGGGCCTTTACTTCTACACGCTGATCACGATCTTCATCCTCGTCTTTCTCCTGCCGCAGATCCGTCACCTGACCGGTAGTATCGACTTGGATACCATCACCGCCAGGTCCGAGTTGGAGGGCTAACCATGGAACTGACCCAGTCGATCTTGATCGCTTTCGCAGTCGCGACGCTCGTCATCCCCTTGGCGCTGGGCTTGTTTGGCATGCTCCTCCTATTCACTGGTCGCGACAGCCTGCGTCTTAGCCATCGGCTGGGCTGGCTGACCGTGCTGGTCTCAGGCATCCTACTCTTACTATCGCTGCTGATGCTGCTCGCCCGCGAGCAATTCCCAATCGCTTTCTCCATCATCACCGTTAACCTTCATATCGACGCCCTGAGTCTCTACTTTATCTTGTTGGTCAACGTGGTGGCCCTGGTCGCGGCGTGGAATGCCATCCCCTACTTGGGAGACGAATTCCCCGAGCCATGGCTACGGCGCCCTACCTTTTTCCACGCTTCGGTCAACCTCTTTCACTTCACTATGCTACTGGTCCCCATGGTGGATAATCTAATCGGGCTGTGGATCGCTATCGAGTTGACGACTCTCTTCTCGGCCTTCCTGGTCGGTCACCGGGGCGACAAGAATGCCTGGGAGGCGGCCTGGAAGTATCTCATCATCACCTCAACCGGCATCATCCTGGCTCTGCTGGGCACCATGTTCCTGGCCAATGCGGTGGTCAGCGTTCTGCCCGACGGTGAGTTGGCTTCCCTCCTGGGTATTAGGCCCCAAGACGCGATGATGAATTGGACCTTCCTGATGGAGCTGGCTGAGGCTGGCAAGTTTAAGGATGCAACAGACTTCATTCGTCTCTCTTTTTTGTTCATCCTGATTGGCTACGGCACCAAAGCTGGCCTGGCCCCGATGCACACCTGGCTGCCGGATGGTCACGGCGAGGCGCCCTCCCCCATTAGCGCCCTGCTGTCCGGCGTGTTGCTTAAGTCCGCACTCTACGCCATTCTCCGCTTCTACACCCTCACCAACACGGTGTTGGGTGACACCACCTTTACCTCGACGGTATTGCTGGGAGCCGGTGTACTCTCGCTCCTCGTCGCCACCCCCTTCATCCTGAAGGAGAACCCGTTCAAGCGGGTGCTGGCCTACCACAGCCTGGAACACATGGGCATTATCACCTTCGGCATCGGTATTGGCGGCCCGATTGCCCTCTTCGGCGCGCTGCTGCACACTTTCAACCACGCTATCACCAAATCCTTGATGTTCCTTTCCTTTGGCAACGTCATGCGACGATACGAGCAAGCTCTGGATAAGAAGAAGCTCGAACGAGGCGATATCACGGGCGTCTTGCGCAGCATGCCGCTCACGGGGGCTATTCTCACTCTGGGGGGTCTGGCATTGGTGGGTACGCCCCCTTTCAACATCTTTATGAGCGAGTTCATCATCCTGTGGGGCGCTATCGACCGCTTCCAGGCACTCAGGCCCACCTCTTTTGAGCCAGATTTCCCGCGCTGGGTGATTGCTCTGGCCGTCGCCTTTTTCATGCTCTCGACTACGTTCATCTTTTACGGGCTGGTGCGTCATCTAGCTCGGCACGTGCTGAACAAGATGCCGGAGGGCCGGAAGCTAGAAGAGAACTGGTTAATGGATTTGTTGCCTCTGGCTTTTTTGATGGTCTTTGTTTTGCTGCTGGGTGTATGGATCATCCCACCGCTCGCGAACTTGATTACCGACAGCGTCCAGATTGTACTCAATGTGGGATAAGGTGAGCCCATGTCCGATATCGAAAAGGTTTTTGAAGAACTGTGTCAACATCCGCCGGTCCGTCTGCCTCGCCGGTCGCCTGGGGAGCAGCACTTCGTGGTTGAGGATGGGGAGGACCTAGTCAACCTGTGCCGGTGGGCGCGCGAACAAGGTTATTATTTGTGCACGCTGATCGCCAGCGACGAACGCTTGCTGGAAGATAACGCCTTTAAACTCTACTACGTCCTGTCCGCGCCGGAAGAGGATTTCCTGGTGCTCGAACATCCACTGCGGGCTGCGGAGCATCCCACCCAATATCTCTCTATCCGGAATGTCTTTCCGGCCGTGGAGCCTCTGGAGAGAGAGATGTATGATCACTTCGGGTTATCGCCCTTCGACCAGAGCACTGAGAATCCGGACGGCTTCGCGCTGCACACCCCCTATCCGGTCGATCTTTATCCCTTGAGGCGCACCCGCCCCATAGCCAACTTGATGGAGCGTCTGGAAAAGATGTCTGGCAAGCAGCCAGCCGCTGATCCACGATTGCCCGAAGGAGTGCTCATCTTGCCCGTTGGTCCGATCCATGCAGGGGTCATTGAGCCGGGGCACTTCGCCTTCCACGTGGCCGGTGAGGTGGTTGAGGAGTTGTCCATCCGGCTGGGTTATAAGCATAAGGGCATCGAAAAGCTCTTTGAGACGGAGTATCTATTGGAGGATGGCTGGCGACTGGCTGAACTAGTCTCGGGCGACTCGTCCTTCGCCCACTCACTTGCCTACTGCCAAGCGGTAGAAGCTTTGGCTGGCTTGGAGCCCCCTGATAAGGCGATCCATTTGCGGGGGCTATTCTTGGAGTTGGAACGTCTCTACAATCACATAGCCGATGTGGGCGCGCTGGCGCATGATATGGCCTTCGATCTGGTCGCCTCTCCGATGGCTGCCCTACGCGAAGCGTTGGTGCAGCTCAACCAGCGCATGACGGGCCATCGCTACCTGCGCGGGGTCAATCGGCCGGGCGGTATCCTGCTCATTGACTGGCCTGACCTGGCGGATGCCGAGGCGACCCTTAGCGACGTGGTCGAGCGTTTTCTTGGTCTGAGCAAGCTGGTTCTGGAGATGCCGGCCTGCCGCGACCGGGCCATCACCACCGGCATCCTGACCCAACAGGAGGCCTGGCGGCTTGGCGCTACCGGGCTGGCGGCGCGCGCCTCGGGCTGGATCGACCACGACTGTCGTCTACGACACCCACAGGGGATCTATGCTTGGAAGTCCATTCGGCAGCAAATTGAAGCTACTATTACTCCCGATGATGAGGAGGCAGTTGACCGGCGTGTCCCGGTATTCGTGAGTGACCTGCAAGGCGACGTCTTTGCCCGTATGGCACTGCGCGTCGCCGAAGTTGAGACTTCAACTCGAATTGTCCAAGAGTTGATCCAGGAGTTACAGAAAGCTGGGTCAGAAGAGCGCACCTACCTGCCCATTGACGATAAGTTAAGAGCGGTGCTCAACTATGAGTTTGGCCTGGGATACACAGAAGGCTGGCGGGGAGATATCTTCTACTGGGTCATGAAAGGTCCCAACCAAACCATCTTTCGCTGCAAGGTGCGCGATCCCTCCCTCTTTAACTGGCCAGCCCTCAGCCAAGCTGTCGTCCGCAAGACCAAAGAGAAGGATGAAATCAATTACTGGGAGAATATTCTGGCCGACTTCCCGTTGATCAACAAAAGCTTTAACCTCTCCTACTCAGGTCACGATTTGTAGCGAATCGCCATAGCCAAGATGCGTGGAGAAGTAGCTTATGCAAGAGAACACCAAAGAAAAAAACGTAACCGTGTGGAGCATATTGAGACAGATCCTTTCCCGGAAAGAGCCATACTTCGAACACATCCAGCGGCCGACCCTGCCGGAAGACGTGGACGCAAGGTCGCGTTCGACCTTCATCCGCCATTTGGATTGCGGATCGTGTAACGCTTGCGAAATGGAACTCAATGCCCTGAGCAATCCGGTTTACGACGTTGAGCAATACGGTATTCGTTTCGAGGCATCGCCGCGCCACGCCGACTTTTTGGCGATGACCGGACCCTTTACTCGTAATCTGGAAGAGGCGGCCCTTCTGACTTTGGAAGCCATGCCTCAACCCAGGATTATCGTTATCGGCGACTGTGCCATCGACAAAGGCCCCTTCAGGGATTCGTATGCGGTCAAGGATTGCCCTCAGGAAGTTGAAGATGCCATTAAAGCCCAAGTTCCCGGCTGCCCGCCTACCCCTGAAGATATCCTGAGAGCCTTGCTTGCGCTCCCGCCCATGCACTCCGATTGAGGGTGCAGTCGGTTGAATGGGCTCAAACTATAAACAACCTGGCCAACGCTTACCGAAACCGCATTAGGGGTGATCAGGCAGAGAACATTGAGCACGCTATTGATGCCTACCAGCAAGCGCTACAGGTTCTTACGCGTGAAACAATGCCAGGTGAATGGGCTCAGGTAATGAACAATTTGGCGATCATCTATTATTCTCGTATCAATGGTGACCGGGCAGAGAATCTTGAGCAGGCGATCGCAGGCTACCAACAGGCCCTTGAAGTAAGGACACGCCAGGTGAGCCGGTCGAGTGGGCTACCACGATGATGTATCTGGCAATCGCTTACACCGGCCGGATTCAGGGCGACCGAATTGAGAACATTCAACGCGCTACCGAGGCCTACCAGCAAGCCCTTGAGATCTTTTCCCCAGAGTGACTGCCAGATGAGTGCTGCCGGACAACGCGCAACTTAGGCCACCCTCTGAAGCACCCTCAAAGCGTCACCACCCGAACCGAATCCCCCACATTCAAAAAGCCAGCAAAACGCGGGGCGAGATGCCCCATCTGCTGCGTGATGGCCTGGGCGTAATCCTCCACTTGCTGGTCGTAGCCCTACCCTCGCAGGTGCGCCGCCCGGGCGGCTGGTTCGGCCAGCCGGTCGGCTTTGAACTCGGTTATGGTCCAAACAGCATCAGGGGTGGGTGTGTCCAATTATCATTTGGACCGATTCTGTGGTAAAATACAAAATAATTAGGGCCTTTATCCGGGCATGGTTCATTTTGCCAAGAAAACTGGCTGATAAGTTGGCCTGCTTTGCCAGACAAATCCGTAAAACGTAAAGCGTAATGATTCTGGGCGAATGTGCCTTGCGAATGTGCCTTCAAGTAATCCACCGAAATAAATTACACGGAGACGCGGGCTTCCAGGCTTCATAGCAACACCAGAACCGTGCAGATAATTCCGGTGGATTACTCACGCATCACGTTTTACGTTTTACGAGGTTACTACCCTTGATTTGACCGGTAAAAAGTGTCAACCAAATAGTGAATCATCCCAGAATAGTTGTCAGATTTTTCCCATTTGCCTCGGTCTCAATATGGCCCATTCGAATAACGCTATGGCATCCAGTTGGATTATCAGATGTTCGCTACACAGCCTCGGTCTCTGACATCGCCAGCCTGGCTGTCCTATGGCGCCTCATGCCTGGGTGTATGGTATTCTATGCTCACACCAGCGCGTGCTACATCATCAGCGGCCACGGTGTCGCAAATGTGTATTGACATTCCTTCTTCGTAACTGCCTGCTTTAATACAATCTGCTCTTCTTTACACATCCTACCCAACATTGTTGCGTGTGGAACAAAGGCTTCCGCGTCCTGACTGCGTGTGTAAAGCGAGAATTCAGTGAAAGCGTATCTTCTCAAAATGTAGGGGCGATCCCTTGTGGTCGCCCTGTTGGGCAGGCACAAGGCACTGCCCCTACCTCGAATTGTTGAGAAGATACGTGAAAACCAATCATTATTGAAGGAGGTGTTGTCGCAGAGAATTGTCCTCAAACTCGTGTTTAGCAGCTTGTCGGAGAGACCTTCCTGGAAGCTCTGGGCCGCCGTTTAAGCTTCCAGGAAGGTTAAAGAAGTCCAAAACTTAATATTTCGTTCAAGGAGGAGTGAAAATGACCAAGAAAAACAGTCTATCCAGGCGCGATTTTCTGAAATTGGCTGGTACTTCAGCAATGGCTGTGACCGCAGCCAGCGCGATTCAGGGCTGTGTGGTTCCAACCCCGCCGCCGACCGCCGCTCCTGCGGAAGCCCCGCCCCCTGAGGCAGCCGAGCCGGTCACGCTCACGCTGGCCATCCAGGCCTTCGCTCATGATGCTATGAGACCCATTCTCGACGAATGGGAGGAAATGACTGGAAATAAGGTCAACCTGGAAAGTGGTCCCACCACGGGCCAGGAAATGATGACCAAGTATGCGCCTGCCTTTCAGTCGGGAACGAGCTCGGTGCATGTGCTAAGCCTGGACGACGTCTCCGGCCCGGCCTTCGCGCGTGCTGGTTGGCTCGAGCCGTTGGATGAGGTTATCCCGGCTGAAACCTGGGGCGATTTCCCAACCTCGTTCTTGCCCCCGGTGGATGAAGACCCCTTCCATAGCTACGAGGGTAAGCGCTATCGCGTGCCTCACGAGTTCGCAGTTGGATACTTCTGGTATCGCAAGGACTGGTTCGAGAGGGATGGCGTTGAAGTACCCACCACCTGGGATGAGTTTGTGGAGGTCGGAAAGGCCTACACGTCTGGGGATGTGTGGGGCACCACCGAAGGCATGAAGAAACCCGGCCTGACCTTTGTGTACGTCGCTCACCTGGCTGTGGCAGCGGGTAGCAACGTCTTTGACTTCGATGACGGCATGGCCCAGGCGCTCCAGTTTATCTATGACATGCTGTATACCCACAAGATTATGTCTGAAAGCGTCCTCACCGAAGACTACACCCAGCAGAATGACCTGTACATGAAGGATCGTGTGGCCATGATGCGCCAGTGGCCCTATTTCTGGGGTGTCAGCCGCGACAACACCGAATGGTATGAAGAGGGCAAGGCTGACATCGCGCTCCATCCGGCAGGACCGGCCGGTGTGAAGACCTGGTGGGGTGGCTGGGGTTTCAGCCTACCAAAATTCGCTGACAATATGGAGGCTGCCAGAGATCTGATCGCCTGGGTGACCAATAACCAGAACGCCCCAATCCTTGCCGAAGGTCAGAGTTGGTTCGTGATGCCACGCGAGTCGATTCTGGCTGCCATGGAGGGCGGCTTGGTTCCCTACATGCAAATGTACTCGGATGCCGGAGCCCTGGTGCCGCGACCTTACCATCCGAAGCAATCCGACGCGGAAGTGGCAGTTGACGATGTCTCCCAGTTATATCTGACCAAACAGCTTACCCTCGAGGAAGCCCTGCAAGAGGGCAAGGATCGCATAGCGGCATTGGGGTAGAGGTTTGGTAAATAAGCCTGCCTGTTTCTCAGGTTTGCGCTTCAAGCATCTATCTCCTTTGGCGTACGGGGCGGTCTGGGCACAAATATTTGAACGCTGTCAGGCCGTCCCGTACAAGTTTTTTTGAGTCAACACAAATTAGTGGGAAAGTGTTCACCAGACAAGCATTCTACCCCCCTCAATCCCCCCTGCTAGGAGGGAAGTCTGCCAGTTCTCCCCCTAGCAGGGGGAGTTAGAGGGGGTAGAGAACCACAAAAGCAATATCGACGGATACTTTTTACCCCACTAATTTGCGAAGAGCCGTTTTTTCAGGAGTCGCCCGTGGATTCGAAGACAATCTCAACCACAAGTTCTAACAGCGAAGCGACCGAAGCAATAAGTGAATACCGGCGACCCAGGATATCAAAGCTGGTTTGGAGTCGCTACCTGGCGGCGTTTTTGCTTCTAATTCCAGCTTTAGGACTGCGCCTGTTCACCACGGTTTATCCCTTTTTCCGGACCTTTTATTTTGCGCTTACAGACTACAACCCAGCTTTTCCACCTTTGCGATTCATTGGATTTGATAATTTCGCGCGTATGAGCAACGACCTGGCTGTATCGAGCAGCGTAAGTTTTACTGTTTTATTTGTGTCGCTCTCCACCCTCTTGCAGCTTTTCTTTGGGGTACTTGTGGCGTTATTGCTGAACTCATCATTTCAGGGAAGAGGCTTCGTGAGAGCAGTGAACCTGATACCCTGGGCAATTCCAATGGTTGTAGCTGCTATGGGCTTTCGTTGGATGTTCGACAGCGAGTATGGCATCATCACTGATTTGATCTACCGCCTGATCGGCCTGAGTATCCCCTGGTTGACAACCTCCTGGGGCGCTAAAGCCGCGGTTATCCTGGCAAATGTCTGGAAGAGCACCCCTTTCCTGGCGCTTGTTTTCCTGGCAGCCCTGCAAGGGATACCCAGTGATCTATTTGAAGCTGCCAGGGTGGATGGAGCAAATAAGTTGCAGACTTTCTTCAAAATAACGCTGCCGCTCATTCTCTCCCAGGTGATTACGATTGGGTTGTTCATGATCGTGTGGCAATTGGCTTCCTTTGACTTGGTCTATACCATGACCGGTGGCGGTCCTGGTTATGCCACCTCGGTCCTGGCGTATAACATCTATCAGGCTGCCTTTGGTGGGCTTAATTTCGGCTACGCCTCCGCCATCAGCCTGGTGCTGTTTGTGTTAGTCTTCATTATGGGTGGATTAGGTTTGATACTATTCCGCCGGGTAGAAGTCACATATTGATCGGAGGTTCAAATGACGTACGAAGGCTCTGCAACGCCTACATATAGTCCATTGCGTTACCGTTTGGAGCGCCATTTCAATCGGTTACTGTTGTACCTTGCGGTTGCGTTGTTCTTGTTTGTGATTTTGCTGCCGTTTTACTGGATCCTCGTTTCTTCATTTACACCCCGGTATCAGATGTTTTCCATCCCACCCCGGTGGTTTCCAACTGAGATCACGTTCAAGAATTACGCCAATCTGGCCAATAACATCCCCTTCTTTAAGTATTATGTCAATTCTTTGGTCTTCGCGTTCTTTTCAAGCATCTTTTCTGTCTTGTTGTCATTCCTGGCAGCCTATGCACTGGCGCGCGCGCGTTTCAGGGGAAGTAACATCATTTTTCTGATTTTCATTGTCTCGATTGCCATTCCACAAATTGGAACCCTGGTGCCGCTGTTTGAGTTATACAAATCGCTGAAATTGATAAACAGCCGTTTTGGCATGATCATGCTGATGTCCAGCCTGATCACCCCCTTTACCGTCTGGACGATGGTCTCATTCATTCAGCAGTTACCTGAGGAGATTGAGGAAGCTGCGCGCATTGACGGCGCCAATCTAGTCCAGATATTGTGGCGCGTCGTAATGCCGGTGGTCAAACCCGCCATAGCCACAATGATCATCATCAATTTTATCATTTCCTGGAATGAATTGCTCTATCCGTTGGTGTTTGCTACCAGTACCGGGACCAAGACTCTGAGTGTGGGCCTGGTGGAGTTGGCCGTCGATCCCGCCATGGGCGCCGGTCGTCCCTGGGACTTGATGAGTGCTCTGAGCGTGAGCATGATCATCCCGGTATTACTCCTGGTACTGTTCTTCCAACGATTGATCGTTAGCGGCCTGACAAAAGGCGCGATCAAATAGGTGCAACCAACATGACAGAAGTCATTGAAATCGAAGTCCCTATCGAAGAGATCGCAGCTCGCGAAGAGCGGGTCACAAAAACGAAACGGTTTGAAACCCCTGATCGCGTGGCCGTTATCCCGGCCATTAACTACCGCTATTTGCTGCCGGTGATCGGCGTACGCTTCCCGGATTATTACAACGATCCTGAGGTTATGCTCCGCTCGCAAATATTTGGGCAAAAGTGGTTGATGGAAAACGTCAAAACAGATGCTTACTCGGTAACCGGAGCATGGGTGGGGGGGTGGACCGACTTTCAGAACGCAACCGAAGCTTCGGCAATGGGCTGCGAGGTAAAGTTTCCAGAAGATGATATTCCAGTTGTTCATGAAGAAGGCTGGGTGAGAACGGAGAAAGATCTACGCCGGCTGGAGAACATGGATACCATCAACAATGGTCTCAACGCTCGACAGATCGAGTTCCGCCGGGCGATGATGCAGATTGCGGACAAATACCCGGTCCGCTTCCAGGGAGGTCCCATTTTTTATCCCGGGGCAAACCCTGCAATGACGCACACATCAAACGGGCCATTCACCAACGCGGCATACCTGATGGGTACAACCGAGTTGTTCCTTGCTATCCTGGACCGTCCTGATTTCGTTCGCGAGTTGTTGCACATCATTACTGAAAAGACCATCGCCTGGCTGGATTTCTGCTGGGAGGAGGAAAAATTGCAGAGTCGCGATTTTGCCTGGACGGATGATCTGGCCGCTTACCTCTCGGTGGATACCTGGCAGAACGTTCTCCTCCCATACAACAAGCGGCTGCGCGATCATTTCGATTGGGCCGGCCTGCACATGTGTGGTCATACCGATCACCTTTTGGAGATTTTCACCAACCAGTTGAAGATCAACGAGTACCAGGGCTTTGGCTGGGAGGTTAGCCTCGATAAGATTGCGGAGATTATGGGCGGCAAGGTGGTTTTGTTGGGGAATGTAAATCCCTTGCTGATTGCCGAAGGAACACCAGAGCAGGTAAAGGAGGCCACCCGCCGGGTGATCGAAAAACTGGCTCCTTGCAGAGGCTTGATCATCCAGGATGGCAACAATATTGCCCCAGGTTCGCCAGTAGAGAATATCAACGCCATGGTGGAAGCCGCTGAAGAATACGGGCTTTATTAACCTGAGTTCGGGGTTAGAGGCAATAGCTCAAGAAACTCGGTTTTTGGCAGGTGGTTGAAGCCAAATGCCTGATTACCAGAGCCAATTTGCCGAATTGAAGCTGTATTCAACCGGGAAAAACCGAGTTTCTGTTTAACTCCGAACTGAGGCTATTAATGAATGCAATGGGTGACAAGATATCGGCCAGCCGCGAGTTCTTGAAGAGGTTGTGGCGATGTGAGAATGACGAGAGACCCGGCTTCTTGATCGGCTACACGGGTCCCCGTCTACGCGGCGGGGTACCAGTGGTCTCTGCTCTATTTTCCGTTGAGGGGACTGATACAGTCCGCACACGGTTACAAGACCCCGAAAAGTTTTTGCGCGCTCAACTGGAAGAGATCCAGGGCCAACTCGCTTTTCGTGGAGATTTCGCCCCTGCGCTTACACCAACTGTGGGGGTAGTAACCATTCCGTCAGCATTCGGTTGCGAGGTTGTCTGGCAGGAGAGGAACTTCCCTACAGTACGCCCGCTTATCAAGGATGCGGAGAAGATCGCAGATCTAAAGATGCCCGGTCTGCGCGATGGTGAGCTGGGTAGGGTTTTGGATTACACCCGCTACTTTCGCCAGCAAACCAATGGTCGATACCCCATCCGCCTGACTGATATCCAGGGACCGCTGGACAACGCATCCCTGATTATGGGGCACAACAACTTTCTGTTAGCCATAAGCACCCACCCCGAACTCGTTCATCGCCTGCTACAAATGATCACGGATCTGACGATTGACTTTGTCCGCGAGCAACGTAAGGTGGCAGAGGATTTTGTGCCATCCTTAATGCAACCCTGGATCCCCGATGGCTGGGGGATATCAATCAGCAACGATGACTCGGTCATGATATCCAGCCGGCACATGGAGGAGTTTGGTCTTCCGTACTTCAACCAATTATCTGATGCCTACGGTGGTTTGTATGTCCATTCGTGCGGGAACTGGACCCACCAGATACCGGCTCTTGAGAAGATTCGTAACTTGCGCGGCCTGGAATTCGGAGCGAGCGAAACCCCCTTCCCGACAGTCCAGGAGCACTTTGGGGGTAAAGTAGTGCTTGCCTGTAGAGTGGGCTTAAATAAAGACTACAAGTTCAACGGCATGGCGGATTACGTCCGAGAGATAATGTCGGCGCGCAAGACCAACCGCGGGCTATTCATCCATGTGGATGTGACCAATGGCATCATTGACGACTCCTGGCCGGTAACCGATCTGGAAGAAGTATATTCGCTCATCCTGGAGGAATAACCTGTGGCTGATTCCGTTTTGAACGCTCCACAAGGGTTTGAATGGATCAAAAGCCTCAATCGCTGGCGATTGGATAACAATCACTTAATGGTCGACGCCCAGGTTTCTAACGGCGCTGAGGCTACAGTTGTGTTCTCCTGTGTGTCAGAGCGGATATGGCGCATGCAGCTCGCTCCAGATGGCGCCCCACCCCCGGAATTGTCCATTCTCACGGGGGGATCTACCTCATTACCTTTACAGGTGATAGAAGATACTGATCGGTTGATTGTTAAAGGGGCAGAGACAACCTTACAGATCGAACGCGAACCTTGGTGTGTCTCGTTACGGGATGACACAAGGAGGGTGATTTGCCGCGAAAACCCCTATGATGTGGATGGCCTAAACCGCCTATTCATCTTGCCCCTGGGGTACGTGCGTGACTCGCAGGGGAAGATATCTTGCGTCACCGAGTCTTTTCACTTGCGCCCGGACGAGCATCTCTATGGCTTGGGAGAGAAATTCACGCGTTTGGATAAGGTGGGTCAGCGGATTACATCATGGACGCTTGATGCTCTCGGTACAGCCAGCGAGCGAGCCTATAAAAACGTTCCATTGTTAATCAGCAGCGCCGGGTATGGGTTGTTTATCAATACTGGGCGACGCTGTCTTTTCGAGCTAGGCACTGAATCGTGTGAAACCTTCTCAATCAAGGTGGGTGGGCCTTACCTGGACCTGTTTATGATGATCGGCACCACCCCCGCACAGGTACTGGAAGAGTATGCATGGCTGACAGGCCAGGCGCCAGTTCCACCCAAGTGGTCGTTTGGTGTCTGGCTGTCCGGTTGTGGCGTTTACCGGGATGACCCTGGCATCCGTAGTCTGATGGAGGGTGTAGACCAGTATGACATCCCTTGCGACGTTATCCACATCGATCCGTGGTGGATGCGCTGGCGAAAATACGCCGATTTCCAATGGGATAGGCAAACGTTTCCTGATCCGGATGGCTTGATTGCCGATCTTCATGCTCGCGGTCTGCGCCTTTCACTCTGGCAACATCCGTATATTTCAATCGAAAGTGAACTCTTTGAAGAGGGAAGACAAAAAGGGTACTTTGCATTACGAGCGGATGGAGAGGTGTATATAATTGACTATGGCCTTTCCCTCTCAACGCTTCCCGGGGGCGTCACCGAAGTAGCCGACGAGAAATCCTCGTGGAACGCCCGGGTGGCAATCATCGACCTGACGCACCCAGAGGCTGTTGAGTGGTACAAGTCATTGATGCGTCCGGTGTTGCGCCAGGGATGTGAGGTTTTTAAGACGGATTTCGGAGAGGATATCCCGGTCGACGCGTGCTTCGCCAATGGCCTTAGCGGCGCTGAGATGCACAATCTTTACCCGTTGTACTACAACCAGGTGGTTTTTGAGGCAACCCAGGAGGTCAGAGGAGCCGGCGTAGTATGGTCGCGCTCCGGATGGGCCGGGAATCAGCGTTATCCGACCTGCTGGTCTGGCGATCCGGCGTGTAGTTGGAACAGCCTGGCGTTTACGCTTCGGGGTGGTCTCAGCCTGGGAATGTCGGGCGTTCCCTTTTGGAGTCACGATGTGGGCGGCTACCGCGGGCACCCCAGCGAGAAGCTTTACATCCGCTGGGCGCAGTTCGGTATGTTCTGCTCCCACACCCGCTGCCACGGGGAGAGTCAACGTGAGCCGTGGTTTTTTGGTGACCGGGTGCTGGATATTTTTCGTCGATACGCTCGCCTGCGTTATCAACTGTTCCCCTATATTTATGCTTGTGCCCACGAAGCCAGCCGGACGGGAATGCCTGTGCTGAGGGCATTGCCGTTAGCCTTTCCAGATGATCCCAACTGCTTTGATAAGGATTTGCAGTACATGTTTGGCCCGTGGCTCCTAATTGCTCCAATATTTGATGGAGGCGAGCAAAGAAACGTTTACCTACCGCCAGGTGTGTGGGTTGATTATTGGACCGGGGGGATTTTTGAGGGACCGAAAAATCTGAATGTCAAAGCGCCTTTGGATCGTTTACCGTTGTTTGTGCGGAGTGGGGCGGTCATCCCCATGATGGAGCCTGCAAACCGTATTCCCGTTGAGCAGATTGATCCCCTGATCCTGGATATATATCCGTCGGAAAAGATCTTCTACCAGTTTCTGGAGGACGAGGGCGTAACAACAATCCAGGGCGAGCTGACAGAGACCGGGCTGGAGATTGCCTGGGAAGGGTCGGTGGAGCGAGAGTTCATCTTGCAGTGCCACTCAGGTTGGGAGCCGGCACGCGCCAGATGCTTTTTAGATGCTGGTGCTGAACGGGAGATCGGGTGGAAGATGATCAAGAGCGGTGTCGTGCAGACCAGAACCGAGATTTGTTATTCAGCCACAGTTCGACTCGGGAGGGAGATGAGCAATGGCTGAAATGACCTCACGCCAGCGGGTGTTGGCTGCCTTGTGTGGTGAAGAACATGACCGGGTACCTTATATGGAGCTCTATGTCGACGAGCATTTCGCCCGGCGCTTGCTCAAACTACCTGCCATCGACCAGCCAACACCCATGTCCGGTACACGGCCGGTTACTTGTGCCTACTTTGGAGGTCATTCGTACGACCCACTTGACCTGGCCAGAGCTTTAGATCTGGATGGCGTATGTATGAGCGTCCAGCCGCAAATCTATTTCGAAACCCGCCTCACCCAAGGACAGTATTTCGTCGTGGGCGGGTTAATCCACAAAAGGGATGACCTGGGCATTATAAACCTACCCGACCCGGATGATGCGCTCATTTACGAGCCGGCGCGTCAGTTCATTGACAGGTTTCGACCTTATGGCTACGCCATCGGCTGTTTTATCAACCTTGGTTCAGATCCGGTGGTATTAAGCATGGGTTGGGACCATTTTTCCTATGCCTTATATGATGACCCTGAATTGATCGATACCATGTTTGACATTTACAGCGGTTGGTATGCGCGTGCCGTCCGGCACATCTGCGAATTGGGTTTTGATTTCATTTGGGCCGGGGATGATATTGCCTTCAGGAGCGGGCCGATGATCTCACCGCGCGTTTTTCGCGACGTTTTTTTGCCTAACTATCGACGCGTGGCCGAGGCGATCACCCTGCCGTGGGTTTTCCACACTGACGGCAATTTCCTGCCTATCTTGGAAGATCTGTTATCCCTGGGAATGGATGCTCTGCATCCCATTGAACCTGACGCGGTGGATATTGGGGAAGTGAAAGATTCTGCCGCTGGGAGGGTGAGTCTCATCGGTAATATCGATATCAACGCACTCTCGCTCTCCACACCTGAAGAAGTGGAAACTCTGACGCGGGATACGATCCGGCGCGCGGCGTTAGATGGCAGATTTATCCTTTCCAGCAGCAACTCGATTACCAGATCGTGTAAGGTCGAGAATGTCCTGACAATGGTCGACGCCTGCCGCCGTTATGGAAGATATCCCATCCATTGAGGAGGAATCACTGGATGTTCTATGAGTGATAAAAAACACGTCACAATTGTCAGCCACACTCACTGGGACCGCGCCTGGTACGTGACCTTTCAGGAATTCCGTGCCAGATTGGTGCGCCTTGTAGACCGCCTATTAAAAATCTTGGCTGAGCAGCCCGATTACCGCGTTTTCATGCTAGATGGTCAGATGGCGGTTTTGGAAGATTATCTTGAGGTGCGCCCCCAGCGCCAGGGTGAGTTGCTAGATCTCTGCCAACAGGGACGGCTGAAGGTCGGACCGTGGTACGTGCTATCAGATGAATTCTTGGTAAGCCCTGAGGCGCTTATTCGAAACATGATACTGGGACACCGTTTGGGTGAGGTTTTTGGTGGCGTCAACAAAATTGGTTACGTGCCGGACGGTTTTGGTCACATCGCCCAACTGCCGCAGATTCTACAGGGATTCGGGATAAATAACGCCTTCTTCTGGCGAG
>DAOUMD010000102.1:0-25106 GCA_034412795.1 Anaerolineae bacterium
CGGTATGTAGGGCGGGTTCGTAACCCGCCATTTGGGGGCGGCAGGCTACGAGCCTGCCCTACATATAGGGACGTTCGTCTGATAACGCTGCTATTTTTTGACAGCCACGGTTCAATGCAGTCCTACCCTCTTGGAGTTTCACAGAAAGTTTAGATAGTTATGTTCGGATCAGCAATACTGTACTTGAGCGACTGCTGGGGGCACCCTGCGCGGCCTCATCGTCGACCAGTGGACTGGGGTTGGCTTTTCAGAAGGTGCTGCCTTGGTTGGCAAGACGGGTACATGCGTTAAGAATACCACACTTCTTTTTTGCATGCAATCAACGTAAACTATTTACAGTGACTCTTTTGTCCCTGCCGTTGCCAAACGCGGAGCGTCTACCCTGCTTTTTGTCTGGAAGTGCGCAAAAAATCATTCACCGCTTCTTCCACTTCCCCCGAGAGTCGTTCGTAAAGCTCTGGGTTGGATGCCTTGAGTTCCTGGCAGAACTCGCGCAGGGCAGCTAATTGGGTGTCCAGATCCGGGGCGTCTGCGTCCTGGACGGGGGGAGCTTTGTCGCTATCGGCGGCGATACGGTCCAGCAGGTCGGCGCCAGCCTGGCGCAATACGCCGACCGCCAGGTCGCGGGCGCTGGGCGTGGATGTCGTATGGCGCAATTGCTGCAGGATAAGCCTTTCCAAATAGCCAGCACCGACGTACAGGGTGCGCCGAAACACCGCCGTTCTATTGACCGCCTCCTGTCTGCGTCCCAGCGGACTCTTGGTGAGCATATCGTAGCTCTGGCTCGCCAGTTCGATGTGATCGCCGGCCACCAGTGCGCATATGGTACCCAGCAGCACTTGAGCCAGTTGGCTCGTTCGGTCGCCAGTGCTGTTAAGATAGATGAGATGGCTGGCGGGTTGGGTGAGTTGGGGGACCTGTACGATGGGCAGTTGCGCCAGTTGCTCTTTGGTAGCACTGGGCGTCTTCTCAAACAGGCGTTGCCCCAGCGAGATGACCATGCGCCGGCGAGCGCCGGTGGCTGTGCTGCGTGACTCGCCCCCTCGTAACGAAATGAGCCCCAACCACAGGACGGTAGCAACCAGCCATAGCGAACCCAGGCACACCCCGCCGGGCAGATTGAGACTGGCGAAGCTGGACACTGCGCCCAGGCCCAGAAGCGATACCAGGACCAATCCCACTAAACCGACCGTCCAGCGTGGCCCGGGGCTCAATACCGGGGCCAGGTACTTCGGCTCCGTTGGGGAGGCGTGGTACATAGGCGGAGGGACGAGCGGCGGTTGTGGGGGCGGTGCGGCGAAGTCTTCCATAGTAGGGATAGGCAATG
Source organism: Anaerolineae bacterium (assembly GCA_034412795.1). Classification (GTDB taxonomy): domain Bacteria; phylum Chloroflexota; class Anaerolineae; order 4572-78; family NAK82; genus JAUVPY01. The sequence continues at coordinate 1,328 of DAOUMD010000102.1, forward strand.
GATCCGGTACCTGGATGGGCCCGGGCATAGTGATGGACAGTTCCAGGGATGGGATGAACGGACCGGGCACCTGGACGGGGTCGGGTATGGTGATGGGCAGTTCCTGGGTTGGGGAAACCTGTCCCGGCGCCGGTGGTTCTCCGGGCACGGGGATATCGGGCGGCGCGAACAAGTCGCGTCCGCTGATGGGATCGCGCCCGCATTCCAGGCACAGCAGCAGGCCGGGCGGATTCTCCGTCCCACAGTGGGCACAGGCTTCGACCTTCTCTTTGACGAGCTTTACTTGACCAGTCGCATCTTCGTTCACAGACCGCTAGCCGTTTCGCTGGTTATCAGGCCTAGTCTTCCTCGGCCTCGCCGTGAGAGAAAGGCGAACTCAGTAAATCGAAGCCCCACTCTTGGTCGCCGCTCTCTCCCCTCAAGTTCAGGTTGCGGCGTTCGGCGTCGTTCTCCTCATCCGACATCAGTTCGTCATCGACCGGTGGCGGCGCCAGGGATTCCTCTTCGTCCGGCCCCGGTTCGTCGTCGGCCGATGGCGTCGTCGGTGCCGATTCCTCCTCGCTCGCCCACAATTCCTCATCGGGCGATGGCAGCGTCGCTGGTTCGAGTTCCTCTTCCTCTGGAGTTTCAACCGTCCACGTATCCGGGATACCTGGCAGTGGCTCTGGGGCATGGTAGGCCTGATCCAGGGTGCGCAGGTTCTGATAGGCGTCACTCAGCGGCCCGTAGGCGAGCACGCGCATTCCTTGCCGCAGGCGGGGCCGCTCTTGGGTCCACTGCTGGCGCATGGCGGCCAGATCTAATTGCTCGGCAATGATACCCTCGACCGTCATCGCGCCTATCTCAAACAAAATGCCGTCGAGCCGAGAAGAGAGTGGAATGGTTGTGAATAGACCTGACTTGCCCACAAAGTCTTGACCGCTGGAGGTCAGCCGGTTAGGCCCGATCAAACAGCTCTGCGCGCCTACTAGTTCATTCTCGTTCAGTCGGGCCAGGAAGGCGTGTCTCGCCTGGTAAAAGGATATGGGTCCATCACAGGCGGCCATGTTGATCAGGATGTCGCTCTTCTGATAGGCCAACAGTCGCCCTGCTTCAGGAAAGAGGACATCTTCGCCGATCATGATGCCGATGCGCCCAACTTCGGTCTCGATTGCGTTAAAGCTCTCACCCGCCTGACAGAAGTTCATCTCTTCAACCGCCAGGTGAATCTTCTCCTGCTGGCCGATGATCTGCCCATCAGGGCCGAAGACGAAGCAAATGTGTTTGCTGTTGGCCTCTTCGCTGACACGCAGATAAAGACTACCGGCGACAATGGTCGTCTTGAATTTAAGTGCCGCCGCGCTGAAAAGGTCTATATAGGCCTCGTAGAGCGCTTCGGGGGCGTTGTTTAGCAGGCGGTTCATCTCACCGCGCAGCCCTCCGCCCAGAGCTTGACCCGCAGCGGCAGCGGCCCGGCCCATCAGCCGATCTTTGAGTGAGGCCCAGGAACCGCGCCCCTTGTCCGCCTGCTTCATTAGGCCCAGCCGTGGGCTGGAGGCCAGCGGCGGGACAAGCATCACCGGCGACAGGGCGGGGAAGATGACCAACCTGGCGCCCTTGGCTTGTGCCATTCGCAGGTAACGAAAGATGTCTTCCTGGTAGGCTTCCTGCGTCTCAAAGACCCGCATCTGATGTTGTGTGGTAGCGATTATAGCTCTATCCATAGTTTTGCACTCGTGCTGGGTGTAATGGTAAGCGTCGATCGGTCTTCAGTGCACCGGAAAGGGACTCGGCACGACCGCCCCGGTATACGTTGATAATTTCGGCGATGATACATACACCTATCTCGGCTGGCGACTCAGCGCCTATGTCGATGCCGATGGGTGCGTAGACGCGATCGAACTTCTCGCGGGGGATATCCTGCTCCCGTTCCAGCAGATCAAACACCGCTCGCACACGGCGTCTGCTGCCGATCATTCCGATGTAGCGTGCCGGCGAGTCGAGGACTTCCAACAGGCACGCTACATCGTGGCTGTGACCGCGAGTAACCAATACAATAAAGGTGTCCGCATCTATCGGCCAGCCGCGCAGAGTAGAGCGAAAGGGAGCGGCGATGACCCGGTCGGCCTGTGGAAAGCGTTCAGTATTGGCGTATTGTGGCCGGTCGTCAATGACCACCACTTCAAAGTTTATCAGTTTGCCTAGCGTGGCCAGCGGTTGGGCCACATGTCCTGCACCGACGATGATCAGCGTCGGCGGGCGGCGTTGGACTTCGACGAACAAATCCACCTGATCGTCTGCATAGGTCAATAATTGGGGCCGGCGCTCAGTCAACGCTTCAGTGGCGTCGGCCAATGCCTGCGCCTCTAAGTCACCCAGATTCAGGCTTCCCACCGGGTCCCTGTCCAACCATACCAGGGCGTGACAACCCAGGGCGGCTGCGTAGTCCCCACCGGCTTTGACGACGGTCACCATAGCCACCGGCTGGCCTCCGTCGATGGATTTGAGCAATTCGGCGAGCAACGTGGCGGTCTCTAGTGTGCTCATCGCCTTGTGGATACCCCACCTCGCTTCATTCCGCCGCTGGCCAGCGTTCTACGTATACATCCATGATGCCGCCACACACGCCCAGGCTCTGCATCGAGATGTCCTCAGTCAAATCGACTTCAACCCGTTGAGGCATACCCGTATCAATCACGTCAAGCCCGGCGCGGATCACATCCGCTTCGCCACAGCCGCCACCTACGGTGCCCACGTGCTGGCCCGCCGGATGGATTATCATTTTGGTGCCTACTTCGCGCGGCACTGATCCGCGCACCCCCACGATGGTCGCTACCGCGACGGGCGTGTCGTCGCGCACGAATTCAGCCAGTTTCTGATAAAGACCTTTAGCGCTTTCCAAATTCAATCTCGCTTCCTAAATCTATCCGCAGCACACGCTGGGTATTATAACACGCCGGTCGAGTCGGTGCAACACGCGAAGAGAAGGTTTTTCCAGTGGCCGGAAACGTGCTATACTATGTAAAGCGCCGTGAGTGGGGATGTGAGAGGCCGATGAAACCAGGCATCAAATATTATCCCTTGCACGAATATTTGCGCTCGCTAGCCCAGGATGAGCCGATCAGTCTGACTTTTGACCAGATTGAGGCGATTATCGGTGCTGCGTTACCACGCAGCGCGAGGGTCAGCCGGGCGTGGTGGGCCAACAGCGCCACGCCACAGGGCCAGGCTTGGCTGGACGCTGGCTGGCTGATAGACGCGGTGGATTTGGGAGAGGCCTGGGCTGTTTTTAGACCGGGGCGCATTACGTATCGAGTCACACCCCGTCGCCGTCGATCAGGGGGTTGGGGTGGTGGGCACGTGAAGGCGCTGCGAGAGTTCGCCGGCTGGTCTCAGCAGGAACTGGCAGATCAACTGGGTATGCGCCAGCAGACCGTCAGTGAGTGGGAGACGGGTAAGTACACACCCCGCCGCTCAACCGGTGTGCTGTTGGAGTTCATCGCCGAACAGGTAGGCTTCCGCTATGGTGGAGATGAGGATGAACAACCTTAAAATTCTCGCGACCTCTTGACAGTTACACGTAAACGTGTTATAATGGTGGGCAGTTGAGCGGGTAAGTGGCCCGCTTTCATTTTGCTAATCATTACACGGTTACGTGTTATTCAGAGGAGGAGCAAGCAATGGGCAACTACAATCTCGATGAGCTCATCACCCTTTGGGAGCGTGAGAAGCTGACGACTGAGCAGGCGGTCGGCCAGATACTGCTGATGCTGCGTACGCTGAGCGAGCAGATCCGCGATCTGGAACAGCGCTGGTGGAGACAGGATCAAACCAACAACGCGACCAAGTAGATGAATGTGCTGGCGGATTATGTGTCAACCTTCACCGCGCCGCAAATGTGTGTTATAATGTGGCAGTCGCTGATGTACCGTTGATACGAGAGGGAGGAAACCATGTCTGACTACCAGCACCACGAGAAACACGAGAAAGAGGAGGAGAAAGAGGCGGAGAAGGCGGAGAAAGAGGAGAAAAGTTGGGACGAAAAGTGGCAGCGCGATCCACTCGGTTCCCTGGTTTGGGCCATCATCCTCATCTGGGCCGGGCTGGTGCTTTTGGCGAGCAACTTGGGCCTTCTGGCCCGCTATGAGCAGGTGGACGCCTGGGGGTTCATCTTCATTGGGGCTGGGGTGATCATATTGCTGGAAGTGGTGGTTCGACTGCTCGTGCCGCAATACCGGCGCCCTGTGACTGGCAGTTTGATCTTTGCCGTGATCTTGCTGGCCATCGGCTTTGGGAGTCTATTGGGCTGGGGACTGGTCTGGCCGCTGGCCCTGATTGTCATCGGTGTGGCCATCCTGTTGGCCGGCTTCTACCGGCGGCGTTGAATCGGTGGGCGTGGTGCGTAAAACGTCTCTACTGAAAAAACCAGGTTTTTGACGAGATGTGGGTGCATTTCAGGGAATGCACCCACAAAAAAACCTGGTTTTTAGGTGATAGAGACGTTTTACGCATTACGCCTCACGTCTTACAGTCGCCCCAAATTGAATGTCACTAACTCATCCCAAATGTAGCGCAGCGGCGTATACCACCGGTCGCGACCGATGCAGCGGAAATAGGGTGGCCGGAGGGCCAGAATCGTATCGCCGATTTTATAACGGGCCAGGATAGGCGTCGAAACGATCAGACTCCCCATCTGACCGGGGCGCATTTCGTGCAGCATCTTGATCCCTGACCGTGTCTCGACTTCGAAGAAGAAAAGATCATAATTGGGCACCCACGCCCGGTTCTCATCCCGCTGCTGGCCGAACATCCCTTCGGTAGCGCCGTAGATCTCCCGGATGGCGACCGGTCCGTACAGTGCATTGAGCGCTGGTTGGTAACGCGTGTTGATACCCGGCACACTGCCCAACGTCACGATCTGGGTTTGCCATAGGTCTTTGGGATAGACGCCGTGTGACCGGCGCAGATAGCGAGCAAAGCGGAGTGCAGTCGGGGCGACACCACCTACCAGCGTAACGTTTTGGTCTTTGCATTTCTCATATGCCAGCTCAAAGCGCGCCTCCCAATCACGGGTGGTTTTGCCCCCGCCCAATGTGTCGATTTCCTCCTGCGTCGGCGCCGAGCGGATTGGGGTGAAGGCTGATACGTACTTGGTATAGATGCCGGAGCTGTAGCCGTATTCTACCTCTCGTTTTCCCACTTGCACTGTTCCTACTAACGAGGGAAAATTCAAGTTCAAGTTGACGCCTGCAAACAGGTCGTAGCGTCCGGTGCTAACCACGTGATTCATCATCGCTCGTCCGGCGCTGACCCGCATGCGCAGGTCGGTGGGCGTCATCGGGATGAATTTGGATTCCCCTTTGCTTGTTCCCCGGGTGATCGCCCAGCCCACCGGATCTTCGGTGAGCAGCAGCCTCACCTCACCGGCCATCACCCGCTCGATGAGGGGTTGATAATCCTCGTAGGTAGCGATCGGAAAAGCTCGGCCATAATCCTCAAGGATTTCAACCTGGCCTGCCCCGTGCTGCGTCCCATACTCGGTTTGAGCGTAGTCTTTCAGCAGACGGTCTAGCACCTCTTCCTGAGCGTTCCCTGGATCAGCAACGGCGTCGTGCCAGGATTGCAAAAGGGCGTCGAGCATAGCTTGCGGGTCATTGCCGGGCATTGCGTACTCCTGTTGGAAGGCTGGTAGATTGGTAGATTGGTGGGTTGGTATATTGGTAATTGGTGGGTTGGTATATTGGTAAGTTGAACAATACCGCGCGCGGGAGTGCCCAGTCTCCCAGTCTCCCAGTCTCCCAGTTTCCCAATCTACCAATATACCAGTCTACCACGCCACCCCGATCCGGGCAAGCGTTTTATCTACATCATTCAGCATAAGTTGTGCCATTTGTCTATGCTATAGGCCGATGGTAGAATATCCACCTGGGTAGTGGCAATTTTCCCGTTGTAGGGGCGCCCCCCATGTAGTCCTCCTGGCCTTGCCCCTGCACACAATTCGCGACGGTAGTCTGCTCAAGGGATGGAAACTGTGGAACTAACCGATTACCTGCGTATCTTTCGTAAGCGAGGCTGGATTGTGATCCTGGTAGCTTTGATCGCCGCTGCCAGCGCCTTCGCTTTTAGCAAGCTGCAGACGCCGGTCTACAGCGCCAGCGTCAAACTGAGCGTCAACCCGGCCCGTGCTGACTGGGGGCTGAGCAGTGTCGCTAAGGATCTACTGCGTAACTACGCAGAGAACATCCGCACCCATAGAATGGCCAAAGAGGTCATTGATCGTGCTCAGCTTGACATGGATACTACCGCGCTGTTGGGCAAACTCTTCGTGAGCCCGGCAGCCGACACCTTTACCCTGGAACTCGAAGCCCGTGACACCGATCCCGAAGTGGCGATGACCATCGTGCAGACCATGGCCGAGGTTTTCGTGGAAGACCGGGATGCCTGGAACCAGAAGCAGGACAAGCGGGATCAAATCGACGTCAGCGTTCTTGACAACGTGTGGAATCTGGGTTATCAGCAGTACTCACCCAATACCAAAATCAACACCGCTGCCGCAGGGTTGTTTGGCCTCCTGTTCGGCCTGTTGGTCATCTTTTTCCTGGAATGGTTGGAGCAGGACGTGATCCGCTCCGCGGCCGACGTCGAGCGGGCTATCGGGGTGACGGTGTTAGGTAACATCCCCCCCGGTCCGGCTGACGCGAGTGCTCGCCAGCCATCCGAACGGCGCCGATCCGTTCGTCCCCGCCCGGCATAGTACGCGAGCAACCTTAGGAGAGGTTTCTAATCTATGGACTCAATCATCACTCTGACCGACCCTACCTCGCCTGCGGCCGAAGCCTATCGGACGCTTCGCATCAACTTGGAGTTCGCCAGTGTTGACGAGCCGTTGCTCACATTGCTCGTCACTTCCTCTGGGCCTGGCGAGGGCAAAAGCACCGCGCTGGCCAACTTGGCTGTGGCAATGGCCGACGGCGATCGATCTATCATCCTGGTAGATGCCGACTTGCGGCGGCCCAGTCAGCACGAGTTGTTTGGCCTCTCCAACGAGCAAGGCTTGAGCGATATGTTTCGCAGCGAGTCCGCCTTCGACGACCCGCCCTTGCAACCTGTCTCCAACAGCACCCTCAAAGTGCTGACCAGTGGGCCGCTTCCCCCCATCCCCAGCCAACTCCTGGCTGCGCGCAAAATGGACGAGGTGATCGCCCGCCTGGTGGAACAGGCTGATGTGGTGCTATTCGACGCGCCACCAGTGGTAGCCGTCACCGACGCTTCATTGCTGGCCAGCAAAGTGGACGGCGTTTTGCTGGTGGTCAGGGCTGGCGACACCCGGCGTGACCACGTGCGGGCCGCCAAGGATCGCCTGGAGATGGTAAATGCTCATCTGGTGGGGGCAGTGCTTCTCAACGCGCCATTTGATACCAGCTTAGGGCGTTATTACAGTAGTCAGTAGACAGTAATCAGCGGTCAGAGCCCGGCCTCCGATCACTTGCCTGGTACACCGAGGCGTAAATGGGTCTATAGTTCGTAGTAATGACTTTAGTCGTTTTTGGGCTGGTTAAGCGACTGAAGTCACTACTACAAACTATTGGCTTACTTAGAGCCAATTTTCAAACAGGCTCTTAGCCCGTTTTGGACCGGTTTGAACCTGCATGTGGGCACATCGGTCATTGTCCCCCAATATGTAGGGGACAATGGGCCAATAATTTTCAAACAGGTTCTTACGCCTCAGTGTACCAGGTAAGCAGTGCTTACTGCTTACTGTCTACTGTTTACTGTCTACTGAACGGGAGGAGACATCAACTATGAAAGGACTCGTGCTGAGCGGAGGCAAAGGTACCCGCTTGTATCCCCTCACCTATACCAGTGCTAAACAGTTGATCCCAGTTGCGAACAAGTCGGTGCTCGTTCGGGTCATCGAGGCCATCCGCGACGCCGGGATCACTGACATCGGCATCGTAGTCGGGGATACAGCCGAGGAGATTAAGCGAGCCGTCGGGCGTGGGGGGGAATGGGGCGTAGACATCACCTATATCCAGCAGGAGGCGCCACTAGGCCTGGCTCACGCTGTGAAAATCTCCAAGGATTTCATAGGTGACGAACGGTTCGTGATGTTCCTGGGCGATAACGTGATCCAGGGTGGCATCAGTCCGCTCATTGCACAATTTGCCGAGAGCGAGTACAACTGCCAGATTGTGCTCACCCGGGTGGACATGCCAGAGCAATACGGAGTGGCCGAGTTGGATGACCAGGGCCGCATCGTGCGTCTCATTGAAAAGCCCAAGGAGCCACTCAGTGACTTGGCCTTGGTCGGCATCTATATGTTCGATCATCATGTCTTTGAGGCCGTGGAAAGCATTATCCCCTCCTGGCGGGGCGAGTTGGAGATCACCGACGCCATCCAGTGGCTCGTTGAGCACGGCTGTGCAGTTTACCCTTACGTACACCGGGGCTGGTGGATTGACACTGGCGCGCCTGGCGACATGTTGGAGGCCAATAGCTTGGTGCTCGAAGAGCTGTCACCCTATGTCCAGGGCTACGTCGACCGCGATTCTGAGGTGGACAGCCGCGTGACGGTTGAGAAAGGGGCAGAGATCATCAACAGCGTGATCCGGGGACCGGCCATAATCGGCGAAGAAACCCGCATCGTCAATGCTTACGTGGGGCCGTTTACGTCGATTTACCACCACGTCCTCATTGAAAATGCGGAGATCAGTCGCTCGATTGTGTTGGAACATAGCCAGATCCGCAACCTGGATCAACGTATTGAGGATAGCCTGATTGGGCGGCATGTGGTCATTCATCGATCTCCCATCCGGCCTCGTGCCTACAAATTCACCATCGGTGATCATTCGCTGCTGGGTCTATTAGGCAACGGTCAATAGCATTTCCTTGGCTAACAGCCTGTCGGAGAAAGACTTCGGAAGTTTCCAAAGTCTAGCAAAAGAGCTCTCTCCGACAGACTGCCAGGCGCAGCTACCATAAAGCCCGGCTGCCGGCATTCTTGTGCCGGCAGCCGGGCTTCTTGCTATAGGGACATTTGGCCAATTGCTCTACAAACGTTACTACTCAGCCCAATGCTCGCGAGGACCCTCGGCTCACGAGGGATAACAATCCCGAGCCTGATCGCTCATGAAACCCTGTTCAGGACCTCTGGACTGTCGTCCATCGGGAGCGGCTGAGTAGTAACCTATAAACTAGGAAAAAAGAAGGGTTGACAGGCCGTTTGTTACCCTCTATACTGCTAAGTGTAGCTTTGACACTATTCAACAAAATCGATGATCTCTCGCGCACCGGACCGGAGGCGCGCATGAGCGAAACCGCAGACAACTATGACGCCGCAGACAGCTATGACGCCGCCCGATACGAACGGCCCTCGGTAACGGTAGATGTGGTCGTCTTTACCATCCTCGAGGGGGAGTTGAAGGTCCTTCTCGTCAAACGCAAGAATTGGCCCTACCAGGGGATGTGGGCCATCCCCGGTGGTTTCGTGGACATGGATGAGGGACTGGAGGAGGCCGCTTACCGTGAGCTGCGGGAAGAAACTGGCGTGTGCGGCGAAGACGTTTATCTGGAACAACTTTACACTTTCGGTGACCCGGACCGTGACCCGCGCACACGTGTTATCACAGTCGCCTACTATGCCCTGGTGAGTGCCGACAAGCTCCAACTACGCGTTGCCAGTGACGCTGCCGACGTCGGTTGGTTCAGTGCTTACTCACCCCCTTCCTTGGCCTTTGACCACGCTGAGATTCTGAAATACGCCATTACCCGGTTACGCTACAAATTGGAATACACCGCGGTCGGTTTCCAGCTTCTCCCTGAGCGTTTCACCTTGCGTGAGCTCCAACAAGCCTACGAAACGGTGCTGGGTGAGAAGCTGGACAAAGGCAACTTTCGCAGCAAGTTGCGCAAGAGTGGGGTGGTGGAGCCGAGCGACGGCTATCAGGAAACTGGTGGCCGACCAGCCCGGCTATATCGTTTCTGCGACGACGCCGTGGCCGAGATCAAGACCCGCCGCCTCTTCCCTTAATAGGTGTCCAATGATGTCCGACGGAGCTCGTGATTTGTTGGTGCGCGGCATTGCCGCTGCTAAGGCCCAAGACAAGGACCAGGCTCGCTTCTACCTGGAGTGGGTATTACGCACCGATGCCGACCGGCAGCAAAAGATCAAGGCCTGGCTGTGGCTGAGTGAAGTCAGCGATGACCCGGCTGAAAAACGCGATTGCCTGGAAAATATCCTGGTCCGTGAACCGACTAATCCCCTGGCCAGGCGTGGTCTGGCGATCCTCAGAGGTCAGTTGGACCCGGCTGAGATCATAGACCCCAATCGCCAGGCGCCGGCACTGTCCGATGCATCGCACCAACCCGCCCAGACGAAGCGCTTCATCTGCCCGGGTTGTGGCGGTAAGATGACCTTCACCCCCGACGGTGGTTCTCTCACCTGTTCCTATTGCAACCGGCAACTGACTCTCTATCAGGCGGTTGAGGAGGGGGCTATGGTCCAGGAGCAAGATTTTGCCGTCGCCTTAGCCACCGCCCGTGGACACGCTCGCCCGATCGCCACCCAGTCCTTCAGTTGCCAGACATGTGGGGTCTCCTTTATGCTGGGACCGGGCGTGTTGTCGCTGACTTGTCCCTACTGTGCCTCGGCTTACGTAATCAAAGTATCTGAAACCCGGGAGCTGATTCCGCCCGAGGGGATTATTCCCTTCGGGATGACCCAGTTGGCGGCTTACAGCGCACTACAGAAGTGGCTTGAGGAAAAAGACCTGCGCTCTGAAGCAGAAACAACCCCGCCCGACGGTCTTTATTTGCCGGTGTGGACTTTCGATGTAGGTGGCGAGGTCCAGTGGCGGGGGAGAATTCTCGGAAGTCGTCCCGACCCGGTCATGGATGGCGGAGTTGGGCTGACAATGTTGCTGATGGATAAAGCTTTCGATAGTTACTACGGTCGGGCGAGCAAGGCAATTCAGACTGGCAGCTACCCGATTTTCTACGATGATGTGTTGGTGGCCGCCAGTCACACTTTATCTGCGGATTTGGCGAAAGAGGTCAACTACTTCCGGCTCAATGAGCTATTGCCTTACGATCCTCATTACCTGGCCGACTGGCCGGCCGAGATCTACCAGATTTCGGTGGCCGACTCGTCGCTTGTCGCTCGCCGACAAGCGTGGGAGGACGCCCGCCGTATTGCTGCCAACCGTGCGAAGATGGGCCAGATCAGCAACGTAACCTTTAGTTCCTCTGGTATCGTTATCGAGTCGTTCAAACTCATTCTGCTGCCGATTTGGGTAGGTGGCTACCGTTATCAAGGCGAGGATTACAAGCTGGTCGTTAACGGCCAAACGGGGAATGTCAGGGGTGAAAGACCGCGCGGTGGCTTGCGCAGACTGCTGGATGGCATCCTTGGCGACGGATAATCGCCAGGGATCGACCGCTGGGCCGGCCAGTCGATCTGATTGAGCCCCTCAGGCAACGTCCACCAACTGAGAAATGCGAACGATAGATTTCTCTACAAACTGTTCACATTCAACGCAGATCTTTATCGCTTCCTGGGGACAGACGCTGACACAGCGGCCACAACCCCGGCACGCCTGGCTGATGACCGCCCGCCCCTCCACCAACTGGATGGCGTCCACAAAACATACGTCCTGCGTGCATAGCTCACAACCGACACATTGATCGCTTACCTTGACGGTAACGCCGGGCATACGACTGATCTTGTCGCCAATCTGGGGTGCGAAGTGAGGCAGCACCCGCCAGAGGCAACAGCAGGGACAGCAGTTGCAGATGGTAAGTAGTTTTTCTCCTGGACCGACGCCCAGCCACAGCGTGTCCAACTTGTTGCGTCCGATCAGGTGAACCAGCCCGGCCTCGCGACAGCGCCTTACGTGTTCCAACGCCTCCTCTTTCGTCACTTGGCGACCGAGTTGGGGATTGATCCCCAGCGTCGCCTGCCCGAGGAACAGGCAGCCCAGGTCGATGGGATAGTCCTGGCACTCATCGGCGTCGCGGCAGATGCAGGTATTCATGACCCAGTGATAGTTGGCCCTCTCTATAAAATACTCCACGACTTCGGATGGTAATACCATCTCCGCTGCGGTGTCGACAGGCCGGTTAACCTGGATCACTCGGTTCCTGGGAAGATAGATCAAATCATCGCCGTCGAAGAAACATCGCTCGGCGATATCTCTCAGGATGGGCATCCTGGTCGCCCAGGCAAGCAGAAAGCGACTGGGGTATACCTTTTTGAGGAATTCCACAAACCACACAGGTCGACTCATAGGTGCGTTGAAGTCATTATAACCTGAGTTCGGAGTTTCTCTAGCCGTACCCTTCGATACGGGCTGTGCCCTACTCAGGATGATTTTCGCCAGTAATTTCGAACTCAGGCATCATAGAATGTCGAAGATCGAGATGTTGCGCTTAGTACTCAACTCCGCCCGATCAATTCTGGAATGGCCTCCAGCCGGCTTAGGTCGGCGTCCACCGGCACGCGATCGGCCACACCTATGATCATACGTGCGTCGCCCGCCGCCTCCTGAGTAGCACTCGCCACGGCAGTCTCGAACTCCTCTCGATCGTGAGTATCGTGTACGAAGTCTTGGGGAATGCCGCCCCACAGTGTAAGCGCGGGGCCGGCGGTTTGGCGGGCCTCGGCTAATGTAACGTCCCCTTGCGGAGGTCCGGCAATCCCCTCCACGCCGTCCACGCCGGCCTCGGCCAATGGGGCCAGCAGATGCCGGATTGGACCTCCGACGTGAACTACCAGATATTTATCGTGTTGATGCAGCGCTTCGGTGGTGACTCGGTAACTGTCGGCCATATGGGCCTTGAATGCTACCGGTGGTATGAACTGACCGTCGAGATTGTCCGGGGCGAGAACCACCTGATCCGCCAATTCCGCTATCTCTCGTACCAGGCGCTGCAATTTACTCTCCAGGATGCTGATAATCTCCTCAACCGCCGGCTCGTTTAACAGGAAGAGTCCCTCACTCCAGCCCAGGAATTCGTGCAACACGTCGGAATAGGGCCGGCGCGGGATTTCAATCGCCAGCACTCCCTCTTCGCCGACCATCGCCTCCATACGGGCTAGCTTGCTTGCATCCAGGACGTAAGTACGCGCATCGACCAGCTCCAGGGCAGCCGCCAGATCTTCCCTGGTCTTGACCGGATACTCGGTCTGCCACCAGTCACCGTTGGTGCCCATCTGAGTCCAGCGTGCCACTAGCGTGCCAGAGGATGTCTGGGAGCGAACAATACGCTTTCCATCCTCCTCTGTCCTCACTGTCTCCACGCTGGGTGTTTCAACCTGCCAGGGGCGAACCACCCACCACACGGGAACACCCATAGTCCGCGCAACCTGTGGCAGCGAGTAGTCTTCCCACCCACTGGGTAGAGTGTCTCTAGATCGATGCCAGTCGTACCACAAGGTGAGGTCGGGTAGGTAAAAGGGACGTCCATCTGCCTCGCCCGAAAAGCGGGCCAGTATCTTCTCTTTTAATGTCATCCTTCAACCCCTCATATGGTTTACTTGGGGACCACATAGTTGTCAGGGGCGCACCTCGACGACCACGCCGGCCTCAGCCCACTCGTACAGCGCAGCGGCATTCTCTGAGCTGATCAAAATACAGCCATAGGTGACCGGGTGACCTAGATCACCCGCCCATAGTAAGGTGGAGCCACCGCGTGTGGGAAAGCCGTGAAATCCATTCATGAAATCGAAGGTGGGCACTGGCCGGTAAATGCCCATAAAATAAGGCATCCATAAATTCCAGTTACTGGCGTACGCATTGGGCTCGTGAGTCTGAATCTGGAACACGCCCGATGCGGTGGGGCTGGAGTCAATGCCGGTGCTGACCGGCCATTCCCACTTCAGGGCGTCATTCTCATACACCCATGCTTTTTGCTGACTGAGACTGACCAGGATCCGCTTGTTCTCGACCACTGGCAGCGGCAGAAGCGCATCCGGTGAGGGGATCGTTAAGACCTGGCCGACCGAAAGGTTATCCCCAATACTTGGATTAGCAGCCTGGATCCACGGATAAGGCAGACCGTAATCCTGGGCGATGCTGGACAACGTTTCACCGGCTTGGACGACGTGTTGCCGCTCGCTGTGATAAATTCGCAGGAGCACGTCTGAGCTTTGAGCTTCGATGACCTCGGTGATCGCCGCAACTGCTTCGTCCACATCCAGGTGGCGATCGGGGCCGAGCATCGCCGCCTGTGCGGTCAGAAATGCCGAGACCTCATCCGCATTCAGAGCCCAATTGAGGTTGCCAGGATCATTCAGGTCAGTGCTTAGCGACAGCCATTTCCCCCAATCCTCTGGTGGGACCTTCCACGTTTGCCTCTCATCCGTGACCGGGTCGTAGGCCTGAATGAACAGCGGTTGAGCCAGCAATTGATTGGCCTGGGCGGCTGCGGCACTCACATCCATGATGGTTGGTTGAACAGGTACCATCACCAACTCTAAGCGCCCTTCGTTGATAACTTGGGTTGCGTTCCATTCCAGCCAGGTCACCGTTGCCCCTACGTCCAGGGTGCGCCCACGGACGGCGGGTGTGGCCTTCACGTGTCCGTCGGCTACCTGTAAGCTGGCATTCGTAGGAGGTGTGTCGAACTTCGGTTTCAGGGCATGTAAATTGGTCTCTGCGAGGGCACGATCGATTCTCCAAATTGGTGAGACGTCGACGCCACCATTCTTGAGGATATCTTTCAGTGTTGCCAGCGAGCGTCCTTGCTGGTAAGCAAGCTGGAAGGTGGCTTCGGTGTCCAGCATAATCCCTAGCATGCTCGGAGTAACGGTCCAGGTGGTATCACCCGCGTCTAAGTTAATCGTCCGTGCCGCCCAGTCTTGTCCCAAGAGGGCAATTGCCTCAGCCCTGGACTTGCCCCCCAACTCGACACCCAGCACCTGAACACCAGGCATCACTCGATTGCTTATATGCAGGGCGATCAACCCAGTGACGATCACGATCAGACTCAACACCATCAGGCTTCCGACCAGCAAAAGCACGCCACCCGGCCGCCAGCTCGAGGAGCGTGGAGGCGAATCAGGTCGTTGATGATGTGGCTGGGCTACTGTTGGGTCTTCTGTGGCTCCCGACGTCGGATAGCGAGACGTCCGACGTCTCGCGGGCACCGGAAGCGTTGGTTTGTTGGATGAACAATCCCTTTTGGACGCCATATCTACTTGATCTTGCATCACCAATCTACAGACTCCACGCTGAGCATAGAGTATATGATATGCCATTCTCTGTCAATTTGATTGTTCTGACGGCGAAATTTCTGCCTCCTCTAAATTAGTGACATTTGTCACTTCTTTTTCATTTGTGAATAACTTGACAAACCCACCATCCTTCCGGTATACTTTGGCACGGTGCCAAGTGACAAAAGTCACAATTATCTAGTGCTATTTTTCACAATAATTATATGTAGGGGGTATGTTCGATGGCTCAAAATAATCGTAGGCCATCTTCACCCAAGACCTTCTTTGAAGAGGTCATGGCAAATACGCCAGGGGGTGAAGCATTGCGTCTTTGCCTGCAATGCGGCACGTGTGGTGGGTCCTGTCCGTCAGGTGACGACATGGATCATACTCCGCGTCGCATTTTTGCTATGGTCGAGGCTAATCTGAAGGACAAAGTGTTACGTAGCAACACACCCTGGTATTGTGTGTCGTGCTATTACTGTACTGAACGTTGTCCGCAACAGATCCCTATTACCGACATCATGTACACGTTGAAGCGCATGGCCATCGCTGAGGGGCTGTACGAGGACTCTGACGCGCCCGATTGGTCGCAGACTTTCATTGGCATGGTGGAGCAATTTGGTCGTAGCTATGAGTTAGGACTGGCAACCCGTTATCACATCACCCACCGTCCGTTGGGAAAAATCAGGTTAGGGACCTTCGCTCTCGACATGCTACGCCGTGATCGACTGGCGCTGACGCCCAGCTCTATAAAGAATATGGGCCAACTTAGGGCTATTTTGAACAAAGCCAAGGAATTGGAAGGTGCTCAATGAGATACGCTTATTATCCTGGCTGTTCTCTAGAACGTAGTGCAGCCTCCTATCACATATCATCAATGGCAGTCGCCGAAAAATTGGGCTTGGTCTTTCAAGAAGTTGATGACTGGAACTGCTGTGGTGCTACCGAATACTTTGCCATCAATCAGTTGCCAGCCTATGCGCTGGTTGCGCGCAACTTGGCGCTGGTGCCTGATGATCTCAACGAGATGGTTGCGCCGTGCAGTGCTTGCTACGTCAATCTGAAGAAAACCGAAAAGTATATGGGCAAATACCCTGAGCTGGCGGGGCAAGTGAACGAGGCATTGGCGGCCGGTGGACTTAGCTATGAGTCTGGACGTTTGCGGGTGCGGCATATGTTGGACGTAGTTGTCAACGATGTTGGCTGCAATACGGTTGCCCAAGACGTGGTTAAGCCCCTTGCCGGGCTGCGTGTGGCTCCGTACTATGGCTGCTTGATTGTCCGGCCCGAAAATGGATTTGACGATCCCGAGCATCCCACCTCAATGGACCGCTTGATGCGTGCTTTGGGTGCTGAAGTGGTGGATTATCCGCTCAAGGCCCAGTGCTGTGGCGGTCATATGGCTCAAATCAGTGACAAAGTGGCATATGAACTCATCCGTCGTCTTCTACACAACGCCGCTGAGTATCAGGCCGATGTGATCGCTTGCGTTTGCCCGATGTGTCAGCTCAACCTGGACGCCTATCAAGCGAACGTCAATCGGCACTTTGGCACCGATTACCGCATACCCATCTTGTACTTCACCCAGTTGATGGCTTTGGCTTTTGGTATGAGCGCCAATGAGGCTGACCTGGGCTCTGAGATCGTCTCCGCGCGGCAAGCCCTGGCCAAGATCGACGTCGAAGTGCCAAGGCAGGAAGAGAGAAAGCCCAAGAAGCGGCCTAGCAAAGAGGCGTTGCCAATGCCCGTGATGCCGGATGAGGAGGCGAGATGATGAGTGAGAAAATCGGTATATATGTCTGTCATTGTGGCTCGAACATCGCCGGCAAAGTTGACGTAGAACAGGTCGCCGAGTGGGCAGCCGATTTGCCCAACGTCGAGGTTTCCCGCGACTACAAGTTTATGTGCTCCAGCCTGGGCCAGGAGTTGGTCGAGAACGACATCAAGGAGAAAGGGCTCACGCGGGTAGTAGTCGCCGCCTGTTCCCCCCATATGCACGAGCGGACCTTCCGGGGGGCATGTGCCCGGGCAGGACTGAATCCTTATCTCTTCGAGATGGCCAACATTCGTGAGCACGACTCTTGGATTCACGATGACCAGGACGGTGCTACCGACAAGGCCAAAGCACTGGTTAGTGCGGCGGCTCATCGTGTCGTTTACCACGAGCCACTGGAACCTATGAAGGCGAAGATCAACCCCGCCACGCTGGTGGTGGGGGGTGGTGTGGCTGGCATCCAGGCCGCGCTGGAGATTGCAGAAGCCGGTTACCTTGTCTACCTGGTTGAGCGCGAGCCGAGCATCGGCGGTCACATGGCCCAGCTCGATAAAACCTTCCCCACTCTCGACTGTTCGGCCTGTATCCTCACCCCCAAGATGTTCGACGCCGGTAATCACCCGAACATCACTCTCCTCAGCTACAGCGAAGTTGAGAATGTGGACGGGTACGTGGGCAATTTCACCGTAACCATTCGCAAGAAGGCTCGCTACCTGAAAGAGGATCTGTGCACCGGCTGTGGCATTTGCACCGAAAAGTGCCCCAAGCGGGTGATTGATGATGCGTTCGAGGCGGGCCTGGGCTATCGCAAAGCCATCTATCGCCCCTTCCCCCAGGCGGTGCCCAAGTACCCGGTGATTGATACCGAAAACTGCATCTACTTTGAGCGGGGTAAGTGCAAGGCGTGCCAGATGTTCTGCCCCACCGAGGCCATTGATTTCGAGCAGGAAGATGAAATGGTCACTGTTGAGGTGGGCAACGTCATCCTGACCACCGGCTACGATCTATTCGATACGCGCCAGATCCCGCAATATGGGTATGGCCGGCTGGCCAATGTGTTCACCAGCCTCGAATTTGAACGGATGGTAAACGCGGCCGGTCCCACCAGCGGCAAAATCGTGCTGCGCGATGGAGTCACGATGCCCGAGAGCGTGGCCATCGTCCACTGTGTGGGAAGCCGCGATCAGAACTATCACGAGTATTGCTCCAAGGTCTGCTGCATGTACTCGCTCAAGTTCGCACACCTGGTTCACGAGCGATTGCCCGATAGCGATGTCTACAATTTCTACATCGACATCCGCACTCCCGGCAAAGGCTACGAGGAGTTCTATCACCGGCTGCTGGAGGAGGGCACCCATTTTATCAGGGGGCGCGTGGCTGAGATCACGGATGCTGTCCGTGGCCCAGGCGAGGAAGGCAAGCTGATCATACAGGCCGAGGACACTCTTATTGGGGCACAGCGACGCGTGCCGGTGGACATGGTGATCCTGAGCCCCGCCATCCAGGCGCGACACGACGCCGCCGAAATCGCTCACCTGTTTGGAGTCAGTTGCAGCCACGACAATTGGTTCATCGAGAAGCATCCCAAGCTTGATCCGGTAGCCACTATGACGGACGGCATTTTCATCGCTGGCTGTGCCCAGGGTCCGAAAGATATCCCCGACAGCGTAGCTCAGGGCGCTGCTGCCGCCGCCCGGGTTCTGGGCCTGATCACTCAAGGCGAGGTAGAGATCGAGCCGGTGCGTGCTGAAATTGATGAAGAACGGTGCTCCGGTTGCCGCATTTGTAACAACATGTGCCCCTACAGCGCCATAGACTTCATTGAAGACCTGGAGGTATCGCGGGTGAACCCGGCACTCTGCAAAGGGTGTGGCACCTGCGTGGCGGCCTGCCCAAGTGGTGTGATCACTGGCGCCCACTACAGCAACGAGCAGGTTCTGGCCGAGATCGAAGGTATCTTGGTCGGTCTGGATGGAAAACAACCCGTCCCAGAGTTTGAAGCCGTGTCGACATAAACTAAATATCAAATCTCGAATCGCTGAAGAGACTTGATGCTTGATGTTTTGACGTTTGAAATTTGACTAAAGAGGTAGCTATGAGCAATCACGAAAAGTTTGAACCCGTCATCGTTGGGTTTCTGTGTAATTGGTGCTCTTATCGCGCAGCCGATCTGGCCGGCACGTCCCGGATCAAAATGCCCCCTAACGTGCGCCCCATTCGCATTATGTGTACCGGCCGGCTTGATCCAGCTTTCGTGATGAAGGCTCTGCGCGAAGGCGCCGATGGCGTGCTGATCATGGGTTGCCACCCTGGCCAGTGCCACTATGTAGAGGGCAACTATAAGGCCATGCGACGTGTCGCGCTGCTTAAGCGCACCCTGAAGCAGTTTGGCCTGGAGGATGAACGAGTGCGTTTGGAATGGGCCAGCGCCGCCGAAGGTCCCAAATTTGCTGCCACCGTTACCGAGATGACTGAGGCCATCCGTAAACTGGGGCCACTGAATTGGAAGAATTTGGTTGGAATCGACGGCCACGGGGAGCCGATGGTCGAAGCTGAGCCTGAGGAGGTGGCCGTATGAGCGGTAAGCCGAAAATCGCCCTTTACTGGGCGTCGTCATGTGGTGGATGCGAAATCGCTGTACTTGGTATCCACGAGAAGATCCTCGACGTAGCCGATGCCTTCGACATCGTATTCTGGCCCTGTGTCCTCGACGGCAAGCGAGAAGATGTGGATTCGTTGGCCGACGGCGAGTTACTCTTCACCCTGTTCAATGGCGCCATCCGCAACGATGAGAACTACGAAATGGCGCAGCTCTTACGCCGCAAGAGCCAGGTGTTGGTCGCCTTCGGTTCATGCGCGCACGAAGGTTGCATGCCTGGCCTGGGCAACTTCAATAACCGGCGCCAGATGTTCGATTGGATCTATCACAATGCGCCCACTACGCATAACCCCGATAACGTCGAGCCGGTTGCGGGTGGCTGGGAGTTCCCCGAGGGACACGTCCACATCCCCGGTTATTGGAACACAGTCAAGACTTTGGCCCAGGTGGTTGACGTTGACTATTATCTTCCCGGTTGCCCCCCCGAGGCTGACCGTATCTGGGAGGCGTTGACGGCCATTATCGAGAATAAGCTGCCGCCCAAAGGTTCGGTCATCGGCTCCGACGTGACCGTCTGTGACGAGTGCTCTCGAACCAAGAGCGAGAAGAAAATCAAGCAGTTCTACCGGCCGCACGAGATCATCCCCGATCCCGAGGTCTGCTTGCTGGAACAAGGTATTTTATGTGCGGGCATTGCCACCCGTAGCGGCTGTGGGGCCCTTTGTCCACAGGTCAACATGCCGTGCCGGGGCTGCTATGGCCCCAATGAGGGCGTGATCGATCAGGGCGCCCGCTTCTTGAGCGGTGTTGCCTCGGTGATTGATAGTGAGGACCCGGAGGAGATCGAGGCCATTCTGGATACGATTGCTGACCCGGCTGGCACGTTTTATCGCTTCAGTTTGCCCCATTCGCTCTTACATCGAGTGGCTATGGGCACCAGCGGGTCCCCGTCGGGGAGTGGAAATGGTCAGGAGGCTTGATGATGACACGTATAACGATTGATCCCATAACCCGGCTTGAGGGCCACGGCAAAATCGAAATCTTCTTGGACGACGAGGGCGAGGTCAAAGACACTCACTTTGTCATTCCCGAATTACGCGGCTTTGAGGTGTTCTCTGTGGGACGGCCAGCGGAGGAGATGCCGCGTATCACCAACCGTATCTGCGGTGTGTGCCCCGAGGCTCACCATATGGCGGCCACCAAGGCGTTGGATGATCTATATCAGGTTGAGCCGCCCAGTGCCGCCAAGAAGCTGCGTGAACTGTTTTACATGGCCTTCTTCGTCACCGACCATACCACCCACTTCTACGCCTTAGGCGGCCCCGATTTCGTCGTTGGCCCTGACGCACCCAAGTACGAGCGTAACGTGCTGGGCGTCATCGCCAAGGTGGGGCTGGAAGCTGGCTCCCAGGTCATCGCCTGCCGCAAACGTAACCACGAAGTCATCAAGATTTTAGGGGGACGTCACGTTCACCCTATCGCTGGCTTGCCCGGTGGCTGGGCCAAGGCGATGACTGCAGAAGAGCGGGAAGAGATTGAGAAGATCGCCCGTGAGAACGTCGAGTTCGGCAAATTCAGCATCCAAATTATCAACGACATCGTGCTCGCCAATCAGGACTATGTGGACCTTATCACCAGCGATGCTTACACCCAACCGATCTACTATATGGGGCTGGTGGACGAGAACAATCACGTCAACTTCTACGATGGCAAAGTGCGAGTGGTGGACCCCGACGGGCAGGAATTCTGCAAATATGCGCCTCGCGAGTACACCGAGCACATTGCTGAGCACGTGGAACCCTGGAGTTACCTGAAGTACCCCTTCCTCAAGAACGTGGGTTGGAAGGGTTTTGAGGCCGGCAAAGACAGCGGCATGTACTGTGCTACGCCGCTCAGCCGCCTCAACGCGGCGGATGGTATGGCCACACCGCTGGCTCAGGCCGAATACGAACGCTTTTACGAGACGCTGGGCGGCAAGCCGGTACACCATACACTGGCGTGCCACTGGGCGCGGGTTATTGAGTTGCTCTACGCCGCCGAACTGATGCTGGAGCTGGCTCAGGACCCGGAGATCACCGATCCCAACGTGCGCGTCATCCCTACTGAGACTCCCACCGAGGGGGTCGGTATTGTGGAAGCGCCGCGTGGCACGCTGACCCACCATTACGTGACCGACGAGCGAGGCGTCCTGACCAAAGTCAACCTTGTCGTCGGCACCACCAACAACTATGCGCCCATTACTTTATCTATCAAGAAAGCGGCTTCAGGCCTCATCCACAAAGGGACCGTCATCACCGATGGCTTGCTCAATATGGTGGAGATGGCCTTCCGTTCCTACGATCCATGCTTCTCTTGTGCCACTCACTCGCTGCCTGGCCAGATGCCTCTGGAGGTAGTGGTACGTGATGCGCAAGGAGATGTAGTAGAGCAACTGAGGCAGTACATCGACTGAGGACATCCAGGGCGTACTGCGTGCTGCGTACTTCGTATTTCTCCCATAACGCAGCACGCAGTACGCACACTTATTCCACGGGCGGTGCGGGGGGCGCAAGTGATATACGCAGTACGCAGTACGCAATACCCAATACCCAATACGCAGTACGCAGTACGCAGTATGAAAATTATAATCATCGGCCTGGGGAATCCCATTCTCACCGACGACGGCGTGGGCGTCAAAGTGGCCTACGCGGTAAGGGACGCACTGGCCTCGGCTGGTCAGAATGGTGTAACCGTGACCGAGGCCAGTGTGGGTGGGCTGCGCTTGATGGAGATGATGGAAGGCTACGGCCGGGTTATCCTGGTGGATGCTATCCAGACGGCGGACGGGCAACCCGGTACGATCTATCGCCTGACCCTGGACGACATCGCCTCGGCGGTGTCCACCCAACATAGCGCATCTGCTCACGATATGAACTTGCCCACTGCTATGGAGATGGGTCGTTGTCTGGGTATGGCCCTGCCAGCAAGAGTCGAGATATTTGCCATTGAAGCCCTAGATGTGGTAACATTTGGTGAGACATGCACACCGCACGTAACCGCTGCCATCCCTGCTGTGACCGAACTAGTCCTGCAAACGTTGACTCAGCTTTTAGCTCAGGCCAAGAGCTGAGCCCCATCTCAATGACAGGAGGCCGCCTGATGGTATCACCCGAACTTCTGCGCCGTTTTCCTTTCTTCGCTGGTCTCACTGACGAGGAAACCAAAAGCATCGCTATGATCTCCGAGGAGGAGAAGTACGAGGCCGACACCTTTATCTTCCGTGAGCGAGGCCAGGCCGAAAAGCTGTATGTGTTGATAGAAGGCACCGTTGACATCATGGTGAATACAGACGAAGAGGGGTTAGAGCAAGATACAGTGTCCACCTTGACCCACGGCGATGTTTTCTGTTGGTCGTCTGTTGTTGAACCCCACGTGCTAACCGCTTCGGCCTTCGCTGCCACGCCTGTGACCGTGATTGCCATCGACGGGGCAGGGTTGCGGGCCATGTTTGAGCTCGATTGCCACCTCGGCTACCGCGTCCTACAAAAGTCAGCCGAAATCATCTCCAGCCGTCTCAGGGACACCCGCATCCAGATGCTCAGCTTGGTGCCACAACAATAAAGCCCTTTTCTCTGCCAGACATTGCGCCACGCCCTAAGCGTGACCAGCGCAATATAGGTGTATACGACAAGGAGTGGCTCTCCCTGCCGGT
This sequence comes from Anaerolineae bacterium, assembly GCA_034412795.1. Lineage (GTDB taxonomy): Bacteria > Chloroflexota > Anaerolineae > 4572-78 > NAK82 > JAUVPY01. Next base: position 24,585 of record DAOUMD010000102.1, read on the forward strand.
AAGTCAGGGTGTGTTGCTCCTTATCCGCCTCTGCTCTTTGCCTTGGTAACCCAGCCGGGGGCCGAACCGATTTTCTGCCCGAGAATCAGGTTCAGTTGTGCAGCATGTTCCTGGACGTGGCGCATGTTGTACAGAAGTAACTCCAGGAAGCTGACCTCACCCCAGGAGAACCTACAGCGTTGACGAGCTTTCTCGTCCGTCAGAGCTTCAATCGTCGCTCGGCACTTCTCGCAGCCATGAACGAGGTAGGTTTGAAGCTCGTCCTTGGTATACACCCTTTCGGGAAGCAGCCCCGCTGGGTCCAGCTCGTCACGTGTGAAAGGAGCAGGGGGAGCGAATCCCTCAGCCGAGCCGGATAGGTAAAGGTCGAGCCAGAAGAGCGTGTGATAGACGACATACCAAAACTCCGAGGACTCCGGTGGCTGCGAACGGTCGCTCGATAAGCGGTCGCGCCACAGCTCGTCGGGACAGGCGAGCAGGGCATTTTCGAGCATGTCGATAGCGGCCCCGAACTGCGACCAG
>DAOUMD010000103.1:0-45569 GCA_034412795.1 Anaerolineae bacterium
CAACCCGATCATCCCGGTGATGAAGCTGTGTGCCAACCCGCTCACGGTGAAAACGATGGCCGAGCACATCGACGTGGATCTGAGCGGCATCTTGCGTCTGGAGATGACGCTGGACCAGGCGGCGGACCAGGCGCTGGAGGCCATGGCGCACACGGTCAACGGTCGCCTGACGGCGGCTGAGGCGTTACGCCACAATGAGTTTGTGCTGACCAAGCTGTACCGCAGCGCGTAAACGTCCTTGCGCCGTCCATAGGCCGCTGACTGCTGTCAGGACACAATTGGCGGTCAGCAGCCTGTTGTCTGAATCGTCAGGAGGATATATTGATCGAATTCAGTTTACCCTACGGACGGAACCATGCGACCGTCAACCTTCCCGATGAGTGGCAGATTGAGCTGCTCGCCCCTAGACAGGTTCCGGCCGTGACCGACCCGTTGGCGGCAGTCAACTATGCGCTTGACAATCCAATTGACAGGAGAAGCCTGTCGGACTTTGCCAGTGCCCGGTCGGCTGCCATTGCGATAAACGACAAAACCCGACCGGTCCCACATAGTGTCTTGCTCCCGCCTCTTCTGAGACGACTGGAGGCGCTGGGACTGCGGGCGGAGGCCATCACCTTATTGATTGCCACGGGAAGCCACTCCCCCATGTCACCGGATGAGTTTGACGCGGTTCTGCCGGTCGACATATTAAAGCGCTATCGGGTTATGAGCCACAATGCCAGCGATGTGTCCAATTTGATCCACCTGGGCGAGACTCAGCGGGGGACACCCGTATGGATCAACCGGCACTTCGCTCAGGCCAACCTGCGGATTGTGATTGGCAACATCGAACCTCACCAGTTTATGGGGTTCTCCGGGGGGGTAAAAAGCGCAGCCATCGGCCTGGCAGGTGTAGAGACTATCAATCACAACCACGCGATGATGGCCGACGACCGGGCCAAACTGGGGCATTTCGACGACAACCCCCCCCGACAGGACGTAGAAGAAATAGGCCGTCTAATCGGGGTCCATTACGCCTTGAATGCCATCTTGAATGAGTCCAAGGAGATCGTAGAGGTGATAACCGGCGAGCCGGAGGCGGTTATGCGAGGGGGCATTCCGCTAGTGCGCAAGCTATACCAGGTTCCCGTATCAGCGCCTTTTGATCTCATGATTGCTTCCCCAGGTGGACACCCCAAGGACATCAATCTATATCAGGCGCAAAAGGGATTGGCTCATGCAGCCTTGGTCACCAAGGATGGCGGAACCATAATTCTGATCGCCGCTTGCCCCGAAGGAACGGGAAGCCGACACTACGAGCAGTGGATGGAAGGGATAACTTCCTACCAGGCGGTATTCGAGCGATTCGAGTACGAGGGCTTTCGGATAGGCCCTCATAAGGCTTTTCAAATTGCCAGGGACGCAGATCGAGTGCGCGTCTTGTTAGTTTCGCACATGCCCTCTGACCTTGTACAGCGATTGCTGTTGATTCCGGCCGGCAGTCTTGAAGAGGCGATAGCTCTGGCACGAGATAGCCTTTCCCCCGGGGCACGAGTTGGGGTGATGCCGTGGGCGAATACCACTATTCCGGCTATTACGACCAAGCTGCCAGGCACTTAGGACTAAGGATTTAATAACTTACCCATTAGCGGATTGAATCAGGGGGATGGTTCACAATAATGAATCATGCCCATTTGATGAAATGATATAAACTTTATCCTTTTACTATTATATTATCAACGGAGAGCCCTAATTTCGCCAGAAAACCAAAGACCATTGAAAAAAGGGTTGACATTATCCGGTTTCTACGCTATACTTGGACAACAAGTGAATAGACGATTCCTTCCACAACTTCGATTCCGACTTCACCACGACCGGCACCTGGATTACTAACTCGACCTGGACTTCTCTTCGGACTTCGTTCTTCTATCTCAGTTTGTTATTCTTGTTTCCGACCACCAAAAGACCTCATACTCTTGACCGCGATATCTATCACGTAGCCGCCTCAAATTCGGACAGCGCAGTTCGCTGATTGTCTTACGACTGATTGAGGGAGGAAAACATGACTGGTCGCACGTTTCGACGACCTCGTCCGGCCTTCTATCCCTCTGTACGCCAAAGGCCGCTGGCGCGGTTGGTAACAAGCATCGAGCGCCATATAAAAAGAGTGCTCTTCGGCTGTCGAATGTGCGGCAATTGTCTTTTATTTGAGACATTCTTCACTTGTCCCATGTCTTGCCCCAACGGTATGCGCAACGGTCCTTGCCGAGGCTCTTCCCCTGACCGCTGCTTCGTTGACCCCGAATGTGACTGTATCTGGCTCTTCATTTTTCAGAAGGTCGAGCAACAAGGTAATCTGGAGAGCTTGCTGGAGATCAATGCACCCCTGGACAATAGGCGCCTGGGGTGCGAGACACTTTTGACCGCCTACCAACTGTGGCGCATTCGTAACCAGAGACCACGTCTGCAGCACCTGATAACAAACCGGGCACGCTTTAATGCGGATTGGGAGGCATTTCGTTTCGAACTGCGCCAGCCCGACTGGTGGAGTGGTGACAGCCAGTATCATCCACCGGCGTACACCGAAGCGGCGTCGGGGCTTGAAGCGGTGCTGCACAGCGGCCGGTTCGCCGTCTCGGCTGAGATTGCCCCTCCCATGGAGCCCACGGGTGAGCGTATCGCACAGGTTGTCGCCCGTCTCAAGACATGCGTCGATACGGCCAATTTCACCGATAATCCCCTCAGCGTGCCTCGTATGAGTGGTCTGGCCTGCGCAATTCACAGTCTTGAAAGTGACCTGGAACCCGTTCTGCAGATTCAAACCCGGCACCGAGCCCGCCACGATTTCCAGGCTGAGGTGGTGGGGGCCACTACAGTGGGCGTACGCAATATCTTATGCCTGGCCGATGACACGGGGCGACTCGGGCCAGGCCCACGTCCCCGCCCCAAGCGCCACGACATAGATGCTGTGCAGGCGCTGTGGATATTGCGGCGTCTGCGGGATGAAGGGGTGAACGTGGATGGTGAACCTATTGAACACTGCCCTCAATTTTTCTTGGGTGCCGCTGCTTCACCCTACGCCGCGCTGCCCCGCTACGAGGCCATCGTCACCGAGAAGAAGATCAACGCCGGCGCCCAGTTTCTTCAAACCCTGCCTGTCTTCGACGGGGCCCGCTTTGTAGAATGGCTGGAGGCCCTCGACAAACGAAGTCTGCTTGGCAAAGTCTACCTGATGCCCACCGTTGTGCCTCTCAGGAGTCCCCGGCATGCGCGTTTTATGGCGAATGACGTCCCTGGGATCTACGTTCCGGCCACCATTATGGCTCGTATTGAGGACGCTGCCGATCCACGGGAGGAGGGTATCCAGATTGCGCTCGAGCTCATCTCGGTACTAAAAGATTTGAGAGGAGTCAACGGCTTGCACATTCTGGCCTCTGGCCAGGAAGAGGTAGTGCCACGTTTGGTCAAAGAGACAAGTCTCAGAGATTCCGGGCAGCGTGCCCGCCCCTTCTCGGGGAACGGTCGGGGCAAGGCGCACAACAGTCGAACCACAAACCTCAGCCTGGCCAAATTTCTGGATTGGCTTACGGTTGACCCCAACAATCTTTCGGGAACGGCGCATAGCACAAACCTGGATATCTGAGGAGGGATACTGTGCTCGTTAAAGACCGAATGACTCCCCAACCTCTAATTGTCGTCACGCCCGATACCCCCATCATTGAGGCGCAACGACAGATGCAAGAGCACAATATCCGACACATACCGGTGGTCACCGAACATCATAACGTGGTCGGCCTGTTGACCCGTGAAACAATGCTTCAGGCTATCCCCTGGTCGGCAGCTTCCTTGAGCGCTCTCGAGACCCAATACATCCTGTCCAAGGTTACGGCCGGCAAGGTGATGATCCGCGATGTGACCACCGTGACTGAAGACGTAGCCGTTGAAGAGGCAGCCCGCATCATGGTCGATCAGAAGATCGGATGCTTACCCGTATTGCGTGCGGGGGCTCTGGTTGGCATGATCACTGACATTGACCTGCTTTCGACCACGATGGAGATGCTGGGCGCACGGCAGCCAGGGCTGCGCCTATCGGTGACGGTCCCCAACCGGGTGGGCGAAATGGCCCGGCTCTCGGCTGCCATCGCCGCCATCGGTGGCAACCTAACCGCGGTTGGCAGTTGGGAAGCAGACCTGCCTCCAGAGCGGTGGGGGGTCGTTTTGAAAGTGAACAGGGTCTCTAAAGAGCAATTGACGGACGCAGTGGAAAAGCTGGACGAGGCGGAAATCCTGGACGTGCGCGAAATCTGACACATTGAATCTGGTCCTAGAGGAAATTCATTATGCTCCAACCACACATCACAGGCGTTCCTGATAGCAACGATCCAAATGGTGTTCATGGTCGAGTTATGGTAGTCGGCGGCGGAGTGGGCGGTATGCGGGCTGCGGTTGACCTGGCCGAGGTTGGCCTGCGTGTCATCTTGGTCGAGGCAACGCCTGGTCTGGGTGGACGGGTAGCCCAGTTGGGCTTCATGTTTCCCACTCACGACTGCGTGCTCTGCCGGGGAACGTCGGACCACGGTTACGGCTGTACGCGACCGGCTATCTCACCTGCATTCATGGATTATAACCTGCACCCCAACATCCAGGTGCTGACCAATACCCAAATCATCGCTGCCGAAGGCCAGGCAGGTGATTTCACCATTCATGTGCGTCAACATCCGCGTTACGTTGAAGTAGACCGTTGTATCAACTGTGGCTTGTGCGCGGTAGCTTGCCCGGTTGATCTGCCCAGTGGCTTTCAGATGGGCCTGGCGCAACGTAAGGCGATCTATAAGATGGCCCCGCGCGCAATTCCCGATGCCTACGTGGTAGACAAAGGACCTTATTGTGAAGACTGCGGCCTATGTGTGGATGTGTGTCCTACCCAGGCGATAGACCTTGATGAAGAGCCGTTTAACTCGACGGTCCGGGTTGGGGCGGTCATTCTGGCCATTGGCTACAGTCTAACCAAGGTCATCGATTACGAAGAATACGGATGGGGACGTTATCCCAATGTCGTGCACAGCATGCAATACGAGCGTCTGGTCAGCCGGTCAGGACCTACCGAGGGCGTTGTCGTCCGCCCTTCCGATGGACAGATGCCCCAGCGCATTGCATGGCTGCAATGTGTGGGCTCGCGCGATCAGAAGTACCCCTACTGCTCATCCATCTGCTGCATGTATGCCACCAAAGAGGCTATGCTCGCCAAGCAACGCATCCCCGATGTGGAGTGTCGCATCTTCATGATGGATGAGCGCGCCTTTAATAAAGAGTTTAACGCGTATTACGAACGCTCGAAAGAGGAGTTTGGCGTAGAGTATGTGCGTTGCCGTGTTTCATCGATCAAAGAAGACCCGGAGACAAACGATCTCATCCTGCGCTACATGGGGCCTGATGGTCAAATCACCGACGAGCGCCACGACATGATTGTGCTCTCTGTGGGCACACAACCACCAGCCCTCGCCAAAGCCACCGCCGAAGCCTTGGGCATCGACCTCAACCCTTATGGCTTCTGTGAGACAGACAAATTCACGCCTCTACAAACAAGCCAGCCGGGGGTCTATGTATGTGGAACCTTCCAGTCGCCCAAGGAGATTGCCGAAACGATCATCGACGCGGCAGGCGCCGCTGGCGACGTGATGCGGCTGATGCGGGCTGATTTGAGTAAGTGGGAGTCGAGCCGCGAATATCCCTTCATTTCAGATAACAGGTTCGGCCAGGAGCAAGACATCTCAAGTGAACCCCCTAAGATAGGTGTCTTCGTCTGCGACTGTCACCCCAGCATTGACAGCGTGGTTGATACGGGAGCGCTTGTCCGCTATGCGGCACAACTGCCGGACGTAGTTCACGCTGCGCGGATTGGTTATGGCTGCTTCGAAGAAGGGCAAACCCAGATCCAAGAGACCATCAAACAGCACCAACTGAACCGCGTGGTAATCGCTGGGTGCAGCCACCGCACTCACGAATCGTTATTCCAGCGGGTGGTCCGCCAGGTCGGCCTGAATCCCTATCTGGTGGAGATGGTCAACATCCGCGAACATTGTGCTTGGGTCCACAGTGCCTATCCCCAGGCAGCCACACACAAGGCGATAGAGCTGTTACATACCGGAGTCGCTCGCGTTCGGTTGATGACGCCCATCCACAAAGAAGCACTCAACCCAGCCCGGCGGGCACTGGTCATCGGTGGGGGCGTGGCAGGAATGACGGCCGCGCTGTCCATCGCTGACAGCGGGTTCGACGTGACACTGGTGGAGCGCTTGGCCGGGCTGGGCGGCAACCTGCGCCACGTCTATTATGTGGCCGAAGGACAGAATCCTCAACGGCTGCTACGTGACTTGGTGAACCGGGTGCGTGGCCACGAGCGCATTACTGTCTTGGCCCGCAGTGAGGTGATTGAACATACGGGGTCAGTGGGTAGATTCAGGTCGGTTGTTTGTACCCACCCCATAGGGAACGGCCAATCGTTCAATACCCACGTAGAGCATGGTGTCACTATCGTGGCCACCGGTGGGGAGGAATGGCACGGAGACGCCTACCTGCTAGGCAAGAACAGACGGGTCATTACCGAGATTGAGCTGGAAGACCGCATCTCTCACCGCCCTGAGGCCATTGCAGAGATGGACCACGTGGTGATGATTCAATGCGTGCGCTCACCCGATACGTCCGACACGCCCGACTACTGCAGCCGCATTTGTTGCACCAACTCGATGAAGAACGCTATCCGCATCAAGTTGCTCAATCCCAATTGCCAGGTGACCATCCTCTACAAGGACATCATCACCTATGGCTTCCGGGAGGAGTATTACACCGAAGCACGGCGGCGTGGTGTGGTCTTCGTCCGCTACGATGACGCCACGATGCCGGTAGCTGAAGACGGGGGGCCGGACGGCCGGCTACGGGTCACTGTGCAGGAACCAGTTCTTAAGCAGAGCCTGACCTTCAAGCCTGACCTGTTGACCCTGAACATGCCTGTCGTTCCCTCTTCAGGGACGAAAGAACTGGCCCGGGTCTTGGACATACCGCTCTCCAGCGAGGGGTTCTTCATGGAAGCGCACCTCAAAATGCGCCCCATGGATTTTATGGAAGAGGGCATTTTTTTGGCCGGCATGGCTCACTATCCCAAGTTCATCGAGGAGGCCATTGCCCACGCCCAGGCCACGGCTGGACGGGCGATCACCATCTTGGCCAAGCAACCCCTCTACATCGGCGGCAGTGTAGCCGTAGTGGATCAGACGAAGTGCGTCGGGTGCCTCACCTGCACGCGTACCTGTCCTTTCGGCATTCCAGAGATTCAGTCGGAGCAAATCGGGGTGGGCGATATCGTGGGCGCGGCCTACATTGATCCCGCGCTATGCCAAGGCTGCGGCTCCTGCACCGGCGAATGTCCAGCCAAAGCCATCCAGCTTCTGAACTATACCGACGAGCAGATACTCGTTCAGGGACTGGGTGCGTGGGCTGTTGTTTGAGATTGGAGATTGGAGATTGGAGATTGGAGATGGCAACATCTTTTGAGGAACTAAGAGTGCTGAGGGAAGCTAAAATAGTGGCGGATGGGATCTGGCAAGAGGTCTCGGGGTGGGAGCCATTTGCGCGCGAAGTAGTTGGAAAGCAACTTACTCGTGCTGCTGACTCGATTGGGGCGAACGTCGCCGAGGCTTTTGGCCGTTTTCACTATGGGGAGAAGCTCCAATTCCTTTATTATGCACGTGGCAGTCTTTTCGAGACGAAATACTGGCTCAATCGGACCTTGGCAAGGGACTTGGCAACCTCTGACCAGGTACAGGGTTACGTCTCCCGACTGACCTCCTTGGCTCGTCAGTTGAACGCTTTTGCTGGCAGCCTTAAGACACAACGACACAGCAAGCCGGCGAATCAGAAAGCAGTGCGTGAGGTTGCCGCAGGGTACGTAGCTGGCGCCAAAGATGATACACCGGATCCTCTCTTTACTACAGCCGAACTTGAATGGCTGCAAGCTGCCGAAATCTCTAATCTCCAATCTCAGATATGAGGGAGCCATTACTGTGAGTAACAACGGACGTGATGAAACCTTTGAACCCGAAATCACCGTATTCACCTGTATCTATTGTGGCTATATGAGCGCCGACACCGCTGGTGCGTTGCGCCTGCAATATCCGCCCAACGTAAAGCTGGTGCGTTTGCCCTGCACCGGGAAGACCGATGTTGGATACATTCTCAAGGCTTTTGAGCAGGGCGCCGATGGTGTGTACGTGGTGGGATGCCCTATGGGTAACTGCCACCACGTGCGGGGTAATGAGCGAGGCAAGGCACGAGTGGAGCGGGCCAAGATATTGCTGGACGAAATCGGGCTGGGTGGCGATCGGTTGGAGATGTTCTTCGTCTCCGGTGGCATGGGGGCTACCTTCGCCCATTATGCGGAGGAAATGACAGAACGAGTTCGAGCACTGGGGCCAAATCCGTTGCGGGCGCGACGAAAAGAGCAACCGGCGTAGCTGACCAAAGACGAAGGACGAAAATTGAAATCCCTATTCGGACAGGTGATAAGACCTCGGGGGAAATAGAATGGATGGCAACGGACGCGGAAATACGGGACAGGAGAATACACTGCGTCAGGACGTAGTCGGCGCCGTTATGGTCGTCGGGGGTGGCATCGCCGGTATGCAGGCGTCGCTGGATCTGGCAGATGCTGGTTACAAGGTCTATCTGGTCGAGAAGAAATCAGCCATCGGTGGCCATATGGCACAACTGGACAAGACCTTTCCCACCAACGACTGCGCCATGTGCACCATTTCGCCCAAGCTGGTCGAGACCGGGCAACACCTGAACATTGAGATCCTGACCGATAGCGAGGTGGTCGACCTGAAGGGGTCGGCGGGGGATTTTGCCGTTACCGTGCGCACTCAACCTCGTTACATAGACGTGGACAAATGCACCGGCTGCGGAGAGTGCGCCGACGTGTGTCCGGTGGTTATCCCCGGTCGCTTTGACGAGGGACTGGTACAACAACGGGCGGCCCACAAGCTTTACCCACAAGCTATACCCAATGCCTATGCCATTGAAAAGCGCGGCATCGCCCCTTGCCGCGACGCCTGCCCCGCCCACCAACGGGCACAGGGCTACATCGCCCTCATCCGTGAAGGCCGATTTGAGGACGCGCTGCGGGTCATCAAAGAAGATAATCCCTTCCCCGGCATCTGTGGCCGTATCTGCAACCACCGTTGTGAGGACTCCTGCAACCGGGGCAAAGTAGACGATCCCATCAATATCCACGCCCTGAAACGTTTCGTCACCGACACATTGTACGCCGAGCCACGTGTCCCCCCTGAGCCGGTTCCCCGCAACTACGACGAGCGTGTAGCCATCATTGGGGCGGGTCCGTGTGGTCTCACCGCCGCCCAGGACCTGTGCAAGCTGGGATACCCGGTGACCGTCTTCGAGGCGCTGCCGGTGGCCGGCGGCATGCTGCGGGTAGGCGTGCCCGAATATCGTTTGCCCAGTTGGATCGTCGACCGGGAAGTGCAGGACATCGTTGATCTGGGCATCGAGCTACGTCTGAACACCACCGTCGAGAACCTGGACGACATTTTTGAGGAGGGCTTCAAGTCGGTGCTGGTCGCAGTCGGAGCACACGAGGGGATCCGGCTGCCCATCCCCGGCAACGATCTGGAGGGGGTGTTGATCAACACCCAGTTCTTGCGTGATGTGCGGTTGGCTGAGTTAAGGAATCAGGACTCTGGGAATCAGGGAATCGGGAATCGGGAATCGGGAGGGAGGATGGAGGAAGCATACCCAGATTCCCGGAATCCAGATTCCCGGAGTCCAGATTCCCCGATCACTGATTCCCCGATCATTGATCCGCGGGCACAGGTTGAGCGCAAGCGAGTACTGGTGCTGGGCGGCGGCAACGTGGCCATTGACGTGGCTCGCACGGCGGTCCGGTTGGGAGCCAGTGATGTGCACATGGCCTGCCTGGAAGGTCGTCACAACATGCCGTCGCACGAGTGGGAGATCCAGGAGGCGCTGGACGAGGAAATTACTATCCACAACGATCGTACCTTCCTACGCGTCGTGGACGATGGCAATGGCCGAGTCGCGGGCGTCGAGTGCCAAGACGTGGCTCATTTTGAGTTTGACGACCAGGGGCGGCTGATGGTGGAAGCGGTGGAGGGCTCGGAGCACATGCTGCCTGCTGATGTGGTGATCTTCTCTGTAGGCCAGCGTGCCGGTCTGGCTTTCATCCCCGACGACGCGGGGGTAGGGATGACCCGCCGCCGGACGATCGCCATTAACCCTAACACCTTCGCCGCCACCCGACCGGGTGTTTTTGCCGCCGGCGACAGCGTGAGTGGCACCGCCTTCGTCATCGAAGCGGTAGACAGCGGTCACAAGTGCGCCGAGTCGATCCACCGCTACCTGCGCGGGGAGGAACTTGAGCCCAAGCCCCGCCCCGACTTGCCGGTGGTGAAGCTGACCCAGACCGAATTAGACGAGCGGATGCAGCGCGGCGAGATCAAGATCACGCCGCGCGTGCCTATGCCCGAGTTGCCGGTAAAGGAACGAGTGATGGGCTTCGACGAGGTGGCCACCGGTTATACACCGGAGCTGGCCCAGGCCGAAGCCGCCCGCTGCCTGGCTTGCGGTGTTTGCTCCGAGTGTCTGAGCTGCTGGTACCAATGTGGCGTAGAGGCAATTGACCACGATATGCTGGAGCAGGTGCGCGCGATCGACGTAGGCGCGATCATCCTGGCACCCGGCTACCAGGTTTATCGGGCGGAGCTTTCGGAGGAATACGGCTGGGGGCGTTACCCCAACGTGCTCACCTCGCTGCAATTCGAGCGGCTGTTGAGCGCCTCCGGCCCGACTATGGGGCACGTGAAGCGCCCGTCGGACGAGCACACGCCGAAGAAGATCGCCTTCCTGCAATGCGTCGGCTCGCGCGACCAGTCGCACGATTATTGCTCGGCGGTATGCTGTATGTACGCGGCTAAAGAGGCGGTCATGGCCGTCGAACACGAGCCGGACACCGAAGTGCACGTGTTTATGATGGATATGCGCGCATTCAGCAAGGGCTACGAAGCGTACTATCGCCGGGCACGCGACAATTATGGTATCCAGTACACCCGCTGTCGAATCTCATCGGTGAAACAGGACCCGGCGACGAAGAACCTTTTTGTGCGCTATGTTCCCTCGGAAGGGAGCCAGACCTCGGCACCCATAACCGAAGAATTCGATATGGTCGTCCTCTCCGTCGGCATGGAAATGTCGGAGAGTGTGCGGGAGTTGGGGCGGAAAATGGGAGTCGAACTGGACGACTACGGCTTCTGCCATACTGTCCAATTCGATCCCTTACAAACGAGTCGACCCGGCATCTACGCCGTGGGTCCCTTCCGCGAACCCAAAGACATCCCCGAGTCCGTGGTTGAGGCAAGTGGAGCAGCGGCTGTCGCTGGTGCCTTGCTGGCGGGTGCGCGCGGCACCTTGACTCGACAGATCGAATACCCGCCCGAGCAGGACGTGTCACAGGAGGAACCCCGGGTCGCCGTCTTTGTCTGTCACTGCGGGAGCAACATCGGTGGTTTCCTGGACGTGCCCGAGGTGGCTGAGTATGCCAAGACGCTGCCTCACGTCATCCACGCCGAGCACAACTTATATACCTGCTCGCAAGACAGCATCGCTCATATCACCGAGACGGTCAAGGAGTTAGGAGCAAATCGGGCCGTGGTCGCCAGTTGTACACCGTTGACCCACGAGCCGCTATTCCAGGGCGCCATTCGGGCGGCAGGCCTCAACCCCTATCTGTTTGAGATGGCCAACATTCGCAATCACTGCTCCTGGGTGCACTCGGGCGCGTGGGACATCGCGACAAAAAAGGCGAGAGAGCTGGTGCGCATGGCCGTTGCCCGGGCTGCCCAGCTTCGCCCGCTGTATACCACGCCTATGTCCACCGAGAAGGTGGCCCTGGTCCTGGGTGGGGGGGTGGCAGGTATGACAGCGGCGCTGTCCCTGGCCGACCAAGGGTTCCCGGTCCATCTGGTTGAACGGAGTGACACACTGGGTGGCAATCTGCACCGCTTGCATTATACCCTGGACGATCTCGGACTGGGCCATAACCTGCACCAGACCGACAGATCCAACGGGCATGGTCTGCAGGAGTACCTGACCAGGCTTATAGATCGGGTACAAGCCGATCCGCTCATCACAATTCATATGAACACAGAGTTGGCGGAAACGAGCGGCTTCGTGGGTAATTTCACCTCGATCCTTCAACCGAACGCGAACGGTGGGGAGAGACGTGAGGTTCGGCACGGGGCGACGATCCTGGCCACCGGCGGCGTTGAGTATCGCGGGGACGAATACGGCTACGGGAGCGATCCACGTATCCTCACCCAGCAGGAATTTGAGAAGGTGTTGGCGGAATGGGCGATGGGGCAAAAGGGCAACGGGTCGATGGAGCAACAAGGCGATGGGGCAAAAGGGCAACGGGTTGATGAGGCGACAGATGAAATAGTTACCTCAGAACTCGTTGCCCTACCACTCGGTAATCCGTTACCCCATCACCCATTACCTGACTCCGTAGTGATGATCCTGTGCGTCGGCCCGGCGGAGGAGTATTGCAGTCGCATCTGCTGCACGACGGCATTAAAAAACGCTTTGATGTTGAAGCGCATCAACCCGGCGGCACAGGTGACCGTCATCTATCGGGACATCCGCACCTATGGATTTAAGGAGAAATTATACAACAAAGCGCGCGAAGCAGGCGTCCTTTTTGTCCACTACGACTTCGATCGCAAACCAGAGGTCATCAGCGAAAACGGGCACCTGGCGGTACAAGTGTGGGAGGATGTGTTAGGTAAGGAACTTGAATTGAAGCCCGACACCCTGGTGTTGAGCACGCCCGTCGTGCCCTCCGAAGGGGCACGCGAGTTGAGTTCCAGACTCAAGGTGTCGCGAGATATGGATGGCTTCTTCCTGGAGGCCCACGTCAAGCTGCGACCGGTGGATTTCTCCTCAGATGGCATCTTTATGGCCGGGCTGGCTCACTATCCCAAGCTCTTGGACGAGTCGATTATCCAGGCCCAGGCGGCGGCGGCGCGGGCCGCGATTCTGCTATCTCAGGACACGATGGAAACCGGTGGACGTGTGGCGGTCGTGGACGAGACCCTATGTGTGGGTTGCTTGACGTGTGTGCGGACCTGCCCCTATAGCGCGCCGCATATTGTGGCCAACCTGACCGGGGTTGGTAACATCCTGGGGGCCGCGCAGATCGAAGCCGCGGTGTGCCACGGCTGCGGATCGTGCGCTGCCGCCTGCCCGGCCAAAGCCATTGAATTGATGCATTACACAGACGCTCAAGTGCTGCCCAAGGTGGACGCTTTGTTCGCACCAGAGCGAGTGTTTCAGGAGTCGGACTAACGCAATCCGGAGGACCAACATGGCTGCAAATGGAAACGGATGGGAACCCAACATCATCGCCTTCTGTTGCCGGCACTGCGCCTACGCGGCCGCCGACCTGGCCGGTGGTCTGCGTCTCAAGTACCCGGCATCCGTCAAAGTGGTCGAACTGCCTTGTACCGGCAAGTTCGATGTGCTGTATGCCTTGCGGGCCTTTGAGGACGGCGCCGACGGCGTAATAGTTGCCGGTTGACTGGAGGGCGACTGCCATTACCTGGAAGGTAATCTAAACGCCCGAAAGCGAGTTGAATACGTGCATAAGCTACTGGATGAGATTGGCCTCAATGGCAGACGCATTCAGATGGTCAACCTGTCTGCTGCTATGGGTGGCCAATTCGCCTGGACCACCGCCGAGATGACGGCCGAGATCAAGGGCATCGGGCCCAATCCACTTTCACGGGGATGCTCTCCTATCCGTGAGGAGTGAATATGCAATGCCTGTAAACCCTAAGCTGCTGCGACGCTTTGAACTCTTTGGAGAGTTCACTGATGAAGAGTTGGCGGAGGTCGCCAAGCTCTGTCACGAGGAGCGCTGTCAGCACGGTGCCAGGCTTTTTGACGAGGGTGACCCCGCTGAGAGGCTATACCTGGTCCTCGAGGGCAAGATCTCGCTGGAGAAAGAGGTCCAATTGGGTCGAAGTGGGTCAAGTCGCCAAGCCACGGTAAGTATCCGGGGGCCAGGCCACGCCGTGGGCTGGTCGAGTTTAGTTGAGCCAAGGACCTACACTTTGTCCGCAATCTGTACTGAGCCATGCAAGCTTCTGGCCGTTGACGGACGTGACATACGTGACTTCCAGACCCGAAACCCGGAGGCCGGACTCAAACTTATGAATGCGATAGGAGCGCTCGTCAGGGGCCGGATGGAGGCGACAACCAGTGCTTTGACATACTTTCTCTCCATTATTTCTCACGAACTGAAATCACCCCTGGCCGCCATCGAGAACTACCTGGAAGTGATGTTGGGAGGTTTCGCAGGGGGATTTACGGACAAGCAGCAAAGAATGTTGGAGCGAAGCGCTCTACGGGTTAAGGAACTGCGTAATCTGATTAACGACATCCTTGACCTGGCCCGCATGCAGCCGGAACACATACAAGCTGACTTCGCATGGTGTGATCCGGCAGAAGTCATCACAGAAGCCGTCGAAGACGTCCGACTGGCTGCTCACGAGAAGGGAATAAAGGTCGAGACTGAGGTGCGGTCTGCGCCTGATCAGATCGTGGTTGCCTGTCGACGTCTACGCCAGGTCTACTCCAACCTGCTATCGAACGCTATCAAGTTTTCACCCGAGGGGAGCGTGGTGACTCTGCGCGTCTGGGACGAGCCTGATCAGTTGATGGTCGAAGTTCTTGACGAGGGGATCGGTATCCCAACCGAGGATCAGAAGCACATCTTTGAGGACTTCTTCCGTGGCCACAACGTTGGAGAGTTAGGCGGCACCGGGCTGGGTCTGTCAATTGTCAAGAACATCGTGGACGCTCACGGTGGCAAGATCTGGTTCGAGAGTCCATACGCGCCAGGGAAGCCTGGCACTAAGTTCACCGTCGTCATCCCTAGGGGCCTGGCTACGGCGGAGATGAAACGCGAGGAGTGGGAATCGGCCGAGTGACAAACATAGTGGTACTGAAGAGACAGAGTCCTTGACAGGCTGAGGCAGCGTGTCACCAGGGGCGCGGAGATGTTTGTTTCAAGGGGGGAAGCAGCGTGGAAGCCAAGGAACAACCCTATATACTTGTAGTCGATGATGACCCTGACATCCTGGACAGCGTCACTACTGTGCTTGAGTCTCAACCCTATCGGCTGAGGACGGCCAGAGATGGGATGCAGTGCCTTAAGTTGGTCGAGGAAGAGATCCCGGACTTGCTCATTCTCGACCTGCTCATGCCGAGGATGGATGGCTTCGCCGTCATCCAGGAGCTGCGTAGCAGTCCCGACTACGCCAACCTATCCATTATCGTCCTGACCACCGTCATCGAAGATGCCAGCCGGCGTCGTTATGAATTGGAGACCGGTTTAGAGATGGACGTGCAAGACTACGTCGAGAAGCCGGTATCCCCGACTGAGTTGCTGCGTCGCGTCAGAGCAGTCTTGGAGTTACCGTATGTTCTGGTGGTTGACGACGATCCTGACATACTTGACAGCATCACGACCGTGCTCAAGAGCCAACCCTACCGGCTAGGGACGGCCCGAGATGGCGGCCAGTGTATGAAGATGATTGGGAAAAAGATCCCGGACCTGTTGATCCTCGACCTGCTTATGCCCAAAATGGACGGCTTCACCGTCATCCGGGAGTTGCGGGGGAGCCCCAGGTACGCCGAGTTACCTATCTTAGTCCTGACCGCGATCTTCGAGGATGCCAGCCGGCGTCGCTATGAATTGGAGACCGGAAGACAAATGGTCGTGCAGGGTTACCTTGAAAAGCCAGTCGCGCCGGCCGAACTATTGCGTCGAGTGGGCGAAATCTTTAAGTAAAAGTCCGTCCCGCTGAAGTACGCTGTGAAGCGCCTGGTTGACGTACCAGAGTCAGGTAAACTAGGAGAAGCAAACGAGCGCATCCCGTATCAATGAACCAACTGGAGACTGCAAGCTACTGGAAACTAATCAAGAACATACGGAGGTAGGACATGATAGTTGCAGAGCAGAAGCCGCTGGCTGAGGTCAAAGATATGCTCGACGGTTACGAGAACGTACTGGTGGTTGGTTGTGGAACCTGCGTTACCGTCTGCTTCGCTGGCGGCGAGAAAGAGGTGGGCATTCTAGCCACGGCACTGCGTATGGCCACCAAGCTGGATGGCAATGGAGTAAACTTCGACGAGGTCACCGTCCAGCGCCAATGCGAGTGGGAATATATTGACCCGCTGGCGGAAAGCTTGGAGAACTACGATGCCATTCTCTCCTTGGGATGTGGCATCGGCGTGCAGACGCTGGCCGAACGATTCCCGGACCAACGGGTGCTGCCGGGGCTCAACACCACATTTCTGGGCCTGCCTACCGAGCAAGGAGTGTGGGAGGAACGCTGCCAGGCGTGCGGCAATTGCATCCTGGATCTGACTGGTGGCATTTGTCCCATCGCCCGCTGCTCCAAGCAACTGCTTAACGGGCCGTGCGGCGGCTCGCAAAACGGTGAGTGCGAGATCGATCCAGAAGTACCCTGCGCCTGGCAACTTATCTGGGAGCGCATGAGTGCATTGGGATTGCTGGATCGACTGATGGAATTACAGCCGGCCAAGGACTGGTCTACCAGCCGAGACGGGGGCCCGCGTCGCATTATTCGCGACGACCTGCGCCTGCCTGAAGATTATCGTGATACGTGATGCGTAAAACGTGAAACGTACTGCGTATTGCGTACTGCGTACTGCGTACTGCGTATTGCGTAATCCGTGACACGAAACGCGCAGTACGCAGTACGCAGTACGCATCACGCAATACGCAGTACGTTTTACGTCTTTACGCCAACCCGGGAGGATGTGATTATGACCGACATTTCGTCCAACGGCTTCAAATCTGGCAGCAACCTGGAGCGCGTACTGGCGGCTGGACACTTTGCCGCTACCGGCGAACTGGGGCCGCCCAAGAGTCACGACGCAGGGGTTATCCGCGAGAAGATCGATTTGCTCAAGGGCTACGTAGATGCGGTCAATATAACCGACAACCAGACGGCCATCGTCCGCATGAGCAGCATTGCCGCCGGAAGCATCTTGGTGCAAGAGGAGTTGGAACCGATCATTCAGATGACCTGCCGTGACCGCAACCGGCTGGCTATACAGAGTGACCTACTGGGTGCGGCCGCCCTCGGCATGAAGAACGTGCTTTGCTTGTCGGGTGACCACCAATCGTTTGGCAACCACCCCACGGCCAAGAACGTGCACGACGTCGACTCGATGCAATTGGTACGTATGGTCAAGGACCTGCGTGACGAAAGCAAGTTCCAATGCGGCGAGGAGATCAAAGGGGGCGGGCCTTGCTTCTTTATCGGGGCCGCCGCCAACCCCTTCGGTGATCCCTTCGAGTGGCGGCCCTATCGGCTGGCCAAGAAAGTGGCCGCTGGCGCCGATTTCATCCAGACCCAGCTTATCTATGACATCCCACGCTTCGAGGAATTCATGAAAAAAGTAGTGGATATGGGTCTGCACGAAAAGGTGGCCATCCTGGCTGGGGTAGGCCCGCTCAAGAGCAGTGGCATGGCGCGGTATATGCGCGACAAGGTGCCGGGTATGATCGTTGCCGACGAATACGTGGACCGTATGACCGCAGCCGTAGCTGGCATTCCGAAGGAAGAAAAGGCTGCCCGGCGAGACGCCTGGCGCGGTGAGGGGATCAAAATTTGCATCGAGCAGATCCAGCAGTTGATGGAGGTCGAGGGCGTGGCTGGCGTGCACATTATGGCCATCGAGTGGGAGGAGGCCGTCCAGCCCATCGTCGAAGGAGCAGGGCTCCTGCCCCGACCGGCAGTCAACGGGCAATAACACACCTCTCTTCCTGGAATCAGGCGGTCAGCGGGCGAAGTCGCTGTGGGTTGGAGCAAGATCAGAGGAGAAGACATCATGGCAGGGAAGGCAAAGATTCTGTTAGTGGACGACGATCCTGACTTCGTCGACGCTACCCGTACTGTTCTGGAAAGTAAATATGATGTCTCTGTGGCTTTCGATGGGGATGAGGGGCTGGCCAAGGCGCGCGCCGAGAGGCCCGATCTCATCATCCTGGACATTATCATGCCTGACAAAGACGGTTTCATCGTTTGCGAGGAACTCAAGTCTGATCCCAACCTGGCCGATGTTCCGGTCATGATGCTCACTAGTTTCTCTGAGCGCAAGGGTGAGACATCTCTGGCTGTGACGCAAGGCATGATGCTCGAAGCCGAAGACTATGTGGACAAACCTGTGCGACCTAAGGAACTGCTGAAGCGCGTCGAGGTACTGTTGAAGCGATTGCAGGAATCCTAATAACAGTGTCCGCGACCCTGGTCTCCACACGATGGAGATCGGAAGACTCAGCCGGAGTTTGGACATTCGGAGGGGGCCTATGAACAAGCAAAACCTACCTCTCGAAATCCCTGTCATTTGGCTGCAGGGTGGCGCGTGTACCGGATGCTCCGTGTCCATCCTAAATGCTGTCAGCCCAACCATCAAGAACGTCCTGGTAGACGAGGTGTTACCCGGTAAGCATGTCAACTTACGCTATCATCCCACGGTCATGGCCGGAGCGGGCGAAGCGGTATTGAAAGTGCTCGATGCTACGAACCGCGAAGCACCTGGCCAGTTCGTCCTCGTCGTAGAGGGTGCCATTAGTACCAAGGACGATGGCGTCTACTGTGTGGTGGGTGAGTACAACGCGCACGAACAATTTCTTGTGGAAACCGTCGAAGCGCTGGCCCGGGACGCTATGGCAGTTGTGGCTCTGGGCACCTGTGCGGCTTTCGGCGGTATCCCCGCTGCGCCGCCAAATCCGAGCGGCTGCGTGGGTGTCCGCACCCTCTTCGACATCAAAGGCATCACCACGCCTCTCGTCAACGTGCCAGGCTGCCCACCTCACCCGGACTGGTTCGTCGGCACTCTTGCTGATCTGCTCATCCGGGGCCTGCCCGAAGAGGACGACCTGGATGTCCACCTGCGCCCTATGCTGTTCTACGGTGGACTGATCCACGAGCACTGCCCGCGCCGGGCCTACTTCGACGAGGGCAAGTTCGCCAAGAAGCTGAGTGATCCAGGATGCCTTTACGAGGTGGGCTGTAAGGGCCCCATCACCCACGCCGATTGCCCTACCCGCCTCTGGAACGGCGGGGTTAACTGGTGCATTGGCGCCGGGTCCCCGTGTCATGGCTGTGTGGAGCCTGGCTTCCCCGACCTGGGTGCGCCTCTGTACGAGAAAATCGATGATCTCAAACTGCCAGGCATCGGCGCATTGGCCGCATAGGAGAGTGAGCTATGGGCAAGATCACTATTGATCCTATCACTCGAATCGAGGGACACCTTAAAGTTGAGGTTGTCGTGGATGACGGTGAGGTAAAAGATGCTCGCAGTTCCGGTACCTTGTTTCGCGGGTTCGAACTCATCCTGCGCGGGCGTGACCCGCGGGACGCCCAACGCATCACCCAGCGCATCTGCGGCGTCTGTCCTACCACCCACGCTGCCGCCGCGGCTCTAAATTTGGACAGCGCTTTTGGCGTGGAAGATCAGATCCCCGACAATGGACGTATTGTCCGTAACCTCATCCTGGGTTCTAACTACATCCAGTCCCACGTGCTCCATTTCTACCACCTGGCCGCCCTCGATTACGTGGATGTCACAGCGGTGGCCGATTACGAAGGCGACGATCCGGCGTTGAACTCTGTCAAAGCGTTCATCAGCCGGGGCGAGTTGGGGCCCTTCGCCCCCCGATATGAGGGCGATTATCGATTGTCGCCAGAGACCAACCGGGTGGCCACGGCCAACTATCTCAAGGCATTGGAAGCACGACGCAAGGCTCACGAGATGCTGGCCATCTTCGGCGGCAAAATGCCGCACAACGTGTCCATCGTCCCCGGAGGTGTGACACAGCCGGTGACGGTGGACAAAATCACGTCGTTCCTGTGGCGCCTGAATGAGTTACGCAATTTCATTGACCATATTTACATTCCTGACGTTTTGGCCGTGGCTGAGGCCTACGCTGATTACTTCGAGATCGGTGCCGGGTGTGGCAATCTCCTTGCCTACGGCGTCTTTGACCTGGACAGTCAAGAGCCTGACCTATTGAAGCGGGAACGCTTCCTCGGCGGGGGGCGTATCGGGGATAACCTGGCGCTGCAGGCAGTCGACCCGGCACAAATCACCGAACAGATTCGACATTCCTGGTACGACGATGCCATCACAGACCGCAACCCGGCTGAAGGAGACACGGTACCCAGGCTGGAGAAGGACGGTGCCTACTCTTGGCTCAAAGCACCTCGCTACGACGGTCAGGTGTATGAGGTTGGGCCTTTGGCCCGCATGGTCATTGCCTATGCTCGCGGTGACGAACGGGTAAAGGCGCTGGTGGATTCCGTGCTGAGCCAGTTCGACGCACCAGTCGAGGCTCTGTTCTCGGTGCTAGGACGGCATGCAGCCCGGGCTCTGGAATGCAAACTGGTGGCCGATGCTATGGCCGATTGGGTACTCCAGCTCAAGCCAGGCGAACCCGTCTGTTCTGAATATGAACTGCCTGAGGAGGCCCAGGGTGTTGGGCTGGTGGGTGCACCACGCGGCGCCTTGGGGCACTGGATCCGCATCGAGGGTGGGGTAATCGCCAATTATCAATGTGTTGTGCCCAGCACCTGGAACCTGTCCCCACGGGATGACCGAGACCAGCCCGGGCCGGTAGAACAGTCGCTCATCGGCACTCGGGTCAAGGATGAAGCTAATCCTTTCGAGGTAGTGCGTATCGTTCGAGCCTTTGATCCCTGCCTGGCCTGTGCCGTGCATGTTGTGGACGTCCGGGGCCAGGAACGTGCCCGCTTTCGGGTCCTATGAACCTTGACAACTGATGGATAGGCTACCTCCTGAGTTACCTATCGAAGAGCGGGAACTGATGCGGGGCCTCCGCCAGTTCATCGCTCTGCGGTGGGTGGCGGTCGTTGGTATTATCACCACGGCCCTTATAGCTCAAAGAGTGTTCCAGGTTCAGTTTCCCATTGGGCCGGTAATAAGCGTTGCCGTTGCCATCGCCCTCTACAATGCTCTGTTCTGGGTGTTGAATCGGCTTATCAACCAGGAGGAGCAAGGGGCAGAGGGGTTGGTTCGGAAGACGCGCCGCTGCGCCTACGCTCAGATTATGGCTGACCTGGTGGCCCTGACGGTGCTGCTTCACTTCACGGGGGGTGTGGAGAACCCATTTTTACTGTACTATATCTTCCACGTCACCTTCGCCAGCATCCTGTTACCGGCGGCGGGTAGCTACCTGGTCAGCGGTGTGGCTATCGCTCTTTTCGCGGCACTGGTCCTTGGCGAGTACGCTGGACTGATCCCCCATGTGGAGCTGGTGGGGTTCGCACCACGTGGCTTGTACCGCCAATCGGCCTACGTAGCGGCGGTCTTGTTTGCCTTTGTCACGGCCCTCGGCTTGCTCACGTTAGGGGCGACGCTCATCGTAGGTGAGTTGCGCAAGCGGCGTCATGAAGTCGTGACGCTCAAGGATCAGTTAGCGATTGAGGCCCGGTCGTTGGAAGCTGCCAATGCCAAACTAAGAGAGCTCGATCAGATGAAGAACTTTTTCATCGGGGTGGCTGCTCACGATCTGAAGTCTCCGCTCGACGCCGTGAGAAGCTTGCTTAACGTGATCCAAGATGGGTACGCTGGCGAGCTTACTGAGCGCCAGCGCAAGATGCTCCAACGGGCTAATCTGCGCATCGAAGAGCTGGCGACCCATGTGGATGACTTTCTGGACGTCTCCCTCATTGAATCGGGGCGCATGGTAGTAAAGACCGAGAGCATACAATTGCTCGACGTGGTGGATCGCTGCCTGGAGGATGTGGCCGTGCTGGTCCGAGAGGCCAACGTCGAAGTGACTGTAGAGAACCCGGATGTGCTGCCCGAGATCCAGGGATCACCCGGACGGCTGCGCCAGGTGCTAACTAACCTGGTCACCAATGCTGTCAAGTTTACGCCGGCCGGCGGCCGCGTGACCATCCGGGTGATTGATCACCCGAAGCATCTGCAAGTTGACGTGATCGACACTGGCGTGGGTATATCGCCAGAAGACCTACCCCACATCTTCGAAACCTTCTACCGGGCCAAGAAGACAAAGGCCATTAAAGGGACAGGTTTAGGCCTGACCATTGCGCGACGAATCGTAGAAGAGCACAGCGGTCGGCTCTGGGTAGAAAGCCCGATCACAGAAAATCAACAAGGCAGCAAATTCAGCTTCACGCTACCAAAGAGCCCGTACAAAAGGTCATTAGAAGTGGCTCCCAACATGGGAGAGGAGAAGTGATCATGCTAGTCTCCGAACAAAAGCCACTGGATGAAATTCTCTCGTTCCTAAACGGTGAACAGAATGTGTTTCTTGTCGGCTGCCACGGCTGCGCGGAGGCCAGCGGTACCGGTGGCCCCAAACAGGTCCGTGAGATGCAGGGCTTGCTGGAAGAGGCAGGTAAATCCATCGTTGGTTGGACCGTGCTGGACTTCCTGTGCCAACGGGCCTTGGTTAAGACAGGACTGAAGCCTTTCGAGTCCCAAATTATGGCGGCGGACTCGTTGTTGGTGCTGTGTTGTGGGGTCGGCGTTCAGACTACGGCGGCCGTGGTCCCCAAAGTGGCGCACCCGGCGTGCAACACTATTTCCCTCGGAGGTGGGTACGGTGAATGGCGGGGAAGCGAGCGATGCGAAGAATGTGGGCAATGCTTCCTGGACTTGACTGGAGGCATCTGCCCGCTGACCGCATGCTCTAAGGGGCTGCTGAATGGACCTTGTGGTGGTGCCAGTGATGGTCGTTGTGAGGTGGAACCGAATGTCCGACCCTGCGGCTGGATCCTGATCTACGAACGGCTGAAAGCGTTGGGGCGTCTGGATATGTTGCGCGAGGCGCCGGTGCAAATTGCAGATTGTGGCAAGATGCAGCCGCCACGCGAGCTACGCGAGTCCACCTTGTATGCTCTGGAGCAGCAATCGTAGTCAAATCGCTGCACTGAGTTCGCGCGACTAAGAGGTGATGCTACTATGAAGCTCAACCAGGTGCTCCAAAACGGCGACTTTGTGATCACATCTGAGATCGGTCCGCCCAAGGGTGTGGACACCGGGCCTATGCTGGAAGAGGCAGAACACCTGCAAAACCGGGTGACAGCCATCAACGTAACTGATCAGCAGAGTTCCGTGATGCGCCTCGGCTCGATGGCGGTATGCCGACTACTTAAAGAGCGGGGGATCGAGCCGGTTTTCCAGGTCACTTGCCGTGACCGGAACCGCATTGCCCTGCAATCGGACTTGTTGAGCGCGGCCGTTCTGGGCATCCAGAATGTCCTGTGTCTGACCGGTGACTACGTCAGCCTGGGTGATCACCCAGGTGCCAAGCCCGTCTTCGATCTGGATTCGGTGTCGTTGCTCTATACGGCGAAGCAGATGATGGAAGGACGTGACCTGTCTGGCGCGGATCTGACCGGCAACCCGGATTTCTGCCTGGGCGCGGTCGTATCACCGGCGGCCGAGCCGTTGGAACCGCAACTCGTCAAAATGGAGCGCAAGGTGCGCGCCGGCGCCTGCTTCTTCCAGACCCAGGCGGTCTATGACGCGGAGCAGTTTGCGCAGTTCGTGGACCAGGCCAAACACTTCAACGTCCCGATTCTGGTGGGCATCATCCCCCTGAAGTCAGCCGGTATGGCTCGCTTTATGAACCGTAACGTGGCGGGTGTCAACGTCCCAGAGGGGCTCATCGACGAGATGGCCAATGCCACCGACCGCCTGGCAAAGAGCATCGAGATCTGCGCCCGCCTGATCCGGGAGGTGAAGGACCTGTGCCAGGGAGTGCACCTGATGCCCGTGGGCTGGGAGAAACATGTCCCGACCATCTTGGATGCCGCCGACCTGTGAGTGAAAGGGGCCCAGGAGATAGACATTATATCGGGTTATCATGCCTGAAAAGACGCTGATATTAGGTCTGGGCAATATTCTGCTGCGCGATGAGGGGTTGGGCGTTCATCTCATCGAGCGATTAAGGGGGCAACATAAGTTTCCAGATGAGGTTCAAATCGTTGATGGCGGGACTCTTGGGCTGGATCTCTTGCCGTATCTTGAGGGAGCAGGGCGGTTGCTAATCGTGGATGCCGTAGTGTTCGACGCCGAACCTGGTCGCCTGATCCGTCTGGAAGGCGATGCTCTCCCTTATCAGAGCGCGCTCAAGGTGTCGCCCCACCAAGCAGGATTGCAAGATATGTTGGCTATGGCCCGGCTGCAGGGCTGCCTCCCGCCGACCGTGGTAGTCTGGGGCATGCAGCCAGCTTCATTCCACGAGTGGGGTATGACTTTAACAGGAGTAGTGGAAGCACGCCTGCCGGGCCTAATGGACGCCGTGCTAGCGGAACTCAAGAAGTGGGGAATAAATCCGTATACCAATCTCCCTCTATCCTCTTTTTAAGGGGAAGAAGCAGAAGCTTCACCTTGAAGGGGATTTGAGGGGTGAATAAAGAGGTGTGAGATGGCAAAAAGCAGAGCAGCCACAAGGCCGCCGCAGGACACGACCGAATCATTAGCCCAAATCATCCAGCGCGAGATCGACGAGAACGTCTTTCTGTGTTACCAGTGTGTCAAGTGTACCAGCGGCTGTCCTCTGTCGGATCACTTTGACCTGGCGCCCAATCAGGTGATGCGAACCCTTCAATTGGGCGATGAGAGCGTGCTGGAGTCAAAGACCATCTGGCTGTGTGCCTCCTGCCAGACGTGTACCACGCGTTGTCCCCAGGGGTTAGACATTGCGGGCATCATGGACGCGCTGCGCATCGAGGCCAAACGGCGCGGACTGCCGCCCGCCATCCCCGAAGTGGACAAGTTCAGCAACATCTTCCTGCGTGACATCGACTTGCTGGGCCGGCTGTACGAAGTAGGGCTGATGGGTGGGATGTACATGGCGACGGCGGGGAAACTGCTAAAAGATATGGGGCAACTGCGCAAAGATATGGATATGGGCCTGGAGATGATGAAACGGCGCAAGCTCAAGCTCCTTCCGGGTCGCACCCGACCGCCCAAGAAGGTCCAACCGGTTGAACCGAGCGAGGGGATGGTAGCCTATTATCCCGGCTGTTCGCTTCATTCCACCGCCGCCGAGTATGATCGCACCGTGCGTGCCGCCGCCGAGGCACTCGGCCTGGAGTTGGTCGAGCCCCCTGGCTGGATTTGCTGCGGCTCCACCCCCGCTCATTCGACTGACCACATCAAGGCCACCGTGCTGCCCATGCGTACCCTGGCCACCGTTGAGCAGATGGGACTGGACACAGTAACCGCACCGTGCAGTGCGTGCTTCGCTCGCATGAAGACGGCCGCTCACACCGTGGCGCACGATGGCGACGTGGCCGCCGAGGTCGAGGCGCAGATCGGCTACGCCTACCGGGGGACGGTGGCCGTACAACACCTGCTGGATACGCTGGTAGACCGAGCCGGCTTAGACAAAATCGAGGCCCGGGTGGAAAAGCCGTTGGAGGGATTAAAAATCGCCTGCTATTACGGCTGCCTGGTCACCCGACCGCCTAAGATCACGCAGGCCGAGCACGCCGAGTACCCGATGAAGATGGACTACCTGATGCGCGCCCTGGGCGCCGAGACGGTTGACTGGTCGTACAAGACCGATTGCTGCGGCGGTGCGCTTACCCTCACCCAGACGCCCCTGGCCCTGGAGATGACGGGCAAGATATTAAAAGATGCCCACGACTGTGGTGCCGAAGCGGTCGTCACCGTTTGCCCGCTATGCCACATGAATCTCGACGCTCGCCAGGCTCAGATCAACCTGGACTTCCAGTTGCCCACGCTATATGCCACCCAATTGATGACGCTGGCCTTCGGGATGGATAACAAAACGTCGGCTTTACATAAAAACCTGGTGGACCCGCGGCCCCTGCTTGAGGAAAAGGGACTCCTGATGTAAATGATTTGACCTACGGAGGTGATCCACGGCTTTTGTCACTCGCCAACCTACGTCAGCGGCTGGGAACTAACCGATATATTTAGACCCTATGGCACAAGTTAAGGTACATCCTGTCATTTACACCGCCGCTGGCAAGCGCAAGATGTGAGAACGGACCCTCGCTCCAGTGTGGCGGGGGTTCTTAACTGATCTCCACCTAATATATATGGAAAGGCGTATCTATGACTTGTGTATCACCGCCCCAGCCGGCTGAGGGGGACCTGTTGGCTTATCTCGACGGCGAGGCTGATGACCAGGTGATCGCGCACCTGGAGCGGTGCCCACACTGCCGCGAGCGAGCCCGGTGTCTGGCCCATCTACAAGACCGCCTGATGGCTCAACTGTATCGGTTCGACTGTCCCTCTCCGGAGGCGCTAGGAGAATACTATCTGGGCGTCCTGTCTGGTGATGAAGCGGCGACCGTGGCCTGGCATCTGGCCGAATGCCCCCGCTGCGCGGGGGAGATGGCCCAGTTGGAAGGTTACCTGGCCGACCTGGCGCCGGACTTGGAGTAGCCCTCTGGAACGGACCCGCTTCCTCGGGGGCGTGTTTCTATTTTGGGGCAAGACCCTAAGGGTTTCAAACAGTAGCTTCCAGTACGAGATAATCTCGTCATTCGTAGGCTACTTTGAGGTGAAATCACCATCCGAAAACCCTTAGGGTCTTTAACTCGCCCCCAAACCGAAATGCGCCCTTTCCTCGGGCGGGGTTTTGTATCAAGCCTGATTGTGTTATACTATAAATACCACTTCAGGTCAGGATGGTCTTCTCTTTGGAAGCGTCCAGAAATAACTTTCTATTTTCAGGCCAAAATTCCGAGTGAAATATTTCAAGATGCACAAAGTTATTCTTGGACGCGGCCTTTTGCCGCAGGCCAGTGATGTAATAGCCATTTGCCTGGATAGTAGAAACTGATGAGCGTGAAATCTATCAAGTATCGTAACTTAGCGATTGCTGTTTTCGTCCTGCTATTAGTAGGACTTGGATGCAGACTGGTCTTACCGGAGCCCGTTGTAGTTGTGACGGCCACACCGACTGAGGTGCCTCCCACGGCAACCATAGCGCCGCCTCCAGTGGAGCCTATGCCCAGCGAGGCAGAGGCGCTTAACCTCCTGGAAGCTCAGGTCATCACCATCTACGAAACGGTCGGCCCGGCGGTGGTCAACGTCACCAATCGTGGCTACGCCTACGACTTTTTTATGCGGCCAGTCCCTCAAGAAGGGGCTGGTTCTGGGTTTTTAATTGACAAAGAGGGACACATCGTCACCAACTATCACGTGATTGAAAACGCCGAGGAGCTGCTGGTCACCCTGGCCAACGGCCAGGTATACGAGGCTACGGTGGTTGGGGTAGACCCCTCCAATGACCTGGCGGTGATCGATATTGATACCCCAGGGGATCTGCCGGAGCCGGTAGCGTTTGGCGATTCGGACGAACTGCGGGTAGGGCAATTTGTGGTGGCCATCGGCAACCCCTTCGGTCTGGAGCAGACACTGACGGTCGGCGTGATCAGTGCATTGGGCCGGGTCATTCAAAGTCCAGAGGACAATGGCTTTATCGGCGAGGCGATCCAGACCGATGCCGCGATAAATCCCGGCAACTCGGGTGGCCCGTTACTTGACCTGAAGGGACGCGTCATTGGGGTGAACTCGCAGATCATCAGCCCAAGTCAGGCCTCGGCTGGCGTCGGCTTTGCCGTATCGGCCAATACGGTGCAGCGCGTGGTGCCCGAGTTGATCTCGCGCGGTTATTATCCACATCCCTGGCTGGGCGCGCAGATGC
This sequence comes from Anaerolineae bacterium, assembly GCA_034412795.1. GTDB lineage: Bacteria > Chloroflexota > Anaerolineae > 4572-78 > NAK82 > JAUVPY01. The sequence continues at coordinate 27,848 of DAOUMD010000103.1, forward strand.
TGCCTCTGACCCCAACTCTTGCGAAAGTGTTTCGTGAAGCCGAGATGAACGTGCCGGTGGATGCAGGTTTGTTGGTGCTTGAGGCTGTCACAGGTACTCCGGCGGAGAGCGCCGGTATACGTGGCGGCGGACGGCTTGTGCAAATTGGACGCTACCGGGTCCCCCTGGATGGCGACATCATCGTCGCCATCAATGACGAACCGGTCGGGGATTTTGAAGAGTTGACGGTGTACCTGGAGACAAGAACCAGAGTTGGTGACATGGTGGACGTGACCGTCATCCGGGATGGCCAGGAACAGAGTATCCCGGTGATGCTGGGTGAACGGCCATAGCGACAAAATGGGCGCGATTGGAAATCGCGGCTACTATGAACGTAGCCTCATTGAGACGCAGATCAAGGATGAGGAGGCATTGGAAAATGACCAGTCAGCCGTCACAATCAACCGATTCCAAGCGTCCAATTATTGTAGGTGTGGCAGGGGGAACGGGATCAGGCAAAACAACGATCGTCAGAGAGATGCTGAAAGGCATTGACCCCGACAACGTGCTGCTCATTCAGCACGACTCGTATTACAGGGACCGCAGCCACTTGCCAAGTGAGGAGCGCGCTAACATCAACTATGACCACCCGGATGCGCTTGAGACCTCCCTCCTGATCCAGCACCTGAAGCAATTATTGGCAGGTGAAATGGCCGATATCCCCATCTATGATTTTGTCACTCACACCAGGAAGCTAGAATGCCGGCAGGTCAAACCCTGCAAAGTTATCGTCGTTGAGGGCATATTGATCCTGGCAGACCCCAGCCTGCGAGAATTATTCGACATCAAGGTGTTCGTCGATACGGACCCCGACATTCGCTTCATTCGCCGCCTGGAGCGAGACATCGCGGAACGAGGTCGAACCCGAGAATCGGTCGTCGCCCAGTATATGCAGACGGTACGTCCTATGCACCTCGAGTTTGTGGAGCCAAGCAAGCGCGGCGCGGATGTGATCGTGCCCGAAGGAGGCCACAATATCGTCGCCGTGGACATGATCGTCACCAAAATCCGGTCTGTGATCGAAGAATAAGAAAGCGATGGAGGTTTTATGCCACGCACAACCCTCGGAACCCAGGCTATTTTACAGGCGCAGCGGCGCATCGCACCCTTTATCCAACCCACACCGCTGGTGCGCAGCGCCTACCTGAGCGCCCAGACCGGGGCCGATGTCTGGCTCAAGCTGGAATGCCGGCAGCCGACCGGCTCTTTCAAGGTGCGTGGCGCGGTAAATAAGGTCGGGCTGCTCACGCCTGAGGAAAAGGCGCGGGGCATCGTGACCGGCTCGGCGGGCAACCACGGGTTGGGCGTGGCGTTCGCTGCCCAGTCGTGGGGCGACGTCTCGGCCGACATCTTCGTGCAGGCCAACGCCCCGCGTGCCAAAGTGGACAAGATGCGCCACTTCGACGTGACTCTCCACCTGGAAGGAGATACCTACGAGGCGGCTCACCGGGCGGCCGAAGCCTTCGCCCGCGAAACGGGCGCCACCTACGTCCAGGCCTACGACGATTTGGACGTCATCGCCGGACAGGGAACCACTGGCCTGGAGATTCTGAGCGACCTGCCGGATACTGACCTGATCTTGGTGCCCGTCGGAGGTGGGGGTTTGATCGCCGGGGTGGCCACCGCAACGAAAGCGATGCACCCCGGATGTCAGGTGATTGGCTTACAGCCGGAGGCCAGCCCGGCCGCGCTGCTCAGCTTGCGTGATGGTATTCCTTACGACCCTTACGACCACGAGCCAACCATTGCCGACGGGCTGGCCGGGGGGTTTGGTGCTATGCCCTTCTACGTAGCCCGGACGCTGATCGACCAGGTGTTATTGGCCAGCGAAGCTGACCTGCGCCGGGCCACCTTCACTTTGCTGGACCGCGAACAGTTGGTGGTTGAGCCTTCGGGAGCTATCGCCATAACGCCCTTGCTGAACGGCGTCCTTGATGTGGAGGGAAAAACCGTCGTCTGCGTCCTCTCCGGCGGCAATCTGGCGACCACTCTGCTAAGCGACATCCTGGTCGAGTTCACTTCATGATGAAGAAGGGCAGCCCGCGCCTCCGCTTCCTCTTATGCGATCTGGACAACACCCTCTACCCACCTGATTCGGGCGTGATGTCTGCCGTGGGGCAACGTATGGTTCGCTACATTGTTGAACGCGTCGACCTCCCGCCCGACGACGCAGAGCAGTTGAAACTTCAATACTACCAGCAATATGGGACCACGATGCGCGGGCTCATTCTGCATCACGGGATCGACGTGGAGGATTATCTGGCCTTCGTCCACGACGTGCCATTGGAGGGTTACATACAGCCTAACCCTAAGCTGGAGGAAATGCTGTCCAGCATCCCCTTGCGCAAGGCAGTGTTCACCAACGCTGATGGGGGGCATGCCAGGCGTGTGCTCGATATCCTGGGAGTGCGTCACCACTTCGAACGGATCATTGACGTGCGCGATAGCGGCTTCAATTGCAAACCTCACCTGAGCGCCTATCAGCGTATACTGGCCATCCTTGACACGCGCCCCGACGAGTGTGTTATGGTCGACGACTCCGCCGACAACCTGGCTGTGGCCAAAGAGTTGGGCATGCTCACTGTTTTTGTCGGCAACGAATCGTCCCCCGCGGTGCCGTCGCGGGATGGAGCCGACGTTCATATCACGGATATCCTCGACCTGGCCGACGCCATCCGGCCTTGGATGAAAAGTTAACGAGTGACAAGTTTCAGTACGTATGCGAGGCTAAATCGAGGGTCACCCGTGCTTGCCGCAGGGCAAGTGCAGACCTTCTCCGAGCAAGGCTGGTAGTCATTTTCAGTACTCATAAAACCCCTTCCCCGTCTTGCGCCCCAGGTGCCCGGCCTGCACCATCTTGCGCAGCAGGATGGGCGCGCGGTAGCGGCCGTCTTTGTAGTTGGTATATAGCGCGTCGAGGATGTTCAGCGCTACGTCCAGACCGATCAGGTCGGCCAGCGCCAGCGGACCCATAGGCAGGTTGTAGCCCAACTTCATGGCTTTATCTAACGCATCCCGATCAGCAACCCCCTCTTGCAGAGCAAAAATGGCCTCAGAGATGAGCATCAAGCCCACTCGGGTGGTGACGAAGCCGGGGAAATCCCTGACCACTACCGGCTCTTTCCCAACTTGTCGTGCAAACTCGACGACTGTTTCCACCGTAGCCTGGCTGGTCTCCATCCCCTGGATGACCTCGATGAGTTGCATCACCGGCGCCGGGTTGAAGAAATGAATACCGACCACCCGGTCCCGCACCCGCACCGCCGTGGCGATTTCGGTGATCGGCAGCGAACTTGTGTTGCTGCCCAGAATCGTTTCGTCGCTCACGTGCCCTTCGAACTGGCCGAACAGCTCTTTCTTCAGTTTGATGTTCTCCGGCGCAGCCTCAATGACCATATCGGCGTCGGACAACGCTTCAACCATGTCACCGGTGTAGATAATGCGCATGGCGGTTGCATCAGCGTCGGCTAGAGTCAGGCGACCTCTGTCCACCCATTTGCTCAACAGTTGTTGATGATATGCCCTGGACCGGGTCAATTGTTCGGGAAACACATCATACAGGCAGGTAGGGAAACCGGCCTGGGCGGTGACGTAGGCAATCCCGCTTCCCATCGTCCCACCCCCGATAATGGCGATTTTCTTCATGGGATAACCTCCTCTGACACCTTCCTCTGCCTCGCTTTAGAGAAAGGTAACCGGCGCTTTAACGAGACAGAATAGAACAGAGCTGACGGTTCCAAAACCTGTCAGCTCTGTTGATTTCCATTTCCGCAGCCACTCCATAGGATTTGAAGCCGAGCCCTGCCAATGTGCTCGCCACGAAATGTCAGAAAGCCAAATCTAGAATTCAGTCACAGTCCTCACCAAAGGGAGGATCATGAGTGCCACATCGAGGGTTTCGCCATCAGGCATCATGAAATAATCGGGCAACGTGGTCTGCATTTGAAAACCAAGCCCCCTAAAGGCTCGTATCAGAGGGGTTCTGTTGGCAATCACCTCAACGGTGAGGAGATGTAGTTCCAGCCTCTTGGCGAGATCAATCAACGCCCTGAGCATAGCTGTGCCGAGACCGCGTTGACGATAGGGCTTCGACAAGAATATACGGACTTCGGCCTTATGACGACACGGTCCCCGACCAAGATGCAGGGTTGCGTCGCCCACAATCTCGTCGTTGACGACGGCTACCAGCGGAATCACCCGGCTGTAATCTAACTCGTCTATCCACTTGTGAATAGCAGCCGGGTCCTTGACATTGTCGCGCATTGTCTCCGCATCGTCGTCGCTGACCATGGCGAACATTGCCTGCAATCGGTCTTTGTCGTCCTCATTGAGTACCCGAAGAAGCACCCGGGTACCGTCGCGTAGAGTGATAAGATTGCGAAAAATCGCTAGCCTATCGATTACTGACACATCCATAGGGGACCTCCCGTGTGCTTGGTTGTACAACATATTCAATTCCAATAGGGCTTATCCAAATAATATCACACGCCCCGGTTGCCTGTCAAGCGACTTTGCACAAGTCTGTCAACTCAGCGACCGCGTTCACAGGACGGCCAATCGTAGGTCGTGCGTCAGATGGGCGTCAAGCGTTGGCTATATGGATTGTGTTATACTGAAGCCATAAATCGGTATGAGGCTCGGAGCGAAAGGGCTGGCGATGGAATCCGCAAGGGCGGTGAGTCGGCCCAACCCCCACGGCGCGTCCAGCCTCATACTGTCCAGAATTATCACCAGGTTTATGTGCGGAGCCGGGAGAGACCCAGCTCCGCACATCATTTTGAATGCCAGATGACGTAGCTAACGCAAGGGCTGCGCCATCAAGTAGCACTCCAAACCCGGTAACTGAAGGCGGCGGTTCACGGCACGCATTTCCCGTACTACCTATCGCCCTAGTGCCTGTTGGTACGCGATCAGCGTCTCACGCGCGGTCTTCTCCCAGGTGAACTGGGCCACCCGGGCCAGTCCCTTCTCGCGCATCTCCGCGTGAAGGTCTTCCTGGATGCAAAGGGCAATAATCGCCGCACCCAACCGGCGCGGATCGCCGGGATCAACTTGAAAGGCAGCCGCTCCGGCCAGTTCAGGCAGTGAGGCAGCATTGCTGGTGACCACAGGTGTCCCGCAGGCCATCGCCTCCAGAACGGGCAGACCAAAACCTTCATAGCGAGAGGGAAAGACGAAAGCGGTCGCAGCACTGTAGAGGGCCGGCTTGTCGGCCTCATCCACCCAGCCAGGGAAGCGGACCGCGTCTGTCACTCCCAGTTCCGCAGCGATACGGCGCGGGTCAGGGAAAAAGGAGGTATCTTCCTCGGGCAACACACCGGCCATCACCAGCGGGTAGTCATCACCTAGCGCCTCATACACCCACGTATAGGCGTGTAGCAACGCCTGGGCGTTCTTACGCACGTCAAAACCGGAAAGCCACAGGACAAATTCCTCGGGCAAATTGTATTTGCGACGGACGGTTTCGAGGCAGTCTGGGTCGTCAACCGGCCGGTAGTGAGGTGCGGGCGCGAGATAAACGACTCGTACGCGAGAATCGGGTAGCTTCAGATGCGACAGGATGTCATTCTTGCTGGCCTCGGAATCGGTTAAAACCAGACGGGTGCGCGCAGCCGCCGATGCCACCAACGATGTGTAAAGCCGGACCAAAACACTCCCTCGATACTCGGGCAAGATCATCGGGATGAGATCGTGGATGGTCATCACAGTGGGCAGCATTGGACTCAGCGAAGAGGCAAAATAGGGGATATGAGCCAGGTCAACGCCGAGCTGGCGGCAGGTGCGAGGGAAAGTGCGCTGCTCAAACCAGAGTTTTCCCAGGTTGCCAGGCCGGCAGGGGACGGGTGCCAGGGTCACTCGCTCAGACATGGCCCCAATCGCTTGGCGGCTAATGGCCCACTCCGGAACCACCAGGGTGATATCCAGCGTTGTGTCTTCCGCGACCAGCGCAGGTACAAGATAACGCACTGTCTGTCCGCTGCCAGTGGACGGTTGATCCCAGAACCAGCCATTGATCGCCACGTGCATCGCCGTTAAGAACCTCCGAGGCCGACTTCTATATCGAAATATAACTTGCTCAGCCGCTCTCGACGGACGACAGCCCGGAGGTCTCTAACGGCCTTCTCCGTGAGAAAAAGCTCGGGATTGTCATCCCTCATGAGCGGTGGGCTAGTAGTTACTTTGAAATTGATTATACCCCGATTCTAATGGCTGCCAAGGAAAAACACTCACCAATTTGACTTTTGTCCTTCACCGTCTTATGATAGAAACTCGATCTTGCCACGTGGAGTAAGCCAATTGGGTAAATTAGGTGATCTGTTACGTGAGTCCCGGGAACAACTGGGCATGAGCTTGGGCGATGTGGAAACCTCAACACGCATCAAACGTGTCTTTCTGGAAGCGTTGGAAACGGAGGATTTCGACGAACTGCCCAACTATGTTGCCGCACGTGGCTTCCTACGCAACTATGCCTCGGTGCTCAATCTCGACGTAGGCTATGTGCTTGAGCTTTATGATGAGGAGATGGGATACGCAGCTCCAGGCCATAGGACCCGGGCTGGGGGCGGAATCAGGCTCAAGAGTATTCCTATGACGCCCCCTTCCAAGTTTTCACCTGATCTGCTCATCGGCTTTCTAATGTTAACGGCTTTGGTGGGCATCATCCTGTACTTCGTTTATCGACAATTTCTGCTGCCCCTGGAGATGGAGTCACTCGATGCTCCACCCACACCCTCCAGCGAAGCGGCGATTGCGCTCCCCACACCCACTCCATTGCCCACCGATACTCCCACACCAACTGTTACTCTCACACCACTCTATTACACCGGTGTTACTGTCGAATTGGCAATCACGGAGGAGTCATGGGTGCAAGTCTTGGTAGACGAAGCCAAGGCCTTTGAAGGTGTACTCCAGGTTGGTGAACAGCGACATTGGACGGGCGACCGCCAGGTGGCCGTACGGGCTGGTAACGCCGGTGGAGTAGAAGTCATCGTCAACGGCGAGTCTATGGGTCAGATGGGTGAGCCCGGCCAGGTAGTTGACCAGGTGTGGGAGAAGCTAGAACAAGCCCCAGATGCCCCAATTCAGGTTGACGCCACTGACACGCCAACCCCAACCCCGGGCTCGTAGCAATCTCAACCTGGTGCGACGTTTGCGCAATTTAATTCTTGGAAAAGCCCCAAGGCTATCTCGTTCAGGCTGTGCTGTACGTGTCGCTCGATCACCTCAGTTAATGACCTATTCTGAACACAATTGACGATGACCCGACTTTCGGCTATACTTCACGCTACCAGTATTTCCCCCCCCGTGGTAATGGCGAGGCAGGGGATATCAACCTTTACCCTCCTCCCTGTTCGCCAGCCTTGGTTCCAATTTTAGGAGGAGAGTGTGGAAAACGTAGCTGTTGAACTGCGCGACGTGGTCAAGAGCTTCGGCGACGTGGTGGCCGTGGAGTATGTGTCCTTGCGCATCCGGGATGGAGAGTTTTTCTCACTACTCGGGCCGAGTGGGTGTGGTAAGACGACCACGCTGCGCATGATCGCTGGCTTTGAACAACCGACAGCGGGTGAGGTTTTTATCGCCGATCAGCCTGTCGCCGGCGTCCCCGCTTTCGAGCGCAATACCAACATGGTATTTCAGAACTACGCGCTCTTCCCCCATATGACGGTTGCCCAAAATGTGGCCTTTGGGCTTGAGATGAAGCGAGTTTCCCGTGCCGAGATCAACCAGCGCGTGACCGAAGCGCTGGAGATGGTCCGCCTGCCGGGAATGGAGGATCGCCATCCCAAGCAACTCTCTGGCGGGCAGCAGCAACGCGTTGCGCTGGCACGGGCGCTGGTCAATCGGCCGTCAGTGCTGCTTTTGGATGAGCCTCTTGGCGCTCTGGACCTCAAGCTGCGCAAGGAGATGCAACTTGAATTAAAAGATTTGCAGCATCGAGTGGGCATTACCTTTATTTACGTTACCCACGACCAGGAAGAGGCGCTCACCATGTCCGACCGCATTGCAGTGATGCACGAAGGGCATGTTTTGCAGGTAGGTTCACCCACCGAGATTTACGAGCGTCCTGCCTGCCGCTTTGTGGCCGGTTTCATTGGTGAGACGAACTTCCTGGATGGAGAGGTGGTTGGGCAGGAGAATGGCCAGGTTGTGGTTAAGATTCGACCGAACCTGACAGTTCGAGTGCCGGTAGGCGAGGAGGGCACAGCCAGTCCGGAAGTGACAGTGACCATCCGCCCCGAAAAGATCCGCATACTTGACAAGCCGCTCCCGCGTATCGAAAATTGCCTGCCCGGCGTTATACAGGAGGTGGTGTACATCGGCACCGACACACACTTCCAGATCTCATTGGCCGAAGACATGGCGATCCGGGTACGCCAGCAGAATAGCATCTCCGCAACCGACCAGGGGGCTTACTCCGGCGAGCGGGGCGATACGGTGTACGTGGCCTGGACGACCGAAAGTGGCCTCCTGCTGGCGGAATAGGAGGAACCTATGGCTACCTTGGAACGTAAGCAAGCGTCGGGTGGGATAATAAGCAGGCTGCTACGCGGGTTTCGTCGCAGCAATACGGGGCCGGTGCTGGGCCTCATCTCGCCAGCCGCTTTGTGGTTGCTCATCTTCTTTCTCGCACCGTTGGTACTGGTGCTACTGGTCAGCTTTGGCGAACGGGGCGACGCTGGTCAGGTGGTGTATAGTTGGACGCTCAAGAACTACGCGCGCTTCTTCGGCAAGGTGGGTGACCGATACCTCTACATACAGATTTTTATCCGCTCTCTTGGCATCGCCTTGCTCAATACCCTGCTGTGTCTCCTGGTAGGCTATCCGCTGGCCTACTTCATCGCCCGCCAAGCCCCTAACCGGCGCAACGTCCTGCTGCTGTTGGTTATGATCCCCTTTTGGACCAACTTTCTGGTTCGGACCTACGCCTGGATGGTCATTCTGCGCGATACAGGCGTCATCAACAACCTGTTTCTTGGCTTAGGATTTATCGTCCAACCCTTGCCTCTTTTATACAACCAAGGCGCAGTCGTCGTGGGTCTCTTCTACGGCTACCTACCCTTTATGGTCTTGCCACTATATGCTTCGATCGAGAAGATTGATTTGTCGCTGGTTGAAGCAGCTCAAGACCTGGGCGCCAACGCATTACGTACCTTTCTGCGGGTCGTTCTACCGCTAACAAAACCTGGCATCGTGGCTGGTAGCATCATCGTCTTTATCCCCTCAATCGGTGCCTACGTGACCCCCGATCTTATGGGAGGTGCCAAGGTGACCATGGTCGGTAACCTGTTGCAGCAGCAGTTCCTGAAAGTGCGTGATTGGCCCTTTGGCTCGGCGGTCGGCTTCATCTTGATGCTCACCGTGTTGGCGGCTACGCTGTATTACTTCCGCAGTGGAGGCGAGACCCTATGACAGTCCCCCCTGCTGATGTCACGCTTTCTAGCACCAGCGGAAGCGCTCTGGATAATCTGTACATGTTCCTTTTGGAGCTGCTGGAGGCGGCCGGTCTTGGCCTTCTAATCGGAGGCGGAGCATTATTGCTGGGGCGTACTACCCTTGATCAGGTGCCCCGCTTTGTCTTAGGCTTCGCCGTCGGTTACCTGGTCTTATTGGCCCTCTCGTTCGTTTGGCAACAGAACCATGTGGCCCGCACGCTGCTTACATGGTTATCGTTAGGAACTATCTTCTTTTTCTTGGTCTTGCTGGATTTGAACCGGGAATATGTCCTGGCACGCGTGACGCCGCGCACTGCTGAGTTGCCACGCATCTCCGAAAAAACCAGTGAGTGGCTTTCAAACCTGAGTTGGTTGGCGTATATCTTTCTATACGCGCCGATCGCCATTCTGATCGTCTTCTCGTTTAATGCGGCAGTCGTCACCGAAGGGGGGCGCGTATTAGGTACCAGTGTGTGGAAAGGCTTCACATTCAAGTGGTACGGTGAGTTGGCTCAGAACCAGCGTATCATTGACGCTGTGTACAACACGTTGGTGGTGGCTATCATTTCGACCGTCATCGCCACCATCATCGGCACTATGACCGCCCTGGCCATGGAACGCTATAACTTTTTCGGGAAACTGGCCTTCGATGCGGTGCTTTATCTGCCCATTATCATCCCCGAGATCGTGATGGCCCTGTCGCTTATTCTCTTCTTCGTGCTCATCAATCTGGGCGGCTGGACGCAGACACTGGCCGACCAGGTTGGGTACGCGCCTCTATTGCCGGAGTTTCTGGCGAGTTTCCTGGCGCGGCTCATCCGGGTGACGCCCATCATCATTGCCCATGTGGCTTTCAACATCTCCTTTGTGGCTATAGTAGTACGTGCCCGTCTGGCCGACTTCGACCGCAGCCTGGAGGAAGCAGCCCAGGATCTGTACGCCAACGGATGGCAGACTTTCCGGCGTGTTACCTTGCCCTTGATTATGCCAGGCATCATCGGCGGCGCACTGTTGGCCTTCACTCTATCGATTGACGATTTTGTCATCACGTTTTTTGTCTCTGGACCCGGCGCTACCACGCTGCCGGTTCGTGTTTACTCGATGATTCGTATGGGCGTCACGCCTGAGGTGAACGCCATCTCGGCTGTGATGCTAGTCGTGTCTATTACCTTGTTATTGGGATCACTCGTTTTGCAAAGGAGGTGATAGAGGAAAAGAGCTTCACTATCTCGCCAGATTTCGGATCATCAACGATTAAGCCAAAGGAGGTAAAAGAGAATGAAGAAGCGGTTCTGGGTACTCGTTGGGTTGCTCGTACTGCTGCTGGTGGCGGCCCAATGTGGTGGGGCAGCTACGCCACAGGCCACCGAAGCCCCGGCGACAACTGAAGAAGAAGCAGCGCCGGCAGAGGAGGCTGCTGCCGAACCGGAGTTGGCCAAAGAATTGTACGTCTTCAACTGGTCTGACTACATTGACGAAGAGTTGCTTCCCATGTACGAGGAGGAAACCGGCATCAAAATCATCTACGATACCTACGACAGCAACGAAGACCTGTTGGCCAAATTGCAGGCAGGAGCCACTGGCTATGACGTCATCTTTCCCTCCGATTACATGGTTTCCCAGATGATTGATCTGGGCCTGCTGGCTGAGCTAGATCTAAGCAACATCCCTAACCTGGAGTATGTCTCCGAGTTTAACAAGAACCCTGCTTACGACCCCGAACACAAGTATAGCGTACCTTACTTCTGGGGTACAACTGGCATTGGTTACGAGGCCAGCGTGGTGGACCCTCCGCCCGAAAGCTGGTCCTGGATATTCGATCCGGAAACTGTGTGTCAATATCAAGAAGCGGGCGTTAACGTACTGGATGATGAGCGCGAATTGATCGGGGCCGCCCTCAAGTACCTGGGCTACTCGCTTAATGATACCGATGAAGCGCATCTCAATGAAGCACGTGACGTGATCCTGGCCGCCAAACCCTGCTGGAAGACCTTTGACAGTGCGGGGTACATAGACAATCTGATGATTCCGGGCGAGATCGTGCTGACACATGGCTGGAACGGCGACATCTTTGTGGCTGCCGAGGAAAACGAAAACTGGACGTACGTGATGCCCAAAGAAGGTGGCGTCGTCTGGCAAGACAATATGTGTATCCCCGCTTCCAGCACGCGCAAGACAACTGCCGAGCACTTTATCAACTGGATGTTGGCCGCCGAGCACGCAGCCCAGAACACCAACTACGTGTGGTATGCCAGTCCGGTTGAATCGGCCAAAGAGTTCATTGATGCTGATATCCTGGAAGACCCATCCATCTACCTGGATGAGGAGACTATCAGCCGTCTGGAATGGATCGGACCACTTAGCACCGATGCGCTGGGTATCTGGGATCGCGTTTGGACCGAGATCAAGGCGCAATAAAAATCAAGGATTGGAGATCAGCAAAATCTCCGCGTGATTATGACCAAGCAAGTCGTAGGACAGAGTAATATGTCCTACGACTTGTAGTAGTTCTTAAATTTCTAGGCAAATCTCCGGACACTGGAAGGAAGCTGTCAATGAAACCGATGTATATCAACGGCCAATGGGTGGAGGCCAGCGACGGAGCCACCTTCGAGGTGTACGACCCGGCTACGGAAGAAGTCATTGACAACGTGCCCAATGGTATGCCTGAGGATGCATTAAAGGCCATCGCCGCCGCCCAAACTGCTTTTGAGGAGTGGCGCTGGGTGCCAGCCGTGGAGCGGGCCGATATGCTGCACGAAGCGGCCGATAAAATCCGGGCCCACTTCGATGAACTGGCCCGCCTCAATACCCTGGAGGAGGGCAAACCCGTCCCCGAGCACGAAGAGGAGATGGAGTGGACCCTCAACACCCTGCGCTATTACGCCGAATTGGCCCGCAACTACCGGGGGCGGGTGGTGCCCTCGGCCGAGCGTAGCCAGTTCAACTTTGTGCTCAAAGAGCCATATGGGGTTGCAGCCTGTATCGTGCCCTACAATTACCCCATGCTGCTGATGATCTGGAAAGTGGCCCCGGCGCTAGCAGCGGGCAACACGGTGGTGATCAAACCCTCCAGCCACACCCCACTGGCCACGTTGCGCCTGGCCGAGGTCGTCTTTGACCACTTCCCCCCGGGCGTGGTCAATGTACTGATCGGACGGGGCAACCGCGTGGGTGATGTGCTGATAGAACACCCCGATGTGGCGGTCATCGCTTTCACCGGCTCCACCGCCGTGGGCCAGCACATCAGCCGGCTGGCTGCCGACCGCATCAAGCGTCTGCATCTGGAATTGGGTGGCAAGGATCCCTTCGTGGTCGCTCCCGACGCCGACATTGAGAACGCCGTCGAAGCCGTATCTTACTCGGCGCTCATCAACGCCGGACAGGTGTGCACGTCCTCGGAGCGGGTTTACGTGCCCAACGAAAAGTTGGGTGCCTTTGCTGCCGCCGTCGCCGAGTACGTGAAGGGGCTGCGGATTGGCCCGGGCCTGGAGCCGAGCACCGACATGGGGCCTATGGCCGCGCCTGGCTACCGGGCCAAAGTCGAAGAACACGTGGCCGAAGCCAAGTCCAAGGGCGCCAAAATCTTGGCCGGTGGGGGATGTCCACCTCAACTCGAGCGCGGCTGGTATTATGAGCCGACGGTGCTGGTTAATGTGGATCACACCATGAAGATTATGCGCGAGGAGACCTTTGGCCCCTGCATCCCTATCATGGGCTACCGCGACTTCGACGAGGCCATCCGCCTGGCCAACGACACGGAATATGGCCTGGGGGCCATCTGCCGCACCAACGACGCCCGTTTCGCCAAGCGCTTCTTTGAGGAGGTGCAGGCGGGTACCATCTGGATCAACGATCCCCTCACCGACTGTTATGGCGGCCCCTTCGGCGGCATGAAGATGAGCGGCAACGCCCGCGAACTGGGTGAGGAGGGGCTGGAGAGCTTCTTGGAGACCAAGCACGTCCACTGGGATTTTGACGACTCGGTCAAAGATTTCTGGTATCCATACTGATCGGGGAATGAGGGAATCGGGTGATCGGGGAATCAGGAATCAGGAAACCGGGCAGCCGAGATCAAGAACCTGATTCCCCGATTCCCTGATTCCCCGATCACCATCTTAAAGGAGACTATCAATGACACACGATACATTATACCTGGCCCCCGTTTGGTTTCACGTCACGGATCTGGTTATGGAACGAGGCGAAGGTGCCTACGTATGGGATGACAAGGGTACCCGTTACCTGGACTTTACCAGCGGCATCGGCGTCACCAACACCGGTCACTGCCATCCCAAGGTGGTCCAGGCCATTCAAGATCAGGCCGCGCGCTTCATCCATGCCCAGGTGAACATCTATTACCACCAGCCTCTTCTGCATCTGGCGGAGGCGTTGCGCCGGGTGGTGCCGCCACGTCTGGACAGCTTTTTCTTCTCCAACTCTGGAGCGGAGGCGGTGGAAGCGTCGGTGAAGCTGGCTCGCCACTACACAGGGCGGCCCAACGTCATTGTCTTCCAGGGTTCCTTCCACGGACGCACAGCCCAGACAATGGCCATGACCACCAGCAAAACGGTGTATCGCCTCAACTACCAGCCCTTGCCGGCCGGGGTCTTTGTAGCTCCATATCCCTACTGGTATCGACATAACTGGGACCCGGAACAAGCCAGCCAGTGGGCTTTGGAAGAGGTTCGATTCTTGCTGCAAACCCAAACGGCCCCCATCGAGACGGCGGCCATCATCGTTGAGCCGGTGCTGGGAGAAGGGGGCTACGTGGTGCCGCCGCCATCCTTCTTGCCCGGCCTGCGCCAGATTTGTGAGGAACACGACATCTTGCTCATCATCGACGAGGTCCAATCTGGCTGCGGGCGTACCGGTAAGTTTTTCGCCTTTGAACACGTCCAGGTAGAGCCCGACATCCTGGTGATGGCCAAAGGACTCGGCTCCGGCTTCCCCATCTCGGGCATCGCGGCTCCACGTGAATTGACGGAGAAGTGGATGGTGGGCACCCACGGTGGCACCTATGGCGGCAATCCTATCGGCTGCGCCGCCGCCGAGGCGACCATCCGCGTTCTGCTGGATGAGGGGCTGGTAAAGAACGCTGCCGAGCGGGGTGCGCAGTTGATGGATGGATTGTACGAGATCCAATCGCGCCACCCGGTGATCGGTGACGTGCGTGGCCTGGGGCTGATGGTCGGCGTGGAGTTCACCGACCCGGACACCCGCAAGCCGGCGACCGACGCCGCCAAGCACGTCACCCGGCATTGCCTGGAGGAGGGCCACATGCTTATGATGAGCTGTGGTCCCTACAGCAACACGGTGCGTTGGATGCCACCCCTGGTGGTCACCGAGGCGCAGATTGAGGAGGGGTTGACCATTTTCGAGAAAGCGGTGGCGGGGGGCGGGTAGTCAGGGGTCAGGGAATCGGGGAATCAGGGAATCAGGGAATCGGGGATCAGGAATCAGGAGAGCACCTGTTCTTTGGCTTCCGATTCCTGATTTCCCGTTTCCCGATTCCCCGATTCCCTGACCCCAAAAGGAGAAAAGAATGGAACCTGAGGTACTCGACGTGATGGCCCGGTTAGAGATGCGTGACCAACAAGAGCGGGCCAAGGAGTTGCCTGGCTCAGAGCGGATTCAAGCCTTGCACCCCGAGTCGGGCCGGCTTATCTATGTGCTGGCCCTGAGCAAAGGAGCCAGGAGCATCGTTGAAATCGGCACCTCACACGGCTATTCAACGCTGTGGTTGGCCTCGGCGGCCAAGGCCAACGGAGGGGGAGTCGTCACCTGTGATGCTAACCTGGAACGCATCGCCGCCGCCCGGCACAACTTTGCCGACGCCAGTCTGGCGGATGTGATCGAAATCCTGGAGGGTGACGCTCGCGAGACGCTGCGTGACCGGGGCGAGCCGGTGGACCTGGTTTTTATCGACGCGGAGAAGAGCTACTACGAGACCTATTTCGACGTAGTTTACCAGAGACTGGTGAAGGGCGGGATGGTCATTGCCGACAATGTTCTCTCACATCAAAACGAGCTGGAAGACTACGTCCTTTACGTGGAGAATCACCCTAACCTGGAAAGCGTGATGGTCCCTATTGGCCGGGGATTGGAGATCAGTGTAAAGCTGGAAGCGTAGCCCAGCGATCCCTCCATCTCGAACACAGGCGGCAATGTGCTTGACCATTTCCGGAATTATCTGTATGATGGTTGTCAATCCTCACGTCGAACCCAATCGAATCGTGACGGTGTTCTTTGATCGGCGTTTGAGGAGGAAGAAATGAGGATGGTTCAGAAATAGAGTAACACTTTCTCATCTGGACGAATGACGAACGACGAATGATGAAGATATCTGGGTCAATAATTGGTCCTTCGTCTTTCGTCCTTCGTCGGCAATTGTTACCCTAATTTCAGGGACTTCTGAGCCATGCCAAGAAATGAAACTGAATTTCGACTCTATGTTATGATTGATCAGGTGCTGGTTCTTTTCATGGACGGAGTTGGCCTGGGGGACGACAATCCCGAGGTCAACCCTCTGGCGCAAGCCGAGCTGCCTACCTGGCGGGGCTTGCTGGACGGGCGGCGACCGGTGCGCGTCAATGGGGGATATGCCACACGCCACGCCACGCTCTTGCCCCTCGACGCACAAATGGGGGTGCCTGGCCTGCCCCAAAGCGGCACGGGGCAGACGAGCATCCTGACCGGCGTCAACGCTCCCGCCCTGATCGGACAGCATTACGGCCCTTACCCTAACCCGCCCCTGCGCGATCTGCTAAGCAACGGCAACCTCTTCCGAGAATTGCTGATGGCTGGCAAGCCGGTTGCTTTTGCTAATGCCTACCCGGACCGTTTTCTCAGCCGGCTGGGACGGGGCACGGAGCGGCTGAGTGCCAACAGCCGCGCGGCAGTGCTGGCCGGGCTCAAATTGCGCGGCCCGGACGAACTCAAGGCTGGCCGGGCCATCTCGTCCCTGTTGACCAACAAATACTGGCGCGAGTGGGGCTACGACGTGCCCGAGCTAACAGCGGCGCAGGCCGGGGCGCAACTGGTGCGTCTGACCGACGACCACGCGCTGACTTACTTCGAATTCTGGTATACGGATGTGGCCGGCCATCGCCAGGATCGAGAGCTGTCCCTGCTTATTCTTGAACAATTAGATGAATTTATGGGGGGGATCATCGAGGCGCTGGATCTGAGCCGCTCGCTGCTGGTGATCCTGAGCGACCACGGCAATTTCGAGGACATGAGCACCTCCAAACACACGCTTAACCCGGCACTGAGCTTGCTGGTCGGTGCCGGGCATCAAGAACTGGCGGCGCGTCTAGGAAGCCTGCAGGATGTGACGCCGGCGATTAAGGCGATGATGACAAGTGACAAATGACGAGTGACACGTGATGCGTGAAACGTAAAAACGTATTGCGTACTGCGTATTGCGTACTGCGTGGGACGTAAGTCCGTAGGGTGCATTTCCCCCTGGCCCGTCTTGGCCGGCGTGTCAGGGGCGCCGTTTTTTTATGTCAGAACCATGTGTCTATAAGCTCATCTAGAACGCCCGTCTCGCGCAGGTCGGTCAGCGCGTCGTCGACGGCTTGGGCCAAGCGGCGCGATTTGACGCGGGTGGCGATGACGTAGGGCTCGTCGGTCAGCATCTCTATGATGCGTACCCTCTCTCCGTGTTCTCCTATGAACTGATAAACCGAGACCGCATCGGCGATGGCAGTGTCGGCCTGGCCGGCGACCAGGGCGCTTAACGCATCCTGGGCGGTCGGCTGGGGGAGCGTTTGCATGTCGTCGCTGGTTTCCATGAGGCGGCGCGCTTCCATATCGGCCAGGCTGCCCCACTCCACGGCGACCACTCGTCCGGAGAGTGCTGGCATTGGGGTGCTCTCCGCAGGCATAGGGATGCCTGCGCTACCCTGGGTAAAGGCTGTGTCGTCGGCGCGGACGACGAGTACCTGGCCCGCGTTGAAATAGGGTTGGGAGTAGTTGACGTCCTGGGTGCGGCGCGGGTCGTAAGGCAGGCCGGAGATGACCACGTCCACCCGGTCGGCCCATAGCG
Source organism: Anaerolineae bacterium (assembly GCA_034412795.1). Lineage (GTDB taxonomy): Bacteria > Chloroflexota > Anaerolineae > 4572-78 > NAK82 > JAUVPY01. The sequence goes on from DAOUMD010000103.1 coordinate 45,371, forward strand.
CGTCGTAGAGGCCGTCGAAACCCACGTTGACGAAAACCGGCTCGGCGCCCAACCCGGCAGCAATGGTGTGGGCCAGGTCGGCGTCAAAGCCCACCACGTTTCCTTCCGCATCCAGCGACTCGAAAGGCGGAAAACTGGCATCGAGGCCAACGCGCAACTCCCCCGTGGCCTGCACCCGCTCCAGCGTCTTGTCGTCCTC
>DAOUMD010000104.1:0-16831 GCA_034412795.1 Anaerolineae bacterium
TCGGAGGGCTACTTTCACGGCTTGTACAGCCGTCACCCCCTTCTTGTAGGGGGGGAAGTCCACATCTCCCACGCTCCCGCCTCAATCCGCACCCTTACTCCTGTGTCCCAAACCTGTAACGCTCACCGGTAGAGGGTACCCCGTAATTGCAGTCGAGTTTGCTCGATTCTGGCCTTTGATGTAAGATTTGGAAGAATGTACTTCGTATGGAAAGAGAGGCAGACAACCATGAATGTCCTGTTGCTTAAGGACGTGATCAATTTAGGGCTCGCCGGTGACGTGGTGACAGTTGCCGACGGGTATGGCCGTAACTATTTGATCCCTCGCGGTTTGGCCAAGATAGCCACTCCGGGTGCGCTCAAACAGGCCGATCAGATTCGCAAAGCCGGTGAACGCACCCGATCCCGGCAACTGGCCAGCGCTCAAGATCTGGCGGGGCGTATAGAGGCACTCTCTCTCGTCTTCACAGCCCGTGCCGGGGAAACGGGCAAGCTCTACGGTTCTGTCACCACCGCCGACCTGGCTGAGGCAGTCGAACGTGAACTGGGCCAGGAACTCGACCGGCGCAAGATCATCAGCGATCCCTTGCGCCAGCTTGGTGAACACTCGGTCGAAGTTCGTCTGATGACCGACGTATCGGCCAATCTCAAGGTCGTCATCGAACCCGAGGAAGCTGAGGAATTGGAAGTTCCGGAAGAGTTGCGGGCACCCATCGAGGAAGACGAGGAGACTGCTGCGGATGAGGTAGTTGCCGAGGCTGAGGCGACTGCTGATGAAGCTGCCTGATAGGGTTCACGTTGGAGAAGGCTCCTTCCGGGGTGCTCATTGGCTTCATCATACGCTGTCCATCCAGTTCGCCCATATATCTGTGCACTTCAATCACAGCTAAAGTATGTCCAGGAATGCCCGTACCGCTAGCAAAAACCCAAAGAACATGCAATCACGTGTGCTTCTCCTTGGAATACTCGTAGGCGTGTTGGCAGGAACCCTTATAGGGGTTCTTGTCATTTTGAGGCCCCGCGAAGGTGATGACAGGTCCACTCCAGGTCACAATTCGGAGGGAGCGATCCACGCTGAAGCATCCCCCAGAGCTGGGGATGGTCCTCCCATTCGAGATATTACCACCAATGCAACGGAATATGCCAACGGCGAAATCCCTCTTTATGAGAAACTTGAAGTAACATTCCAGGTGGACAGCGCTGCGCAGAACTTTCAGCTACCCTATGACGCCACCGCGCCGCCTGGAATTGAGCCTGGCATTGGCATAAGCGTAGATGCCCTCTTCACGCCGGACAACTGGAGAACGGTATTCATACAGCCTGCCTTCTATTACCAGGAGTTTCAAGACGAGATAAAAAGTGGCAAAGAATGGCTATATCCTACCGAGAACCACTCCTGGAAAGTTCGGTTTTCACCGCATCAAGAAGGAGACTGGCAGTTTAAGCTGGTTGCCCAAGATGCGAGTGGTATTTATGAGACTCCAACCTTCGCCTTTGGTGTGGTGCCTTCTGAAAACAAAGGATTTATCAGGGTAGCCGAAACGGACCCTCGCTATTTTGAGTATGAGGATGGCACCTACTTCCCTGGACTTGGGTATAACTTCGACATTTCTGCTGATGAGCACACTTTTCAGATCATGTCTGAAAATGGGATTCAGCTCATCAGAACTTGGATACCATCGCAATTATCTATTTTCGGTTCTGCTTGGAGCCCCTGGTTGTCATTTGGTGCCGCTCCATGGTCTTCGGAGCCAAACGCTCGCTTGAGGCATGATACTGCCCCGCCGTTCAACCTCACACCCGGCGTAGATCCCCCAATTGCCAGACCTGGAAGTGAGGTCTTTCTGTGGTTATCGCATAATGAAACTGTATCTGAAGATGGTAAACAATGGGGTTTTGTCCCCTGCGTAGTGTGGGGGTGGCAAACTCCACAGCTCCCTGTTAAGCGTAACATCGATTATCGAATCAGGGTCAGACTCAAAGAGCAAGACCTCACCGGTCCCAAAGTCCCGGGCCAGCCTTATGGTTTTGCCGTCAAGACGGGTGGCTGGCTTTGGCACGAAGCCGATGAGACGCGGCGCTGCTATTACCCCGGCACAGGAACGATTTTGGCTGCTACTCACTATACGGCCGATAGTTGGTCACTCTATCCAGATCCCGAAAATCCGGGTTGGCAAATCCTGGAGGGCAGATTCAATAGCGGTGACACCGATTTCCTTGATAATCTGTATCTAGCTATTGAAAACGCAACATCGGGGTATGTCTTTGTCGATTATGTTTGGCTCGAAGAGGATCTTGGCGGCGGCCAATACGGCCCTAATGTTATCTACAAGCCCTGGATGGCGCACCACTTATACTTTGATCAACGCAATTCGTATGTCTTGGATAAGACTCTCAACCTTGCCGAACGGTATGGGATTTACTTTAAGCTCGTTATCCTTGAAAAGAATGATTACGTTCTGAATATCTTTGAACCCGATGGCAGCCTTTCCACCTATCTCCCATCTCAGAATCCTCAGAAGTTGCTCTTGGGTGATGGTCGGGAGACCAGCGGGAAGACGAAAACTCGATGGTTGCTGGAAGCGTGGTGGCGTTATCTTCAAGCGCGTTGGGGCTATTCGCCCAACATTCATTCGTGGGAGCTGTTAAACGAAGGGGATCCTAATGATAGCCAATACTACGTGCTCGCCGATGAGTTAGGCAGGTATTTTCAACAGGCCTTCATCCCCGAGGCACAGCAAACCAAACATCCGAATTGGCACCTGGTTACGACTTCCTTCTGGCACAGCTTTCCAAACTCATTTTGGGGCAGCGAAGAGTATCCATATGTAGATTATGCCGATGTTCATCACTATGCCCGGGAGTCTGATACAAGCCCACTCGACTATATTTATGATGTCAGCGATTTCTATGATGCGGCCCTGTTTTCTCAGAAATTGAGTATGTACCACGGAGCCAAACAGCCTAATGGTCCAGGAAAACCCGTCATGCGGGGCGAAAGCGGTTTCTTGTTTGATGGCCCCGATCTCTTTTCCGAAAACGTCACCAATGGAGTTTGGCTGCATAATATGATATGGGCCGGGATCAACTCCGGTGGTTTGCTTGAGTCATACTGGACCGGGGGCTCATTCCTTTCTCGAATCTACAAGGACGGTTCTCACGATCATCGCCCCATGTTCAGGGCTTACTACAACTTTATAAGCAACATTCCCTTGAATAATGGGCACTATGAAGATGCAGCTCCTGTCTCCTCCCATCCAGATCTGCGGGCCTGGGGTCAAAAGGACGTGGTCCACGGTCGAGCCCACCTCTGGATTCAAAACAAGAACCACATCTGGCGGAATGTAGTAGACGGTATATCCATACCCGCCGCTTCTGGAACGGTCACTATTGCGGGTTTTGAACCAGGTCAGAGCTACATCGTCGAGTGGTGGGATCCCTATCAGCCTGACTCGACTCTACAGGTTATTGAGGCGGAGACTGCCGTTGCTCAACCTGATGGATCGATTACCATCACCGTAGATAGTCTAACCACAGACCTTGCAGTCAAGGTTTCTTCACCCTAGCAGCAATACTCTTCAGATAAGGTTCAACGTACTTGCGCTGCTCCGCCTATCAGGATTTGGAAGGAGGAGCGCTGACTGGCAGTGCCACCGTAATGCGAGTCCCCAACCCTTCCACGCTCTCGATCCCAATGCGTCCCCCGTGGGCTTCGATAATCTCTTTGGCAATTGCCAGCCCCAACCCCGATCCACGGCGTGATGTCCGTGCCTTGTCCGCCTGGTAAAATCGCTCGAAGATGCGGGGCAAGTCCTCAGCCGGTATACCGCGTCCCGTATCAGCAATGCTCACTTCCACGAAGTCGGTTCGCAGGCTGACCAGCGTCGAAGCGTCAGGGCGCGCCAAGACGCCACCGCGTTGGGGGCGCGGCTGCGCTTTCAGGATTTGGGCCGTCACCTGCACCCGGTCGCCTTCCGAGGTATATTTTAAGGCGTTATCCAGCAAATTGGTGAATACCTGAGCCAGTCGGTCCCCGTCACCCAACACGAGGGGCAGCTCCGGGAAATTGGCCTGGAGGGTCACTCTCCTTTCTGCGGCGACCGGTGCTAAGGCTTGCACTGCTCCACTTACCAGTTCCCGTAAGTCAAGGGGACGCTGATCCAGCATCATTTGCCCCGACTCGATGCGAGCCAGATCCAGCAATTCCTCGACCATACGCACCATGCGGCTTGACTCTTCGTATATTACAGACGCCGCACGCTGGCGTGCTGCCTTGTCCTGGGTGGCTCCTTCCAGCAACGCTTGGGCGAAGCCCTGAACAGAGGTAAGGGGAGTCTTCAAATCGTGCGAGACATTGGCTACCAGGTCACGCATCGCCTGCTGGCTGGCCTTAACCTGCTTGGCCATCAACTCAAGGCTCTCAGCTAGAACGCGTACCTCCCCAGGCCCCTTGATGTTCAGCGTCTGATCATACTCCCCGGCAGCAATGGCTTCCGCCGCCTGAGCCATCTGCCGCAGGGGCCTGGCCACCCAGCGGGTGATGAGGGCTGCCAGCAACACCGAGAGGGTCAACGCTACCAGGCCAGCGATCAGCAGTCCCTGGCCCAGCTCACCCAGCAGCGTACCTGCGGTGCGCGGTGAGGGTGTCACTGCTGCGATCCATAAGGGGCTGGCTGTCTCTTGCCCGGCTATTCTCCCTGCGTACAAAAGATGAACGTCACCCGGTCCGGTCAGGAGGCCGCTGTTTTCAGGCTGTCCATTCGGGGTGTGTGGCACGTCATCCACAAGCTGACCTTGCCACTCACCCTGCGTGTCTCCCAGAATTCGGCCCTGTCTGTCTACGAGCAGCACCCGCATATCTCGTCTGGAAGCAATCTCTCCTATGCGCGCTGCTACCTGGTCGGGTGAAAGACCACGTTCCAGCATCGTTTGCACCCGCGGGGCTGTGAGCGTCACTTGCGCCGCCAGGCGTGCCGTGATCAATCGCTGCTGAATAGGGCGCGCGATGAGGATGAGCGTCAGGGCGGCCAGAGCCAAACAGACGACGATGACGGTGATGTATGAGACCAACAGCCGTGCGCGAAGACTGGGTGCTGGGCGCATCACTCAACCACCAACTTATAGCCAACGCCCCATACTGTCTCGATGGCCACCGGGCCGTCCCCCAATCTTTGGCGTAGGTGGGCCACGTGCACGTCCACGGTTCGAGTTTCGCCGTAATACTCGAAGCCCCAGACCAGATCGAGCAACTGTTCGCGACTGAGAACCATACCCTGATGTTCGGCCAAAACTCGTAACAGGTCGAACTCCTTGGTGCGCAGATCCAGGAGTTGATCACCTAGGCGGGTCTCTCGGCGGGCCGGGTCAATCGTGAGCGGCCCGGCGTGCACCGGTCCCTCCGACCCACCCGATGCCATCGCATCGGCTCGCCGTAGCACGGTCTTCACCCGCGCCACTAACTCTCGCGGATTGAAAGGCTTGGTTACGTAGTCGTCGGCGCCCAACTCCAGACCCACGATTTTGTCCACGTCGTCAGAGCGGGCAGTGAGCATGATGATGGGCAGATTGCTCTTAGCCCGTACCTGGCGGCACACTTCCCAGCCGTTGATCTCGGGCAACATCAAGTCGAGCACCACCAGCGCAGGCCGGTCTGTCTCGATCTTTTCCAAGGCCTGCGCGCCGTCGGTGGCTGAGATGACTCGATACCCCTCGTTCTTTAGATAGAGCGTTGCCAATTCTATAATATGGGGCTCGTCATCCACGATCAGAATGATCTCTTTGCCCATCGTGTCTCCTTCGTTCTTACCTCAACACCCTCACCGGACTGTGTTTCAGGACAGGGGGTCATCGGTCGCCCGTTAGCATTGCCTCTGCATCAGCTAATGTGCCGCGCCAAGGACCGGGCTGTTCCTGCTTGAGTGTGGTGATGGCTGCCGCAAGACGCGTTGCCTCTTCAGGTGAACTGGTCAGGCGACGGCCAAGATAGGTGGCGAAGCAGGTGTCCCCGCGACCGGTGCGCCCTGCCAGCGAACGTGGGGTGAAGGGAGCCTGGAAAACTTGTCCATCGGCGAATACGGTGACCCCCGATGATTGAGTGAGCACGATTTCGCGTGGGCCGTACTCGGCCAGGCGACGGGCCGCCGCAGTCAGGTCAGTAAGTCCGGTCAGCAGTTCCGCTTCGGCACGGTCCACTTTGAGGTAGGTCACATGTGACAGGCCCTCCTCCATATCGAGCCATTCGCGGAAGACCAGATCCGCATTCTCTCTGGCGCGGACGAATCCCTGAATGTCAACGGCGACCGGGCCGCGCCGGGCGAGCGATTTGAGCAGTAGCAGATCCACTTCACCCGCGATAATGGAGGCCACCATATACATCCGAGCCGAGAGATCGGGGATGTCTTCAATTTGGAAAGGACCAGCGAAACCGATGGGCTTACAGATACGCCGCTCCATATCGGACGAGTCGTAGATGTTCTCGATTCCCGAGGTTTCGGGTGCCGGCGTGGCAAACACCCGGACGCCTTCTTGTTTCAATTCGTCCAGACGGGGAAAATCGTCGGGATGCAAGCGGGTGACCACGGCCACTCGCACGCCCAGGCGACGCAGGACTATGCTCCCATAGTAAACGCCGCCACCAGAGGAAATCTCGCCTCGGCCGTCAACCACCAGTCGGTCTTTGGCGAAATGACCGATCATTGCGATGTCGAAGTCGGTACCTACATTCATTAACCTATCTCACCATTGATAACAGAGCCGGCGTGGCCCGTACTCCCAGCCAATACAGGGCGGCAGCGACCAACGCGGTGGCCGGGATAGTGACTATCCAGGCCACCGCGATATTCCCGGCCACGCCCCAACGCACCTTGCTCAATCGCTCAGCCGATCCAACCCCCATGATGGATGAACTGACCACCTGGGTAGTGCTGACCGGCCCACCCATTATAGAGGCCCCCAAGATGACCGACGCCGACGTTACCTGGCTGCTGAAACCGTGGACCGGCCGGATTTTGTAGAACCTGCCGCCCAGAGTCTTGATGAGTCGCCAGCCGCCAAGAGCGGTGCCCAGGGCGATGGCCCCGGCACTGAGAGCAATCACCCAGGTAGGGACATAGAAGTCGGTCAGGAAGCCAGTCGTTACCAGCCCCAGGGCGATGACGCCCATCGTCTTCTGAGCGTCGTTGGTGCCGTGGCTGAGGCCCAATGCCACAGCAGTAACGATCTGGGAGCGCTTGAAGAACCAATTGATGCGCGGCGACGCGCCCCGGGACAGGAAGAACACCAGTTTGGTAAACAGGTAGCCAGCCGCCAGGCCGATGATGGGAGAGAGGAACAGGGCGATCAGCACCTTTCTAAGCCCGCTCATCTGAATGGCCTGTAGCCCGGCCCCGACCGCTACGGCGCCGATGATGCCACCGATGAGGGCGTGCGAGGAGCTGCTGGGGATGCCCAAATACCAGGTCAAGATGTTCCACAGAGTGGCGCTCAACAGCGCAGCCAAAATCACCGCGATGGTGATCGTACCCGGCGCGACAATGTCGTGCCCGATGGTTTTGGCCACAGCCACTCCAAAAATGAAGGGTCCCAGAAATTCAGCCATTGCCGTCACACCCAGGGCCACGCGGGGCCGGAAGGCCCGTGACGAGATCATAGTGGCCACGATGTTACTGGAGTCGTGGAAGCCGTTTAGGAAGTCGAAGATGAGAGCGATGACGATCAACGCGATGAGGATTGTCAACCTTTTCTCCTGATGCCTGTTTGTACTGGGACCCTATACTCAACTCATCTTGACGACGATGTCGGCGATGATGTTTGCTGCTTCATCACCTCGGTCGGCGGCGTTGCTCAGGTGGCGATACACCTCCCTCAGCTTCAGCATCTCAACTACATGCTCCACATCTTGTGGGCCGCTGAACAGATCGGCCACCGCCTCGCGGTATACGTGTTCCACCCGATTCTCCAACGCCTTGGCCCGCTGAGCGTGCTCGCTGGCCACGCGTGGGTGATCTTCAAGACGCAACACCGACAGGTGTATCTCGTAGGCAGCATCGCGTAGCAGCGAGGCGATGCGGCGCATGTAGGGAGTGGGCTCCACGTTCAGAATCTCCATCTCATCCACGGTGGTATTGGCATAGTCTATCACGTCGTCAATCGCCCGCGAGAGGGCGAAGATGTCCTCCCGGTCAATGGGAGTAACAAAGGTGCGCAACAACTCGTCGATGAGAATGCGGCGCACTTCGTCGGCCTCCTTCTCGGCCATCATGATCTCCTGCGCAGCCGAGGGGTTCTGTTTGTCCATATAGGTCTTGAGCAGATCAAGCCCCTTGAGGGTGAGAGAGGCTTGATCCAACAGTAATTTGACGAATCTGTTTTCGCGCCGCTTGAACAAATCACGGATACCCATAAGTTTTTCCTGTCTTGGACTGGTCTTCTATTCAAACCCCGACGGAAGTCGGGGGCTGTCGAACGCCGCCGGCGGATATCGATGTTGGCAAAAAAGACGGGCATCAACACACCCGTCTTTTATATCAAAAGAGGTTGGGGTTGTCAAGCGCTGTATCTCGTCCGTATCAAGTCCTCGACCTCGCTTATCTCCTGGCGGAACGGCCCTTCGGCCTCCATCTTGAGGCTGGCAACCGCCGCGGCCCAGACCGTAGCCTCAGCCGGGGAGGCCGTCAACCACTTAGCCACGTAGGCGGCGACACTGGTATCGCCGCGGCCGCTACGACCAACCAACTTTTTTGGGAAAAAGCCTGCCTCGTAGTATTGGCCGTTGGCGTAGACCAGTAGGCCGTCGCGATGGGTGAGCACAATCTCGCTGGGGCCCATGTCCGATATCATCCTGGCAGCGACTTTGATATCGGACTCACCGGTGAGCAGCTTCGCTTCCACGGCGTCAGTCTTCAGTACGTCCAGGTGGCCCATCACCTGATCCTTTTCCGGCCATGGCTCGGGGGCAAGTATCCCATCCCGTTCCACGCGTATGAAGCTCTGCACGTCGGCGGCGAGCAACGTGTCTTTTTTCCCCAGTACTCGGATGACGTCCAGCCCGACTTCGCCGCGCATAGACGCGCCAATGAGGAATGCTCTGGCTTGTATCGCCTCGACTTCGGCGGGTGTGAAAGCCCCGGCAGTGCTGGTGACGTGGATGATTCGTTCGTCTACATTGGAAGTCGGATACTCAAGACGCAGGCAGGTAGATTGAGGCGTAGCACGCGCAAAGACGTCTACCCCTAGTTCCCTGAGTGCATCTACCACGTGAAAATCGTCTTGGGCCAGGCGAGTGACGACCGCCGTCTTTAATCCCATCCTGGCTGCTACGTTGGCGCCGTAATTGCAAGCACCGCCATCCACGAGTCTTGTGCCAGAGGCAGAGATGATCGTATCTTGGGTATAGTGTCCTAAGAAGGCAACGTCGTAGCTCTCGGTTGAGTTCGTCATCAAAGTATTCTCCAATCAGCCAGCGATAGTTATTGTGTTAGACGCGTATTTATTGTACATCTAGGAGTCTGTCGGGATGAGGGTGATTCGTTCCGCGGGGATAATCAACTGAACCTTTTCTTCAGGCTGCAGGTGGGTATCGGTGCCAGTGTGAACCCGCAGTATCCAACTGCCAACCTGAATGCGATAGTCTATCACATCCCCCAGGTAGGCTGCTCGAACAACTTCCCCTTCCAACAGGTTTACCTCTTTGGGCACAGACACCGAAGCACCGTGTTTTAAAGTAATGTGCTCAGGGCGGACCGCAAGGGTGATTTTTTGGTTCGGCGACAGATTATCGGCAGGAACTCGGATATCCACCTGGTCACTGGTGGTGACGGTCGCATAGGTCGCAGTGTTATCCAATTGGGTGACGACCCCTTCCACAAAGCTACTCAGGCCAATGAAGCCGGCCACGAAGCGGTTGTTGGGTTGGTTGTAGATCTGCTCAGGGGTGCCAATTTGGGTGATGACACCTTCGTTCATCACCGCGATACGATCGGACAGGACCAGTGCCTCAGCTTGATCGTGGGTGACGTAAACGGCGGTAATATCCAGACTCTTTTGTAACTCGCGAATCTCGAAGCGCATCTCTTCCCTGAGCTGGGCGTCAAGATTGCTGAGCGGCTCGTCGAGAAGAAGAACTCGGGGTTGAATGACCAGCGCCCGGGCCAAAGCAATGCGCTGTTGCTGACCGCCAGATAGTTGGCGGGGATAACGTTCGGCAAAGCCACCTAGTCGTACCAGTGCCAGTGCCTCATCTACCCGCTCTTTGATGTCTGCCTTGGGAATGCGCTTTAGTCTCAGCCCGAAGGCCAGGTTATCAAAGACGGTCATATGCGGCCATAGGGCATAGTTTTGAAAGACGAAACCTATTCCTCGTTTCTCGGGTAGAAGACTGGTTATCTGTTGGTCGCCCAGGTATATCTGTCCCTCATCGGGGGTTAGGAAGCCGGCGATGCAGCGCAGGGTGGTGGTCTTACCGCAACCACTTGGTCCTAATAAAGTCATTATTTCGCCGTCTTGGATTTCCAAGTTTATCCCGTCGACAGCTATCGCTTGTCCAAAGCGTTTGAGCAAGTTTACCAGACGCAAGCCAGGCATTCAGATTTCCCCTTACCGTAGTCAAATATGATGAAGTGCGGATGAAAAGCGGGTGCAAGGACAAAGAAATATCCCGCCCAGTTACACCCCTACGCCTCCAACGTATTCTGCCTTGAGAAAGCGCTCAATGATAATCATAAACAGAATGCTGGGGATGAGTAGGACGATGGCAATAACTGATGCAAATTGCAGATTGTAACCGCTGGACGAGTAGAGTAGCATAGGCAGAGTGCTGATGAAGGGCAAACCGATGAAGAACGTGCCAGTGAATTCATCCAGTGAGGTGAGAAAGACAAAAACGGCGCTGGCCAGCAGACCGGGGGCGGCCAGCGGAAGGGTGATCTGAAAGAAAGCTCTCAACCGCGACGCACCCACACTACGCGCTGCCTCCTCCAACTCTGGAGGAATACCCTTGAACGCAGCACTGGAGATCCAGACGGCGAACACCAAGCTCACCATCAAGTGAATCAGCACCACCCCATGAATCGTGCTCGTCAGCCCTATCTTGTTGAAGCTGAAAAGCAAATTCACAAACACCGGCTGTTGGGGAAACGCTTGTGGCATGAGAAACAGAAACAGGATCGCACCTCGGAAGGGGATGCGATACCTGGCCAGCACGTAACCTGCCGGGATGGCAATCAACATCGCCAACACAACGACCACCAAAGCTATTATGATACTGGTTTGAAACGCGTCGGTTATGCTCACTGCGCCAATAGCCAGACTCTTTTGAAGTCCCAACGCCTGTGCCCAGTAGTCAAGACCGATCTCTTGTGGGAATACGTGGGGCCAAAACCACCGAATGGCCACCGACCACAGGACTAAGGCCAGCATCGGTCCAAAGATAAAGAAACAGAGCAAGACTAGAACCACAGCCTCAATGGCCTTGACCAATAGCTTGGATCCACTCATAACTGTCGTTTTCAAGGTTCGTAGATGCCCTTTCTTACCGAGTATCTCAAGTAATAGATGGCCATGACGAGCACCATCAGGTAACTCAATACACCCAACGCATTGGCCACGCCATAATCCCCAAAATAGGTTACCCGGTGTGCGATGTCTACAGTCACCGTAGTTGGCACCTTGCCACCAATGAGCATAAAAGGTAGCGTAAAAGTACCTACGGTTGAAGTAAAGGCCAGAACGACGGCCACAGAGATGCTGGCACGGTTCATAGGAACCAGGACCTTGAGGATAACCTGTAGCACATTGGCCCCTACGCTTCGAGCCGCCTCCAAGTACGCATCGTCGATCATCTGAAAGCCACCTAGGATGATCAGCGTCATAAAGGGTGCTTGCTTCCAGACGAAGCTCAATACCAGCCCATAGATGTTGAAGAGCTGGAGAGGAGCATTCAAGTCAATCACCCCCAGTTGGGCCAGGAAAATATTGAGCAGGCCGTGGGGCGCCAGGAAGGTACGCATCATCTGCCCCACCACCACAAAGGGTATGAATATGGGCAGCCGGTAGAGCAGGCCGATCACCCGGGTGATGCGCCCGCCTCTCAAGCGCAAATAGGCGGAGAGGGTGATGCTCAAGACGGTAGCGATGAGCGTGCTGAGGATAGCAACTTCCAACGAAAAGACGACGTCGCGGAAATAAAGCTCGAAAGCCTTCCCGTAGTTAGCCAGCGTGAGAACGCCTTCTTTGGTGAGAAAGCTGTGATAGACAGACGAGATGAACGGCCAGGCATACAATGCCAGCATCAAGACGGTTGCTGGCAACAACAAGGCCAGGGGAAAGGCCCAAGCCAGCCTTTCCCCCGCTTTCTCTTGCGAACTCACGTCAGACTTAACCGCCGCCACCGATGACGACTCGCTCATAGGCTTCCAGCATGGCTGTAAAGTATTCAGCTAGAGGGAATGACAACCCAAACTGAGACAATATCTCGGGTGAGATGTCCTGATAGAGACGATCAAATGCCTCCGGCGGCGCGGCATCTTCAACGAACTTGCCGTCGATACCCGGATACCAGTTGTAGCGGTCAATGATGACCTCGCCCTGGACTTGGGGGCTGGTGACGTATTCCACGAATTGTTTGGCTTGCTCTGGGTGAGGCGCATTGGCCGGGATTACAAAGTACATCGGCTGACCAGGCATGCCCGGCTCAGGGACCACCAACTTCAAATTAGGGTCTAGCTTACCCTCCAGCATAAAGGTATAGAACATGTCAACCCAGACCGGGCCCATGGCAATCTCTCCCCGGTTGAGAGCGTCCAGGGTACCCACGTTACCAGCGGTGAAGGTGACGTATTCATTAAATTCCTTCATGTCCTCCAAAGCCGGTGTCCAGGTATCAACTTCGGCCTCATCGAAGGGACCGGTAATAGCATACTTCTCATAGTTGCCGGTCTTCCAATAGAGCCAGCCCACCGTGAATGACACGCCCGACATGCCGCCCTTGATACCATTGTAACCAAACTTCCCAGGATTCTCCTTGACCCATTCTACCAGTTCCTCGTAGCTGGTGGGCGGGTCAGTAACGACTTCAGGATCATAGGCAAGGGCCGTCTGGCTGTGGAACATAGGCATCACGTAGCCGTCCACGTTGGCGCCAAGTGCATTTTTGGCGTCGGCGGCGGTGACGTATTGGAAGGTCTCCAGGTCTTGGGCGTATTGTAGCAGCAGATCCCCCTCCTCCATAGCCCAGGTCATGAACGCCTGGTGGACCATGGCCACATCCACGTCACCCGCTTCCTTTCCGGCTTCCTTGTCGGCCACCATTTTCTCAAAAATCAGGCGAGAGCCAGCATCACCCGGACCGGTGTGAATACTGCGCAAGTTGACGCTGGGGTTCACTCCCTTGAATTCGGCCGCCAGAAGATTCTGAGCCAGAGCCAACATGTTCACGTCACCGGCGGTCATATAGACCAGGTCTATCTCTTCTTCGGCCGGCACTTCAACAACCTTTTCGACCTCTTTGACGACTTCCTTCTCGACCACTACGGTCTGGACGACCGTCTCCGGCGGAGCTGGCATCACACACCCCGTTGCCAGCAAGCTCAAAATGACAGCAGTTGCCAGGAGTGAGAGTACGATGCGCTTGTAGTTTCTCATGGAAGGACTCCTTTCTCCTTTCCTCCATACCTTGTCGCCAGAAGACTTCTCCAATTGTCCCAGCAGACAATTGGAGCAAATAGGTTAAAGTCGATAGGTCACCGCTGCTGCCACCACCTCCTTTCTTCCTTCGAGATCTCTCGGAAAAATACCATTCGCACGTGGGCGTGCTCACTCCGCCCTGCGTAATGAGGAGCGAGGCACCCCCAGGCTTCGGCGCGAGCCCTCGGCGTGAGCCCAGTCGAACGCTCAGCCGAGCGGTGCCGAAGCGTCTGCCCCGTTTGACAGACTTTCCGAGAGATCTCCCTTCCTTGCCTATCAGTCTCAGTCGTTCCGCTGGCGTAGAAGGTAATAGGTACACAATACGTCGATGACTGCCAACTGAACGATGCGCGATGGCCCAGACTCGCTGACCAGAGGTGTTTCTGCTGCGCTAGTAAGTAGCACTACATTGGCCAGTTTAGCTGCTGGCGAGGTGGGATAATTGGTGATCACCACCGTCCGTGCTTGGCGGTCTTGGGCCACCCGCATAGCGCGTACTACGTCTTCGTTGTTACCCGAGTAGGAGATGCCCATCACCACATCTCGTTTGGTCGCCAGACCAGCCAGCAATGTCTGCGTGTGGGGGTCGGTGCATACTGAGCAGGGGAGTCCCAGGCGTAGCATTTTTTGATAAGCCATTTGGGCAGAACCGCCTGAACCACCGCAACCAAAGAGAAACACTTGGCGGGCCTTCATCAGCAGGTCGACCGCTTCTTTTACACTGTTCGGGTTCAGGACAGCTAAAGTGTCATTAAGGGCCTGGATGGAGATTTGAACCGTCTTGCGGACTACAGTCGCAACGTCATCTTGAGGATCAAGCGTATCATAGGTATCTCGAAAAGGTGTACCTAGGTCTCGAGCCAGCAGAATCTTTAATTCTGGATAACCTTGGTACCCCAGACGCTGGCAGAAGCGAACGACCGTCGACTCACTTACCTCAAGTGTCCGAGCCAGGTCTGTGACTGAAGAATGAATGACTTTATCCGCATGGTTCAAAACGTAATCGGCAACTTTGCGTTCACTGCGTGGAAGTGCATCGTAAACGCCACGGATACGGACTAAAGGGATAGGCAGTCCAAATGTGACTGAAGAGTGGGGAGATGGTTCAGTTTCGCCCATGCCGTTTTGCCCATCCTCTTTAATGGATAGCGCATCATTGCGAAGCGCATCGTCCCGGAAATCGTTTGCTAGGCGGGGCGTACAGAAATGAAAATTATTTCCTATTCTTTTATACCATAGACTGAACCGTTTGTCAATCCCTGCTCGCGGAATTTATGAACGTTAGGTATCTGATTGATGATTCCGTCATTCAACGATCACTCTGCAGTGAGGAATGGGCAGATGCACTTTTACGTTTTCACCCTCGTCGAAGCGTACCTTGCCATCGGTCTGCACCCGGAGCTCCAGGCTCTCGCCCACGCATATGCGGTAATCGCTGCGATCACCAAGATAGGTCATCTTGTCCACCACACCGTCGAAGACGTTCGTGCCGCTTTCGTGAGAAGCCGGCAATAGCTCTACGTCGTTGGGGCGGATGAAGAACAACACTTCCCGCCCAGTCGCCATCTCTGGCGTGACAGCGACGTGGATTTCTAAGCCCTTTACGGTAACAACGGCCGTCGCTTCTTCCGTGCGTACGCTGCTCACCGTGCCTGCCAAGAACTCGGAAAGTCCGATGAAGTCGGCCACGAAGCGCGACCGGGGAAAATCGTAAATCTGGTCAGGCGTGTCCACCTGCTCGATGTGTCCCGCATTCATCACCGCCACGCGGTCGGACAGGGCCAGCGCTTCCGCCTGGTCGTGGGTGACGTATACCGCCGTGATCCCCAGGCGATCAATCAGGTCTCGAATTTCGAAGCGCATCTCCTCACGCAGCTTGGCGTCCAGATTGGAAAGTGGCTCGTCGAGAAGCAAAACCTTGGGACGGTAGACCAAGGCGCGGGCCAGACCTACTCGTTGCTGTTGGCCGCCGGAAATCTGGCGGGGATAATGTTTTTCGTACGCTTCCATTCGAATCAAACGCAGCGCTTCCATAACTCGCTCCCGTCGCTCCGGCTTGCTCATACGACGAATCATCAACGGGAACCCGACGTTATCAAACACGGTCATGTGAGGGAAGAGGGCGAAGTTCTGGAAGACCATCCCCAACTCGCGCTTATAGGAAGGCACGTCGGTCACATCTTCGCCATCAATAAACACCTGCCCTTCGTCAGGAATGTTGTGGCCGGTGATGCAGCGTAAGGCCGTGGTCTTGCCGCAGCCTGATGGGCCCAGGAGGGTCATCAGCTCACCACGGCGGATCCGTAGCGTGACGTTGTCATTGGCCACCAGATCGCCGTAGCGTTTGGTCACGTTGCGCAGTTCGATCATATAATCGGACATCTATACCCCCTTGAATCCACCCACTAGTTTCTCCGGTGCTACCTGTCTCTGGATCATAAACAGCACGATGATCGAGGGGATGACCAGGATGATGCTCATAGCGCTTGTCACCTCCCAGTATCCCTCCCCTATTGCCAGATAGGTTCGCACTGGCAGTGTGACAGTATCTTTCCCATAAGTCATCAGCGTCAGGGTGAACTCATTGTACGACGTGGTGAAAGTAAAAATCATTGAGGCCAGGATGCCGGGAAGGATGAGGGGAAAAACCACGTGGACAAAGCTGCGTAATGGGTTGGCGCCACACACGCCCGCGGCCTCAAGCACCCGTTCATCTAAGGCCTCGAAGGTGCTGGAGAGTACGAGGATAGCGTAGGGTGCACAGACGGACACGTGAGCCAAGGCCACCCCAATGTGGGTATTGATCAGGTCGGTTCGATAGAAAATCTGGGCTACGCCCAGGGCGAAGGCGATGGGAGGTATCATGCGTGGCAACAGAAGTATAGACATCAATAACTCTTTGCCAGGGATATTCCTGCGGCCCAAGGCCCAAGCGGTGGGAATAGCGATGACGGTGCTGATGAGCACTGCCAAGACTGCGATGACCAGAGTGTTCTTGGTTATTTCGACGACGTTGGTCACCTCAACCGCCCACTTGTACCAGTCCAGGGTGAGTTCGGGCGGCAACCATCTCCTGCCGAACCAGCCCCTGCCCACCGATCTTAAGGCGATCATCAGGAAGGGGGTGTATATCATCAGTGCGAAGCAGAGCA
>DAOUMD010000105.1:0-46692 GCA_034412795.1 Anaerolineae bacterium
AACCCGGGGGGTACGGGGGGGCCCCCCCCCCGCGCCCCCCTGTGCTTTCCCAAATTTTGGGACGCACCCTGATTCGCCAATCCCATTGACACCCCCTCCACCCTGCGGTACAATAGCCACGGGTAGAATGATCAGGCAGAGAGGGTGATGGTGGTTATGAGGCTGTCCCCATTGCCAGACGGCTATCCCTGGCATCTGGTGGCCGAGCGAGGAAGCGCGTCGTCAGAGGGGCGAGTGTGTTCGCCCATCGCGTTGCTCAAGTGTTCTGATACGATTACGCTTGGGTCGAATCCTGTTCGCGCCAGCCATGTTCACCGACGAGCGGGACAAAGGCCACCGGCACCAGATGTTCTATCTTGGTCTTTTCGCCCTGTTTGGTAAGGTGCACCAGTTCCTGGTAACCCGCCGGCCCGATTGGCGCTATCAAAGACGCGCCTTCGGCGAGTTGGGCAATGAGCGGTTGGGGCACCTCCGGAGCAGCGGCAGTAACGACGATGGCGTCGAAAGGGGCCGCTTCGGGCCAGCCATAGCCACCATCGCCGACGCGGAACATTACGTTGCTGTAACCCAGTTCTTGCATGATCTGCTCCGCACATTTGGACAACTCTTCCACGCGCTCGATGGTGTAGACCTGGTTTGCCAGACGGCTGAGGATAGCCACCTGGTAGCCGGAGCCGGTGCCCACTTCGAGCACCCGGTCGTCGGGGGTCAGGTGGAGCATTTGCGTCATATAAGCCACAATGTAGGGCTGCGAAATGGTCTGGCCGTGACCGATGGGGAGGGGTGTGTCGCGGTAGGCCATGTCCCACATATCTTCCGGTACGAATCGATGGCGGGGCACCTCACGCATCACGTCCAGTACGCGCTTGTCGTGGATGCCTCGACCTGCCAGTTGCCCCTCCACCATCCGGCGGCGGGCTTCTTCAAAACTGGCTTTGTTGTGAAACATGGCCGCTCCCCCTTCCAATGTCCTGTTCCATTTAACCACACTCTGCCGCTGGGCGCAAGCTCGGCAGCGATGGGAGTAAGTAAAAATTCAGAAAGGAGAATGATCCCCATGCACCGGTATCCTATATCTCAGATGGACACGTCACGCGCCAGAGAGCGATTTGCTTTCTTCCTGTTTGGCGCCGCGTTGGGAGCATTGGCAGCCGCTATGCTAGCACTCTTATACGCACCCCTGTCAGGTGAGGAGACACGCGAGTTGCTCGCAGACCGCAGTCGGCAACTGGGTCGGCGAGCACGCAGCGGCGGCGATGAGTTTATCCGACGCGTACGCGATGCCACCGACGAATGGGCCGCCAAACTACAAGAAGCCGCCGACGATCTTGCTGCTGAGGGCCATATGACACCCGATGAGGCCCACAGCCAGGTCGATGATTTGATCTCGCGCGTACAAAGCTGACCTTCTCTTTCTTCCTAAGAATAGCTGACTGGCATGTTGATTCTCCCGGGCATTGTCCTGGCGTCGCTGGTGGGCGTGGTCACTACCTCCCTATACGCGTGGCTGGTGTGGTGGCTCGATCAGCACGAAAAAGAACCGTGGTGGCTGCTGACCCTGGTGTTTCTTTGGGGCGCGGTTCCGGCAGTCGTGTTATCGCTCGGAGCTGAGATAGTTCTCGACATCCCCATCTCCGTGCTCGGACAGGGCCTTGCCTATGAAATCGCCGGCAACAGCCTGGTGGCTCCTGCGGTGGAGGAAGTTGCCAAAGGACTGGCCGTCTTTGCAGTTCTCCTTTTTATGCGTCGCGAGATGGACAACGTGCTCGACGGCATTGTCTATGGGGCAATGGCGGGTCTGGGTTTCGCCTTAACCGAGAACTTCCTCTACTTTATTGACGGTTCTCTAAAAGGGGACTGGGAGGTGCTGGCGATAGTGGTCTTTATGCGAGCGATCATCTTCGGACTGAATCACGCCTTTTTCACCGGGGTGACTGGCGGCGCGTTAGGCTACGCTCGCTTGAGCACCAACTCTTTCATCAAGGTGATTGTCCCGTTGCTCGGCCTGAGTGGAGCCATAGTTTTCCATAGCATTCATAATATGGGCACGACGTTAACCTCGATCACGTGTTTCAGCCTGTTAATCAGCCTGCTATCTGACTGGGGTGGCATCCTGATGCTCGGCTTGGCCATTGCTCTGACCTGGCGACAGGAGAAGCGGTGGATCCAAACACATCTGAAATCTGAGGTGGGGACGACGCTTCGGCACGATGTTTACGAGCTAACAGCCTCCTATCGCAAGCGGCTGAGCGTACAATTCCGATGCCTACTACGCGGAGACATCCACACCTGGTGGCTAACGAGACAACTAACGCAAGCAGCGACCGATCTGGCCTTTAAGAAGCATCAACTAGCCACACTGGACAACGAGAAAGGTATCCAACAAATCATTGAAGACTTGCGAGAACAATTAGTGTCATTGCAAATGTCTTGACCCGAAGTTCTTCCCGGAAAAATAAGGATCGAGGATTATGAATTACCGTGATACATTAGCCTACATCTACAGTTACACCAACTACGAACGGAAGGGCCTGCCCAAATATACAATGACGAATTATGACCTGGCCCGGATCGAGACGCTTTTGGCCCGTTTGGGGAATCCGCATCATACGTTTAAGTCGTTGCTCATTGCAGGGACCAAAGGCAAGGGATCGACAGCAGCTTTCTCCGAGAGTATGCTCCGCGCTGCTGGCTACCGTACCGGTCTGTATATATCGCCACACCTGCACACCTTTCGCGAACGGATTCAGATCCAGGGCGAATTGATCTCAGAGACAGAGGTGTTGCGCCTGATCCAGGACTTGAGGCCACACCTGGAAGCAATTCCTGGCTTGACGGCATTCGAAGTCATCACCACGATTGCCTTTCAGGCCTTTGCTGAGGCAAACATCGAGGTAGCAGTGCTAGAAGTCGGTCTGGGAGGGCGGCTGGATGCCACAAATGTCTCCGATCCCGTAGTGTCCGTCATCACTTCCATCAGCTATGACCATACGCAACTGCTGGGCGCCACGCTATCGCTGATTGCCCGTGAAAAGGCGGGTATTATCCGGCCGGGAGCGCTGGTGATTAGTGCACCGCAGGTGCCCGAGGCAATGACCATGATCGAAGAGGTTTGCGAAGGACGACGCGCGGAATTGGTCGTAGTTGGTGAAGAAGAGTATCGCTGGCAGCCGGGCCGAGCCACCTTGCACGGTCAATCTTTTGAATTACTCGGCGAGCAGTACAGGATCCCGCTGCTGGGCCGCCACCAACTTGCCAATGCGATCACCGCCTGGGCCGCTCTGGATGGGATGGAGGAGCATGCTGGCTTGTCGGTGCCATTGTCTGCCCGCCGGGAGGGATTGCGCAACGCCCATTGGCCAGGTCGCCTGGAAATCTTGGGGCATGAACCGTACGTGGTTGTGGACAGCGCGCACAACGGTGATTCAGCCAATAAGCTTCGCCACGCCTTTCATGATTTCTTCCCAGGGCATCGTGTCATCCTTGTATTCGGCGCATCGGCGGATCACCCCTTCGACGACGCACTCCGGGAATTGGTGCCGGTGGCAGATCGCATCTTTGTCACTCGCTCGCGCCACCCCCGGGCCGCAGATCCCGAGATGCTTAGCCAAACAGTGGCAGAGCTGGGGTATGAGGCTTCTATTGTACCCGACGTGCCTCGATCGTTGGATACCGCCCTGGAAAACGCCGGGCCCAACGACTTGATTTGTATCACCGGCTCCATCTTCACCGTCGCCGACGCGCGGGAGGCATGGTGCAAGCGCAATGGTCTGCCGCTGCCACCGCTCGACCCGGAGCTATAATCCCAGGACAGGGATAGGCCCTTTGTGTATAAGAGCTGATCCGTTATACACGCTCTGCGTACACATCCGCGGCTCTGTAGACGTAGGTAAGCCAGCAGAAAAACCGAATAGAGATAATTAAACTTGACGAATTTAGGTGGGGCAAGTATAATGCGCCCTACAATTTGGTATTCCTCGGTAGCTCAATCGGCAGAGCGGCCGGCTGTTAACCGGTTGGTTGTAGGTTCGAGTCCTACCCGAGGAGCCTTGTAAGACTGAGCCGGAATTTCGTTTCTCGGCTAACAGTAAAAAGGGCCTCGCGCTGGCATTGACCGCGAGGCTTTGTTGTTCAAGCTCAAGTTGAGGACTGCCTGTGGCCACAAGTAGCAACTCCAAACTTAGCATCCCCATCTTCATTCCCCTCACCGAAGCTGCCCGCAAATATAAGTTGACTATAAAATCGACTTGACAAATCCACTTATCATCATTATAATAACCTGGCCATGTATTAGATTGATAGCAGTAAAACTTATATAAATTTTGACCTCACGAGGTCGCGGAACGTGTGCTGAAGCCAGGTTAATCCTGGCGAATGCTTGATTGCTTACAGGAGAGATTCGATGTCTCCCGGTGAGTGCCGGGGGCCAGACGACAGAAAGTGTGACAATAAAACGTATCATTCTGTCGTAACAACTGGGTAGACGTCTGCTTAGAAAAGAGCAGTGTCAAGATAAGCTCGGTTCCTAGTTCCGCAGTTGCAGGAGACAATAGGGTAAGATCCGAGCTTTTTGTTTTACATCTGCCGGCGAAGAATTGCCGCCGCCTGATGGCCAAGCTTGAAGTGAGCTTGATAGCCCGGTTCTCCTAACCTGTGAGGTTGGAAGGCCGGGTATTTCTTTTTAAAGGAGGGAAAGTAGGATGGTAGCCCAAGATGTAATGGAAAGATGGTTGACGGAGGAATATGACTATGAACGCCCGCGACGGGGAGATATCCGCGAGGGTGAGATACTCAAAGTAGATGAGCGAGGGATCACGGTGGACCTTGGCCTCAAGCGTGACGGCTTTATCCCCCGTACCGATGTTGAGCGGTTAGGCGAAGAAACGTCTTCTTCGCTGGAACCAGGTCAGGGGGTCAAGGCCCGCGTTGTGCGCCTGGAAGATGAGGAAGGGAATCTGCTTCTCTCGATGTACCAGGCGCGTTTCGAAAAGGACTGGACGAGAGCGCGAGAGCTGCTTGAGAGCGGTGAGGTATGGTGTGGAGAAGTTATAGACTACAATCGTGGTGGCCTGCTTGTGCAATTCAACAATCTGCGCGGCTTCGTCCCTGCTTCACATCTTGAGAACTCGACCAGAAAGCGACTGACTCCTGAGCAGCTTGAGGCAGAACTGGAGCCCTACATCGGGCAAGAGCTAACCTTGAAGGCCATCGAGGTGGATCGCAACCGGCGCCGTTTGATCCTCTCGGAGCGGCTTGCCAGGAAGCAACTACGTCAGCAAAATGTGGAACGCTTGCTGAATGAACTGGTAGAAGGCCAGGTGGTCCGGGGCACAGTGCGCCGACTGCAACCGTTCGGCGCGTTTGTTGACCTGGGCGGTGCTGAGGGATTGATTCACATCTCAGAACTGACTTGGCGCCGGGTCCGGCATCCCAGTGAAATCTTGCAGGTAGGCGATGAGATTGACGTGTACATTCTGCGCCTGGACCACGAACGCAAACGGGTCGGTCTGAGTTTGAAGCGACTACAACCCAACCCCTGGACCCTGGTAGACGAGACCTACACGCTCGACCAATTGGTGTCCGGCACGGTGACTAACGTCGTCGATTTCGGGGCCTTCGTTGCTTTGGATCTGGGAGTGGAGGGTTTAGTCCACGTCAGTGAATTGGCCGACACGCCGCCATCGAATCCACGAGAGTTGGTCAAGCGTGGAGATGAGCTGGTGCTGCGCATTTTGCGCATCGACTCATTCCGAGAACGCATCGCGTTGAGCCTCAAGCAAGTGTCTGAGCAGGAACGTGATGACTGGCTGGCCCGGCCGGCAAATGGTCGAACTGCCGGAACCGACCAGGCTGGTAGCCCTGTATCAGGTAACGAAGAGATGGCAACGCCACTCGTCAGCGAAGCGAAAGAAACGTCTCCTGTCGAACCTGAGCAACTCGAAGAAGAAACGCTTCGGGCAGAATCAGCTCCCGCTTCGGTTGGCCAGCCGGAGGATGAAGATTTCTGGATCAGTTTAATCGAGGACAAAGAGGTAGAAAAGGTTTAATAATCGTTGTCCGCTTTTCGTCGTTCTTGTGACATGCGTATTTGATCAACGTGTAACCCATCTCAATCAGCCAGGCCAGATTAGGGCCGGTGCTGAAGCCAGCGTCAATCCGCAACACAATGGACACCGAATTGGGATTAGCCCGATTGTCAGCATCGGGCAACTCACCAGCCAGTGTCGCCCGTATGCGTTCTTTACCAGTCATTGGCCACATCCACGTTAGCCAGTCAACCAACTTGGGTCAAGCCCCACGTCGTCTGCCAACTTCGTCAGGCTGGCGATCACGTCGTCAGGCAGCGGGATCCCGTTTTTCAGCGCCTCCTGGCGCCGCTCCCATTCCATCTCGCCTGGCAGATAAACCTGGTCCGCCCCTTTGGCCTTGGGCGTGCTATGGATCTCCTGAATCAGCCAGTCCCCCCGTGCCTTGAAAACGTCGATTGGCATCATGGCGCCGACATTGATGGCTATAAAAGCGTGCCCCTCATCCGTCGGAACACCCCACTCAGATCCCCACAGCCCCACTTGCGTGGTCATAGAGGCGCCTGTCAGCACGGCTGCCAGTACTTCCACCAACAGCGCCAGCCCATACCCCTTGTGTCCTGCCATAGGCAGTAGCGAGCCCACTCGCGGATAACGGCTGATGTCGGTTGTCGGCAGGCCATCAGCGTCCACCAGCCAGGTGTTGGGAATAGGTGTGCCAAGGTCCTGGGCAGCATAGATTTTGCCGGCCGCCACGGTGCTCAGTGCGATATCCAACAGAATAGGGAACTCGCCGCCAGCGGGCACCGCGTAGGCCAATGGATTGTTGCCGATCACATTCCCTCTGGCTCCCGGCACCGTCATGTTGGCATCTACGTTGCTCATCGCGATGCCGATCATGTCGTGTTCAAGCGCCATACTGGCATAGTATCCTGCCGCACCAAAGTGAGTGCTATTCCGCACTCCGGCATAGCCTATCCCACTATGCCTGGCCTTTTCGATGGCCAGTTCCATGCCCCTGTGCGCCGATACCATCGCCATTGCCGCATGCCCATCAACCTTGGTCCAGGACGGACCCTCGCCAGTCACTTCAGGAATCGCCTGAGGGTCGGTCCCGCCAGCCCTGATGCGGCGCAGGTATCCGCCCAGATGCTTCGTGCCGTGGGTGAAGGTCCCCCAGGTGTCGGTGGTCACCAGCACCTCGGCCGTAATGTGTGCATCTTCTTCCCTCATGCCAGAGCGTAACATGGCCTTGACGCAGAACTCGTGTAGTCTTGATGCGGGGATCCGCCGGCTGTTCAGATCCGCTTCTCTTTCCATATCCCTTACGTCCTTATAGATTCAATTCAACGGCACGAAATCCACCCCCAACACCTCGATCATATCCGGTTTGGTCTCGCCCAAGCATCTGAAATGGCTCGATTACCTTGACCGGCGTGCCGGGCGCGTCCAGCTTGAGCGCCTGGCGCGAGTGGTAAACCGTGCTCGCGTGTATGCCGGTCACGACGCTACCGCCTAGGTCTAACGGTATACGGCCGGGCTCCTGATGATTAAGGGCCAGATGTACTCGTTCTCTACTGTTCATACTTCCTCCAAACGGACGAGCAGACTCCCAACCTATGCTGCCGGGTCCAAGTCGATAGGATAGCGCCCAAAACGCTGGCAGGCCTCCAGGTAGGCACGGTAGTTTTCCTCTGGCACCGGGATGATATTGTCGGGCCCCATGACATAGCCGGCACCGGGCGCCATGATGGCCATCGACGTTCTGACCGCAGCCGTGACCTCAGCCGGACTTGCCCGAGTCATCATGCGCTGGATGTCCATGCCACCCATAAATGAAAGCTTGTCTCTGTACAGACGCTTGACCTCAACCGCATCGTTGGCTGTGGCCTGTATGGGGTCTAGAACGTCCACTCCAATCTCCACCAGGTCAGGCAATATGTCCATGATAGGCCGCAGGAATGCAGCCAGAACATCGCGTCCCCCTCTTTGACGGCCCGAACAATGCGCGCCAGCTCGGGTTTGATCAGGCGACGCCACAGCGCTGGCGAAATCAGCAGCCGATCCTGCCCCCCATAATCGTCGGTGGCACGGATAATATCTACGTCCAAGGCAAGATACCGTTGGATGATGCCAATCTGGTAATCCGCAATCCGGTGCAGCAGGTCTTGTGCCCGATCCTGATCGAGCAGCATCGCAACCATCAGGTTCTCCATCCCCATGAGAAGGTGTGCTCGCTCCAGCAGCAAAAAACTCTGCCTGGCCGAAACAATCACCCGGCTCCGATCCACATCTGACAACAGGCCATCCATGAGACCGGGCTCCTGTGGGTCCGGAAACGGATAATCATTCAGCCGATCCAGATCGCTCAGCGGATGATAGGTCGGATAGCTCATGACCTCGGGCTCCCACTCACTGCGTGCTGGTATGCCACCCGACCACGTGACTCCCCAGCGGTCCGTCCCGTTCAGCGGAGCGGTGCTGCCATGATAGAAAATGTTGACCAGGCCCGGGATATGGCCATCCATCCGCCTGAAAGGCACATACTCAGGGTCGCGCCGTGTCAGGGCACGGACCAAGTTCTCCTTAGCCGAGAGCTCATACATCCGCGTTTCGTCCGTTCAATCCGTGTGGATGCCATCCACTTTTACATGTTGTGCACAGCCGCAATGTGTTCTCCAGAAGTCGTGACCCCACTCATTGCGGTTCTAGCAGAACGGAAACCCTGCAATGGACAGCGAGAGCCCAGGATAGCAGTTCGGGCCTCATCCGCAAAGTGACCGTTCACCTCTCCAGACAAACTCTCAGGCCCGAATCGGATACTCTCCGTATTCCAGCAGCGCCTCTCGCAGCGCAAGGAAGTTCTGCAGTGAAACGTATCGCGTAATCCCACTCCCCGTCGCAAGACCGTACCCGCCACCGGGTGCCAGTTCACGTATCTGCTTCCGCACCTCTGCCCGGACGTCCTGAGGCCGGCCGGTGCCTTCGACCAGGGTATATCCCATGTCCACGTTGCCAAAGAGGGCCAGCTTACCGGCATAGCGGCGCTTCAGGTCATAGATGTCCATGGCCTTTGGCTCAATGGGATGAATGGCCTCTACCCCCAGAGCGACCAGATCATCCAGCACTCTCAGCAGATTACCATCACTGTGCATGATAAAGGGCATCCCGTTATCATGGGCAATCCCAGCCAGTTCTTCCATCCAGGGAAAAAAGTATTTCCGTAGCACCGTTGGAGAAACCATCAGCCCCTCGCTATAAGCCAGATCATCTCCGTACCAGACGGCATAAACCTCCGGCATCTTGACCAGACGGCGCAAGACATCACACTGTACCCGACCCACTCGTGCCGACACCTGTGCGATCAGCTCGGGGTCATCCGCCAGAGAGAGACAGAAATGCTCGTAGCCCATGATCATCCATGTTCGGGTGAACACGCCGCCGACACCGGTGATGATG
Source organism: Anaerolineae bacterium (assembly GCA_034412795.1). Classification (GTDB taxonomy): domain Bacteria; phylum Chloroflexota; class Anaerolineae; order 4572-78; family NAK82; genus JAUVPY01. Next base: position 9,486 of record DAOUMD010000105.1, read on the forward strand.
CCCAAACCATCGGGAAGCATCTTGGCCGCCTGTTCCATATGCGACACGTCCACCGTCTCGGGATTGGGCCAGGGAAAGGTTTCCATATCGGCGAGGGTCTTGATAGTGCCGCCCTCAAAGGTAGCCTCGGTCTCCGAGTCCGGTTTGGCCGACCAACTCCAGGAGCGGGGCGTGCCAGTGGATACGACAGGAGAAGTGCCATAATAATCATAGTTGGCACGGAGGTAGATAAAGTCAAACCCGGCCGCAGCCTGAAAGTCGACATGGTCCTCCACCGTCCGGATCGGTCGCCCCATGAACTGGTCCATGATGGGCGTATCAGCCTGGAAATCTGCCAGCGGCACGCGGTCTGGTTCCTCATGTCGAATCGTCTTAAGCAAACGGTGAATGTCAGGTTGAAACTCCATCGTCATACTCCACTACACATTGATCGGATAGCGGCCAGCGGTGCCCGCTTCTTCCAGCACAGCCACCACGTTCTCCGTGCGTACTCCCCAGTCTGTCATCTTCCATCAGGAGTGACATCTACAAAACAGTGCCTGCCATATATCTCCTGCGCCTCGAAGCACGTTTGAGCGCGCCCGGCTGAAACCAGCGCTACAGTGCGGAGGCCGATCAAAGATTCATCAATCTCGCAAGCAGGCAATGTTTCGTAGCCGGACAGGCTCGAAATAATCTTGAACAGCACTGGTATTCTTCTTGCAACTCCGCCACTCAATATACAACATTTCATTCGATGCCCAGGATCAAAAAGTTTCATAACTTCTAAATACTGCTCCCCAAAAGCTTTCATCAAAGACGCGAGGTAATTCTTCAGTGTCAAAGAATCCTCTTGGATATTTGATATGTTGCCGCCTCCTTTATAATTCCAGGCGCTAGAAAAAACGCCCAGGTCGAACTTCATGGTGGCATTCAGGATATCCCTTTCATCGATTTCTTTCAACATAGCCCAGAAGTCAACGTCGTTGACCCCAACTGCTTCACAGATATCTTCAAGAAAGGCCAAGAAACTGGCAAGAGCACGGCCACCTGGAATACGAGTTATGGCAGCTAATGTGCTGGAGTCGAAATATGGCCTCAGCTCGACCGTCTTGGGTACCGGGTCTGGGTCAATGACCGCCACCTGGGAGCCTGTTCCAAGGTTAATCGAAATCGACTCACCGGGCACATTACAAGCCCCCAACACGGAACACTGATGGTCTCCAATGCCCACATAAATGGGGATTTTTGTCGTGGGGCCGTGCCAATAGCCGGAGATGCTACCAGTCGGTGCTGCCGAACTAAAAGCGCATTGTACGTCGGTTAGTTCCTCGATCAGTCCAGTCAATTCGGGAGAGGTCTCCTCATCGTGAACATCGTAGAAGCCCAGACCGTGTAGCATCGTATCGTGCACGACGTGATTTGAGTCGTCGCAACACAGCGACAGCCATTCAGGCAATGACACGATTTTGCAGGGGGTCTCCAGAAGCGATAGCCGCGCTAAATGCGCCACGTTCATCACCGGTAGACCGGGCCCGGGCCGCCATCCGGTAATTCGTTTGAACTTCTCCCCAAGTTCCTCGGTCAGAAGAGAATATGTATCTTTGCCATCAACCGGCTCCAATGAACGCTCATCCTTCCAGCTAACGTAGTTTGTGATCGGTTGGTCTTGTTGGTTCAAAGCTACGAAACCATTCTGTTCGCTGCAAATCACAATTCCTTCAAACTGAATTCCTAATTGATTGAAGTACATATCACAGATTGAAAGAAACCTATCTCTTAGAGCCAACGGTGGAATCTCATAGTGGCCCGGGATGTCAGTGCAGTTAGGCACCGATTGATGGCTCCTGATCAAAGAGAAGGTACCGGTATCCAGATTGACAATAGCGGTCTTGACGCTCGTTGTTCCAAAATCCACCAGTAGAAAATTCATCGCTCATCACTCCAGATACGATTTGGCCGCTCGTAGCATGGCTATATAGTTATCGTATCGCGTACCCACCATCAGGGTATTCCCTGAGGTCAACACCAATCCACCTTCTGTGGGGGCACTATCGACCGCGATTCGAACTTCCTCCTCGACTTCCTGCTCGGTTCCTACAATCAACGTAGCCACATCCACCCCGCCGAAGAAGCAGAGTTGACCACCATACCGTTCCTGCAAGGCCGGCAGGGTCATCCCAATTGAAGGCTGAATCCCGTGCCAACCATCAATCCCGGCCTCAATCATCATGTCCAGGATTGACCAGGTGTTCCCATCGGTATGTTTAATGTAGTATTTGCCCCTGGTATGGGCGACGTCGCACTGAGCCTTCAAAGGCAGGAAAATGAACTCCTTAAACATTCTCGGCGACATATAGGGTCCACGGTTACCAGCAACATCACTCAGGTCTATGATGGCATCACAGCCCGCGTCAAGCATAGCCTCTGCGACGGCAATTGTATAGGCTGTCTCAATCTCAATGATGCGATGGATCAACCTGGGCTGATCGACCATACCCATAAGCAAGAAATCAAATCGGTACCTATCGGCAGGAAATACACCGGCTCCAATCCTACCCAAGATGAAGTGGGTATCCCCCAACTCACTGACGACGTGCTCAACCAGCTCCAGCTCGGATTCATCAATGTCGGTAGGCAACTCTTCCAACTGATCCAGGGTGACCTCAGGAGAGTCACATAAGAAAGCGTGACCTTCGGTCTGCGGCGAGAATTCATATACCCGGCCATCGGGCAAACGCCATTTATACTCCGAGATAAACTCAGGCTGGGGAAGTTCCTTGTGGCGCGACGGTACCAGGTACACTGGCACAAAGTCATGCTCGAACTTATGCGCCAGGGCAACAATATCGCGCTTGCACGACTCGACATATTCATCTCGCCGCCCTTGCCACAACGCCTGGTATTCCTTCCACTTCGCACGATATAACGTGGGATGCCCCAAAGCCTGTTCTGTTATCGTATAATCGATTCCTGTCTCCCCGATGGGAATTCGATCTGGCTTGGTGAACTCCAGAGCGGCAATAACACGTTCTTTGGGCAACATATCATAGTCTCCTGTCAGTTATCTTATGGCTTGAATGTGATCGCCTCTTCTAACATCGCGCATACGTTTTCCGGCGGCACATCCGGCTGGATACAATGGACAGCAGCACAGATGTACCCGCCGCCAGGTGCCAAGTCTTTGATCCGTCGGCGCACCTCCCGCCGCACATCGTCCGGTGTCCCGGATGGCAGTGCCCACTGGGTATCGATTGCCCCACAGAAGGAGAGCTTGTTACCAAATTCTCGCTTCAATCGCTGTGTGTCTCCCATATCCCCAGCCGAAATCTGGACCGGGTTGAGAAGATCCACGCCAACGTCAATCAAATCGCCAATCAACGGATAGATATTCCCATCCGAATGAAAGAAGATCTTGGCTGGGGTTTTGCTCTTGATGGCAGCGATCACCTCTGCATGATAAGGTTTTATCACACGACGATACATCTCAGGCGAAATGAGAGTAGAAGTTTGAGTTCCTAAATCATCTCCCATAACCAGAACGTCCAGGTACTCGCCGGCCTCTTCTAAAAACTTTGTAACGCCGGCGATCATCAGGTCGGTTACCTTGCGCATAAGGGCATGGACAAAATCAAGGTTCATAGCAAAATCGAGCATCCAAGCATCTAATCCGCGCAACAAGTAGATCTGCTCAAAAGGAGAAACGCCACTAACGAACACGACCGCATAGGGTGTGTCATCGTGTAAGGCGCGCGCTTCTTCTGCCAACCCTTCGAAACGATCAGGATGGGAGAGATCGGGCCAGGGATAACGATCCAGGTCATCAAGGGTCATACCCCGCAGCGGTGAATTTGCGATTTCATAGTACAGGGTGCCGGGTTTCATCTGCCAGGTTATGCCCCATTCATCGACAAAGGCCGTGTCAGACAATTCTTGGCGCAAAACAGATGGAGTAGAGCGTGGAACGAGAGGTCGACCGTCAGAGCCAAAGCGAACCAAGACCTCCTCATCAATCCTGGCATATTGTAAGGCTCTTGACAGGACCTGCGTCTCGCTTTGGATGCCAAGATAGTCTTTGAGGCGTTCGTAGGCCGGGGCAAGCATGGTTGTGGCCCCGGAGGTACCGAAAAAAATCGGCACGCGGTCCGGTTCTTCATGGTTCAGGGCACACAGCACGCGCTCACGAGAGGTCATCATAACGTCACTTCTCCTTGCACTTGATTTTCGAGTACGAGACACCCAACGGCGATTTGAACCACGTCGCCGGGCTTCGCAGTTAGTTTTGCTCCAAGAGGATTGCCAAATCCCCGATTTTGCCAAATCCCCGATTTTGCCAAATCCCCGATTTTGCCAAATCCCCGATTTGGGGGCAAAAAGCCGGGATTTGCCAATCCCTGGCGAGCAAATAACTATGGACCTATTTACGCTGAGATGTACTGGCCTACACGTCTCTGCCCCAAAGCTTCTTCAGATCCAATCCCACGTCCTCGGCCAAACCGGCCAAGCTGGCGATAACGTCTTCGGGTAATTGCATGCCTTCTTTCAGAGCCTTATCTCGTCTTTCCCACTCCATCTCACCGGGGAGGTAGATACGCTCCGATCCTTTGGCCTTGGGTGATCCCTTGATCTCCCGAATCAGCCAGTCTATACGACTCTTGAACTCCTGGATAGGCATGATAGACCCTACGTCAATCGCGATAAACGCATGCCCCTCGTTGGTGAGGTCAGGTAAGTCCACTACCCAGCTACTGACTTGGCTGAGCATCGCCGCGCCGGTTAATGCGCCAGCAAGAATCTCTACCCATAATGCGAGGCCATAGCCCTTATGACCGGCCATCGGCAGAAGAGCCCCACTCTCGGGATAGCCGCTGGGATCGGTGGTAGGTATTCCCTCATCGTCTACCAGCCAGTTATCCGGGATTTCTTTGCCCAAAGCTCGGGCGGCAAACACTTTACTTGCGGCAACCGTGCTGGTGGCGATGTCTAAGAATATGGGGCGCTCCTCCCCGGCAGGGACGGCGTAGGCGATGGGGTTAGTGCCCAAGACCTTACCCCTTGCGCCAGGGACTGTCATACAAGGATCGACGTTACACATAGACAGCCCAATCATGTCCTTCTTGGCAGCCATATTTGCATAGTACCCGGCCGCGCCGAAGTGGCTACTGCGTTTCACGCCGACGTAGGCGATCCCGGTGGCTTTGGCCTTCTCGATTGCCAATTCCATGGCCATACATGAGCTTGTCATTGGCATGGCATAGTGCCCATCCACGATGGCCCAGGACGGTCCTTGTGCCACCACCTCAGGCACAGCCTTCGCATCCAATCGTCCGGTCCGAAAGTTCATAAGTAAAGTGCGCAGTTGCTTCGTCCCGTGTGTATGGACTCCGCAGGTGTCTGTCGTCACCAGGACATCGGCTGTGATGCGGGCATCCTCATCTCGGATACCAGACTTGAGCATAGCCCCGACGCAGAAATCTTCCAGGTCCTTTGGGAATATCTTCACCCTGGACAATTCTGCTGCTGTTGCCATCAGTTCCTGGCCGGGCTGGAAGTGAGCCGCCTTGTCGGACTGCTGGTTGCCAGGCGATTTCGCTGTCGTTTCCATAATAGGTTCCTCCATAAGTTTAACTACTCAGCCGCCCCCTACCCCCCAATCCTGGGGGAGGAGTAGCACGGTTTTCCCCCAAGATTGGGGGGTAGGGGGCGGTTTAGGCGTTACGAGGCCAGGAAGGTCTCTCCCCCCTGGACCTGGTTGCTCTAGAGATTCCGTCCCAAGTATAAGACCTCGGAGATTTCCAACGACACCTATGCCAGCAAGATTACCTTAATCTCCGACTGATTTGATCCGTGCCGCCTCCCCTAGTGGTCAGTCCAGCGAGACGGCGCTGGCGAGATTGTCTTTGAAAACCCCCGAGGTCTGGAAGTGCTCGGTTAAGTTGACACCCGACGAATATGAAGCTAGGACTGAACGCGACAGACGTTGCACAGCCGCCCGATATGCTCAACTTCCACTTCCACCACGTCGCCGTCGTGGAGGAATACCTGGGGGTCTCTTCCTACGCCGACGCCGTGGGGCGTACCGGTCGAGATCACGTCACCGGGATTCAACGTGAAAGCACGAGAAAGGAATGCAATCAGATGGCGGACGTTAAAGATCATCTCGAGCGTGTTTGAATCCTGCATGACCGCCTCATTCACCCAACAACGAATGCCGAGGTTCTGTGGATCTGGTATTTCGTCGGCTGTCACAATGACAGGCCCCATCGGACAGAATGTGTCCAGCGATTTGCCGCGTACCCATTGTCCGTCTCCAGACTGCAAGTCTCGGGCGCTGACGTCGTTGATGACGGTATAGCCAAAAACGTAATCTAAAGCATCCTCTTCGGGAACGTGACGTGTCGTCTGGCCGATGACCACGCCCAGCTCCGCTTCCCAGTCCACTCGTTCTGTCAAGTCCGAACGCCACTGGATATCGTCTGTGGGGCCAATGATGCTGGACGGGAACTTGGTGAAAACCACAGGTCGTGGCGGCGGCGGAACATTGCACTCACGGCAATGGTCCATATAATTCTGCCCGATCGCTATGGTCTTACTGGGATGTCTTATCGGTGCTTGCACGTGTATCTCCGACATGGGATACGCCGCAGCCATTCCTGGCCTGGCAGTAGCCGCTAGCTTATCCGGCGCAGACTGTCCCATCCGAATGAAGTCATCAAGTGTGGGGGCAATAGACATGCCACTGTACACCTGGTCTCCGCTTTGGATGCCCCATTCGCTCTTGTTGCTTTTTGGTAAGGTAAAGCTCAAAACACGCATGGTTTTCTCTCCTTATGTGTGAATCGTTAGAAACGCGTTTTTGCCTGAACTCAACCCCTGCTCCAATCACATGAGGGATTGATCGCTTCGATACTACACTGCTCACCAAATGGTCGTGCCACCGTCAAGCACCACCACACTGCCGGTCATAAACGAAGATGCCTGGGACGCCAGATAAACGACGGTCCCTTTAATTTCATCCTCTTGACCGTAACGCTTCATAGGTGTATTGGCGATCAGCCTCTCTACGATCTCTGGATATTGGCGGCTTTTCTCAGTCTGGGCCGTCAGCATGTACCCCGGAGCGATGGCATTGACCCGGATATGATATGGAGCCCAATCCGAGGCCATCCCCCGCGTCAGGTGGGCTACGCCCGCTTTGGTTACGCAATACGGCACATTATGCCGGGGCAGTATATTGCTGATAATCAAACCACTGATAGAGGCCAGATTGATAATCACGCCGCCCTCTCCGCGGGCAATCATATGCTTGGCCACAGGCTTGGCGAAGTAAAACATACTGGATAGATTGGTATCAATCATCCGCTGCCATACATCATCGCCTACTTCCTCAAGAGATCGCCCCTGCGACGGAATTCCCGCGTTATTCACCAGGATGTCGATCTTCCCGAACAGATCAATTACCTTCTCGACAAAAGATGCTATCTCCGTCGAGTGGGTAACATCTACCTTTGCAAAAAACGCGCGGCGCCCCACTTGCTCGATCTCGCGCCGAGTCTGTTCGCCCTCAGCCTCAAGCAGATCGCAGATGGCAACGTCAGCTCCGGCTTCTGCCAGGGCCAAAGCAGCCTGTCGTCCCAGGCCACGAACTCCACCTGTTACAATAGCCACCTTACCGGCCAGGTCAAAAAGCTCCAATACCTTCATAGGTTATTTCTCTGGCCAGGTTTTGTCATCGAACGTGGCTTTCCAGTCTTCCATGAAACCATTCATACGTCTGTCGGTGAACGAATGCTCGTATAGCAGCCTCATGAATTCTATTTTCATCGTGCAGATATCCGTCCCGGCCTCAGCAAATTGGCCAAATATACGAGGGAAACGCCCACAGGAGAGAATTTTGGTCTTAAAGCCATAGTTATCGTAGATTTTCCTGACCGGCGCCACCAACTCCACCGGGGTGTCAGAATCCTGGTCCAATGGACCATTGAAGATGGCGACCACATCAGCGCCTGCTTTCCCACACAGATAAGCTTGAGAGACAGAAGCGACAGCCGTGATCGCGAGCCGTAACTTGGGCAGGTCTCGCTTAAGCTGCAGCAGTGCCTGGATGCCCGCAATGCTCATCGGCAGCTTGACGATAATCTGATCCGAAAACTCGTGTAGCCACTTAGCTTGCGCCATAAGCGGCCCGGGCTGGTGCCAACCAACGACCTGCACCAGAACTGGTCCTGGAGAGGCGTCCACAATGTCTCCCAGGGTTTTCTCCATATCTGGTCCTGCTCTTGAGATCAAGCTCGGGTTTGTGGTGACGCCCGATAACAAGCCCCAAGAACGAACCTCCTCTATCTCGCGCGAATTGGAACTGTCCAGAAAAAGCTCCATTGTGACCTCCCTCTTAAAAATGAATACACATCACCTAAACTGGGTTCCTCGACGTGTGCAGTAAAACCTCCAGTAACCAAGCGCATTGCTGGTTAAGAACGAAGCCTCCATGACCACCGCCACTGGTGTTGAGGAAAAGATATTATGGATTAGCCACAGGGAATTGCCAAGCATAAGAAAAATACGCATAGTTCGGTCTGCGGGCTGAAAGCTACCATAGGTGCCCAGGAGCACAGCAATTAACGCAAGGAAACTGAGTGGGCTTCTGAAGGTGGCCAGAAAAGCCCCAACAGAAACGAGAAGAAAAAGATACATGAGCTTACGGTTCATGGTGACTGTGGCTGTCAAGTACCGAACCCCGGTAAGTATCTGTAGAATGGCAGGGCCAGGTCTTCCCAACAGGAAGAAATGAGAGGCGTTGAAAACAGTGAGTAAGGATAAGCACAGTAAGACCGAGCGCCGCGGCTTGAACTGGAACGAGGCGAGGCCAAGTGCGAAGGCCATTCCTGCAAGTATTTGGGAGAGGACAAAGGCACTCACAACTCAGTACACCTCTGACTAAAAAAGTTCTTCTGCCAAGTGGCACAGGTAACGAGCGACCCGCGTCTGGTACTCGCGATAAAAGGCAGGCGACAAGTCATAGAATTCCTCTCGACAGAGGAATTGCCCGTGGGCATCCCGTTGCCCTACAAAGGCAAAACTGTAGTGATGGAATATACTATGATGCGGTGAAGGGTTCCGTCCACCATTCGCTTCATACTGGCGGACACACTCAGCCGCAAAGGCAGAACCGGCCGCAGCTTCGCGGCGCGCATAGACCAGGGCATCATCCCACCAGCGGCGAAACAGCGCCGGGTGAAAATCGTTGAGTACTTCGGCAAACAGCACTTGCAGCACAGGTGATATCTTGAAATGGAGATGGCCTTGCGTAGCGCGTTGGATGACGCGTCGCGTCGCCGAGGTCAAATCGTCGCCGGAGTGAAAATCCAACATCACCCCAAACTCTTCGGCAATGGGAGCCAAGGACCGCACGCGCTTTTCCAAACCTGCCAGTCCATCGGGACAGCGGTAGTCGGTCCCCTTCTCAACGCCAAAATTGGGCGCAACGTGGGACACCGCTAGTTGACGCCTCTGCATCTCCAAGATCACAAAGAGCAGTTCCACATCTGTGGTGAGACAGTCAAACGTCTGGATCTCAGGTGGGTGTTCGTCAATACTTAGCTCCAGGTCAAAAGGACAACCTTCTTTGAGGTGGCCGATATGGTCGGTTAGCTCTTGGACCGCATCCAGTGCATCCCAATACTTGCCAACCAGGCGACCGATCATAGCTGCGTCTAGCCGATAGCGTTGCCCCCCGATGCGGTGTTCCCGTCTATGGCAATCAAGCACGGCTTTGCGTTGATCTGCATCCCGGATCCTATCGGCCAAATACGTTTCGGCCGTCCCCACCGACTCCACTGTCATCGCCTCGTAGTCCAAGATATCGGATACATCCAAGGTAAAGAAGGTATAGTAACGGGTAGCCGTGGCCACCCGTTTGGCGCGGGTAAGCCCGTCAGCTCCGCGTTTTACCTGGATATGGTCGGCATCGGCACCATAGGGACGGCGTGAAGGGCTTTTAAGGGCTTCAAGCACGCCGGACACCCACAACCCTTCAAACGAACTGCCCGTATAGCCCGATTCAATGGTACCAAAATTAAAGGCATAGTTTTTATCGGCTGGTTGGCCAGCCAGTAGGCTATCCAGTAGATTAAGTTCCCGCACCGAATTTTGAATCGCATTGGTGACGAAGCCGCATGTGTCCACTGCCTGGAAAATCCCCGGCCACACGGCGGTTGTCATGCGGGTACCAACGCCTAAGCGCGGCACTGCGCCTATCGCATCAGGACCCGAATCGGGGTTGACGAGGCGAAAGAAACGGTCTATGACAGCAGCGTCAGTTTTGTACATCTTAATGTGGCCGGTTCTCAGTGTTTTTGTACCTACCGGCGTCCCCAGAACCGGCTCAGCGCCAGATCCAATCTCGACAAAAACTTGTTGCCCATCCGCCAGGCTAGCCAGAAAGAACACGCCTTGGTGATAGCGGGCAGAGGACGTGCTATGAGGCGTAAAACCATCAACAACCGGCAAGAGGTTGTCTTGCTCGATTGCCTGCTGAACCGAGTGCCAGTACGCTTCATCCAGTGATTGGACCACACTCCACGCACTTTCCGGATCCCAGGTGGCTGTGTCCAGTATGGCCGGATTCTTGGCTGGGTTGATTTCGAGCTTACCGAATCGCATTCTTCCACCCTTGATTGATGTATCGGCTATACGACTTTTCCAAATGTTCCCAATGGTCAGTCTGGTAGATGCAATGCCTTACGGTTGACTACCGAGCGTGGGACCTTCCCCTGCAACACAGTTACCACATTGCGCGCAGTAGCTTGCCGCACCTGGCGTGCTGACTCTGCGGACCAGCTTGACGAATGGGGCGTGAAGATCGCATTCTCCAACTGGAAGAGAGGATCGTCAGACTGTGGCGGCTCCTGCTCGAAAACGTCCAACGCTGCCCCCGCGATGGTGCGATTCACCAAGGCTTGATATAACGCTGACTGATCGACGACAGGACCCCGTGCCATGTTGATGAGAAAAGCCGAAGGTTTCATAAGTTTCAACTGCGATTCCCCAATTATATGGTATGTCTCCTCAGTCAGTGGGCAATGGAGACTCACATAATCCGAGCGACGCAACACATCATCCAGCTCCACCAGTTCCACGCCCAATTCAACTTCTTTTTCTGGTGAAATGTAAGGATCGTAGGCCAACACACTCAACCCCAGGCCCTGCGCCTTGTGTACCACCGCCTGACCTATATTCCCCAAACCTACCAGTCCTAACACCTGATCCTGCAAGCGGGCTGGTGGGCCACCTGGGGAAGGCGACCACTTCCCGGAGCGCACGTGTTTGTCGTGGCCATGAATGTTGCGATTGAGGCAAAGGAGAAAAGCAATCGTATGCGTGCTCACTTCCTGAATGCAAAAATCCGGCACGTTGCACACCAAGATATTACGCTCAGTAGCGGCCTTTATGTCAACCATATCCACGCCAATGCCATAGCGACTAATCACCCGGCAGCGGTCGAGACGCTCAATGACCTGGCGGGTGATCGGCGCGTATCCCACCATGAGCCCGGCGGCGTCAACGGCGTGCTGGATGATCTCTTCCGGGATATGCGTATTGAGGCGTACGAGCTCGATGTCCAGGCCGGACTCGCGCAGTTCTGCCTTCTCCAAATCGTCATCTGGTGCACCGAAGTCTGTAGTGACAACTTTGAATTGAGCCATAGTGATTCTCCTAATTGATACTCCCCCGAGGGTAGCCTCGGAGTGTCTGAATTACGTTGGTTAAGATAGTCGCCCCAGCTTCCGCAAGGCCTCGCTCGCTCCACTGAGAATGAACTCAGCATCACCGCCCGCCGTTACGAAAAGGAAACCTCGCTCGATCTGGCGTTGCGCGTCTTCGCCAGCCCATATACCAGGTATTTTGTTGGTTTTCTGGCATGCCTCTAGCACCCTCAGAGTAGCAGCGTCAAGGGCATTGGCTCCCTTGTCAGTGTTTGGATCAATGCCCATTGATTTGCTCAAATCCATAGGCCCGATCCAGCAACCATCTACCCCGTCAACTGCTAATATTTCCTCGGCACAGTTGAGCGCCTGCTCCGTTTCGATTTGAACGGCCAGGAACACCTCATCGTCAATCCAGCGCTCGTAATCGGAACCATGCAGGCCGGCAAGAAAAGCCCCACTAGAACGACCTCCTCTAGGCGGATAGCGGACAGCGAAAGCCGCGGCTCTGGCTTCTTCAACTGAGTTGACCATCGGGACTACGATACCCAGCGCTCCTCTATCCAGCAATCCCCCAATGGCGAAGAAATCGTTCTTCGAAACTCGCGCCATCGGGACTGCAGATCCCAAACAGATATTTCTAAAAACGAGCATCGTGCTGGTGACATCCCAGGAGCCATGCTGGTTGTCCACCAGAATAAAATCGAACCCGGTGCAAGAGAGAACTTCAGCCGCCAATGGTGATCCCAGGCCGAGCGTCGCTCCAACAGCGGGTCTTCCCTCAAGCATGCGTGCTTTTGCCGTGTTGATTCTCATTGAACCTCTACCTTTCAACCACTATCTTGATCATGTTTTAGGCATCCTACAATATTATTGCCGAGCCCATAAGTCAGATGAATCATTATGCAAGCCAAGCTGGAATAATTCTACGTCCACAATGTGTGGAGACTGTGCCGCGCACAGGTAGACAATACGTGCCAGCGCTTCACATCCCAAACACTTCAATTTCATGCCTCACCTCGAACTGTGTTGCGGTCCGCTCACTTGACTCTCATATATACGAATTCGGTTTCACTGGCACGGTCGTGCCACGTCATCTTATCACCTTCGATCTTTATCTCTACGATTGCATCAATTACCCCTGGTATGCTTATCGCAACGTGCGTCTCGTCTTCGAAGGAGTAATTGAACTGGTATGAAGGGATTTGTTCTTCAATGCCAGGAAATAAACCAGTGCCGTCTGCGTAGAAATTAATCTCACCCCCCTGAAGATTTACCCATTTGCCGACAATAGCTTTCTCGGGGGGTAGTTTGGGAGGCGCACACGCCATCATCACGAGGACGAGGATCAACAGGACAACAATATAGCGCTTCATTGGGAAACCTCCAAAGGGTTTGGGGGCGCATGGAAACTCCAAGATTCCCCATGCTAATAGCAGCCCCTGGCTGACAGCGGCCCCATGACCAACCTGGCACCGCTGCAAGTCTATATGGGCTTGCAGCCTGGGTCAATCTTCAACATCCCCCATGATAGCGCCCGTGATCAAGCCCACAATCTCCTCCTTGGTCGTCTGCGTCTTGATGCGCGTGCCCACGCGCTTGCCTCGACGCAGGATCACCAGCCGGTCGGCCACAGTGAAGACATGCTCCAGGTTGTGGCTGATCACCAGCACTGTTTTGCCTTCGGCCTTGAGGTTGGCGATCAGCTCATTCACCTTGTGCTGCTGTTCGACGCCCAACGCAGCGGTGGGCTCATCCAGGATGAAGATGCGCCGGCCGCGCGCGAGGGCGCGGGAGATCGCGACCCCCTGGCGCTGGCCGCCGGACAGCTCTCCGACGTTGACCCGGACCGAAGGCATGTCGATACGCAGGACGCCGATGACCCGCTTCGCCTCGGCATAGAGCTTGCGGAAGCGGATGAAGATGCCCAACCTGGTCGGCTCCATGTTGAGAAAGATGTTGGAGCCTACGTCTCGAACGTCCACCAATGCCAGATCCTGGTAGACCGTGGAGATGCCGGCTAACCGCTCGGCATCCTTGGGCCCGCGTATCTCGACGGGGTTGCCGTCAACGGAGATCTGGCCTGCGTCCTTGTGGTAGATACCGGAGAGGATTTTCACCAGCGTGGACTTGCCAGCGCCGTTGTCACCGATCAGGGCCACCACCTCGGCGGGAAAGAGCTCGAAGTCAACGTTGTCCAGGGCCTGGACGTGGCCAAATGCCTTAGAGACACCTTTGGCTTCGAGGATGGGTTGCCCGGCAGAAGAAGCGGCTTGCTCTTGATGCACTACATCGGTCATTGAACTCGGCTCCTTGGCACACAAATGGCTCTTGCTTGCCTGTTTGGGGTCGATCCCCCGGCTTCTTTCGGGGCAGCCGGGGGATCAACTCAGCTCATCTAGTAAGCTCCTACTGCTCGGCGGCCCGAAGCCCGCCCCGGCTGCGCACCCCATTCGGGGCACTTCGCCGCACGGGCCAGGGTGGCTGCTCCGGCTCGGTCAGAGACCGGCCGGGGCAGGACCGCCGCGCGACTACTACTGCTCATCGGGGTTGACGGCCGGTCGCATCATGGGTTCGAGCCGGTCCAGGATGGCGTAATACTCGTCCATGTTGTCCGCGGTGACCAGCGGTGCTTCGAGGACGGTCCAGTAGGGGACCTCCTCGCCGTTGGCCATCTTGTACAACAACTCAGCCGAGCCCTTGCACTCGTCGTAGAGGGGCTGGGCCACGATACCCCAGACCTCGCCGTTCTTGACCAGGTCCAGGTTGACGCGGGTATAGTCCATGCCGACGGCCAGGAGCTTCTTGCCGGTTTCCTTCTGCGCGCCGGCCCAGGTGGTCGGCCCGCCGCCGGTGGTCGAGAAGCCGGCGACGATGTCGGGGTTGGCCTGGATGATGGACACGGCGACGGCGATAGCCTTGGTTGGCTCAGGGCCTTCCAGCTCGACGGGCAGGACGGTGAGTTCAGGGCAGTACGTCTTCATGCCGTCGGCGAAGACCTGGGCGACCATGTCCTCAGTGGCGTTGTGATTGTTCTCGGTGATAGCGACGGAGCCCTCGGTGATGCCCTGAGCCTTGAGCTCCTCGCACATGGCCTGGGCCACGGGATCAGGGTACTTGCTGGTGTCGGCAGCAATCTGCACGGCGTTGTCGGCGAAGGTGCCCTCCGGGACGGGGAAGTGAGGCAGGGCGATGGCGACGCCGTTGGCCTTGGCCTTCTCGACGATGGGTATGATGATCGGCAGGCCGCCGGCCCACATGGCAACCCCCTTGGCGTCGGGCCGCGAGACGGTCTGATCGGCTAGCGCGACGAAGGCCTCGATGGAGTTCTCATCGGTGGTGGCCAGCTCGCACTCCAGGCCCAAGTCCTTGCAGCCTTCCAGGAAGGCCAGTTGCGTCAACTGGTGCACCGGGTGCCAGGCCGAGTTCTGCACCCAGTAGAACTTGCCCGTCACCTTGCCGCCTTCCGCTGCGGGGGCGGCCTCCGTCGCTGCAGCCGGGGCCTGGGTTGGCGCTGGCGCCGGGGTCGGCTGAACAACGCACGCTGCCAGCAGGCCCAGCAGCGCAATCAGCGACACGATCTGGTAAAGCAATTTGCGAGACATGTTTTCCTCCTTGTGGTGGAGTGGATCCGAATGAGTGACATTCACTTACCATACAGTTTGTGGAACCTTTGTCGTGTCTCTAGCACATCACACACCTCCTTTCTTCCTTTTTCGACATGCCATTCTGGCAGATTGGCTTGGGGCAGCACAACAACCAGAAGCCCACCCCGGAACCAGGCGACTGCACCGACTTTGGTTCGCCTCTTTCCCGGCAACTGACCTCCGCCCGGATCGGCCAGCAAGGCTCTGCGGAGTTCCGGGCCAGGGCCGCAACGCCGCTTACCCTTCCCTGCGGACATGGCGCAGCACATCCGCTGCTGCGGCGACCACGAACAAGATACCGAGCACCGGGGTCTGGAGATAAGAATCGAAACGGCCAATCACCAATCCGCTGCGAACCACTTGAATAAACATGACGCCGAGGAAGGCGCCGATGGCGGACCCCCGGCCCCCGTAGAAGCTGACGCCGCCGATGATCACACCGACAAGGATGTCCAACTCCAGGTTTCTGCCGATGACGGGATCGCCTGGCGTCTGGGGAAGCTGGCTCATGGTCAGCATCCCGGCTATCCCTGCCAACAGGCTGGTCAACATAAAGCAGATGGTCTTGACCCGGTCGGTGCTGATGCCGCAGACCTGGGCGGCCAGCTCATTGCCGCCGGTGGCGTACAGCGCCGCCCCCCAGCGCGCCCGGTTTAACAGGATCTGCACCACGACCATCAGCCCGAACATAAGAAAGAAGGTGAAGGAAAGACCCAGCGGCCGCCACGAACCGACAATCGCCACCTCGGGCGGCAGGGGATAGATGGGCAGGCCGTTGGTGAAGGAGTAGCTGACGCCCCGCACGATGAAGGATGTCCCGATCGTGGTAATCACGGCCGGGACACCGACCTTGACCGTCAACAGGGCGTTGGTCAGCCCGACCAGAAGCGCCAGGCCCATCGAGCACGCGACCGCTGCCGGCACGGGCAAGCCGGCATCGCGCATCAGCTTGGCTGCGAATACTGCCCCCAAGCTCATCATGGCGCCGGTCGACAGATCGATTTCGCCCGCGATCATGAGTTGGACCATGCCCATGCCGATCAGGCCAGGGAAGGCCATGGTGCGCAGAATGGAAACGACGGTCGTCGGGGCCAGCATCGCGCTGTTGCGGGAGTAGAAGAAAGCCAACAGCGCCAAAATCAGGAGGATGATAGCTGTCTCTTGCCTGGCGAGCAGGCTACGCAAGAAAAGACCCGTTCTCGCCCTCAAAGGTATCTTGCTGCGCTGGATGCCGGTAAACTGCATATCTGCTCTCCCTATACGATGCGTACAATTAGTACTGGATGCTCTTGCGCCGGATGACATCCAGGATCGCAGCGCCGATCAGGATGGCGCCAATCACGATGCCCTGAGCATTGGTTTGCACACGCGCATTTGCCAGGCCCATGCGGATGACTTGAATCAAGACAGTCCCCAGCAAGGCACCGATGATGCTCCCGACGCCGCCCCTGAGGCTGCCGCCGCCGATGATCACGATCGCGATCACCCAGAGTAACCAGCCCTCGCCGATGTAGGCGTCCGTGGTGCCTCCGTAGCCGATCACGAACAGGCCACCCAGCCCATAACAAACGGCAGCGAAGACAAAGCAGAGGGTCTTGGTCAGGGGCACATTGATCCCCACGATCTCGGCCGCCTGCCGGTTGCCGCCCACGGCAGCCAGGATCGGCCCCAGACGTGTGGTACGTACCAGCACGTCCCCGATGATGAACAGCACGACTAAGACCACGAACACCCAGGGCAAACCGAAGATCGCCGAAGGCGCCAGTGCATTTGTCAGAAAGGGGATTCTGTCTCCGACGTAGAGCCACGCGCCCTTGAGAAGCCAGATGGCCAGGCCACTGACGGCGAAACTGGTGCCCAAAGTGCCGAAGAAGGAAGGCATGCCGATCTTGAGCACGACAAAGCTGTTGAGCAGGCCCACCAGGGCGGCGGCCCCCAATGCGGTTCCGTAACAGGCCCACTCCGGCCAGCCCTGGTTGTAGCGTAACAACCCGGCGATGGCCGCGGCCAGCCCAGCCGTGGCGCCGCTCGACAGATCGATCTCGCCTGCGATCATGAGAAAGCTCATACCGAATGCGCAAAAGCCGATCATGCTGCCCTGCAGCGCCATGCGCGAGAGATTGGCCGATTCCGCCATGGACTTGTCGACCAGCACGAAAACGCCAAAGAACAGCACTACAGCAGCCAGCACGCCGATCTCCGAAATACCCAGCACGCGTTTCAGGAAAGGTTGCTGGTATTGGGCTACGGGGGCAGATGCTTCATCTGTTGTCATGCTCATATCCTTTCCCTGAGTGCCGAGACTTCGGGGTGGCTTCCCAAGTCTCGGTGTTGATCCTGGAGCTGCGGTCAGGATTCCGCGACCACTTTCCTGAGAGGACGGAAAAACTCGCGCACGTCACTGACCATCTCTTCAGCTCTTTCGTAGATCGCAAAATGGCCGCCCACCGGAAACGCGGTGAAACGGTGTACGTTGTAGTATTTCTCGGCCCGCTTGCGGACGATGGGTGCGAGCTCATGAGGGTACGCCGCGACCGCGGTCGGCACTTCAATGCACTGACCTGGCTGCAATTCCCAGGGGTTATAATATGACTCGCTATAGATGCGAATGGCCGACCAGAACGAATTGGTGACCCAATAGAGCATCACATTGGTGATAATCATGTCCTTGGGAAAGAGTTTCTCGAAATCGTCGCCCCACCCGCTCCAGGCCCGCCATTTCTCGACGATCCACGCCGCCATCCCTGTTGGCGAGTCAGTCAAGGCGTAGGAGAGCGTCTGCGGGCGCGTCATCTGGACGTGGGCGTAGCCACCCTCGTCGATCCAATACTGCTCGACGTTCTTCCAATAGCGCAGCATATCCGGATCCTCGGGCTTGAGCGGGGCCCACTTCATGCCGAGGCCCCTGAGGATATTCGGATCCTTCTCTTCCGGCGCTCGTTCGTCACATATACGCGGAAACAAACAGTTCAAGTGAATGCCAATCAGGTTATCGGGACGAAGGAATCCATAGGGTGCAGTGATAAAACCGCCCCAGTCGCCGCCCTCAATGCCATAGCGCTGGTAGCCCAGCCCCTCGGTCATCAGCTTGTCGTACTTCTCCGGATGATGCTGAAACCCGAAGCCTTGTTCCATCGGCGGGTCCGAGAATCCGAAACCGATCAGCGAGGGCACAACCACCGTGAAGGCATCTTCGGGATCACCCTCGTGTGCCGCAGGATCGGTGAGCATAGGTATGATCTTTAGCAGCATAGTGAAGGACCAGGGATAACCGTGCATCATGAATAGTGGCATCGGGTCGGGCCCCTTACCTTCCTCCCGGATGAAGTGGATTCCCACCCCCTCCACATCTGCCTTGAAGTGGGCAAACTGATTGAGCCGCGCCTCCTCCTTGCGCCAGTCATACTCGTCTAGCCAATACTCGACAAGTTCCTTCATGTACGATAGATCAACCCCGCGCTCCCATCCGGTACCCGGTATCGCCTTCGGCCATCGCGTACGGCGCAAGCGTTCCTGTAGGTCGTCCAGCACCTCCTGAGGAATGTTGATTGTGTATGGCCTAATCGCTACCATTAAAACGCCCCCTTTTGGACGGCCACATCTGCATGCGGCTCATCCGCCTGTCCGCTATGTCGTCTCCCACCCGTCCAATAAGATAATCAAGCATCTCGAAAAAGGTCACCCTTCCTGTTCTCGAAGCGGGCGGAAGAACTCGCGGATGTTCTGCGCCATGACCTCCGCTTTTTCGTGAATCGCAAAGTGTCCACCACGCGCAAACTCGTTAAAACGCACCACGTTAAAATACTTCTCCGCCTGGGATTTGATGATGGGTACAATGTCCTTGGGAAACGCCGCAACCCCGGTCGGCACTCTTACCTTGTCCCCAGGTATTGCCGTCCAGGGATGATGATGCGACTCATAGTAGATGCGGATGGCCGAGCAGAAGGAGTTCGGCACCCAGTAGAGCATAACATTTGTGATCAGATCATCTTTGGAGAAGATGGTCTCAAAATCGTCGTCCCAATCACTCCAGGCACGGAATTTCTCGATGAACCAAGCTGCCAGACCAACGGGGGAGTCCGTCATCGCATATGCCAGGCTTTGCGGTCGGGTCATGTTGATGTGCGCGTATCCACCTTCATACATCCAGTAATGCTCGGCTGCCTTCCAGAACCTGAGTTGATCCGGGTCTTGTGGTTTGACCGGAGCGCCAGCCAGCCCAACTCCTCGAATGATGTCGGGATTTCTTTCCTCCGGCGGCACTTCGTCCCGCATGCGTATGCCCATATAGTTGATGTGAATGCCAATGAGTTCATCAGGGTAGTGATACCCTAAAGGCCAGGCGATGATGCCGCCCCAGTCGCCACCCTGGAGGCCGTAGCGTTGGTAGCCCAGCCCGTTCACCATAAGTTCATGATACTTGTCCGCGTGTCGCCGAATATTAAACCCCTGTTCTTGCGGCGGATCCGACAGGCCGAACCCACACAGGGAAGGGGCAACTACGTTAAATGCGTCGCTTGGATCCCCGCCATACGAGGCCGGGTCCGTCAGCATAGGGATAATCCTATATAGGGTCAGTACCGACCACGGGTAGCCGTGCATGATGAGCAGCGGCATTGGGTCCGGGCCTTTTCCCGCCTCGTGAATGAAATGCATCCCAAGCCCATCTATGTCCGCCTTGTAATGCGAAAACTGATTAAGCCTGTGCTCCTCGGATCGCCAGTCATACTCATTCAGCCAGTATTCAACCAACTCCTGCATATAGCTCAGATTGGTCCCGTAATCCCATCCTGAACCTGGGATCTCGTTCGGCCAACGTATCCTGGTCAGCCGTTCCTTCAGGTCATCCAGCACATCTTGTGGGACGTCAATCTTCATTGGCTGAACATTCATTCTCTATCGCCTCGTCCTGTTGCTGCAGGGAAAGACCAGTCATTTAACTGATCTTTCCCCCTGTAGTTCGATTCGACCACCGAAGTTCCGGTCACCTGGTTGCCCCAGCTCGTTTTTAATGCACGCTCAGACAACCAGCCACAAGTAAGGGTTCTCGACGTACTGCTTCACCCGCTGCAGGAAGCGCGCCGCGGGCGCACCGTCCACCAGCCGGTGATCGAAGGTCAAACTAAGGAACATCATGTGTCGTATTGAAAGACGTTCGCTCACAGCATCCACCACGACTTGCCTGGCTACGATCCGGCCAACGCCCAGGATGGCACACTCGGGCAGGTTGATGATGGGCGTGAAGGCGTCGATCTCGTACATGCCCAGGTTGGTTATGGTGAAGGTGCCGCCGTGTAGCTCATCCAGGCTAATCCGACCGTCCCGGGCCTTCTCGATCAACGCCGCCGACTCGTGCGCGATTTGACGCAACGACTTGACCTGTGCGTCGCGGACCACTGGAACCAGCAGCCCGCGTTCGGTGTCCACGGCGATGCCGATGTTAACAGTCTCAGCCTGCACAATCGAGTCTCCCTCGAAGCGCGCGTTCAGCATGGGGTGTTCGGTCAAAGCCACAGCCACCAGTTTGACCAGCAGGTCGTTGTACGATGGCACCGGTTGAGAGCCGTCGTCCTTAAGCTGCGTCCTCAGCCGCACCAGTTCGGTTGCGTCGACTTCGGTGGTTAACGTGATGGGGGCAGTTGTGTGCGCACTGGTCGCCATGCGCTCGGCGATAGTCCGGCGTACAGAGCTGATTGGCAGGGTCTTACCCGATGGCGCCGAGGCAGAAGCCATAGGCGTGGGCGTCGCAGGCCCGGCGGCCACGGCAGCCGCCTCCCTGGCGGCAGCCTCGATATCGGCACGCTCGATGCGTTTACCGGGCATTTTGGCGACCAGTTGCTCCAGATCTACACCCAAGTCCTCGGCCAAGCGGCGTGCCAGCGGGCTCACGCGTTCCGGAGCGCGCGCAGCCAGGGCAACCGCCTGGCGTACGTCGCGCTCGGTGATACGCCCGGTGCGCCCGCTGCCCTTCAGGTTGGTCCAATCGACACCCAATTCGGTCGCCACGCGACGCGCACGCGGGCTGATGGCCGGCGTCTCGCGGCGAGGATGTAGGCCGGCGGAGATTTGCTTCTCAGGGGCGGGAGCTGAACTCCCTTGTGGAGGCGCAGCCACTGTTGCGGCGGTCTCTGTTTCGAATGGCACCGGCTCGCCTTGTTTAACCAGATAGGCCAAAAGAGTGCCGACAGGCACTTCCTTTCCTGGCGGAGGCGAGTCGGGCAGGATACGCAGGATACCACCTTCCAAGGCCTCGACTTCCTGAATGGCCTTGTCGCTCTCTACAGTAAAGAGGATTTCTCCTGCTTCTACATAGTCACCGTCCTTCTTACGCCACTCGGCCAAGCTCCCTGTTTCCATGTTCCAGCCCAGGCGAGGCATAAAAACTTCAAAAGCCATTTTATCCTCCTGTCGAATTGTGCCCACTTAGGAAACGTCCAAGAATAACTTCCTGTTTTCGGGCCAAACTTCCGGGTGGGTAGGACTGCATTGAACCGTGGCTGTCAAAAAATAGCAGCGTTATCAGACGAACGTCCCTATATGTAGGACAGGCTCGTAGCTTGCCGCCCCCAAATGGCGGGTTACGAACCCGCCCTACATACCGACCACGATTAAACGCAGTGCTACCTCCGGGTGAAACCCTTCAAAATGCGCAATGTTATTTTTGGACGCGGCCTTATTCAGCCAACAGGTCACGCACGGCCTGGGCAATACTCTCCGTGTTGGGCACCATAGACTCAAAGAGAGCCGGGCTGTAGGGCGCAGGCGCGAACACCCCATTCAGTCGCTTCACTGGCGCGTCAAGATCGTCAAACGCCCGTTCCATCACCTGCGTGGCGATCTCGGCCGCCGCACCACAAGGCGCAAAATCCTCGTCCACTACCAGCAGACGCCCTGTCTTATGCACCGATGCCAGGATTGTGTCTATGTCCAGAGGCGCCAGGGTGCGCGGGTCGATCACCTCAACCGAGATGCCTTCCCGCTCCAACTGCTCGGCGGCCCCCAGTGCTAACTTGACCATATAGGCGATGGCCACAATGGTCACATCCTCGCCGGCGCACGCGGTGGCCGCCCGACCAAAGGGCACCAGGTGCTCACCCTCCGGCACGGGCCCTTTGAGCTGGAGCACGTTCTTGTGCTCCAGGAACAACACGGGATCGTCGCTGCGGATGGCAGTCTTAAGCAACCCCTTGGCGTCGGCTGACGTGGTCGGCATCACCACTCGAAAGCCCGGGACGTGCATGAAGAACGGATAGTAGTTGCCGGAATGATGGGCAGCGTTGCCAGCGACGACACCGACGCAGCCACGCACCACGATGGGCATCTTGATGCGGCCGCCACTCATCCACTGGAGCTTGGCCATCTGGTTGAACATGTCCCCGAAGGCATCGGCCTCGAAATCTATGAACATGAAATCCACGACCGGACGCGCGCCGGTGGCCGCAGCGCCGGTGCAGAGGTTGGTGAATCCACGTTCGCAGATGGGGGTATCGCGCAATCGTTCCGGCCCGTACAGGTCGTAGAGGCCAGCAGTGGTGTTAAAGTTGCCGCCACGGGCGCCGATTCCTTCGCCCACGACGAAGATAGACGGGTCGCGGGCCATCTCCTCGGCCAGACCCTCGCGGGCCGCTTCGGCAAACGTCATCTCACGCATGGTGACCTCCATCGCTGTACACATGGTCGGTGATAGTTGACGGGTCGGGCATAGGGCTGCTCTCAGCAAACGCCGCCGCGTCATCTACCACGGCCCCCACCTCGGCATCAGTCTGCTCCAACTCGGCTTCGGATGCCACCCCGTCGCCAAGCAGCTTTTCCCGGAATCGCTTGATCGGGTCGTGGGCCTTCCATTCGCTAACTTCTTCCCGGGTTCGATAACCGGTGTCACGCATCCCCTCGCTGTGGGGCCGCGTGCGGTAGGTCTTGCACTCGATCAACGTCGGGCCGTCGCCCGCGCGGGCCCGGCGCACGGCCTCGCCGGCAGCCTGGTGGACGGCCAGGACGTCGTTGCCGTCCACTTCGATGCCTGGGAGGCCGTAGGCCGCCCCACGCGAGGCGACGCTGGGGTTCTTGGTGGCCTGGGCAAAGGGCACCTCGGTGGCATACAGGTTGTTCTCGCAAACGAAAAGCACCGGCAGATCCCAGGCAGTCGCCAGGTTGACGCCTTCGTGGAAGGCGCTGTTGTTGACGGCACCATCCCCGAAGAACGCCACGCTCATCCGCTCGGTTTTCAATAGCTTGGCTGTGTAGCCACCGCCGGCAGCCAGGGTAATGCATGGCCCGACGATCCCGCTTGAGCCCATGAAGCCGATTTCGGGCTTGAACAGGTGCATGCTGCCCCCGCGCCCCCCGGAACAACCCGTTGCCTTGCCCAGCAACTCGGCGATCACCTCACGCGAGGGGACTCCCTTGGCGAGCGCATGGCCGTGGCCGCGATGGGTGCTGAACACCATGTCGTCCTTCCGCAGGTGGGCGCACACGCCAGTGGCCGCGGCCTCTTCGCCGATGTAGGAGTGACACCCGCCGAAGATTTTGCCCGCTGCATAGAACTTGACGATTTGCTCCTCAGTACGCCGGATTAGCAGCATCGTGCGATACAGGGCAAGCATCTGATCCTTTGACAGGCTCAGGTCGACCTTTTTGCCTGGTGATGTATTTGTTTTTTTCGACATCTGGCTACTCCTTACCACTCTCACGCATCTTTCCGCCCGATTGTGGCGTTAGCACTCATCGCCAGGTTGCCACCGTCCATTGGGAACACAGAACCTGTGATAAAGCCCGAGGCGTCCGAAGCCAGGAAGATCACAAGGCCTTTGATGTCATCGGGCACGCCTAGGCGGCCTATGGGGATGCCGTGCAGGAAAGTCTCCCGCAGGCCGGGCGTGTCCTGCATGCGGATCTCGAACGCCGGGTTGGTGATTTGGGCCGGGGCGATGGTGTTGACGCGTACCCCGCGGTCGGCCCATTCGGTGCTCAACTCGCGGGTCATCTGGATCACCCCGGCCTGGCCTATACTGTAAGCAAAGTTGCCCCGCCCCAGGGCGCGAACAGCACCGAGCGAGGACATGTTGATGATGCTACCCGTCTTCCGCGCCAGCATGCGCCGGCCCGCCTCTTGGCAGCAGATGAACTTGCCGACTAGCGTGCTCTGCAGGACCTGCATGAAGTGCTCGACCGTGATCTCTTCAGGATGGCCCAGTAAGTTGACCCCCGGGATGTTCACCAGGACATCTATCTGGCCGAACTCCTGATCGAGCCGCTCGAACATGGCCCGGATCTGCTCCTCGTTCGAGACGTCGCAGACCACCGGGACGGCGCGCCGGCCCAGCTTACGGATGTCCTCGGCGGTTGCCTCCGCGCCCGGTCCGTTGATGTCAGCTAACATTAAGTCGGCACCGGCCTCGGCGAGGGCGATAGCCGCGGCGCGCCCCATATTTTGGGCAGCCCCGGACACCAGGGCCACCCGCCCAGTCAGGTTGAATAAGGGATGTGTCATTGCTATGCCTCCTAGTGGCATTAAGTGTGAAAGCACTTTCCAGAAGCTATTCACCCTTGGGAGAGGAGATGGGCCGCGTTCAAAGATGTCCGGAAACGGCACCAGATCCCCTTACTCATCCTTAGGAGAGGAGGTAGGCCACTCACAGTAAGCCAGGATACGGTTTTTGGCAGCCAGGATGTGTTCAGTGATTACCTCTTTGGCGGCTGCTACGTCGCCACTCTTCAGAGTCTCAATTATTTGGTCCTCATGGCCGGAAACGTGCATTTCAAGCTCAGAAGGCGGCAGAACAACAGTTGCCTCATAAAGAAAGCGGCTGATACGTGAGCGGAGACTGGAAACAATCTCTAGCAAGATGCTGTGGTCAGCAATTTCCCATAAGAAGTGGTGAAACTGAGTATCCAGTTCGAAAACCCGCTGGCGATCCCCTTGGGATGCTGCACGCCACATCTCCTGGACGATCTGTCTCAGACGGGCCTCGTGATAAGGTTGCCAGTTGGCTATAGCTCGCTCCATGACAAACCGTTCCAGAACGACACGGACTGATGCAATCTCTTCGAATTCATCATATGAAGGAGCGTAGACGAAGGTGCCCCGGTGTGGGATCTTCTTGACGAGGCCCTCTTCGACCAGTTGTTGGATAGCTTCTCGAATCGGAATGCGACTTACGCCTAACCGCGTAGCGAGTTCACGCTCGATGAGACGCGTGCCAGGCGGAAGCGTGCCATTTCTGATAGCACCTCGAAGTCGCTCAGCGACTTCAGTGCCCAGTGTTCGCTGTGGAACAGGATTCAGTAGGTCTAGAGGTTCCAACGTCATTGTGTCCTCCGCTATGTCAAAGATAATCGGTGTTTTAAAACGCTAACTTACTGTTGGGGAGGGCAATTGAGGTTTAGGTATACGGTATACCAGGTATATTGTATACCAAGACGCGTTAAATGTCAAGTCTTTTTTTGAAATAGAGGGGGCTTTACGCTCTGTGCCAGACCTATGACTTATTTCGTAGAGGCAGGCATGAGTCTAGAGGCAACTTAGAACCCGGGGAAGGGTTCGGCGGTACGGGAAGTATTGGGAGAAAGTCAGGGGATACACTTAGCGCCACGCTGGCACGCCATCCATAAGGCGTTTTGGAGCCGCGCATAAGTGGGGCCTCTGTACTAACGAAGCTTCACCTCAAACCGACGAGAGGCCAACCATCTCCCCACAGACGGAAAGGAACACGGACAACAGAAAAAGCAAGATGGGATGGTTCATTTTGCCAAGAGAACTGGTAAACAATTTGGCTTGCTTTGCCAGACAAATTCGTAAAACGTGATGCGTAAAGCGTAATGATGCTGGGCGAATGCGTCTTGCAAATGGGCCTTTACGCATCACGTTTTACGTCTCTACTGAAAAAACCGGGTTTTTGACGAATTGATAGGGACAGCGTCCCACTTATGGCCAAAAACAGGGTGATTTTAGGGAATGCACGATCAAAAAACCCGGTTTTTAGTGCGTTTGCCCCACCAATAGACGGCTTAGACCCTTTTTTCAGTAGAGACGTTTTACGTTTTACGAGGTTACTACCCTTGATTTGACCGGTAAGAAGTGTCAACCAAATTGTGAACCATCCCTCCCCTCGCTGCTTTGATCCAATCCAGTACCTGGCGCACGTTGCGTGTGATCTCTCCCCAATCCCCGGCTGCGATCAGGTCTTTGCGAATCATCTTAGAGCCTATGCCCACACATGCTACACCGGCCTCGAACCAGGCCTGGATACTCTCCGCGGTGGCGTCGACGCCCCCGGTCGGCATAATGTTCGTCCACGGGCAAGGTCCCAAGACGGCCTTGACGAAACTTGGGCCTCCCACCGAGCTACCGGGGAAGACCTTGACGATTTCTACGCCCAACTCCTCGGCGTAAGATATCTCCGAAGCGCTGCCGCATCCGGGCATGTAGGCCACTTTTCTGCGGTTACACAATCTGGCCACGGCTTCGTTCAAGATGGGGCCGACTACAAAGTTGGCGCCGTAGGCGATGTACAGAGCAGCCGTTGGCTCGTCTATCACAGTGCCTACCCCCAAGATGATCTCGGGATGCTCTCTGGACAGATACTGCGATAGCTCCCTGAAAACCTCGGGCGCAAAGTCACCTCGATTGGTGAACTCTACGACTTTGGCACCACCTGCGCCGCAGGCTACGGCCACGTTCTTAGCCACTTCCACATCAGGGTTGTAGAAGACCGGCACCAACCCAGTATCAATCATGGTGTTCAAAACCTCAAGTCTCTTGAAGCGTGCCATTTTGTTATGTCCTTTCTAGTACCCCCAAGGGGCACAGGTTTTCTCAGCGTGAAACGCGTTCTGATACGTCGCCACCCATCAGCTTCTCGACCTCGGCTACGATCACTATGTTGACCATCATTCCTCTCTATACCCCAGGCACATAACCCAGGCCAAACGAGGAGTCCAGGGGTTGCTTGAAGTCCTCACTGAAGGGCATCCAGGATGTGGTTCCACCATCCACCAGCAGGGTCTGGCCGATGATGTAGCGGGCATCGTCCGAGGCGAGGAAGATTGCAGCTCGGGCGATATCCAACGGTTGTCCCGCGAATCCGGCCGGAATGAGTTTGCCAAGCGCCGCAGGATCGTAGTCCGACATGACCTTGTAGTGATTTTCAACGGTGATGGCTCCGGGCGCAATCGCGTTGACGCGGATACCCTTGGGCGCCAGTTCGATCGCCACCTGACGGGTAAAACTGCAGATGGCGCCTTTCGTTCCAGCGTATACGGAATGCTCGTTCATGGCCTCGAAGGCATGGACGGATGACATGTTGATGATGACACCTTTGCCGGCCTCCAACATAGAACGGACGCAAATCTGGGTGACAAAGAACATAGCGCGAATATTGACATGGTACAAGGTATCAAACTGTTCGACGGTCACCTTCTGAAACGGCATGTTCATGGTGATTCCGGCGTTGTTTACCACAACATCAATCCCACCCAGGAAGTCAATGGCTGCCTCGGCCAGTCCTCTCGCCTCCTCAGCGCTGGTAAAGTCCCCTTTGAAGGCCTCGGCCCGGACTCCCATTCTCCTGGCCTCTTCGGCCCCCTCCAATGCACCCTGGCTGCTGTGGGCATAGTGAAATGCGACGTCGGCTCCCTCACGGGCGAACTCAAGCGCCACGCCTTTACCGATCCCGGTGCCGGATCCGGTGACCAGGACCCTTTTGCCTTGCATGCGTTTCGTCTGGTTCATGATCTTACTCCTTATGACTTGGGACGTTCTGCCAGCCATCTAGATGTAGCAGCGAGCTTACTCCAGTAACCCGAACACCTGAGTTCGTTCCTTTTCGAACAATTATAGCATGTTACCTGCTAACTAACAACAGTTAACTGTTAACTCATCAACCGTTTGTCACCTGTAGTAAAGTGGGAACGGGGGATTCGGCATGCGGATCCTGGTCACTTGCCGAGGTATGGAAGCACTGAGGCAGAAAGCGGACGAGCTCGACTTGGAAGGGAAAGATGCCTGGATCACCAACTCGGCGACTGCGAAAGCACCCAGATTTGTGAACCTTAATGAACAGCCTTCAGTGCTTCCACCAGCCCTATGCGCCAGGCAAAGAGTCCCCACGGCACCAGCATCGCGTGGCTGGCGAGCATAAACTCGCAGCCTCCAGATCCCCGATCAGCATCTGACACATCGCCAACCCTCGAGTTAGGGTTGGCGATGTGTCTACCTGAAGACTATTCAATTGGAAAAGTTCTATACTGGCAAAATCGCTCTCTCCGACAGGCTGCTAGGGTTCGATGATGGTCTTAAGACCTGCATATTGCAATTTGCTTTCAAGAGCTTCCTGAGTCTTTTCAAGTGGATATCTGTCCGTCACGAGTAGATCCAATGGAATGTGTCTCTCTCTCCAGGCCAACTCGATCATCCTAAGGGCAGTCAGATAAGAGGACGGAGGAGAACCGTAGTGTCCTAGCAAATAGACGTCTTTGTAGCAAAGGTGTTTAAATGGATTAATGGCAACCTCGCCAGTATTAGCAAAACTCCCGCTCTCGAGAAATGTGCCTCCTCTTCTCAGCATCTCGAGCCCTTCAGGAACAGCCTCAGCGACTCCTGCAGCTTCCACCACCAGATCCGACCCTACTCCGCTGGGCGTCAGATCTTTGACCAACCTGACACGCTCTTGCGGATCTGTCACTTCGTCGATGTTAATAGTGTAATCGATGATACCGAGCTTCTCAGCTATCTCGAGCCGATGCCTGGGACCCCCCACCAGAATGATTTTGTATGCCCCGCACATCCTGGCGGTGACTGCGGCCGCCAAGCCGATCGGGCCGGCTCCCTGCACTACCACAAATCCGGTGGGTCCAAAGCCTTCTTTCAGAGCAGGATAAGGTGCCATAGTCTTCAAGACTCCAGCCGCAGAGGCAAAGATATCTGTCAAAACAGCCACCTCATCGGGAATATCATCAGGTACCTTATAGACTGGAACCCGAGACACCAGGTACACATATTCAGCATAGCCACCGAAGAGGTGCGGCGGTTCACTGCACCCCAGTGTTATCCCATAGGCATCACCGTTGGAGCAAAGAACACCGTAACGTTCAGCCGGCAGATTTCGGCAATACCAGCATTCACCACAAGAATACCCGGGATAAAAGACGATCCGGTCCCCTGGCGATAGAGTCTTTCCCGTTGCCTCGATCTCCGTACGTGCCTTGTCTCCAATCTCCACTACCTCAGCCAGGTTCTCGTGGCCCATAATGATAGGCAGATTCAAGTTCTCATCCCGCCCGCGAAAAAGATGCAGGTCCGTCCCACAGATAGCCGCCATTCGGATTTTGGCAACAATGCAATCATCGGCTACTTTGGGATACGGAAACTCCCTTATTTCGATCTTTCCAGGCTCTGTCATAACGGCTGCTTTGACTTTAGACACCACGTTGCAACCCGCTCCTTTCTATATTGTGAACGGTCTCTATGAGTTCTATGACGAACATTCAGAAAAAGCATGCCCAGGGCATACACGAGGTAGGTCCGAATAACACCTTTATTGTTTGATTGCTCCTGCCGTCAACCCCCTAATGAATTGTTCGGAAAGCGCGAAATAAACCAGTAATATTGGAAAAGTAACCAGGCAGGCTGCAGCCAATGTCTTGGGCCAGTCTATGGACCAATTGGTGCCGAACAAAAGCAGCGCAACAGCCAGTGTCTTCATATCATTCTCTCTTACCAGGACCAGCGCAAAAGGCACTTCATTCCAAATCCAAAGCGCCTCAAAGATAAGGACAGCCGCCAGACCGGGTCTACAAAGAGGCAAGATGACGTCCGAATAAATCCTGAATGGTGAGGCTCCATCCAACTTCGCTGCTTCATCAAGTTCCTGGGGGATATTCTTCATATATCCTGTCAGCACGAAGACAGCAAAGGGAAGCCCAAATCCAACGTAGGGCCCAATCAGAGCCAAATAGCTGCCAGTTAATCCCCATTTTTCCATCATAGCGTAAAGCGGGAAGAGAACTGCATATACCGGGATCATTAGCCCAGAAATAATAACAATCCGGATCAGGTTTCTGCCTGGAACCCTCATCCTGGACAGAGAAAAGGCAGCCAGCGAGCCCACAAACGTGATAAGTGTCAGGCAAATAATGTTCACGATGACGGTATTGAGCATATTTCTCAGGAAACCGGATCCTACGACATAGGCATAGTTGTCCCAGGTTATCTGGGGGGGTAAGGCCAGGGCACTGCGAAATAGGTCCCAATTGGTCTTTAGTGAGCCAATTACTGCCATATAGAATGGCAAAAGAGCGATTACCACTAACGCAATCAGCACGACGCTCAAAACTGTGGTCTTTACCATATTAAAAGACCCAAGCCCATTGAAGGCCAGTAAGCCGGACCGTCTGACACGCGTGTCTCCCGTTGTTGGTTTTATGTCCATTGCTACATCCTCAACTACTCTTCGCGCTCCAGCAACCTGATCTCCAGGAGCGTCACTAACAAACACAAGATCACTACCACCGTCGCCACCGCGCAGGCATAACCCAGGTCGTACTGTTCCAGCCCAACCTGAACCAGCCAGGTGGCAGGAGTCTCGGTGTGATGATAAGGACCGCCTCTGGTCATAGCGCGAATGAGGTCAAATAGCTTTATTGCGTTGATACTAACCAATATAACGACAATGCTTATCATCACCCGAAGCCCGGGAATGGTGATGTGTCGAAACAATTGAAAACTATCGGCTCCGTCGATTTTCGCGGCCTCGTACAGTTCGTCGGGAATAGCCTGCATGCCAGCCAGGAATAGCACCATGGGAAGCGACACCCATTGCCAGGAGTCAACCAGGATAACTGCGACCAGTGAAAGAGTAGTGTCGCCCAACCAGGGAACAGCCAGGCTATCGATCCCAATCCCTGCGAATGCTCTACTGACCAAACCTACATCCGCTTCGAAAATGTACGACCAGATCATACCTACGGCCACTGGTGCCACGACCGCAGGCATGAAGTATATTGTTCTAAGAATTCGCTTAAACTGTCTGAGGCCATGAAGAATATTGGCAATCAGCAACCCGCCTCCCCCTTGTATAACAATTTTTCCTATGAGGATGAAGAGAAGATTCTTCAGCGTTAACAGGAAAACTCCGTCATTTAGCAGCCGAACATAGTTATCGGTTCCTGTATACTCCCATTTCCTGAGCGATAAGAAGTTCCATTCATAGAAACTCCGCCCTATGCCAACTATCGTTGCGTATACCACAAAAACGACCAGGAGGACAATCGCCGGCGTCAAGAATAAATACCCCCATAAAGCTTCCTTCTTCTGAAGTGAACTCATTTGATTTCTTCCTCAAAGATTAGCCAAATAGCCACCTACCGGATCACAAAAACGCTACGCATGGTAGAGGGAAACTGTCTTCAAAGTAGAGGTTCTTTTGCCATGCCATTAGGAGTGGAACGAAGAATCCCGTGCCCGGCTTGAGGAAAGAGATTCTTCGTTGCTCCACTCTTCAGAATGACATATGTCGGCTTGTCGGTTTGCCTGTCCTGGCAAAAGACCAGGAAAGCGAAGATATGCCAGACACCAATACTGAAAACGTTGTTTCGTGACTGACGGGCTCTAACCTTTCTTGGCTTCCTCTGCAACCTCGCGGACCTGGGCCATAGCCTCCGCAGGAGTGATCTCATGGTTCAGCACGCCCTCAATGCTCGTGGCATAGACGCGCCAAACTCTCGGATCGCCGGATTGATCCAAGAAGTCAAACATCCCACCCGCCCCTTTAAGCTTCTCAACCATGTCTTCCACTTGCGGATAGTCAAACTGCGGCTTCACATCCTTGGCAGCCATGATGTATTTCGTATGGTTATGGTATTTCTGCGCCCCTTCAGCTCCACAGAGATACTTCATCAATAGAGCAGCTTCCTTGGGGTGTTTGGCGTTACTGGCAATCGAGAAGCCCATAGCGCCGCCCTGTACGTTGAACTCCTCACCTGGCCACTCTGGATCGTGCCAAATCTGTGGCTCGAAGACACAGTTTTTCATGAAGCCCTCAGGTGCCTTGGAAGGATCAAGCATGGTCGCGATGTCCCAACTGCCTGCGTACATACCCGCAGCTTCACTCGCAAACAGTTTAGCCTGAGCGACCTGATGAGGCCTGGATACTGGATTCACCCCGAAGTAGCTTTCGTCGTTCAAGTAAGCCAGAAGTTCAAGGGCTTTTTCGTACCCGGGATCGTCCCAGGTCCCCTCGTCAACTTCCATATCACGCACGACGGTATCGGAACCGACTAGCTTTTGGTTGAAAAGAGCAATCCAGTTGAGCGATGCCCACTGGTCGCCACCAAGGGCTCCGAAGGCACTTGGAGTAATCTTCTTCTCCATTAGTTCGACGCCAGTCGACAGGAAGTCCTTCCAGGTTGTAGGAATCTCCAAACCGGCCTCATCGTATATCGTCTTGTTGTAAGTCATGAACTTAAACTGAGTCCAAAATGGACCCGCGTACGTCGTGCCCTTGTAGGTCATTTGCTCAACCATGCCGGGCAGGAAAATGTCTCCCCAGCTCTTCACCTCTTCGGTCACGTCGACTATGGTGCCTTCTCGACCTAACTTGACTATGTTTCCCCTTCCGGAAGCGAAGAATAGATCGGGAGGGTCGTCTGAAGCCAGGGCTGTGTTAAGAGCGGCCCACGTCTCGCTGGGAGCAGGCGGAACTTGCACTCTGTTGATTTTAATGTTGGGATTTTGCTCTTCGAATTCCGCGATCATCTCCAGAATAGCCGTTTCACCACCCATGGAGAAGACATCGTAATAATTGAGTGTGATCGCCTCCTCGGCCGCTGTGGGCACCGTAGTGGGGGCGGGTTCCTCCTCACCCTTCGGCACCGGTGCAGTTGTTGGAGCAGGCACCATTCCAGGCCCACAGGCCACCAGCACAGCGCTCGCCCCCGTCAACGCGGCGCCCTTTTGCAAAAACTCACGACGAGATATCTTTTGGGCAGACATAGCTTATTCCTCCTTTTTGCTATCAATGTGGTGAACAAAAGTTCTGTTTCAGGGCGATTGCCCCGTGTCCAGTTGAGAGTGCAGCGACCAGGCGTATCTGACCCTACCGCAACGATAAACTTTGCGAGCGGCTGCGTAGTATAGTAGAATACGCCACATATACATACTAGGATCATTGGGCCCCAAATCCATGTCATAATCATTATAGCATATAGAGTTCCGGTAAAGCTACCATTTTTTGCCAATTGAGGGCCATCGAGAGGCCATTTGGCGGACATGAAAAACGATACAGCCAAAGCATCATTCGTACGCGAGTTGCACCGAGCGTTGGTCCATCTATATGACCCGCCAAACTTGCGGCGGAGTTCTCTGATAGAGCTTTTTGATCTAGAGCAAAGTGAAGATCCGGTATCATTGCTGCGATACATACTGGAGGATGCCACTGAGACGATCAAGCCAGACGCCAATGTCCCACAACGCGCGAAGGCTTGGACCATTTATCGCGTACTCTTCCATCGTTACGCAGAGCAGTTGACGCAGAAAGAGGTGGCGATTGAGCTTGCCCTAAGTGTCCGACAGTTGCGACGGCAGGAGCATCTGGCCGTGGAGGCCTTGGCAGATTACCTCTGGAACCATTACAATCTTGAGCTCAAGACTACCAACCAGGGCACATCACTGCACACCGCTGGCCAGGGTTCTTCGACAAATGCAGGAACGCCTAGCCGGGATCAAGAACTGAAGTGGTTGCAACAATCATTACCTCGCGAGTCAGCCGACGTGGCAGAAATGATCCAGGCGGTAGTAAAGATCGCCAGTCCGGTGATGCAAGAATTAAGCGTGCGCGTTGAGAGTGCGGTACCAGAATATTTGCCCCGAACGGTGGTGCAACTGACCACAATACGGCAGGCACTGTTGAGCATACTCACCGCAGCAATTCGCCGTGTTCCGGGTGGGCGAGTCCATATCCAGGCTGCGACCCAAGTCCGAAATGTGTGCATCACTATACAGCCCGTGAGACACCAGGCTGCCTCTACTCCCATACTTGGTGACGATTTCAGGGACCTGAAAATGGCGCGGCGGCTTGTTGATCTGTCTGGCAGCTCACTTGACGTGGTGCCTGGTGAAGGATGGGAACACCCCTTTACTGCCAGGCTCATGCTTCCTGCCGCACAGCAAGTATCTGTGCTGGTCATTGATGACAACGCCGACACTCTGCAGTTGTTGAAACGGTATATGTCGGGAACTCCCTATTACTTTGTCGGTACGCACGATCCAGAAGAGGCACTCACACTGGCGGAGAACCTGGTTCCTCAAATTATTGTGCTGGATGTTATGTTGCCCAAAGTTGATGGCTGGGAACTATTGGGGCGCTTGCACGCGCATCCTAAAACCCATGAGGTGCCCATTATCGTTTGCACAATATTGTCTGAACAGGAACTGGCTATGACCCTTGGCGCGGCAGAGTTCATTCGCAAACCGGTCAATCGAAGTACCTTTTTGTCGGCGCTGGACCGCCAGGCTGCTCGGCTGTAACGGGAATGCCACTGAGCGCCTCAATATGTGCCAGGACCTGCGGTACAGATAGTCCCCCAGCCTGCGTGATGGCCAGCGATGGGCTCACGATGGGCTGCCCCATCGGATCGTGAGCTGTGATCACCAGCACAGGGATGTCCCGCACTGTAGAATCCTGATTCTTGGCGTTCAAGAATTGAATGCCATCCAGGTCCGGCATAGCCAGGTCGAGTAGTACAACATCGGGATGTCGGTCATGGAGGATATGCACCCCCTGGTGTCCATCTGTTGCCGTCACCACACGATAGCCACGCATCGATGAGACCAGCATACGTCGGAATAGCCTTACCGTTTCAGGGTCATCATCTACCACTAGCACTGTCTTGTCCCTCAATTCCAGTCGATCCATGGCTGCCATCAGTGTATTGCGAGAGACAGGCTTGACAAGGTAGTCGAAAACTCCAAAAACATCAGCGGCCTCTTGGAGACCGGGAATAGAGCAGATAATCGCCGGTATGCCGTCCGGTAGCGCTGCGGATTTGCTGAGACGCTCAAGGGCATCGCTCACGGATAAGTCATTAACTAGAAGTGCCTGGGCTGGCACGTGCGCAAGCTCTTGAATAGCCTCCTCAACACCTTCTACAGACGTAACCTCTACTCCATCCAAATAGCGGGAAAGTAGTCTCTGCAAGGAATTCCCGGTCTCCAATACGACAAATCGGGGGCGCACGTCAACGACGGGAGCCCTAGAAAGTCGAGTCCGTTCTTCATATTTCAAGTAAGGACTGAACCATCGGGATATGCCGCTGTCCACAGGCGCTAGCGGATTTATAGGCAGGCGGAAGAAGAAGGTAGTACCGACGCCCATTGTGCTCTCCAGCCACAACTTTCCTCCGTGTAATTCGATAAACTTCTTGCTGATGCTCAAACCCAAACCACTTCCGCCGTGGCGCCTACCTAGTTGTTGAAATGGCTCGAAGAGTTTGTTCAGGTCCTCAGCCGCAATCCCAGGGCCAGTGTCCGCCACGCTGACCGCGACGTCGTCTTTTTCCTGCCAGACGTGTACATGAACGCCTCCATGTTCGGTGAAACGTCCTGCGTTGCTCAGCAAGTTGAGCACCACCTGGCGAACACGGGTACGGTCGCAGAGAACAGTTGGCAAATCCTCAGGCATTTCTGTTTCCAAATACAACCCCTTCGACTCGAAAAGCGGACGTACAGCCAAAACGGCGGCATCCACTATCTCGCGAAACTTTACATGTTCCTTAGTGATGGCCACTTGCTTCGTTTCCACCTGGCTTAGATCCAACACGTCATCGATCAAACTGGACAGGTGTTGGCTGTTTCGGAGAATGATTGTAAGATCAGCCAGCAGAGCCGGCGGGATGTTGCTGCCATACATTTCTGGAGCTTGCACGATCACTTCGGTAAAGCCGGTGATCATATTAAGCGGTGTGCGCAGTTCATGGCTTACGTTGGCTACAAACTGCTCTTTGGTTCGCCGCGCTTCTTCGGCAGCTTGGCGCAGATCTTGCGTTAATCGGTTCAGTCTTGTGAGTTGCAGATTAGCGGCCGCCAGATCTTCTAGCGCTTGTTCGATCTGCGCTTGATAGTCACGGTTTTGCTCAAGCAGATCGCGGCTTCGCACATAAGCCGACCGTGACCACCTCACCGTTGTCAGCAAAAGACGCGATGTTAGCCATATCAGCCCAAGAGTGCTCCACACCCCGATCAAAGCAACAGATTGTAAGAGACCGTCAAGGTGAAGGAACTCAGTCGGTGCCAGTAACAAAACAAATGTACATATCGTTGCTGTCAGTACGCCTCCAGCCACGCTGACGAACAACGCTGCAAGTCCCGTTGGCAACGCGAGCAGGTAGATAGTTGGGGTGGCATTTCCCCATGCCACGACGAGCAGATCTATTATGAGGCATCCGATCACCAGCACCCAAGCCGATACCAGGTAGTTGCGCTCCCGCAGAACCCAGACGGCGATCGGTAGGAGAAAAAAAAGGGCACCTGTCACGCCACCTTGCAGCCGATCTTGAAAATGTTCTGCACTTCCAACGAGGATAAGACCGATAAGATACAGACCTGGTAGCGTTAGCAAAATGGTATCGGCCTGCAACTCTCCGAGCATTACCCTTATCTCAAGCGTCTCTTTAGTTCGTTTGGAGGTTTTTGCGTCAACCATATTACTTGACTTTCCTTTCACTACCGGACACTTTTTCACCTAAGCGAGCGGAGGCATCCTGAGATGTCCTAAATCGTGTCAAGTCCGAATAACGGGCTGGTATAGCACTTTACCAAGCGAATAGCGAGAACGGGCCTAGCGACGTCAAGGCAGGGGGACATAGCCCCTCTCAATCACGCAG
>DAOUMD010000106.1:0-11322 GCA_034412795.1 Anaerolineae bacterium
TTCTACACGAAACGGGGTTTTTCGGCTGATCCATGTTCATAACACGACATTTGCCGCCGAGAGCACCGGTCTCGGACCTGCTCGGAGCTCGTAAACCCCGCTTTTATGTTAATGTGACATTGTCAAAGTAGTTACTTCCATTATATTATATCAAAGTGATCTCCTAATTGTCATCGGATAAAGGGCGGATTCGCCATACGCCAAATGTTGTACTTGGAGTGTTCTTGTCATGTTCCTCCCAGTTGCGGATTTCATCCCTTGCGAAGGTTACGTATAACTCTGTTAACGGGGCGGATTTCGATTAGACAAAGGCGCTCCAATCCTGAAAATTCCCACAAAACCTTCGCAAGGGGTTTCTGGCAGCCATGTCATCCTGAGCTTTGCCAAGACGCTTGGGCGTTACTCATTGTGCAAGAAACATGTCATTCTGAACTGGGGCGCAGCGGAAGTGAAGAATCTCGTTGTGTGGTGAGTAACGAGATCCTTCGCTGGCGCTCAGGATGACGCGTCATCTGACGTGTCATTCGGATGACATGTAACCTGCTTGTTTCATAGTAGCCAGGCACGAGCGAAGGATCTTGTTTCCCTGTGTGGGACGAGATTCTTCGGCCTTCAGCCTCAGAATGACATGCACGATACTCGAAGCGAATTTACGCATCGCTGTACTAAGCAGGATTGAGTGATGGTCAAGCACTTGGGTGCTTTGACAAACGCATCCAAGAGGTGGATGCACGCTCGATGATTTGATAAGCTATCCCTGCAAGATAATTGATAGGTGGCTGACGCATATCAGCACCTTAACAGCACTGGATGGCAGTAAGCACAAATCGGTTTTATATATGTAACTGGTAATACCACACAGGAGCAAGTGAATGAAAGTCAAAATGATCTTACCCGCCTTGACCGAAGCGCTGAGTCCATTCTGGCGACCGATCAAGTATTCGCTTTTCCCGCCGTTGGGGCTGGCCACGCTGGCCGGGTATTTGCGCGACGATGATAAAATCACGATTCAGGATGAGCACGTCGAACGGCTGGACCTGAGCGACGAGCCAGACCTGGTGGTCATCCAGGTGTACATCACCTCCGCTTACCGGGCATATGAGCTGGCCGACCACTACCGGCGCAAGGGAGCCCACGTGGCGCTGGGCGGCTTGCACGTAACTTCGCTGCCCGAGGAGGCCGCGCGCCACGCGGATACCGTCTTTCTGGGTCCCGGTGAGGACACCTGGCCCGCGTTTCTGGCCGATTTTCGCGCCGGGCGGCCCGAAGAAGTATATCGCTCGCGGGTGCGCAGCCTGGTAGGCGCACCCAAGGCGCGCCGGGATTTGATCAAACGCCACCTTTACCTGGTGCCCAACTCAATCGTGGTCTCGCGGGGCTGTCCCCACGCCTGTGACTTTTGCTACAAAGAGGCTTTTTACGCTGGGGGCAAGTCGTTTTATACCCAACCTGTGGATGACGCCCTGGCCGAGATCGAGCGTCTGCCGGGCCGTCACCTGTATTTTCTGGACGACCATCTTTTTGGGCATCCTCGCTTTGCGGCGGCTCTGTTCGACGGAATGCGGGGAATGGGCCGGCTGTGGCAAGCGGCGGCTACGGTATCGTCAATTCTCAAGCCGGGCCTGTTGGAGAAGGCGGCCGAGAGCGGGCTGCGCAGCCTGTTTATCGGGTTTGAGACGCTCAACCCGGCCAATCTCGAAGCTCAGCACAAATACCAAAACCGGATACGGGACTATAACGCCGCCATCCGCCGCATCCACGACTTGGAGGTGATGATCAATGGCAGTTTCGTGTTCGGTATGGACGACGACGATGAAACGGTCTTCGACCACACCGTGGAATGGGCGATTGAGCAGGGGATCGAGACTGCCACCTTTCACATCCTCACCCCTTATCCCGGTACTCCACTTCACCAACGCCTGGCGGCGCAGGGGCGCATCACCGTGGCCAACTGGGATCTATACGACACGCGCCACGCCGTTTATCGCCCAGCCCGGATGACGGCCGAGACGCTGGAGAGCGGTTACTGGCGGGCATATCAAGATTTTTATCGCTGGCGTTCCATTCTGAGAGGAGCCTGGACAAAGGAAGATTTCAGGGCAAGACTGCGGCACATCGCCTATGCCGGGGGCTGGAAGAAGTTTGAGCCACTATGGGACTGGGTGATCCGCGCCAAGCGAGTCTCCAACATGTTGCCCTTTTTGGAAAGTGTTTTGGCAGGGTTTGGTCAACAGGAGTCCCGGCGTGTAGGGCCGGTCGCCGATAATTGGAGACGAACAAGCCGGCGGGGTAGCATTGATGTGCCACCGGAGGTGTCCTATTAGTTGATCTGAGTTCGAAGTCTTCGAAGGGCTAAAAAAGTGAGAAAGTGCCGGTCACCCTTCTCCGAATGTTGTGAAAAAAAGTAGGACGGGTTACCTCAGCCTGTGCGGCGTGGCCGCGGCAACCCGTCCTGGCGGAATCCAGAACTAGGCCGCCATGACGCTCATTCTTGCTCCCTGCTCGATGAGCGACTTGCATTCCACACACAGCGTGGCCTCGGGCAGTATCTCCAGGCGATCCGGGTTGATCGGCTTTCCGCAGCGCTCGCAGATGCCATACATCCCTACCTGGGCCTGGCGCAGGGCAGAATCAATTGACTCCAGCTTCCGCTCCAGACCCTGTACCAAGGCAATCACCTTCTCACGCTCGACCAAATCAGGGTCCCCTTCATCGGCATCCGGGTCGACCTCAGCCCTGAGAGCCTCAAGTAGACGCTCCAAATCGAGGAGTGCCTGCTCGCGTTCCTCTTTGAGTTTCTTGACTTGCAGCCTGGTTGTACTGTGTGTCATCTTTCACCTCTTCAAAAAAACGCGTTCAGTTTTGAACGCCCCCCAACGTAATTGCTCAGCCATAAGATGCAACGTACTTGATTCACATCGTAACAAAGGGGATTGCGTGGCCGTGTTGCGTTTCAAAACAACCTATTGCCGTGGTTCAAGTGCGATGTACCTAACCGGCTTGAGCGGATGCGTCCATTATATCAATGGCCCGCCCGCCCTGCTGGTCGCTAAAGCTCCGCTATTCCCGCGCAAAGGCGACGCGGATTGCCTGGAAAGTTAGCATTTCTCAGGTGAGCTGGCTTTGGATTATAGCACGACGGGCCAAATTTGTCAAGATAATAGAACGTTTGTTCTCAAATTAAGAAAGCACGTGTCTTCTCAAAATTTAGGGGCGAACCCTTGCGGTCGCCCTGTTGGGCAGGCACAAGGCGCTGCCCTTACCCCGAATTATTGAGAAGACACGAAAGCACCTTAGTCGCGAGCCCCTTTTTCATCATTTATCCCTTTTCTGGTATAATGGTGTGGCTATGAACGAACGTTCCGTATCCCCCAAATTACAATCAGAAGAGACGAGACTGGACATCAGCCTGCGCCCGCGTAAATGGGACGAATACATCGGCCAGACGACGGTCAAGGAGAACATGAAGATTCTGGTGGCCGCTGCCAAAGCCCGCACCGAGGCGCTGGACCATGTGCTGGTGTACGGTCCGCCGGGACTGGGCAAGACGACGCTGGCGCACATCATCGCCAACGAAATGGGGGTGAACATCAAGATCACCTCGGGTCCGGCCATCGAACGCGCCGGCGACCTGGCCGCCATCCTCACCAACCTGCGCAAGGGAGACGTGCTGTTCATAGACGAGATCCACCGCCTGAGCCGGGCAGTGGAAGAAGTGCTTTACCCGGCCATGGAAGACTTCGCGCTGGATATCATCATCGGCAAGGGGCCCAGCGCGCGCAACATCCGGCTCAATCTGCCGCGCTTCACTATCCTGGGGGCGACCACGCGCCTGGCGTTGATTGCCTCACCGCTACGGGATCGCTTTGGTGCCGTCTTTCGACTGGAGTTTTACAACGTCGCGGAGCTGGAAGTAATTGTGCGGCGTTCGGCGCACCTGCTCAACACGCCCATCGACGACGACGGCGCGCGCGAGATTGCCGCTCGCTCGCGGGGGACGGCCCGCATCGCAAACCGGCTACTCAAACGGGTGCGCGACTACGCCCAGGTGCGTGCCGACGGTGTTATCACCCGCCAGGTGGCCCACGACGCCCTGGATCTGTTGGATGTCGACTCGCTGGGCTTGGACGACCTGGACCGCAAGGTGTTGCACACCGTCATCGAAAAATTCGATGGGGGGCCGGTTGGGCTGGAGACCATCGCTGCCAGCCTGAGCGAGGAGGGGGACACCATTATGGACGTGGTGGAGCCCTACCTGCTACAACTTGGCTTCCTAGACCGCACGCCGCGCGGGCGGGTCGCCACCCGTCACGCCTACGAACATCTAGGGCTAACATATCCCAGGGAGACGGGACCGCAGCAAGCGACCTTGTTCTGAGAAAAGATCGGGCCAGACTTCCGAAGTCTCAAAAACTTCGGAAGTCTTATGGGCTTCTCCAGGTTTGTAGCATTATGCTTGACTTTCAAGGTTTTGGCCGGTTGCTACTCATCGTTGGGGGCAGCATTGCCCTCGTCGGGTTGCTCTTTATGGTGAGCGGCCGTCTTTTTCCCTGGTTGGGCCGTCTGCCAGGCGATATCCGCTACCAGGGAGAGAACATTTCTTGTTTCATCCCTATAGCTACGTCTATCCTGCTCAGCATCATCCTGACCATCGTGTTGAATATCGTAATTCAAATTGTGCTGCCTCTGATCCGTCGAGGGCCCCGATAATCTCCACCCGGCCGTCAGCGTACACGATCACTCTGTCCACCAACGCTCTGATAATCTCGCGCCGCCTCTTTAAGATACGAATGTGCTCATCCTTCGGCAGGCCATAAAGCGTTTTTCGGTCACAGTCTATAGTTTCCAGCTCCTCCCGTACTTGAGCGAACAAATTTACCATGTACTCCTGCCACTCCTCAACCTGAGTGTTCCCATCACGCAACGTCTCCAAACGTTTCAATTCCTGTGCCAGATTCCTCTGGAATTTCTCAGTCTCATTCATCAACTCATCAAATTCAGCCTCGGTGAGTACACCACGCGCGTTCTGGCGGCAATAAGCTAAGCGCTCTTGTTCGATTCGCTCCAGTTGCTTGTGTATTCGTTCTATGTCACTCTCTGTGTTCGTAGCCTCAGCCTGCAATGCTGCTCGCCTTTCGTCTATGAATTC
This sequence comes from Anaerolineae bacterium, assembly GCA_034412795.1. Lineage (GTDB taxonomy): Bacteria > Chloroflexota > Anaerolineae > 4572-78 > NAK82 > JAUVPY01. The sequence continues at coordinate 5,150 of DAOUMD010000106.1, forward strand.
GCGGATCAAATCGGGCCGCTTCAAACCATAATCGACTAGTTGCCGCCACACGGCCCAATCAAGCCCTACCCCACTCCGACTATAAGGCTTGGGGTGCGGCTCGTTGGGATACCGTGTTGGGGATACGCACATATACGCATATTGAGGGTTTATATAGGTATAGTTCTTCTTGGTGCCATCGGACCTCGTATATTGGGTGTAGCGATTTGCGTGGACTGTCATAGCGCGCTCACAATCACCGCAGTGGATTAACCCTTGCAGCAAGTAGATACCTCGCGCGTTACGAGTGGACAACACTTTGTTGCGGTCAATTCGCTCCTGAACACGTTCCCATACTTCGGGTGGCACAATCCGAGGAATCTCGATCGTATACTTCGCCCCGTCTGCAAAGTGATAGGTGAGCCGTCCGGTGTATGCCTCCGCTCGCAAGATCTTATGGATAAGGGCTGGTGTCCAGTCGTGCTTTCGTCCGCGTGGGTTCAATCCCTTCTGAGGGACCTGCGCCCCGATAAGGCGTCGCTGAATTTCGCCCATACTGATCCCTGCATCAGCCCACGCAAAGATTTGTCGGACCCAACGTGCCTCAGCTTCCTCAATTTCAATTGCTCGGCCACACTTGCCAGTCTCTTTGACGGTTCTGTAACCTAACCTATGGAATGAACTTGGCCAACGCCCCTGCTCCAATGTTGCAATCTTGCCCATCTTGTTGCGCTCGGCCCTACGCTTGTTCTCCTCTCGCCAGATGGTCGCCTTAATGCTGAGAGTGAAGCAATCAATCGCTGCACCGGTAGCATCGTATATTTGGACCTTATCCTTGCCGTTACGCTGTGCGTCTCCCGCGTCCAAAGCATCTTCCAGTGATACCGCAACCCGGGGATGTCTCACCAGGCGGTCGTCGCGCCAGCACACTATGGCGTCTACATCACCCGTCCTGACGACCTCGAGCATTGCCAGCAACTGCGGACGGTCGGCTCGTTCCCCAGATGGTTTGACTATCTTGCCCTTCCGGGGACTTCGCGTTGCCCGGTAGTTCTCATTATCCACATAGGTGCCGATGATTTGCCAGCCGTTGCGCCCGCATAATGCTTGCATATCTGCTAGTTGCTGCTGGATGCTTACTTTGTCCTCGGCATCCTGTGATTTTGGATCGCTCACCCTTGCGTACAGCTTCACTTGTTTTACCATATCGTTTCTCCTGAATCTTGAGGAGTTTGACCAAGCAACAAGTTGGCTTGCCCCTCAGTCTATTGATTGCACCATAGTGTCTAGACAGCAGGATGTATCTCACGAAGCCTGATTTACTGGTGGGTTATCACATCCAGTCTTTCAAAAAGCGAAAGTGGCCTACCTGCCGCCACTGGCGATGCAGGTAGGCCACTGCAATTCGATTATAGTCTAAAGCTGTAGTAGAATTCTCGTAGCTCGATCGCTGCATGCCTTGGTTGGTCAGCGATTGGGTTAGGGTCGTGGGGGTGTAACAGCACCTACACGACCCGCTTGATTTCTAGCAGATATAGTTACTGGTTTTGCTGCCCCTCTTCCTCCTCAGCCGGTGGATCTTCAACCCATTCCCTGAGAAGTCGCCTCAGCACTTGCGCAAGGCTAAGGTCCTGCTTGCGAGCTTTTTCCAGAGCCGCATCAAGCAGACTGGTCGGAAGTCTGAATTGATACCGGGTGTCCTTGTCTATTGTCATTCGTTTGTCATTCCTTTGTCTGACAACTTCATTATACACCCAAACTTATCAATTGTCAACCCCCAATTTGGGCAAGCAGTCGGATCGTTTCGGATGTCCCCTATTTGGTTTTCAATGTGCAAAGTTAAAAGGCCTAGATGTCCAGACTATCATCGCGCTTGCTACGTCGGCACGTACGAGATATAGGCAATTCGGTGGGTCGCAATTCCATTGTGTCACGTGATCCGCGCCTGTATCGCCACAGCTAATTGCACTGGCGACGAGGAGTAAAGCTCTAATCGTTCACAGCCTCAACTGCACCTTGGTCGCGTGCCTCGTCAACATTTCAGGTAACACGCATCCTCGGTCTCGCCCTGGCTTGCGATCTCATCCTTTTGCGACACGTGCTGTTGTTGTGTCTCGCACACAGTCTGCAAGAGTATGGTGTACGCTCGGTTCAACCGGCGGCGGCGCTCTTCCTCTCTAATCCTGGGATCGCGTCGCATAACCATCACGTACTCGTGTGTCATCCCATCTCACCCTTCTAACGGCTTCTGGCGTTGCCCTATAGTCTCGACTCTGACAGCCAATCGCACTCTAACCATCTTGAATGATGCCCTCATTGCCTGTACCGGGATCACCCGAACTCTCGTGCTGTTGTGCAGTTGTATGCTCAGACCCGCTCTGAGCGTCGTCCGATTCGGGTGTGGGTTTTTCCACCTGCACATCCTCTCCACTTACAGACCGCCGATATCGCGCCAGTTGCGGCGGCAAGGTCCACACAATCTCGATGTGAAATTCCCCTTTTTCTTTAAGATGTCTGGCGATATTGCGCTTCATTTTGACTTTGTCCTGCACGGGTACACCCTATTGCAACTGCTAATAGCCTACTCAATTCCAAATGCACTTAGCTCACCTGATTGTTCGAGGCTTCAGTATCTTTCGGTGCGCCACCACGTAAACTCTCGGGCGGCCAAAATCCCTGCTCACGGGCGGCTTCGCGGATCAGCCGCCGAACCAAGGCGGCCAGAGATAGCCCGCCTTCTGCCTCGGCAAGGCGATTGAGGACGTACTTCTCAGCAGGGGCAAGAAGTAGGCCAAATCGAATTTCCCTGTTCATCGCTACCTCCATAAAAAAATATGGTGTCAAAGCTATCACGCAGCTTTGACACCACTATACCAGACGAGATCGGAACAAAAGGGAAAATTCGGAATTTTCCGCCTACTCAAGCAAACCCATTGAGCCTGCCTTCTTAATTTTCCGTACAGTCCTGTCGGTACATTTCCATTTCATTCGATCAGCAAGCGCGTCTATGTAATCAGCAGTTTTCGGCGTTGGATCTTCTATGTCAAGTTCGTAGAATTTACTCTGGTATTCCTCTTGTAAATCAAGCATTATACCGTATGCTTCTTTCCATTTGGCGCGCGTCTCTTGTTTCTTGGGGAACCAATCCGGTCGAGGTGATCCCGCCGTATCTCCATCATCACCGCCACCTTCGGCGGGCGTCGATGTCGCCAATGTTTCAACGGGCGGCAGCCCACGCCCGGCTAGCTTCTGTGCCTCCTCCTCAGATATGAGACCATCACGTCGCCAACCATCAATGAGCCTTGACTTGGCCCACTGAACAGCGGTCAATAACTCGGCGTCATTACTGAAAGCCGGCAATTTCGGGGGCAAAGGAATCTGGTGTTCCCTGTACACCCAGTTCCAAAAATGTGTGCCGAAACGGGAATCATCTATACGCAACAGCGCCACTCTCACTGCCAAGATCGCCAAATCTTTGTCGTCACGGACGGGCACCGTATCGATTTCTGCTATTACAGTCCCTTCAGCCTCTGTTCTCACTCTATATCGTCGCGCCGGCGCATCATCGCGTGTTTCAAGATCAAGTGCTGGAAAACTTCCAAATACGTAGTGGCTCAGTCCCTTCTCAAAAAATTCCTGCCTGGTAGGTAAGTAGAGGGTAGGTAGCCTCACAGGATATAGGTGCGGACCATCACTGTTGAAAGGTGGCTCAGTGTCACTTCCAAGCCTTTCTAGATGTCCACGTAATAATTCCAGAACGTCCATAAGCTCTGCAACGCGCGCCTTGTGCTCGCTATGGTATTTCTCGACGATTTCCCTTTCGGCTTGCCGGATCGCTTCCTCCTCTTCGGGCATGGCAGTGATTTTCATTGCAGTTTCGTCAGGCGCAGTATCAAGTGTTTTTGGTCTATTCCTCAAGAACCAGTCACGGTATTTCTCATCTAGCTCTTCCTGCATTCTCTCCTCCTGAAGCGGGAGAGGGTCTGCGGATATGCCTGTTCGTCTCTCATCATATTTGACTAATACTAATGTGCCGATTTCATGCGTCTTCACAACATATTCGCGATTCAATATCTTCGTCAGACTATAGCCTGTGCGTGATGGGTTATCAAAGTCGATTCGTTCAAATGTGTACCATTCTGAAAACAACTCAGACGAAAGGAACTCGCGTGCCAACTCTTTTGCAGCCTCAAACGGAATGTCGAGTATTTGCATGTCTTCACCTTTCTCCGACCCTATTTTAACTGGAGTCCCAAATGATCGCAAGGCGCATCCGTCAAATCCTGCTCTACGCCAAGATACCGCTCCGTCGTCTGAATACTGGCGTGGCCCAGGCTCAACTGGATCTGATCCAATCCAGCGCCACCTTTATGGGCCAGCTTCGCAAACGTCCGGCGCAGGTCGTGGGGTGCGATGTCGAAACCTAATTCCTTCCCGTAAGTCACCACTGCGTCGCGGATGGCCTGAGGGGTCATACTATCCCCTTCGATGCGCCCTCCCTTGTTGACCGGCCGGAAGATAGTCCCCTCCAACAGCCCTGCCTCATCAACCCAGGCGTCGATGGCCGCTTTCGTCCAAGCGGGCATAGGAACACTGCGAACCTTGCTGCGTTTGCCCACCAAGTCCACGATCACCCACCGGCCTTCACGTTGCTGGATGTGATCGAAGGTCAGGTGAGCGGCTTCTTGCCGGCGCAAACCACAACCGACAAGAACGGCCAATATGGCTCGGTCCCTCAGCCCCTTCAAAGTATTCGTATCGGGCGCATCGATGAGTTGTTGAGCCTGTTTCTGGGTGAGCCAGTTACCGGTCCTTCGCCCCTCCCGACGCATCCCTTTGACGGCTTTGATCCCGTTGGCGATTTGTTCGGGTAGAGCCCCGTTGTCGGCTGCTTCCTGGGCCAGCTTGCGGATGGCTGACAGTCGTTGGTTAATGCTGGATGCACCTACGCCTTGCTCCTTCAACTCAGCGGCGTAGCGCTGGACGGTGGCTTTGTTGAGGGTAGGGCGTCCGGCTTCATTGTACCATTCGAAAAAATCCTTCAAGGCCCGCTCGTAGGCTCTCCTTGTGTGCTCGCTGTCTACGGAGTCGAGGACGACTTGAATTATGGGATCAGTGGATTCAATGCGGGTGATGGCGTTCATATGGCCTCCAGAGGTTATAACTTGTGATAAGTATGAATATCGTAAGTGATAATAGCGTAAAGTAAGGGGTTTGTCAAGTCTTCCCGGTTAGCTAGAACACGCTGGGCAGCGATTTCCTATGTGTGGTACAGGATCATCCAGCGCCACATCAGGTACGGCAAACTGCTGCTGGTGACTGTCGATCTATCCGAATCCGAAGTCGCGCTCGCCCGGCGGGCTGCCATCTTGCGCCATAAGGACAGGCTGAAGCGGAGTTGCTACCGGGAGTCGGTCAGCCACGAAGGGAGCGTGGCAGCCGGGGGCTGGGCGCTTCGGCAGACTCAGGGCGGGGTTGGGCGGGTGGGCAAAGGTTAGCTCGCTTTCGGTGGTGGGATTGGTTGGGGTTGGGTGTGTGGGTGTGATTTGGTGTTTGTGGACATTGGATCTATTCCTCTATCTCTATGGCTCCGGCTGCTTTAGGATCAAAGTCTTCTGACCAGGCTGTATCTTTGTTATATCTGGCTCCCTCCAGGTGGGCTTCCACTAGGTAGGCTCCCACCAGGTTGGCTCGCTCCAAGTGGGCTCCCACCAGGTGGGCCTGAATCAGGATAGCTCCCTCCAGGTAGGCCTGAATCAGGACGGCTCCCTCCAGGTGGGCTCCCACCAGGTGGGCTCCCACCAAGTTGGCTCCCACCAAGTTGGCTCGCTCCAGGTGGGCTTCCCCCAGGTTGGCTCGCTCCAGGTGGGCTTCCCCCAGGTTGGCTCCGTCCAGGTGGGCTCCCTCCAGGTGGGCTCCCTCCAAGATGGCTCCCACCATGTTGGCTTCCACCATGTTGGCTCGCTCCAAGTAAGCTCCCACCAGATTGGCTCGCTCCAGATTGGCTCGCCTCAGGTTAACTCCCTCCAGATTGGCCTCCCTCATGATGGCTTTACGGAAGTCAATTTTAGGTACCTAAATTTCGCCCGAAATAGGGGCAGGGTGCTTGAACAGGAACAGGATTTGCCAAAAAAGGAGTGATGGGTTTACCTGTACAAAAAGCTGAAAACCAGATACAGGAGCCTCATCACTAT
>DAOUMD010000107.1:0-4032 GCA_034412795.1 Anaerolineae bacterium
TTCTACACGAAACGGGGTTTTTCGGCTGATCCATGTTCATAACACGACATTTGCCGCCGAGAGCACCGGTCTCGGACCTGCTCGGAGCTCGTAAACCCCGCTTTTATGTTAATGTGACATTGTCAAACTACTCAGCCCGATGGTTGCAGATATGTATCTGCAACCCATAATCGGCGGATGTATATCCGCAAATACCCGTTACGGTTGAATAACCGTAACGATCAGCGAAGGCGCATTCGCCCAGAATCATTACGCTTTACGCCTTACGTTTTACGCATGTGTCTGGCAAAGCAGGCCAAATTGTCAACCAGTTTTCTTGGCAAAATGAACCATGCCCACAAGTTATTACGGGCTCCAGCACCCGACGTGTTACGCTCCCCCACTTACGAGCAGGATTATATGGGCAGACAGGACATCAAACTGTCCTGCCTGCCCGTTTGCCCTTCAACTTCTGAAACGCACAGCCGCTACATAGTTCATCTGGCCGATCTTCGGGTGACTGCGGACTTATTTATGCCACCGTGTCTAGTACTGACCGTACAGTGGCCCGAAATTGGCACAGGCCCTGAAATCGGCGCCCTGGGGGTCCATTGCCCCAAAGGTAGCCCAGGTGTTGGGCCGGAAGACCTGATCTTCGGGCACGTTGTGCATGTAAACCGGGATGCGCAGCATCGAGGCCAGGGTGATCAGATCAGCACCGATGTGACCGTAGCTGATGGCGCCGTGGTTGGCTCCCCAGTTGTACATCACCGTGTAGACGTCCCGGAACGGACCACTAGCGGTGAGTCTGGGCACAAACCAGGTGGTCGGCCAGGTGGGGTTGGTGCGCTCATCCAAGATGTGATGCGCATCTTCGGGTATCTCGACGATAGACCCTTCCGCGAGTTGCAGGACCGGCCCCAGCCCCTTGACCATATTAAGACGGAACATGGTAACCGGCATGCCGCCGCGCGTCAGGAATTTGGTCGACCAGCCGCCACCTCGGAAGTATTCAGTGACCCCCGCGTGCCAGGTGACGGCATCCAGGCAACCTTCAGCTTCCTCCCGGGTGATTTCCCAGTAGGGCTTGATGGCTGGCTGGCCGTCCCGTGACTGTCGACCTGTCCCGTCCAGAGCGGCCGGGCCGGAGTTGATCAGGTGCAGGATACCGCCCGCCGCCTCGCCGGTCAGATCGAGGCCGGTCACCCGCTTGACGGCTTCGGGGCTCCAGTAGGTACGCACATCGGCGAAGATTTGGGCGGTACTGGTCAAGAGATGGCCAAAGAGCATACAAATCCCGTTGAGGGCGTCGTTCTCGGTGGCCACGATGTAAGGTTGGCGAATGCCGTTCCAGTCGAAGGAGGTGTTGAGAATGGCTTCCATAAAATCCCCGTTGGGGAAGTGGTCAGTCCACTGACGCTGACCCTGGAAGCCGGCGGCAATGGCATTACGGCCCAAGGCTTCTTCGCCGTAGCCCAGTTCCTCCAGCCTGGGATTGCCCACCATCAGGTCCCGAGCAATCATAGCCATTTTCACCGAAGTTGCCCAGTCTTCGTCTTTTTGCGCCCGGCTGCGCTGCATTTCAGGGGGATTGTAATCCTTCCCCTCCGGGCAGTTCTCTTTGACCCAGCCCAGAGCCTGCTCGAATTCGTCCTTATCATAAATCTTCTCGTTTATGCGGCGAACGAACTCGCTCATGTCCACCACTTCGACGCGCATGCCCAGGTAACTTTCAAAGAGGGATTGATCCACGATGGACCCGGCAATGCCCATGGATACGCCGCCCATTGAAAGATAAGACTTGCCGCGCATCCTGGCCACCGCCAGACCCGCCCGGGCAAAAGCCAGCAGTTTCTCCTGCACATCGGCGGGAATGGAAGTATCCCCGGCATCCTGTACATCCCGGCCGTAGATGCTAAAGGCCGGCAGCCCCTTTTGATTGTGGGCTGCCATCACCGCCGCCAGGTAGACCGCGCCCGGGCGCTCGGTGCCGTTAAAGCCCCACACCGCTTTGGGGATGTAGGGATCCATGTCCATCGTCTCGGAGCCGTAGCACCAGCAGGGCGTTACGGTAATCGAGAGCCCCACACCCTCTTTCTCAAACTTGGCGGCGGTCCTAGCCGCCTCAGCCACACCACCGATGCAGGTATCGGCGATGATACACTCGACCGGCAACCCATTGGCGTGGCGCAGGTTCTGGGTCAGAAACTCAGCCACAGACTTGGCTAGCGCCATCGTCTGGTCTTCCATCGACTCCCTGACCCCCCGGCGTCGGCCGTCGATGGTAGGACGAATACCAATCTTAGGCATGTCGCCGATCAGCCTATTAGTTGGGGGAATCGTTTTGATGTTTTTAACATTCGCCATAGCTATGTTCTCCTTGTGAACTACTGATTTCCGATCAGGTCGAGATACTTCGCGTATGCTTCATCCCAGGGGGACGTCTCGCGGGGTAGATAAGTTCTCATTTCAAACGAGCGACGTACCAAATCACGCCCTTCTTCGAGTGAAGCAATATAGCCCAAAGCCAGCATCTGCATCAGAACGTTGCCAGTTGCCGTGGCCTCGATGGGGCCGGTCACCACGGGGCGGCCAATCGCGTCCGCTGTGAACTGATTGAGCAATTCGTTCTGCGAACCACCGCCCACAATATGTAGTGGTTCCAGACGCCGCCCCAATAGTTCCTCCAACTTTTCGAATGTCCAGCGACACTTCAGCGTCAAGCTCTCCAGTATCGTTCGCGCAACCGACCCCTTGCTCTCAGGCAGATTCTGGCCGGTGCGCAGGCAAAACTCACGGACACGAGCCGGCATATCACCGGGCGATAGGAACTCACCGGCATCGGTGTCAATCAGGGCGATGAAGGGTGGTGCGGTCTGGGCCAGGTGGGTGATTTCATTGTAAGAAAGCGCCTCGCCCTCAGCCGTCCAGGTGCGCCGGCATTCCTGGATCAGCCACAGCCCGGTCATATTGTTTAACAGCCGAATCGTGTCACACACCCCGCCCTCATTGGTGAAGTTGTAGTCCTGACTCTCGGCGGTGATGACCGGCTGGCTCACTTCAGCACCCACAATCGACCAGGTTCCGGAACTCAGGTAGGCGTAGTGTTCACTTTCAGCAGGTACGGCAACCACCGCGCATGCCGTGTCGTGACAGCCAGGGGCAACCACGGAGACACCACTGGCACCTGTTTCGTCAGCGACGGCTGGCAGTAACTCGCCCAGCACAGCCCCCGGCGGGACGATCTCAGGGAAGATATGGGAGGGGATCCCCATGCCCTCGATCAACGATTTGGCCCAGGTGCCTGTGTTTGGGTCAAAGCATTGGCTGGTACTGGCAATTGTCCGCTCGCTGACTTTCCGGCCGGTGAACCAATAGTTGAACAGATCGGGCGTCATCAACAGCGTATCAGCAACTGATAGCAGCGGCGACTCCTGGATCACCATAGAAAGAAGCTGATACAGGGTGTTGATTTGCAGGAATTGAATACCCGTCTGCTCGAATATCTCTTCCTTGGGCACCCGGCGAAATGCTTCTTCCAGCATGCCGTCGGTTCGGGCGTCACGATAGTGATAGGGGTTGCCAAGCAGTGCGCCCTGCTTGTCGAGCAAAGCAAAGGAAACCCCCCACGTATCGAGGCCAAGACTTGCTAATTCAGCGCCACGCTTGTTGGCCGCCTCAGTCAGCCCGTGCTTCAGCTCACTGTAAAGACGGAGTGTGTCCCAATGTAGATCATCCCGCACACGCACCGGGCCGTTGGGAAAACGATGTATCTCTTCCAGGGTCAGGCGTTCGCCATCGAAGCTCCCCATCACGGCCCGACCGCTCGCGGCACCCAGATCAAATGCCAGAAAGCTTGTGGTCTGGCTCAATCTAGCCTTCCTCCGTAACTACTTTGACAATGTCATGTCTTGCTGAAGATGGCTTAGACAGCCGCTACCAGTTCCTTGGCCTTGCGCGAGGCGCTGCTGGCGTCCGGCGCAAACCCGTCGGCGCCGATCTTGTCCGCAAAATCCTGGGTGATGGGGGCACCCCCAATCATCACCTTGACCC
>DAOUMD010000108.1:0-30861 GCA_034412795.1 Anaerolineae bacterium
ACAGATCGGTGATGGGCGCCAGGAATTCCGGCTCTACGTACTGCCCCAACAACTCAAAGCCGGGATGCACCTGCCAGGTGTCGGGGGGATCGCCCCCGGCCAGCCGGGTCTGCAACACACCGCGCGCTGCCGAGCCACCACCACCCGCCACCGTGGCGTTGATGATCTCCACATCCGGGTTGACGGCGCTATAGGCCTGGAACAGCGCATCCAGGGCCGCTGCCTCGCCACCCGACGTCCACCACGAGAATACCTCGAGCTTGCCCTCCGCTGCCCCCTCCGGCGTTAATGGCTCCTCGCCGGGGGCTGGCGGCGCTGCCTCTTCTTCGGTTGCCGGTTCTTCAGCCGGCGGTGGCGCTGGTTCCTCCGTTGCCGGTGCAGCTTGGCAGGCCACCAGCAAGAGCAACAGAACGATCGACAAACTCAACAAGATGCTGAACCGTTTTCTGGATGACATGTTTCTTCTCTCCTTTTTGGAAAGCGGGGATAACGAACAACATCAATTAACACTTTTTTGACATCTGAGTCTCTGTCTTCATTTACATTTTCCACCTCCTGGGGTGCTTCCACGAACAACGATCATAGGCTCTTAACCCATCGTTAGCCGATTTCTCCCCCCCTCTATCCCCTCATAGGGGGGAGCTTGATGAACCGGACCTGGAGGCGCCGACGAAGCCCTCATGCCCCCCATTGGGGTGGAAGCCCTAGTCCTCCCCCCTGTGAGGGGAGTTAGAGGGGGGAACGGGGACCCACTGACCAGATTCATGACTCTTAAGGACCGCATCGACGATCAAAAGCTCTTGATGCCCGGTCAAAAACGTGGGAAAGTCGGTTACTTCCTCACTCTTGCTTTTGCCGTGCCGTACCCAGTCATATACATCGCTGAACAGGCTCTTGAATGTATCGTGGTAGCCTTCCCCCAAACCGCCCGGTGTGCCGGCGTACTTGGCTGCCTCGGGCGCCATAAGGGCCGGGTTCTTAATAAACTCGGCGTTCACTTCGCCTCGGGCGCCAATCCACAGGTGGTTAGGTTGCTCGGCGTTCCATTCCAAAGATCGTTTTGAACCGTTGATCTCAAAATGTAACCAGTTCTTGCGCCCCGGACAGACCTGGCATGCAACCAAAACACCTTTGGCGCCGCCTGAGAACCTCAACAAGACCGTGCCGTGGTCCTCGGTGTTGATGTTGACATCCTCATAGTCTTCGGGATGCAATGCTTGTTCGGCAAAGGTCTCAACTTCTCTTATGGGCTTCTTACGAACGGGGATAAAGGTGGTCAAATCGGCAAAAACTGAAACCACCTTTTGTCCTGTTATGTGCTGGACCATATCCAGCCAGTGGGTCCCGATATCGGCTACAGCCCGCGACTTCCCGCCAATCTCGGCTTCCACACGCCAGTTGTAATCTGTTTCAAAAAACAACCAATCCTGGAGATAGTGACCATGCACCAACCGAATATCGCCGATCTCACCCGCCTTGACCATCGCTCTGGCCTGTTTCACCATAGGGTAATAACGTAGGTTATGGCATACACAGTTGGTGACGTCTTTTTCCCTGGCTCGCTCAACTAATTCAGCCGATTCTTGGGTGTTCATGGCGAGAGGCTTTTCACAAATCACGTGCTTACCCGCTTCGATACAGGCTTTGGCTATTAGATAGTGGGACGAATTTGGCGTGAGGATGTGAACCACGTCGATTCCCGGATCGTTGACCAGTTCGTGGTAATCGCCATAGGCAACCGGTATGGAGAGTTCGTCAGCTTTGGATCGCGCCGACGCTTGGGTTCGACCGGCTATGGCAGCAACTTCAACGTAACCAAGCCGCCTCAGGGCTTCAGTGTTTATTCTAGCGACAAAGCCACCTCCGATTAGCCCAGCTTTGACTTTTTTCATGCTTCGATCTCCTGGGTTAAGCCGCTGCTGACGCACACCTGCCCCGCCGCCCCACAGGACGGTACAGGACTAGCCCAGGTGCAGGTTAGGATGCGTCAGCTACTTGGAATCTGGACAGACTCTCACACTTCTTCGACGGTAACCCAACATCCCTCCTCCGAGGAGCGCATAGCAGCCTCCATCGCTTCCTGCACCCGCAACCCGTCAACCAGGGTGGGAGAGGTCTGAAAGCTCTGACCGAACCTTCGCAAAGGTCAATTTTCTACAATCACTTTCATCGCTCGCCCGGAGCGCATCAAGTCCACTCCCTGGAGTAACTGGGTGAGGGGCACACGGTGGGTGACGAGTCTCGATGGTAACAGACGGCGACTCTCCAGCAGTTGGATGGTCTGCTCAAAGGGATTAAGCCCGACAAACGTGCCATGCAAGGTCAGGTCATAGCGGGTGATGGTGTATTGGTTGACGCTCGGGTTATCGTGGGGGCGCAGACCGAAGAGGATTACGTGTCCCCCGCGCCGGGCCAATTTGATCACCATGTCGATCTGATTGCCCACCGCGTCGACCACTACATCCGCGCCGAGAACCGTGATCTCCTGGATCGCCTCCGGCAGGTCAACCTGGCTGGGGTCGAGGGCTTCATCTGCGCCGATTTCTTTCGCGAGGCTTAGCCGATAGGGGACAATATCGGCCACAATGATCTTACCTGCGCCGAGGGTGCGAAACATCTGGGCAAAGAGTAGCCCCATCGGACCTGCACCGATTACTACTACGTTGTCACCAGCCTGGATGGGCACTCGCGCTACGGAGCCAACTACACAGGAGAGGGGCTCGAAGAAAATCGCATCGTCACGGGGCACATGGACGCTGATTTTGTACAAGGCGGACTGTGGCGCATGCAGGTATGGGGCAAACGCACCGTCAATCGTTGTGCCGATGGTGCGGTAATTGGTGCACTGATTATCCAGCCCCCGGCGGCAGTAATGACATGCGCCACACGTAAGACGAGGCGCGATGACCACCCGGTCGCCGGGCCTTACGCCGTTTGTGCCAGGTCCCACCTCCTCCACAATGCCCACGCCCTCGTGGCCAATGATTATGTTTGCCGTGGCTTTGTGGGCTGGCGGTGTGGCCAATACGTTCAGGTCGGTGCCGCAGATGCCACAGGCCTCGATCTTCACCAATACTTCGCCGGGATGATCCGGCTGGGGAACAGGGCGCTCTTCATACTCAAGTAGGCCATCGCCTTTATAGATAGGAACGTACATCGTATTCATCGTTAATCCCTATTAAGACTAAGAACTTCGCTGGCGGTTCGATCATCTGTACAAAGTACATTGATGATGCATGTACGCAGACATCCGAGTATAGCTTTGGATTTTTCCAGGCCCATTGCGACAGCGATGGTGTTGGGGATTCTGCACAGTTCGTCAAAAGCAATGCCGATGACTCGTTTGGTGTATTCGCACGGGTGCAACTCCCCGGAAAGTGTAAAAATCTGCCCGGCCACGTCACCTACGGCTCCGTTGGCGGCTAGCTGTGTCAACTCCTCGGGGGTAATAAAGCCTGCTTTGACAAAGCCTGAGGTTGCCGGGTCGAGGTTGCCAATTCCTACCAGGGCCACATCCGCCATTCGGGCCGCGCTAAGCGTGTGCTCAATTCCCTGCTGGCTGCGCAGGACGTCGGCAGCTTCGGCACTATCCGCCATAATGGGCGATGATAAGTACAACACATCGCCGCCCAGTTTCTGGGCAAGCTGACGAGCTAAGGCCGAGCTGTCAAGTTCCTGCATGGCAAAGGGCATACTTCCCAAGGCCTGAGCCACGCGAACTTTAGCCTGGAACCCAGGACGAACCGCGTTGATAACTTCGTACGTAGAACGGCCCAGACAGACGGCCATCGTTGTGCCGTCTTTTAGTACTTGCTCCAGGTAGCGAGCGCCCAATTGTCCAAGGCGCTGCAAAACTGGGGAGTGATTTTGGGGGGATGTCTTAAGAACCAGAGCGTCTTTTAGTCCAAAACTTTCCTTCAATGTTTCTTCAAGTTGGTTATGCCGCTCGATTGGCCAGTTGATGGTGATTTGAACCACCTGTTCGGCCTTGGCTTCTTTGAGCAAGCGGTAAACCTTAACCCGCGAGAGGCCCAACTTATTGGCAATGGCATTTTGGGTCATGCCCTGCTCGTAGTACATAGAGGCAGTTTGAGCTAATAGCTCGTGGTGGCTTTCGTCCATCGTAGAGGCTCCTAACCGACGGTAGTGTGCAAGTGCACATTTATCGTGCATTTGCACGTACTATATCACATAGTTTGTTATTTGTCAAGGGGTGGGTAGAGCAATTTGGCAAGCGTTCAGAGGATCATCCAGAAACCGGTTTTTTGGCCCTATGCAAGCCAGTCGATGCTGGCCAAGCGTAGCTTTTCATAGGAAGAAAGCGCTTCTAGCATGAAAAAAACGGGTTTATTTGTCCCCAATTGAACGGGTACGCAATTTGTTACAAGTGGGGAGATGCAGTTTCGCGGAGGTAGGGACCGGGGCTGGGCTGGGATAGAGGTGATCAAGGTTGGCGAGCAAACTATCCTACTTATGAAGTGGCTTTTCTCTTCCCCTCAGCCAGGGCGGCTGCTTCCGGTCGTCCTTTATAGAACTCGTCGAGCGGATAACAACCCGACACCAGTCCATGGCGCGGCGCAGTGGTGCAATCACTAAAAGTGCGGCAAATGCGCTTTCGCTGCAGCGGTCTGCCTGATAGCACATCAACGACCATGTCTGGATAGGTCAAAGCCATGCGCCCGAGCCCAATAAAATCTGCTTGCTTGTTGCGAATGACGTGCTGTGCTACGTTAGGCAACCACTCCTGCAAGTAAGAATAGGCCGAACCGACAAAAGCCAGGTCGGGTCGGTGTCGCTTCAATCTGGCTGTCACGGCGATCTGTCGGGCCACTCCCACCAAGGGGTCTTCGGGCGGCTGGTAGCCGTCGGACGGCGGAAAGAGCGCCGGACGCTGGATGTGCGGGTTGTAATATGGACTCCCACCCGAAATGCACACTAACTCGATTCCCAGCGACGCCAACAGTTGAAGGAAAGCGCGGGGTTCGGTCAAATCAATTCCCAAGCCTGTGCCATCACCGCCAAAGGCATAGCCATATTCAGCGGCAACGGGCACTGGCTCTCCGCGTCCATCCGGCCCAAGGCGGAAGGGTACGAAATCGAAAGCGCTCAGGCGCACGCCGATTCCCAGGCTTGGGACCTCGTTCTGAATACCCGCCACGACCTCCCGTAGAAAGCGTGTTCGGTTCTCGAAACTTCCCCCGTAGCGACCCGTACGATTCACCGCGCTGAGGAATTCGTGACCCAGGTAACCGTGGCAATGCTTTATGTCCACGAAGGCAAAACCAGCCTGCTGAGCCAGCCGGGCTGCGTGCACGAAGTCTTCCACGAGGTGAGCAATCTCATCGTCACTCATCACCGGCACGTCGGGCCTGATCCCAAATTTGGCGTCAAGGATTGGGTGATGGTAAAGAATCTTGGGCTGCGGCCCCGTCTTTTCGTCGGGGCGCGCAAAGCGGCCGGAGTGTGTCAATTGCAGCCCCACCAGTAAATCGTCGCTGTGACCGAAGTGGGCTGCGTGCTCGGATACCAGGGTCCCTCGCAGCTTCGCCAGATCGCCAACAGTCTCCTCATTGATCATCAACTGGTTGGGGTTGGCGCGGCCATCTGGACGCACCGCCACTGCCTCCCCGCCCCAGATCAACTTGGCACCACTTAGCCCGAAACGCCGCCAGCGGCGGATGGTCAATTCGGTCGGGCGACCATCGGTGGTGCCATCCCAGCCTTCCATAGGCAGGATACAAAAGCGATTGCCGATAGTGAAACCGTTCTTCAAGCGATAAGGTTGACCCAGGGGGGCATCCTCACTCGACTCAAGCTCCTCATCAAAAGATAGGTCCACCCCAATCTGCGCCAGATACGCACGGAAGGTCTCGGCTGTCTTCAATGATGCAATGCGGCGATATTTCATCAGGTCACGACCTTTTTCACGATGAGGGACTTCTCATCATAGCCTGTGAAGATGGAATCCCCCATCCACGTTGATCACCTCGCCAGTGGAGAAGGGAAGACACCCTTCGGCTACGGCGACTACTGCACGGCCCACGTCGCCAGGTTGGCCCCAGCGGCGGATAGGCGTCACCCCCTGGGCGATAAGGCGATCGTACTTCTCCTTTACGACACTGGTCATATCCGTCTCGATAATACCCGGCCGTATCTCATAGACGTTGATGCCATACTCAGCCAATCGATCTGCGTACAACGTCGTCATCATCACCATTCCGGCTTTAGAAAGGCAATACTCCGCGCGGCTGGGGCTGCTGGTATAAGCGCTGAGAGACCCGATGTTGATGATCTTGGGCCGTTCGACGACACCCCCCTCGGTCAGCTTGATCATCGCCTTAGCCACCCGTTGGGTCAGGAAAAAGGGACCCTTGAGATTGACGGTCATCACCTCATCGTAACTGGCCTCGTGCGTGTCGAGAATGTCCAGCCTCTGGCGAGGTGCCATCCCGGCGTTATTCACCAGCAGGTCGATACGCTTAAATTTCTCCAGGCTTTCTTCCACCAGTCGTTCCCGGTCCGAGGCGTCGGCGATGTCGGCCTGTATGGCCGCTCCACGACCCCCCGCCTTTTTTACCAAGTGCAAGGTCTGCGCTGCGGCCTGGGCGTTACTACGATAGTTGATCACCACCGTCCAACTGTGCTCGGCCAGGGCTTCGGCGATACCCCTCCCAATACCCCGGCCGCCACCGGTGACTAGTGCTACTCTATTGTGGCTCATCTCGGGTCAGCTTCCGGCAGACCGAGGTTCATCACGCTGGTAATCGCCTCGATGAAAAAGTAATCGCCCCACATCACACTCTCGTCAACGCCTAATCCCTTACGTTGATGGTAAATGCCATGCATGAGGATACCTTCCCAACCGGGCGTCTCGATGGCCAGGAACTCGGGGGTCGTGAGCGTGTCCAAGATGCGCAGCGCGTACTGCCGGTACACACGAACACGCGCCGGATCGCCCGTCAGCCCCGCCAGGTGCAACAACCCACTGGCCGCGATCGCTGCGGCGGAGCTCTCGTATGCAAGCTCCGGGGCCGGCTCGTCCCAGTCGTTGGGCGGTACGCCACGGTCGGGGGTGCGCTCAATGTAGTAGTTCGCACAGGCTTCGGCCGTCTGCAGGAAGCGGGCATCTCGCGTAAAGGCGTACGCCGTGCCAAAGCCGTAGAGCGCCCAGGCCTGGCCCCGCGCCCAAGAGGAATCGGCCCGCCAACCTTGATGGGTGGACTGGTGCAGGAACTCGCCCGTCTCTGCATCGAAGATGCCTTCGTGGGCTGTGCTCCCGTCGCCGCGTACCAATGTGCGGCGAGTCGCCAAGCAGTGCTGGTTGGCGATACGCCACAGATCCTCGTCGCCGGTTTGTTGGGCTGCGTAAAAGATGATGCCTACGTTCGTCATAATGTCTATAAACAGACTGTTATCGGCCACGAAGGAACAAAGATAACGGCCCTTCTCCTTGAAGCGTAGGGCCAAAGTACGCCCCGCCTCAATGACGACATTATTGGCCGCCGGGTCGCCAGTCACATCGTACCAACGTTTCCAGGTGGGCCAAAAGAGAAAACCCAGGTCATGCACCGTGCGGTCCGTTTTGCGGTGCTCAATCAGTCGGGCGTAGTGCTCGGCTTTCTCACGCCACCAGGTATCGCCAGTGGATTGGTAGATTAACCACAGTTGTCCTCCCAGGAACCCTTCGCACCAGTTCGTCCAGGCTTCACCGCCGTGTTTCCATCTGCCATGGGTGGTGTACATAGGGAAGTAGTCAGGATAGGTTTCGATGAGGTGCCGCAACTGCTGAGCTGCGAACTCTAAGATTACCTGGTATCTCTCGATAAGATGCGGGATGTCTGACATGTCAGCACCGGTCTTTATGGTCGCCAACTGGCGTACTTAGGATGATCTCTACCGATGGGAAGTTCGACGGCCCGGCCCGTCTGGGCAGAGTGATAGATAGCCGTGATCAACTCCAGCGAGGCGCGGGCGTCGGTCAGTGTGACCGGGAGCTCGGTGTCATTCTGCAGAGCCTGGAAGAAGCGGTAGAACTGCCCTTCGAAACCCTCTGGCAGGGATACGAAGCAGGACAATGTCTCCTCAATCTGGTTCTGAATGTCCGGCGAGTCGCCGGTGAAAGTCCACGGATCGGCGGTGCTTTGGTAGGGCTCGGTATTGCTTTCGGCGGCCAGATTGCTGAAGCAGAAACGATGGCGCGTGATCTGCACCGCAGAGCCCGTCGTCACCGAAAGGGAGGCCAGGGAGCCATCGGCCATCTCCAGCGAGGCAGAGGCGCAATCCTCTGTCTCGATGGGATTAACCAGGGCTGCGGTCTGAGCCAGGACGCGCCTGGCCGGACCGATAACATACGTCAGCACGTCGTGGGCATGGACGGCCAGAGTAACCAGCGCGCCGCCCAACTCCGTATCCCACCTGCCGTGCCACGTGGCGTAGTAGTCGGCCCCTCGCCTCCAGGCCGTCTCCACGGTGGACAGGTAGGCTCGCCCCGCCACGCCCTGTTCGACCAGGAGCTTGAGCTTCTGCAGACCTCCGCCAAAGCGCTTCTGGAAGATTGGCATTACCCGTTTTTCAGACTTCTGCGCGGCCCGGATCAGTTCATCCACTTCTCTGAGGGAGCCGGCCACAGGTTTCTCGCACACGACGTGTTTACCCGCTGCCAGCACTTGTTGCACTTGTTCTAGGTGCTGGTGGGACGGCGTGCACAGATCGATCACGTCCAGGTCGTCGGCGCGATACAACTCGCCGATGTCTGTGGAGAAACGCGGGATGTTATACTTTGCCGCTATGTCGCGTGTCTTGGCCTCTTGAGTCCCGCAGAGGACCACCACCTCAAACTGATCCGGCAGGTTTTGGAACGCACGTATGTGTGCCTGACCGACACCGCTGCCGGCGATGCCCACTCTCAATTTCTCATCCATCTTTTAAATTGCCTAGCCTCCGTGCCTGTGTCTGAGCTTGCAGCGCCAGTTCCGACGCCAAAAAGCAGTGGGCTTGAGACATTGCCGTTTCGGTGCGGTCTATGATGTCGCCGATCAACTGCCGGCCGTACGGCAAATCAACGTCACGGCAGTCAAGGTAGTGAGTGCCTTTATGGTCGACCAGGAACAGGTGGTCGCCGCCAGGTCGCCCGGCGATGTCGCAATACTTGCGCAGCTCGATGTAGCCTTCTGTTCCGAGAATGATACTGCGTCCATCCCCCCAGGTCTCCAGCCCGTCAGGCGTGAACCAGTCCACGCGGATGTAGCCTGTGCCGCCGCTCCCCCGCAGAATCACCTCGCCGAAGTCCTCCAATTCTGGATACTCAGGGTATTTGTAGTTGGCCACCTGCGCCGCCACTACCTCGGCCTGCATAGAGCCGGTGAAGAACAGAAACTGGTCGACCTGGTGGGAGCCGATGTCGGCGATGATGCCGCCGTACTGCTCGCGGCGGAAGAACCAGCCGGGACGGCCAGGTAAATTGATCCGATGCGGTCCCAGGCCTACGGTCTGCACCACCCGGCCGATAGCGCCCGCTTGTACCAGCTCGCCTGCCTTGACGGCAGCGCGGTTCTCGAAACGCTCGCTGTAGCAGATCGAATAGATGCGTCCGGTCTCGACCTGGACTTGACGTGCCTGGGCCAACTGCTCGAAAGTGGTGAACCCCGGCTTGTCGCTCATAAAGTCTTTGCGGTGCTGCATCGCGGCGATGCCCAGTGGCGCGCGCTCGCAGGGAATTGCCGCGCTGACAACCAGGTGGATGGTCTCGTCCTCCAGTATCTCCTCGGCACTACGGGCCAGTCTGGCCTGCGGATAGGTCTGCGTGAATTTCTCAACCAGATTGGGCTCTCTGGCATAAAACGAAACGAGCTCAGCGCCGGCGCGCAACAGCGGGTTCACCTGGCCGTAGATATGATCGTGATTCAGGCCGATGGCAGCAAAACGAATGGTTGGTTGTTCAGGCATAGTGGGTCGCCTCCGGAGAATCGCAGCATGTGTAGTTGACGACGTGGGTCTTTTACCCTTTGAGCCCGGTGGTGCTGATCCCTTCGACCAGGTATCTTTGGAAAGCGATGAATATGACAAACACCGGCACCAACGACAGGCTCGACATGGCAAAAATCGCACCCCAATCCGTGGTAGAACTTGGATCAGAAAACGATCTTATCGCCAGCGAAACGGTGTAGAGTTGAGGTTCGTTCAGATAGATCAAGGGAGTCAAGAAGTCCTCCCAGGTCCAGTAAAAGGAGAAGATGGCGGCTGTGATCAGAGCCGGTTGGATCAGTGGCAGGACAATGCGGAAGAATATGCCTATCTTGCTGCACCCGTCGATCTCCGCTGCCTCAAGCAGCTCAGTCGGTATGCCCCGCATAAACTGAACCATCAGAAAAATGAAAAAGGGATGACCGAAAAAACGAGGGATGAGCAAAGGCTTGAAAGTGTTGATCCAACCCAGTTTGCTAAACACAATATACTGGGGGATAAGAAGAACTTGAACCGGCAGCATTAAAGTGAGCATCATAAGCGTGAACCAGAATCCCCGGCCCACAAATCGAATCTTGGCAAAGGCATAAGCAACGCAGGCGGACGAAGCAACGGAGCCTATCGTCGCCACGCCAGCATAAATGAAAGAATTCTTAAAAAAAACAGAAAATGTGATGCCGCCAAAGCCAGCCCAACCGTTGAGGTAATTTTCAAACGTAAGGCTCTTTGGTATCAGGGAGGACATATTGGTCCATATGTCCCATTCTTCTTTGAGTGAGCTGGCAAACATCCATAGAATAGGGTAAATCATGACAAAACAAGACAATGCAACCACTAAATGGTATATCGCCGATCTTGTTCTTTTCTTTCCGGGTCTGCTCTTGCTGACGCGGTCGGGCGGCCTTGTCATCCCAACAGCACTCATCTTTCGCTCCCCTCTGATTCGTAATGAACCCAATAATATGACGATCTGAAGACCAGGGCCGTGAAGAAAGCGATGATCAACAACAGCACCCAAGCCATCGCCGAACTATACCCCATCTGGTGAACCTCAAAGGCTCTCAGGTAAAGATAGAGAGCATAAAAATTAGTAGTGTCCAAAGGTCGGCCCCCGGTCACAAGATAAGCCTGGGTAAAGACCATAAACCCGGCGATCAATTGCATCACCAGGTTGAAGAAGATAACGGGGGTTAACATGGGCAGTGTAATCCTGAAGAACTTGGCCCAGCTTCCTGCACCGTCGATTGATGCGGCCTCGTAAAGCTCAGCCGGGATCTGTTTAAGCCCGGCCAGGAAAATCAACATAGGGGAGCCAAACTGCCAGGCCGCCAGAGTAATCAGGGTCCAGATGGCCGTCCTGGGATTCCCTAACCAATTAACACCGGGTATGCCAAAAGCCGCCAGTAAAAAATTGATCAGCCCCTCAGTACCGAATACCTGGCGCCACATCACGGCGACTGCCACACTCCCCCCTACAATAGAGGGCGCATAATAAGCGGCTCGATAAACACTGAGCAGTCTGCGCCCTCTGGTGAGTAGCATAGCCACGGCCAGGGCAGCCACCAGTCTCAAAGGGACCGCGGTGAAAACGTAATAAACCGTAGCCCGGACTGACCGCCAATATCTGCGGTCCTGAAAGAACATTCTGTAAAAATTCTCCAGCCCAACCCATTTCGGCGCCGAGAAGATATCGTAGTCGGTAAAAGCTAAAACAAATGAGGCCAGGATTGGCAGGAATGTAAAGACAAAAAAACCGATTAACCACGGAGACAGAAACAAATATCCCACCAAGTTGTCCCGTCTTCTTATTTTACTTCGCCCCACGAAGATTGACCGTACCTTGCCGTAAATTTCTCCTGGGAGCCGTTCTGGTAGCGTATCGATCACTTGGCTTCACCCCTCACAACGATACTAACGAAGCTTCACCTCAAACCGACGAGAGGACAACCATCTCCCCACAGACGGAAAGGAACACGGACAACGAAAAAGGAAGAGGGGTCCGTGTTTCTTTCTGTCCGTGAGGAAAACTTGACTCTTTTGTCAAGAATCTGACTTATGAAGATGTCTAGTACACCGAGGCGTAAATGGGTCTATAGTTCGTTTTGCTCTAAGGGGATTGCCAAATCCCCGCTTTAGGCGCAAAAGGCCGGGATTTGACAATCCCTGGCGAGCAAATAACTATGTACCTGTTTACGCCGAGATGTACTAGCCTGATTCAGTCCTTCAGCAGCCGGCCGTATTATTCGCTTGCGGCCAGGATCTCATTAGCCAGTTCTCTGTAGGTAGCCGCACCTTCTTCGGGCGAAATCATACCATAGAGGACCGGATCAACAAACTCTGGGTAGTAGACGTTGTTGCGAACGTCGGCCCAACCGGCCGGGTCGGGCGGAGGTACCGGGACGCTGTTCTCCCCGACCAGGGCCAGGAAATCGAAGCTCTCGACCGCGGCCGGTTCCAGGAGCGGTTTCAGTGCCCCTTGAATTTCTGACGAAATGGGCACACCCCGCTCTGCCAGCAAAATCTCGTTGGCTGCGACGGAGTTGGTGAAGAAGTTGATGAACATCGCTGCTTCCTCGGGGTGCTGCGCGTCCCGAGTAATAGACCAGAACATCGAAGG
Source organism: Anaerolineae bacterium (assembly GCA_034412795.1). Classification (GTDB taxonomy): domain Bacteria; phylum Chloroflexota; class Anaerolineae; order 4572-78; family NAK82; genus JAUVPY01. The sequence continues at coordinate 12,581 of DAOUMD010000108.1, forward strand.
CTTGACGTAGTTGGCTGACTGGCCACCCTCGACCCTGGGTATAAGGAGCATCTTGAAGTGGCGATCCGGGCCCGCCGCATTCTGCATGGCAACGAGCTGGTTGCTCCACAACAACATCATGGCCGTCTTGCCGCTGACCAGTGGGTCTTGTTCCACAGTGCGCTGTTGACCGCCCTGGGCGTCATACTCCTCTTGCGTTTCGATGGCACCCGCTTCCTGCAGACGCAGTATCATGTTCAGGTGGTTGATCATCGGCTGATCGTCGGTGTACCCCAGCGCCTTCCCATCCTCCGAGAACACCCACTCCCCTGAGGACAGGTAGATCGACTTCCAGTCATGATCGTGGGCGATCGGTGCCGACATGCACGGGGTGCCCAGCTTGTCGTGAATCTCGAGGCAGATGGCCTCGAAATCGGCCCAGGTCCAATCGGCAGCCGGCAGCTCCACGCCGGCCTTCTCGAAAGCGTCGATGTCAACTGCGAACCCGAGCGAGTTGGTACCCAGGCTAACGCCATACAACTTGCCATCAATCCGGCCGCCATCTAACGTCGCATCGGTCACGTTGGAAAAATCGAGGATGCCCGAGTCTACGTAATCATCCAAAGGCATGAGAAGATCGTTGTTCACCCATTCCTCGAGCCTGGCGTAGTCGTGCTGCATGACGTCCGGCAGATTGCCCCCGGCGGCCTGGGTCGCCAATCTGGTCCAATGGTCGTTCCAGACAGCAAACTCGTGAGTAATCTTGATATGGGGATACATCTGTTCGAACAGCTTAATCACCGCGATGGTGCGCGTGTGCCGGTTTTCAGAACCCCACCAGGCGATCCGCAGTTCGACGGGCTCCTTTACCTCAGGCACGGGAGTGACTTCGACTACCTTTTCGACCTCGACTTCCTTTTCAACGATAACGGTCTTCTCGACCACGACAGTTTCAGGTACCGATGGGGCCGGAGGAACGCATCCGACAACGGTCAGCGACAACACTGTCAGCGTGACTAAAAGCATAATCACGCCTCTTCGCTTCTTAGAGCACATTTTTCTCCCTCCATTTGAATTTTACACCAGCTTCCAAACTTCACCAATACCGATAAACATAAGCGTCTACGGCTTCAGTCTATCACCTCCTTTTCTGACTGAGATCTCTCGGAAAGTCCTTGATGTGGACTAAAACTACGCTATACGAAAACCTCACTACGAACGCACTGCGTATTGCGTACTGCGTACTGCGTATTCCGTTTGCCTTCGGGTATGAATGTCACTTTCCGAGAGATCTCGACTTCAGGGGCGTAGTCACATGGGTGTGTTCAAGGCAAGGCGCAAGGCCGGCGCCTACAACTGATTTTGAATGCGCCCCAGTCACATTAGCCCCGATCCCGATTTGCACTTTCGAGCAGTTCATAGCACAATTGAGGAAGTTATTTATTCCCAATCCTAAGTATACCAGAAATAGCAAGTTGATTTCCGCTGAAAGTCCCACGCCAGTCTCAAGTTAGTACCAGATAGCCAGGAATCGTCCTTGGGTCAGACACTCAGATCTGCCCCTACCCCGGATTATTGAGAAGATACGTTGACTGCCAATCTACCAGACCGGACAGTACTGTTGAATGTTCAGTCAAGACGAGTTCCGCGAGCAGGTCAGAGATGCCCTGCACCACCTATATGATTATCCCTATCTTGAACGTCATCCACTGGCTCTCCACTATTGGCCTGAGGTAAGGCGAGAAGGGCCGAGCCGCGCCCATCGGCTCAACCGTCTTTTGCTGGAAAGCATCGAGGAGCTAAACCCACCCGGCGAGGTTGCTATAGACACATCGCACGTTCGATTCTATTCACTGCTCGTAGACCGCTACGTGGAGGAACGGCCTCTACCGGAAATCATGCGGAAATTGGGATACAGCCGGAGTCAATACTTTCGCGAGCAGCAAAAGGCTATCACGATGCTGGCATCTGTGTTGCGCGAGAAACTCTTGCAGCCAGCACCCTCACCTACCGAGTTGGATAACCTGCTAAATGCCGAGGCCGAGCGCGTTCTCGTCCAGCGCGAAGCCGTGGATCCTATCGAGGTCGTCCAGGGGGTACTCGAAGCGGTCAATCAGCTTGCTGAGCAACACGGCGTGGCATTAGCACAAGACCTTGGCCCCCGGTTGCCCTCTATTTACGGCAGTCGCACTCTACTGCGTCAGGTGTTCCTCAAAGCCTTGAGTAATCTGATCATCCAACCCGGCGCCCGGCGGGTCTATGTCAGGATACACCATGAAAGGCAAAAAGTGGCGGTCGAGTTGATTGTCGAGCCTGGCATACCAGGTTTTCGGCCAGATAACGTCGATGATCGTCGTACGTCAGATATGGACGCTGTACAGCGACTGGTAGAGATGGCAGGCGGGCACTGGCGGGGGGTTCAGGCCAGGCCTGATGGCTGCACATGCTGTTTCGACTTTCTGGCCGACAGCCAGAAAGTCCTTCTGGTCGTTGAGGATAACGAGGCGGTCATTCGGGCTTTCCATCGTTACCTGGTCGGCTACAATTATCAAGTGATGGGGGCCACAACTGGCGCCGAGGCGTTGCGGCTCGCGCGAGAGGCAAGTCCCGCCGTTATTACGCTTGATGTTATGATGCCTAACCAGGATGGTTGGGAGATCCTTCAGTCACTGAAGAACGATCCCGTCACTCAGCATATTCCAGTCATTATTTGTTCTGTGCTGGATGACCCTGAACTGGCGCATTCATTGGGTGCCGTTGCTTATCTACGCAAGCCTATTACCCAGGCTGACTTGCTGTCCACGCTGAACAAACTGCCCGGCATGGCGTAATGGCGAGGGAACACCGACGGCGTCGAGAATAGAACGCAGGCAAGTCAGGGCTTCCTCATTCGTAAAACCAGCCCCGGTGTACACGGATAACGTCCTCCCCCCCAGGCGGCGCTCCTCTTCGGGCGTACGTGCGCGAGCGGTGATCACTGCCACCGGTATGTGGCGCAGTTCGGCATCTTCGTGTATCTGAGTCAGCACGGAGTAGCCGTCCATTCCCGGCATGACCAGGTCCAGGAGAACCAGGTCTGGGCGCTGGCGTCGCATCTCGCGTAAGCCCTCCGGGCCGTCATACGCGCGTATGACTCTGCAATTGCGCCCGGTGGCCTGGATCATGCGTGACAGGATGCGAGCCATGCGGGGGTCGTCGTCGACCACGAGAATGCGGTTTACATTCTCGTCCAGCCGGTCGAGCAGAGCCGTAAGCGCCTCACGCGTAATGGGCTTAACCAGGAAATCTGTCACACCCAACGATTGTCCCAACTGATGTTCCCCCACCAGAGGACAGAGAACAATGGGCAAGGAAGACTGGCCCATCATCCGCTGTAGTTCACGCAGTTGCTGCCGGGCCCTTCTTCTCTGGGCTGGATTGAGGACTACTGCCCGCGGACGCAGTTCGTTGACCAGCATAGGAATCTCCGAGACGTCCCCAACCGGCACCATCTGGTATTCCTCCAGTCCTTTCTCCAGCGTGTGTACAATAGATGGATCTCCGTCCAGGAGCAGCAACGTTCGACCGCGTCCGCCGGGACGTCTCAAGGGAGGTTCCGGAGTCCTGAACAAAGTGCTGACCTCGGATGATTCGGCGCCCACCAACGGCAAGGTGAAGTGGAATTGGCTGCCTTGACCGGGCACTCCATCGCTTTCCAGCCAGATGCGCCCGCCGTGCATCTCTACGAATCTCCTGCTGATCGCCAGCCCCAATCCACTCCCGTCCTGACGCCGGGTGATTGAACCGTCAAGTTGCCGAAATTCCTCGAACACCTTTTCGTGCTCGTTGGGTGGAATCCCTATTCCCGTGTCAGCCACGGTCACCCTGACTTGCCGTTCCTCGAGGGAGGCCTGCACGGTGATACGACCGCTATCGGTGAAACGCCGGGCATTGTTCAGGAGATTGAGCAGCACCTGTCGCACCCGAGCGCGGTCTATGAAAACCGGCGGCAGATCCTCAGGTAACTCGGCGCTCAGAGTGATATCTTTGCCGCGCAAAAGTGGGCGTATCACGTCGAGCGCTTCGCTCACCACCTTATGTAGCTCGACGGGTTCCAGGTAGATCCTCATCTGTCCGGCTTCAATCTGTGACATATCCAGCACATCGTCTATCAGGCGCAGCAGATGCTTGCTGCTGCGGTAGATCTCGCGTACATCGCCCCGGTACTCCGCCGGCAGGGAGATACCTCCATAGCTCTCCGGTGAGAGGTACATCATCTCACTAAATGCCATGATGACATTAAGAGGAATGCGCAGTTCGTGACTGACGTTAGTCAAGAACTGTTGCTTGATTAGTTTTGCCTCCTCCGCCGTCTGGCGTGCCCGGGCCAAATCATAATTCAGGTGTTCTATGCGCTTATAGGTCGTCTCCAGGGCCTTCAAAGTACGGGCCAGTTCTGCCTGGCGATCTCGTAGCTCTTCTTGGTTGTGCTGTGCAGCCATCGCACGGTCTAAGGCCCAATAAAGGGCCAGGTACAGATTGCGGATCGCAAGAGAAGACAGGGCGCCAACAGCGCCAATGACCAGGATCGGAGATAACAATTCAGCGGAGAAAGGAGCGTGGCCCCAGCGAAGGGAACCGGTGGCAACGACTAAAAGGCCGCATAGTACGCTCACCCCTATCACAGTTTTTATACTGAACAGCAATCCGGCCAGGCTGACTACCACAACAAACATGTAGGGCGCAACATTCGCGCCCGTTACCCACATGTTAGACAGAATAGCAGCTCCCACGCCTGCAATTACCGCCGCCGCCGCCAACGATAAGCTGCGCCTTTGGACGACGAAGGCTATTACTAGTCCACCACCTAAAAGAACTGGCCCCCATGCAGCAGCTCCGACCCGGTCGACTGGTTGCAGGTTGATCGGCTGGAACAAGATTACGCACCAGAAATAAAGTACGGCACTCATACACAGCAGTACCGTCCACAGCGATTCCTTGCGCAGGTAGTCCAGGTCACCCTCTGTTATCAGGCCTCTACTTGCCATCCGCTCCCACCCCCTTGACTGGGTACGCCAGCCCGACCTCTGGAGACGCTTCCACACCTGAGCGTTTAAGCACATTATAGATCAGTAGGGAGGGCCAGCCAATTTCTATGGTGGTGACACTCGACCCTCCACGTTTATGACTATGGTAGAGGCAATGCCGCCACTGCCATAACAATCGTGACCACGGCTATCAGGCCCCACAGTGCTAAAAACACATGGTACAGTTTCAGGGTTTCTGGCTTTCCAATACGGATTCCATGACGTTGCATTACCAGGCGAGTCGTTATCCCGCGCCCTGCAAGGTATAGGTACATACTGCCGCCGACCAACCCCAAATAAGCCCACAGGGGGCTGTTCACCAGGAGTAGTATACCCTCCACTGGCAACGTCCAAAGGATGGCAGTATCCCAATACGCCTCACCTCGCACATCCGCATAAAATGCCGGATCGACGTCTGCTTCTGGTTCGGTCAGGCTAAGCTTTGTAGCCGCTGTTGGCCAAAGGGCGGCGATGACTTGACCCAGCCAACCCAACAGGGTAAAGATGATAAGAATCGCTCCCCAGATGATGCCCATTTTGTCTCTCCTCCTGAATTGTTTTCTTGCCAAGAACGTTTTTTGTCAAAACGAGATACCGTTCAGTCGGAGCAACGAATAGACAAGCGTGGCTGCTCCCCAATAGACAAAATCTCCCCAAATGTAAGTGATGTATAGCTTGGTTGTCAGAAGGGGCGTGGCCATTTAACCCTCTCCGAGGCTTTTTATGGTCTACTCAACAGCGAATGTCTAGAATCGGATACCGCAATCTTATCATGCTTTAAGCATCATCGCAATGGACCGAGAAAAAGACAGGCCACCCCAAGCATCATTGCGATTGAACTGAACCCCTAAATGGCAACACAAACAATATCAACATAAGCTGCCGTTTTCTATGGTGGTGGATATAGCAGCAGGCTGAGTTGAGACAGCAGACTCAATGCCCACCGGGACCAAAAGGTGGTGTTGGGTTTCACATTCGTTCAACCCAACCTGCTTTGCTTCAAGCAGAGTCAAAATGAAGTGCTTCATAGGTAACGTGTGACTGTGAACCAAGAGAGCCAGCTAACAATAAGGCTCTTTAGGAACTGCCGTGCAAGCGCCTAGATATAGTAGTATGGAGAACAGGCCAAGAGTGGTAAAATGAGGGCAGACTATCAAGCAAAGTGCCAGATGAGGATTGAAGAAATGACCTCCATCAATCTCAGCTTCCATTCTCGTTTGTCAGATATCTGTCTTATGAAGATGTCTAGGAGGGCATGGGAAACCCCAAAGAACCCTATTTTGAAGAGCGTTGCCGATCGTGTAAAATTCATACGTTAGGAAAGACAATAACCAGAGGGAGGCAACCTCCTCTACGGAAGGCAGGCAACTGAGCAAATTTTCGACCAAAATCAGAACCAGCGACCTGGCCGGCGTCTTGAGCCGAACCTATACGGAAGACAAGAGTTGGGATAGGCTGGAGCCAATACTCATTTGGGCAGGATGGCTCATTGGCCCAGCCGGGATACGCGAAGCTGAAGCGGCGGGAAAGGACCTTTCTGTCTACATGCCCGTGCGCGTCGTCGTTCGGGATGTTGAGGGGAATATTATCGTAGATACGTTTTCTGATCTGGAGCAATGAAAATCAAAGTGACAAAATCGATCCAGACCTATTTCTGAGACGTTCTAAACTGACATCCACAAACCACGGAGTAACCTATGACCGAGCCAATAATCAGCGTCGATAACATCCACAAGTCATACCTGATGGGCAAAGAAGCCGTCCCCGCCCTGCGCGGTGTCTCACTCGAGATTGAGGCGGGGGAATTTGTGTGCCTGATGGGCCCTAGCGGTTCCGGCAAGACCACCCTGCTCAACGTCATCGGCGGGCTGGACGAACCTAGCCGTGGGCACATCACCATCGAGGGTGAGAACCTGGTAGCTTTGTCTGAAAACGAGTTGGCCAGACTGCGCCTGCAAAAGATAGGTTTTGTCTTCCAGAATTACAATCTCTTGGCGAATTTCACCGCGCAGGAAAACGTGGAAGCACCGATGGTGCTGTCCAATATTGGCCGGAAAGAACGGGTACAACGCGCCATCAGCTTGCTAGAAAGAGTAGGGCTGGCTGACCGGGCACACCACTACCCAGGCGAACTTTCCGGCGGCCAGCAGCAGCGCGTCGCTATTGCCCGCGCCCTGGCCAATAACCCGCCCATCCTGATCGGCGATGAAGTGACGGGCGATCTCGATAGCGAATCGGGTCTTGCCATCATGCGACTGTTAGCGAAACTCAATGATGAAGGTATGACCATCGTCTTTGTGACCCACGACCCGCGCATGGCGGAATTCGCCCGACGCTTGATCCATATCTACGATGGCAAACTTGCGAACGGTGATGGTACAAATCCTGTAGGTGAGGTCGTTGATGCATCTGAGAGTCACCAGCCGAAACCGGATGGTAGCAACTTATGATTCTTAAATATGTTCTCAAGAACTTCCGGCGGCGCAAAATGCGCACCATCTTAATGACGCTATCGTTAATCGTCAGCACCGGCCTGATTGTGGCCATGAGCGCCACCGTGGAAACGATCCGCCAGTCCAGTGTGGATTTAATTGCCTCGTTTACCGGGCGCTACGATCTGACTGTGCGGCCCGTCGAGACCAACCCCGATCCATTTATCGCGGTCGCCGAGACAAGCCAGCGCATTCTGGATGCCCATGAACAGATCACGGCGGTTTATCCCCGCTTTCTCAGCGCAGTTGAATTGCGTGTCAGCGGTGAACCGGAAACGCACACCATGCTCGCGCTGGATCCGGCTGAGAATGTCGGTCAGATCGCGGTCATTTCAGGGACATACCAGTTGGGGAACATGCAGGCCGCGCTCCTGCAAGGGACAGAAACAAGTCTGGGCGCGGAAATTGGTGACACGATTGAGATTGCCTACAGTTTCCCCCAACCGCGCGAAGAAGGATCGGTCGCCTCAGTTGGCAGCAGCCAGCGTCGGGCCGTTGGACAATTCACGATCAACGCCATTGTGCGCCAGAATGGGATCGCCAATAACGAGATCAGTGGCGTAATGGTCCACATCGACGACGCACAGGCTTTTCTGGGGCTACCGGATCGGGCGGAAGAACTGATCGTCCTGGTGGAACCGGCGTTATATGAAGCAGGAAACGCCGAAGCGGTTTTGTTGGGCGTGCGCGATGTCGCCGTCACCATGCAGACAGCGCTGGGAGACCAATATGACTATCGTCTGGACAAGGCGCAGGCCCTCGAAGGAGCGGAGCAGGCATTTCTTTTTTTGCAGGCGCTCATTAACACGTATGGATTGATGTCGTTGGCCGTGGTTGGGCTGCTGATTTACACCCTGATTATGACCAATGTGCAGGAACAACGGCGAGAGATGGCGATCCTGCGTATTTTGGGTAGCCAGCAGAAATTGCTGTTTGGCATTGTCGTAACTGAAGTATTTGTGATTGGCATTGTGGGGGTCGGTATAGGTATCCTGTTTGGACAGGCGATCACAACCTATCTGGTGGTTCCGTTTATCGAATCCCAGGTGAGCCAGGATGAATTGACAACCACAATCCAACCGGCTGTCAGCCTGACCGCCATGCTTCCGGCCATCATTTCCGCGTTTGTCGTGCTGGTGATTAGCGCTATCAAACCGGCTCAGGACGCTTCCAAAACAAAGGTGTTACATGCCATCAATCCGGGTGTTGCGGACAATATTCAATTGGAAGATTTGGACCAGTTGCGTGAACGGCGTCCCAATATGAGGCTATTTTACATCGGCCTTGGCTTGATGTTTGTCGTACTCATGTTATTTAGCCTGATTTTGGCGGATACGCTCGGCAATCCGCTCATAGTTGCCTCAATTTTGCTGGCAAATCTGGTCTTGATGGTGGTGGGCCTTGTCTTTGTCTTCTTCATATTTACCCGCCCCTTGGAAAAACTCATTCTTTTCCTGATTGGCCTTATTTCTCCCCGGCTGACCTATTTTGCCAGACGAAATGTTGGGCGCAGTACGGAGCGCAACACCCTCATTTCTTTGTTAGTCTTGTTCAGCGGGGTCTTGCCCAGCTTTTTGGCAACGCAGAGTGCGATGGACTTTGCCAACATTGAGACAAACGTGCGCCTGGAAATGGGCGCGCCCGTCGACATACAGACACTGACCTTTTCCAGGTTAGAGGGACCGGAATTCGACGAATTGTCTCGCCTGCGGCCCAGTTTTGTGTCACAAGAACTTCAGACCGTACCGGGCATCGAAAATGCCGTTGGTCTGACGCATGAATATCGGACACAAGTGTCCGACGTGGTGGGAACGCGTACCGGGGAGCTGACGCTGGTGGGTGTAAGCGGTGATCTGAATGAGGTCTTGTACGAAGATATGATGATTTTCACGGCAGGCGGGCCGGACGCGCTGGCGCAACTTCTGACCGATCCCACGGCGGTCGTCATCAGCCAGGGCATGGCGGATGGTTTGGGGGTTCCTTTGGGGGGCGCCATCAAAGTACAGGGGGAGGGGCTGGATCACGAAGAAGCGCTCACCGTTGTTGGTATCGCCCAGCGCCTGCCCGGTTTTGAAAAAGTAGGGCGCGTTCGGAATCGGGCAACCAATGGCGGTACGGTCTTTATCTCTCTGGATGGATTTCGCCGCGTGATTACCGACCCGCGGGAGGCGCTGCCGTATGAAGACGATCCAATCCTGAAGCGTGTGTTGGCCACGTTGTCGGCTGGTTCCGATCCAGAGATGGTGGATGCGGCCCTGCATAAGACCTTTAACCGCGAGTACGATCTCTGGACGCGACTGATGGAGGTCGAGTTACAGCGCGCCCGCGAGGAACAGAGATTTGTGCAGGTCTTATTGCTCGTCATGACCTTGCTCAGCTTTATCACCGCTGTGTTTGGGGTATTTGCCGTAATCTACGTCACCATCTATGCCCGGCGACAGGAGATTGGCATGATGAAGGCCATCGGTGTACGAAATTGGGAATTGAATGGCATGCTCAGCGTGGAGTCGATTACCATGACCTTGAGCGCGGCCCTGGCTGGAATCCTGGCTGGGTCGATGATGGCCTATGCGTTATCCTATGTTAATAATGTGTCCGCCCAGCGCCCCCAGCAGTTTACAATCGACACCACGGTGATGCCCTTTATCATCATCCTGGTGGTAGTGGCCTCCATTTTGGCGACCATGTTCTCAGCGCGGCGAATCATCAAACACAAAGCGGTCAAAATCTTACGGATGAGTTGATGATCAATACCACAAAAAACCTGTCAAGGAGACAAATGAGGACAAAACGGTTGAGTTTATTAATGATTATAGTAATGGTACTGGTAGCATGTTCGCGGGGGCTGGCAGAGGATGCCCCTTCCAGCATCCCCATTTCGGATGAGCCTGCGGCGCCTTCGCCGATACCGGTAACGGTGCGACCGGGCGTAACGATTCTGGCAGATGGTGTTGTTCAACCAGTCCAACCGATGCTACCTTTAGCTTTTGAGACCGGCGGCAGGCTGATGGCTGTGCATGTGCAGGCTGGTGATCTGGTTCAGGCTGGCGATCTCATCGCCAGCCTGGACGACACCCACGCCCAGGATCAGGTGGCCCAGGCCCAGCTCAACCTGCGAGTGGCTGAGCTGGCGCTGGAGGATCTGACCAAAGAGGCCGACCCGGCGGCTTTGGCCACGGCTTTGGCCAGCCTGGCTTCCGCTCAGGCCAATCTGGCTGATTTGACCTTGCCGCCTGACGACCAACAGGTCCTGGCCGCCAGGCAGAATCTGAATGGCGCGAAACAGGCCCTTCAAGACCTGCTGGACCCGCCTGATCCTGACCAGATACAGATCGCCGCAGCGAACCTGGCGGCGGTCGAGATACAGCTCCAGGCCGCGCAGGGCGCCTACGACCAGGTGGCCCACCTGGCGGACGTGGGTATGACCCAGGAGGCCATGAATCTGCAGCAGGCGACGATTAACTACGAGCGGGCCCAGGCCGAATACAACCAGGCGCTGGAAGGGGCCAGCGACGGCCAGATCGCAAATGCTCGCGCGCAGGTCGCCCAGGCCGAGGCGGATCTGGACACCCTGCTCAAAGGTCCCGATCCGGATGCGTTGGCGGCTGCCGAGGCCCAGGTGGAACAAGCCCAGGCAGGTCTGGATAAGCTATTGGACGGGGCATCGGCCAAGGACCTGGCCACAGCCGAAATCAACGTCGCCCAGGCACAACTGGCTCTGGAGAGCGCCCTGCGCAGCCTGAGCGATGTCGAACTGATAGTCCCTGCCTCGGGGACGGTGACCGCTGTCGAAGTCGCACCCGGCTCACTGGTGAGCAGCAATGTACCCATTGTTACTTTGCTCGACACAACCCACCTGGAGTTCCACACCACTAATCTGAGCGAGCGCGATTTGGCCGAAATCCTTCCGGGGCGAACAGCCCTGGTCACGCTGAAAGCTTATCCCGATGACCCCATTGAGGCAACTGTGGTGCGAATTGGGGTGCAGGCTGGTGCCGCTGTTCTTGGTGATGCGGCCACCTTCCCCGTTGTACTGGTGCTGAACGAAACCGATCTGGATATTCGCCCCGGCATGACTGGTCGGGTAGAGATCCATACTGAGAAGGAAAGGAAGAATTAAATGAAAATCTGGACATTCCTTGGTTTATTCATCATACTTGTTTTAACCACCGGCGCGTCGCCCGGCAGCGTCAGTCCCACACCCACCATTGTTCGGCTGGATCGCTCGGCGCTGACGCCGACCAGCGAGGTACAGAGGGCTGAAGAATCATCAACAGAAACTTGGCCTACATCTACCTCGGTCTCGCCAGGGCAGCCGGTGGCCCGCTCAGACAGTAACTGTACCGAAAGCCGACTTGTCTTTGCTACCCGCAGCGGCGGTGATTTGTACGTCATCAACATTGATGGAACAGGCTTGCGAAAGTTAACAAGCGGGGTCATTGACCCGGTGGTTTCCCCTGATGGGTGCCAAGTAGCTTTCACCCGTTGGGACTCAGGGGAACTGGGGACGCTGTACGCGATGAATATTGACGGCAGCAATGAGCGAGCCATTCTGGGCGAGATGTTACAGGCCAAATCGCCCACCTGGTCCCCGGATGGACAGTCAATTGTGGTCTCGTTCCAGCAAGGGGGACTGCGTAACCCCGGCGAAGAGTGCCGCACCTTTGATGCGGACGACGGCATCAACTTGCCCGACGACATTGCTGAGATTACCCACATCTCCTTCAGCGATGGTGAATTAAAGATTTGTTTTATTCGCCGGGAAGATTTGCAGTGGTTGTTGCGTCAGGTGGATGTTGACAGCGGCAATTTCGAGGATTTGCCGGTTGACCTGTACAGCTTTAGCCCAACCTGGGACCCTAAACAAGCCTGGCGGGTACTGTACAATACCGACAAAGGCTTGATGCAGTTGGATCTTAACACCGGCAAACTCCAGCCTGTAACCGACGATTTCGGCGATAAAGCCCCGGTTTTCTCACCTGATGGTCAAAAGCTGGCCTTGAGCTATAAACAACACGACCATTGGGAGGTGTACACCTATGACCTGGCCAGCGGTGTGCGACAGCGACTCTCCAAACCGCCTATTCTGGCTGATCCGCAATATAACAGCGCTGCCCCGACGTGGTCGCCGGATGGTTCAAAAATCACTTTTGTCACTGACCGCAGTGGCTCGTGGGAAATCTGGGTGATGAACGCCGATGGCAGCGACCAGCGACCTCTCTTCTCGCCGGAGGTGCAGGCGCAATTGGGGCTGGATTATCAGGGGATGAATGAGCGATTGCTGAACTGGATTGGCGCCTCCGCAACCCTGCCAATCGAGACTGCTGCGCCATCCGGCGCGTCATCCGGCGCGTCATCCGGCTTTGGCGGTACATCAGGGGGGGATGCGGCATCGCCAGCCAATCTGTCTTTAAGCGGGGATTGGGATTTTTCCTTTGGCAGCATGGCACTCGCCCAGCAAGATTCGCGGGTGGAGGGAACCTACCAATGGTATGGAGGCGCGGATACCGGCCAAATTGAAGGCATTGTTGTGCCCAGCCTCAACCAGTTTCGGGGGATGTGGGTTAGTGGCCGCAGTCCGACCAGCCAGAGGTTGTTGCGCTGGCAACTGGCCCCGGACGGTCACAGCTTTTCTGGCAAGACGGTAGGCAACCGTACCGGACAACAGTGGTGCGGGGTTCGGTCTGGCCAGCCTTTACCCGCCGGCTGTGGCTTTAGCGGCAGTTGGACCGTACGTTTTGGCAATCCCCCTGAAACCACCGGGCAGGCCACCTTGACCCAAACCGGCCCAATCGTGCAGGGGACGTATACGGACAGCACCGGCCAGAGCGGTCAGATTGAAGGGGTCATCACGGTCCAATCCAGCACCGAGATGAAACTGACCGGCACCTGGCGTGATGACCAGGGTCAGTCGGACACGTTTGAGTGGCGGCTTGACCTGACTACTGGGCGCACTTTCCAAGGGCGGCGTGATCCGGGTAACAGTGAATGGTGTGGCTGGCGACAAGGATCGGATGAACCGGAGCGTTGTGGTTGGGAGGATTGATTTTTACAAGATCATTTAGAAGCCACCCCGCTCTCCGCTGGAGAGGGGCTAGCAGCTTGTCGGAGAGACCTTCCTGGAAGCTCTGGGCGGTACAATTTGAGCAAAAATTCGGGCTAAATGGTGCCCAAATGCCTGGTCAGAGCGCTGTTTAAGCTTCCAGGAAGGTTAAGCGCATACCCTCTCCGACAGCCTGCTAGGGTGAGGGCTATCCACAAAGGAGAACAACAAATGTTAGCAACCCCTCCCCAAAAATAACAGCCAATGACATCAAGCATCCCCTCAACGTAGGTGGTGGCTGGCATTACCCTAAATTCTTGGCTCATGTTCAGAATTAGTGCAGCCGCTCGCGGTGGACGACAGTCCGCCGCTGGTTCTGCCGGACTGTCGTCCGGCAAGAGCACTTGTACTGAACATGAGCCTTTCGCTTGCAAAAGACATAGTGGGAAGATAGAGCCCTTTTTTCTTTAGCGAGCTTTTACAACGTGAACGTGAAATTTTGTTTACCGCGTCGAAAATAACATCATATGCCTGGCCGCTCTTGGTAAAATCCTCTTTGGTGTAATCAATTACCTTATCAGCTCCCAGAGATTTCACCATTTCTAGATTCGTGGTACTGCATACCCCGGTGACTTCCGCCCCGAAGTACACAGTGATAGTTTAACTATTTCACCATTCGCCAGTTATATAGCGCACTATGGCCATAGCTATAAAACCGACACCTAGCCCACCGAGAAGACCGGCTACAATGTTCCCTATTAGAAAGCCTATGGCCAAGCCAAGCATCAGGCAACCTACAAAAACCAGGCCACTGACTCCTTTTCTCTCGGGTTTTTGCTTCTCGTTAGCCATCACTATTGCCTCCATTTCCCTATTATTTGTTAATCAAGCATTGTACCACAAAGTACCGTGTGTTTTTAACATAAATTAAGAAACACAAGGTTTAGTCAGTCGGTAATGCTAGTTATAATCGTTCCTTTTTAGAAGGTCCACTTACAAATATCAATTATAGAGCGTTTTTCTATTGTTTTCAACACATATTTGGGTCAATATTATCACATAACCGAAGCTTTCCTCCGTCTCGCACAAGGAATGACTCACTGCGAAATAGCGGTCGGGAGGTCCCTCCTGAGCGAAGTCGAAGGGCAGCGCTTTGTCAGGTCTTGTTATTATGTTCCACAGTTATGATTACATTTCCCTTTTTGTGCCCTTTGTCGACATAGCGGTGAGCCTCGGCAGTCTGTTCCAATGGGTAGCATCTATCTATGACCGATTTTATCTTTCCCGCCTCAATTAGCTCTCTGAGGAATGTTAAATCTTCAATTCTTTTTGCTATCCCAAATACTACTTTCCTGCTACCTACTATTGAAGTCCAAAGTGCTGTAATAAGAGGCCAATCAACTGTAATATAGATCCCTCTCTGCTTCAGCGAGCTTTTACAGCGTGAAAACGACGTCTTTCTTACCGTGTCGAAAATGACATCGTAGGTCTGACCGCTCTTGGTAAAATCCTCTTGGGTGTAATCAATGACCTTATCGGCACCAAGAGATTTCACCATTTCGATATTCGTGGTACTGCATACCCCGGTAACCTCCGCCCCAAAGTACCTGGCAAGCTGTACCGCGAATGTACCTACACTTCCAGAAGCGCCATAGATAAGAACCTTCTGTCCGCTCTGGATATCTCCTTTTCTGAAAAGGTGTAATGCTGTCAGTCCCCCAATAGGAACGGCGGCGGCTTCCTCATAAGTCATATTGGCCGGTTTTATCGCCACCCCGTCTTCAGGCAGACATTTGTACTCGGCAGTAGCACCACCAAAACTGGTCTCCCAGATAATTCCAAAAACCTGGTCACCTTTCTTGAATAGTTTTACGTCTTTGCCTACTGATTCGATTTCCCCAGCCAGCTCATTCCCTGGTATTTTTTTTCTTGGTTTTCTGAGACCATACATGATTCGCGCGGGGAGCCAGAACCAGGGAGAGTATGTTGAGCTCCGAATCCACACGTCCCCTGATGTTACTGTGGTTGCGTGAACTTTTATCAATACTTCATTGTCCTTCGGAGTAGGTTTTTCTACCTCTTTGAGCTGAAGGACATCCGGTGGCCCGTATTTTGTGCATACAATCGCTTTCATTTGAATATCCTCCGTTATTTTAGATGTGCTTATTTAAACCGAGTTCATATCCGTATTGGCAGACTCGGAAGCGACTGCCGATGAATTGAAGCCTTTAACGATCAGCCACACCGCAAATACCATTTCTTGCACGCCTATTGGAAGCCATAAGATCTCTATTGAATCAATGCCGAAAAACTCGGGCAAATAGGCTACGAACGACAATATGGCTCCAAAGAGACCCCAGACTGATAACCATCGAGGAATGAGTTTTGATTGATATAGTAGATAGTTCAAAATCACAGCAGATAGGGACCAGACGAGTCCAGACCCAATCAAAAAGGCCCAGTCACGCGCTGCCAGTAATAAATCGCCCGTAGTTTGAAAATGGGTAGCATCCGGAACGCCTGCTTTTACGAATTCCTGACTTAACGTCAATAGTGTTAGAACGGTGATACTGCCAACAATAGTGCTAATGGCCTCAATAAACCTGAGAGCAGAGAACCCAAGAGCCGAGGCTTCATTATGCTTTCTCAAGATTGGGAACAGCATCACTACGATGCCAACAACCGCAAGGGCCCAAACTAGTTCAATGAGCATTCCTATCACTACTTGCGCTTCATTTGCAGAAACATTTACTAGATAATCCGGGATAGGTTCTCCCCCCGCAACTTCTCCTCCTAGAAATCCGACAAAGAAAATGGTTGAAATTGGCGCTACCGTCGCAATTATGTAGAATACTCCCGCCCATCTTGCGTTCTTTCTGTTTGTATTCATTTCAGATTCTCCTTTTTTTGAACGATATTGATGAGTTTCATTGAATTGAACTTGAATATAACGGTGGCCGCCATCTTGTTCTTGGGGGCTGAAATAGGCTGGAAATGCTATATAGGCAAACCTCCTTCCTAAGTATCGCTATCTTGCCTCAATTTACTGTTCCTACGGGATATATGGCTTGACATGTGACGCATCTGCCTGGCCGGGTTCGACGCGATTGACCGAGAGCAAGGGTATTCCCAAATCACGCACTTTTCTCAGCAATCCAAACAACGCGGCCTGATCGACCACCGGGCCGGTTAAAAGCGTATCGCCGTTCTCTTCCAGAGTGATGGTCAGGCCCCCAAACCAGTCTGTCCACTCGCGACCCAGATGGCCCTTGAGCCTGATTTGATAGACCATTGGTTCACTTGGATCGATTTTTGGGTTGAGTTTGTTTGACATTACACATGTACCTGTTGTGGCCGCTCATAACAGTCTGTGCCACTTGCTCATTTTATGCTTTAGATAAACTCATTTTGTCTCGTTCATATTTGTTTTGGCAGACTCGGAAGCGATTGCCGATGGATTGAAGCCTTTAACGATCAGCCAGACTGCCATAACCATTTCTTGCACGGCGATTGGTGTGATTGCTAAGAGCGTTATTGCTGAAGAGATGTCAACAAATGTAGACAGCATAGCACCTGACAAGCTATCAGGCTTCATTCAGGCGTTAGTCCTGTTAGTTGAACCAACTCATCCCACAACCTTTTTCCTAATACCTCGTCATTCATTGCCTTGTCAGGCTTTTCAACGCGTTTATCCAGTTTGAACAAGGCTCCATTGATCGCACTACGATCTCGATGCGAAAGCATCAGGTCCGCAATGGGCTCACCCGCGACCGCAGGTGGCTTTGCAAAGAGCACTGTCATCGCCCGCCAGAAGAGACCCATGAATCCGGTTGGCCACCTTTTATCCAACTCCGGGTCTGATTTATCGATGATGAACGTAGGATTGAATGCTACAGAGGAGATCTTTCCAGCATATCGCCGAGCCAACTCCGCAGCGATTGCCCGGTTGCAGGTCTTGGTCCTGTGATATGCAGTTTCTGTCCTGTGATTTCTAATGCTTTCAAGATCATGCCAGTCGATTTCTTTATAGAATGGTGCAACCACATGAAGGACCAATCCGTCTGATTTTTGCATCCTCTCTAACAACAGTTGGGTGAACAGAAATGGCCCCATCACGTTCGTGGCAAACATCACCTCATGACCGTTGGGCAGGATGTTCGGACCATTTTGGATTAAGGCGACAGCAGATAGTATCAGTCCGTGTATCTTCGGAAATCGGTTCATGGCCTCGGCTGCCGCGTGTTTCACAGATTCCATATCAGAGAAGTCGACTACCAACGTGGCAATGTCCGTATCCTGATAATCGATCTGGGCTTCAGATAGAACGACACGGATAGAATCCGCCTCGGTTTCTAATGTTTCGAGCCTACGCCCGAGTAATACAACTCTAGCGCCACGTTTTGCCAACGCGACCGCAGCACCTCCCCCAATGTTTCCGGTCGCTCCGGTAATCAGTATTGTCTGTTTATTCGTCATTTTGATAATCTCCACTGTAATTTATTTGATGAGTTGCTGATATAAGTGATTAAATCTTACGCTTACAATATAGCACGCAGGTGGTATTAGTGTCATACCCCATAAATGATTTTTCTCCCCGGCAAAGGGGGTAGAGTGCGTCATTTGAATTGGGCAGGCACATCATTGGTGGGTCCTTAACAATTGGCTATATTGTGGCATAACTGTCTCTATCTCAACCATATC
>DAOUMD010000109.1:0-21923 GCA_034412795.1 Anaerolineae bacterium
CTGACCGTATCTGAGCCCGATGACCATCAAGGCACCGGATACAGCTCCGCAAGTTTCCCCGGTACGGCCCATTCCGCCACCGAAAGCCGCAGCCACCCGCAAGGCTGTCTCGCGATCCAATCCCAGCGTAGGGGCATACGTCGACAAGACGGCCTGGGAACAATTACAACCTTCTTTGAAACAAGCCACAGCCAAATCGGCATTGCTCATGGTATGGTTCCTCCCAATATGAAGTAGTGTGTACTGCGTAGCGCGTACTGCGTACTGCGTAGAACTTGTAAGAAACCGGGTTTTTGAACTTCAGTGTGCAACCGCAACTATGAAAAAGCACCTGGCAACGTGCCAAAATCTATGGTCAGGTGACAAAAAACCCGGTTTCTTGGCTTTGCTGATCGTTACGGCTATTCAACCGTAACGGGTATTTGCGGATATACATCCGCCGATTATGGGTTGCAGATACATACCTGTTACTGGCCGCCCCTTTTGCGTACGGCGATCCCTTCCACGAAGGGACAGTACACCCGAAATCCCAGTTTTTTATAAATGTGAATGGCATCGGCGTTGTCTCGGGCCACGTTGAGCACCACGTCGAGGCCGAACGCCAGTAGATCGGCGCAGACGGCGCTAGTGCAGCGAGTCGCATAACCCCGTCCTCGATATTCGGGATAGGTACACACGTTGCCGACGGCCGCCACCCCCATCGTCCGGGCCACGACGTGGGTACCCGCGGCCGATACCAACCGCCCGCGATGTTTTACTCCGTAAAAGATACCGTGCGCCAATTGAAAAGGGGTGAAGGCATTTCCCTGCGCGCTTTCATAAAGTCGAGCCAACTCGCCCCCATAACCCGGCCCCAACCGATCCACGCCAAAAGCCGTCACGGGACGAAACTCGGCCGATGAGAGCGTCATGCGCAGCATGTGATCAATCTCAGAGGTCTGGTAATGCATTTGGAGGGCAGGCAGGTGCGCTTCACGACAGGTAAACATCACAATTTCAGGCCGCAATGCAGTCCCCAAGATCACGGTGACGCCGACCGGCTCACCCATCAAAAAAAGAGCTGGTGGATCCAGTCCTTCGAACAAAAGCCCCAGCGAGCGCAACTCCCCGGCCAGGGCAGCACCAAACCAGCGACATCGCTCGGAAAAGACCGGCTCCAGATCGCCAATGGCATAGGCCGCATACCAGTGATCCTTCTCCAAAAAGGTAACAATCTCAGCCCGGTCGATGAGACGACGAACCTGCCAGGTCTCTATCTTGCTTACTCCCGCCTATTACTTACAACCAACCCCTCAACTTGAGTTTAGACAACTTGTAAGAAACCGGGTTTTTGAACTTCACTGGGCAACCGCAACTATGAAAAAGCACCTTACAACGTGCCAAAATCTATGGTCAGACGACAAAAAACCCGGTTTCTTGGCTTTTATCTAAACTCAACCCTCGGCGACGTTTTACGCTCGTTCCACCTGGGCCGCAACTACAAATCCAACACACCGCCAAAGGTCTCGCGATAGCGCTGGCGGAAACTGTCCAGAGAATAGCGGTGTCGCTGTGTACCGTGTTCCTCGAGAACATATGCCGCCGCCAGGCTCCCTATTCGGCCCACAACATCCCAGGACAATGCACAGCACATACCGGTAATAAAGCCAGCCCGATAGGCATCTCCCACGCCCGTCGGATCGGCCAGGCGGCGCGGCGACGCAATCGGGATCTCCCACGTGCCGTCGCAGGTACGCACTACCGAGCCACGCTCCCCGCGGGTGATGGCCACGACTTCGGTAAGTTTCTGTATCTCTTCATCGCTGAGACCGGTCTGTTTCTTTATCATCCCGAACTCATAATCGTTGACGATGAGGACCTTCGCTCCCTCGATACCCTCTACCAGCTCCGACGGCGAGAGCCGGGGGATTTGCTGACTGGGATCGTAAATGTAGGGTATGCCTAGCTCACGGCACTCGCGGGCATACTTCACCATAGCAACCGGATCGTTTGGCGAGATGATGGCGAACTCAATGGCCTCGGGGTTGTTATCTTTGAAGGAGAGACGGTTGGCTTTGGCCATGGCCCCGGTGTAAAAGCTGGCGATCTGGTTGTTATCCTGGTCTGTGCTGACGAAAAAGGAAGCGGTGAACTCATCCGAAAGTTGCAGTACCCCCGAGGTATCCACACCTTGATCGCGCAGCCAGGCAACATATTCCGGTGCATCCTGGCCCACCGTGGCCATCAGCAACGGGCGTTGGCCGAGCAGCGCCAGGTTATAGGCGATGTTGCCGCCACACCCACCTCGCTCGCGCCGCATCGAGTCGACCAGGAAGCTGACCGACAAGATCTCAATCTGGTCAGGCAAAATGTGGTCGACAAAGCGACCCGGGAAGGACATGATGTAATCGTAGGCCATCGAGCCGGTTACGGCAATGGTCATGTCTATCTACTCTCCCAGGACCATCTTCTTCAGGCTCAGTTGGAATGGCGGGTAGGCAATGCCATTCTCGGTGACGATGCCGGTGACGTACCTGGCCGGGGTGACATCGAAGGCCGGGTTGCCCACCTTGATGCCCTCCGGCGCGATGGGCATGCCGTCACGCGTGAGACCGACTACCTCTTCCGGGTCACGCTCCTCGATAGGGATATCGTCGCCGCTGGGACAATCCAAATCGACGGTCGAGGTGGGCACCACCGGGTAGAAGGGAATGCCATTCTCCCTGGCAACCACACCTAGCTTGTAAGTACCGATTTTGTTGGCCACGTCACCATTGGCGGCAGTGCGGTCGGAACCGACGAAGCAGATGTCTACCTGTCCGGTGCGCATGTAGTGGCCGGCGGCGTTATCGGCGATCAGGGTGAAATCGACGCCGAGTTGCTTTAACTCCCAGGTGGTGAGGCGGGCACCCTGCAGGCGCGGGCGAGTCTCATCCACGAAGACATGAATCTTCTTCCCCTGCTCGTAGGCCATGCGGACGACGCCCAGCGCGGTTCCGTAATCCACGGCGGCCAGCGCACCGGTATTGCAGTGATGCAAGATACTGTCGCCGTCCTTGACCAAAGCAGCGCCGTGAGCCGCCATGCGCTTGTTGATCTCCACGTCCTCGTCGGCCAGGGCCTGGGCATCGGCCAAAATCGCATCCTGGACGTTATGCACAGAGGCCAGGTTCTCATCACCAGCCACGCGCAACATACGATCGGCCGCCCAGAAGAGATTGACGGCGGTGGGACGCGCCTGGCGCAGCACGTCGGCGGCGGCCTGTAGATCCCGCAACAGACCCTCACGGTCAGGCGCAGTGCTCTGGTAGGCAGCCAGGGCCATCCCAAAGCCGGCCGCAGCCCCAATGGCCGGCGCACCTCGGATGTACATCTCCTTGATGGCACGCGCCACCCCACGGTAGTCGGTGAACTCGGCGATTTCAAAGGTGCCGGGCAACAAACGCTGATCAATCATCTTGACAACGCCGTTGTCCCATTCAACGGTCCGCATCAGGTTAACCTCCGTGCACAAAAAAAGCCCTCCGAGAGAGCGTACGGAGAGCGCAGCTCTCATCTTTCAGGCCATCCGGCCTGACGGAATTGGCACCTGGCCAGTGAGCGGGCACTGGCTGGTTGCCGGGGCTTCGCAGGGCCGATCCCTCCACCCCTCTGGATGAGCGTCCAGTTTATTCGGTTTGATTAACGGACGGATACTAGCATGAGGAAGAAGTTTTGTCAAAACAGGGCAGCCTTCATTTCATGTATGTGCCGATCCCACCCATCTAACATGCGCTGGGTTTGTGCCGAGAGGGTGGCAAGCCAATCGAGGGTACCCGGGTCAGACTGGTCGGCGGGCGCGCCAGCCTGATCGGCGGGCGGGTGCCTATCAAAAAAAGCGAGCAGGTCGGCCAGACATCTTCGGACGACGAGTAACTGGTCGCGAAGGGAACGCGTCCCCAACACCTCTCGAATCCGGGCCTTACCCTGGCCATCAAGTTGAAATGTACCGGGGGCGACTCCTCGCCGGCGCAGATGGCCGGACAGCGAGGCCACCAGCTCCTGCAAGTCATCGATGAGTGGATCCAGTGATCGCCTCACATTACGGTCGTCGGTTTGCTTCTGAAGGACCCTACACAGCTCCAGGCAATTCAGGTATGCCTGTAACTGGGTCCGCACGTCTTCGACCGAGAGTTCGTCCACAGGCCGATTACCTCAACCCGGCAAAGAGGTCTGTCTCCACATCTCTTGGCCGCTCCAGGGTAGTGTAAGCCAGCACAAAATGTTCGTACCGGAACCAGTGCTCGGCCATCACCTCGTCAGGTGTGTCGCTAAAGCGACTGTTGCGCCCCACCTGGGTGGCGTGACACTGGATGCCGCGCAGTTTGGGGTCCACGTAATCGCTCACGTCGATTACGGTGCTGATTTCGTTTTCGGGTCTGGAAGCAAAATAGAAGGGAACGCCGTCCATCATCACCGCGGCCGGTTTGCCGTCTTCGTCGGCCATGTCCGCTACCTGGGCCCCGGACAGGGTACGGAAATAGACTTTGCTGATCTGATGGGGCTGGCAGACGTCTTCAAGTTGCTCGGGAAAACAGCCTGGATCGGCAGCCAACTCGACGGCGATGGTGGCCCAGCGATAGACGGCGATGTGGTCGTAATGCCCATAGATGCCGTCCGGCCCGAAAGTGACCAGCACCTGGGGTCGGAGTTCGCGGATGATGCGCACCAGGCGCCCCACCGCCTGGCCTTGATTGACGATGGTAAGCTGACCATCTTGATAGTCCAGGAAGCGCGGGGGATGAATGCCGTAGATCTGGCAAGCACAGCGCAGTTCCTGCTCGCGCACATAGGGCAGGTTGGCAGCGGTGGCCAGATCGGGCTCGGCGATCTGGCCCGCCTCCCCCCGGGTGGCGGTGACCAGGTACACGTCGCAGCCCTGGGCGGCGTATTTGGTCAAGGTCCCCCCCGTGCCGAAGGCCTCGTCGTCGGGATGGGCAAAAACGGCCATTAACGTTAGATTGCTCAATTTGGTTCACCTGCTTTTTATACTCGTCCGCGGCATGGTTCAGATGTCCCTGAAATTAGGCCGCGTCCAATAATAACTTTGCGCATTTTGAAGGATTTCACCTGGAATCTTGGCCTGAAAACAGGAAGTTATTCTTGGACGCTTCCATGGGATAACAATTGCAGACGAAGGACGAAAGACGAAGGGCCAATTATTGGCCCAGTCTCTTCGTCGTTCGTCGTTCGTCATTCGTCCAGTTGAGAAAGTGTTACCCTGTTCCTGAAGCATCCTTCGTCCGCAATGGATTATACCAGCCTGGGTGAGCTACGTCAATGGATCGAGCCGCGCGGCGATTGAAAATAGAGCCTTAAAAGTACGTAACGCGGCCGAGCCGCAGGCAAGCGAAGTTTGCGACTCAGGGAGAACAGAACACGGATTGGCAGGATGTAACGGATTCTTGCGAGCAAAATGGTGAGATAGAGGGCTAATCAGATGATTCGGTCCAAGTCTGGGACGCTTGTCTTATTTCCCCTGACCTCTCATTGTGGTATATTTTACTGAAGGGAGAATCCCCTATTCTGCGCCAAAGGAAACCTGCATAGATTTGTATTGCGACCAGGCAACGAAGCGCCTGGCTGGTAAATTCAGCTTTACCAGTATGTCACTGAAACTGCGCCGCCTGGCCAAGGGCGGCGCTTTGTGATTTGGGTGCATTCAAAATGAGTGGTAGGGGTGGGGCTTGCACCCGCCCCGGGGCACCCGCAAGGGGCGCCCCTACCAACCCATTTTGAACACGCCCTTGTGATTTGCTCAAGCGACGCAACTCCCGTGGAATAGGTAATCGCCAGATGAGGCTACGAGGGACCGAAGATGTTCAAAGCCATAGACAGGCGAACTGAGCAAGAGATAGTCATCCTGGACCTTCATTGGGTAGATCAAATTGACCATCTCCGTGCGCTGGGTCGGAAAGATATTCTCATATGCCCAAGGTGTAAACAACCTGTGCGCGTGCGTGCGCCAAAAGTTAGACGTTGGCATTTTGCTCATAAGCACTTGCAGAACTGTCCCTATGATTATGAGTCCCCCACGCGCCTGAAAGCACGTGCAATATTGTATCAATGCTTGGTAAGCAAGTTTGAGAGTGGGGTCACCTTGGAGAAAGAGCCGGGTAACGATTATTTTCCCCGTTCCGTTGATTGCTGGGTGGAAGGAGAATCAGGCGACATTGCATATTGGATCATAGAATCTAGAATGAAGCCTGAGAGGAGAGACGGTCTCAAGCGGGGTTTTGAAGAAATTGGGGCAAAAGCAAACTGGATTTTCACCGCCGACATGCTTCGTGAAGATGAAATCGATCCCAACAACCTTCACCTGACCACGACAGAAAGAGAATTCATGCAGCGATCAGTTTACGATCAACCCGTGGAGCGTAGTCGTTTCAACATCGGGAAGTCTCTGCACTATCTTGACCCAGACAGCGAGATACTGACTACGTTCCGAGGATTGCAGTTGATTCATGCACCCCAACTCTACGCAGCAGGTTGTACAGAGAGTCACCAAATGTCCGAGGTGTTGGTGTTGCGCAACACAGGCGAATTTGTTCATCCAGGGGAACACGAGCGTTTGGAAAAGTACAAAGAGGAAGAACAGAAGCGAATAGAGGCGGAAAAAAGACGTGTCACAGGACCACGAGAGTTTACCGAAGGGGCGAGTGCAAGAGGCAGAATCCCATATCCTGTTCCGGGGCCAGGAAAGAAAAACAGCGAGAGGGAAGAGTATCTTAAGCTCTTCGAAAAAGAGGAAGCTACCTGTGAGATCTGTGGAAAACGGACGAGAGACTGGTGGACCGTAAACCGTGCTACAAACACGTGCAAATGTTATGACTGCCTCCGCGAGGGAAAGTAACGATCGTGAAGTTCGGAGGTTACTACTCAGCCGCCCCCCTCCCCCCCCCAACCCTGGGGGGAAACCGTTGCTACTCCTCCCCCAGGATTGGGGGGTAGGGGGGCGGATTAGGCGCTACTGAGGCCATTTTCACCGCCTGCCTGAGTAGTAACGTTCGGAGGGGAAAAACGTGCCGTCCGGAAGACTGACAAAAAAATACGACATAGTCTGCAAACTATGTGTTTGAGCATTTGGTCTACGATTTTGCCGCCTATTTGCCACTTAGGTTAAGAACACGGATTGGCAGGATGTAACGGATTCGGTAGCACCGCACTAAACCGTGGTAGCCCTGTCGCGCGGCGTTGAAACGCCCCGCTGGCACGTAAAACCTGTTAAAAACAGGTTGCGACACCCAGTTTTAGTGCGTTTCGAACGCACTTTTCATTCCAGCCGATGATTTTTATCATTGGCCCCAGGTGATCCACGGTTAAATGTAGTGCTACCACGGATTCACCACTTGCTCGCAAGAATCCGTTACATCCTGCCCATCCGTGTTCTTAAAGGGTAATCGCCCCATAACCCACCTGACAGCTCTCCCATAACCGAGAAACGGACCTTGCCCTGGATTTGGCCCCCAATACGGTTGCGCCCCGGGTATGCCACCTAGTCCTGGCACTAAGGATTGGGAATTTAATAACTTCTTCAAATGCAAGCGAAATACTAGCCTGATTCAGTCGGCTAGGTAGTGTTGACATTTATACATTCCCAGAGATGCATTTGGTTATCTGTTGCGGGGTTCTCAGGCGCAAAGACGCAAATGTCAACACGGCCTAATGGGTAAATTATTAAATCCTTAGTCCTAAACCAGGGGAGGACCGCTGTCCTCAATCGTCAACCGGGGGATGGCATTCGGGCTTTCGTTGTCCTGGGGGAACTTGACCACCTGACGCCGGCTAAAGACGGATGTCTCACCTTTGGGGTCTACCAGTTCCAGGGTGACATCGTTAGGCGAGGATGCCGCACATCCCCTCGTGGCGCTTCAGGGTGGTACATCTTGGCCGCATGTGTGGTACATTCACGGGCGAATATTGACACGTACGTCATCTAATTTCACAACCCATAGATAGGGTTTACTTGATGTGTGGAGTGAAGGCCGTTCGCAAATACCCCGATGGGTACTTCATCGTCAACTTATCGAGCGGACAGCAGGCCCACTTCTTCCTCGAGGTAGACCAGGGAACGATGACCAACGCCCTTTGGCAAGAAAAGGTGAGAGCAGAGCCTATACTGAATTTCGGGAGGGCGGTCGCTCGCAAAAGTATTTTGACACTCGCAATTATCGGGTGCTGGGGGTCACCACCGGCGAGCGCCGGATGATGAACTTGAAGCGAGCGACAGAACAGGCCAGGGGTGATCACTTCTTCTGGTTTACAACCCAGGAGGTTGTGGACATCTGGCAGCCCGAAACTGTCCTGGACAGGGTCTGGTTGGTGGCTACGAAAGACGAGAGACAGGCACTATTCTTGGATTGACGGTTCGGGGTTAACATCGCCAATCACAGTTCACGAGGTGTCCAAACCAGACAACTATTGGGTCAATTGGCACGCTTATTGCCATTTCCCAAGCGTAGACAATGGCGATGTTCGTGACAAACGACCCACTAGCTGATTAATTGCTGCAGATGACAATATCAGTTTCACTGGTGACGATACGATACACAAAGCCGATTTGTCGCAACTGTTCGCCTGGTTCTACCGTAGCACTAGCGCGCGGTAGACCATCTGGCTGGATCCTTGCAAGGATGACTTATCAGATCCTGAAGTGTTACAACCTCTTGGATGTGCCCGTCGACGCACTCAGATGCTGTCCTCAAGCTGTAAACTGTGATCTATCACTGGCTTGAGCGTGTATCGTGCAATCGAGTAGATCAGGACATAAGGCTGGAGGCTGGACGTAGCCTACCTTGGGAATAGACCAGGCCATAGGTAATCGAAGTCTCTCCCATCGGTTCAGGCTGCCTGGGATGCAACCGAACTGATCCATTCCGTAAACGCATCACCAAGAATACGATAATTCCTGTGTATCTCCTCGACGAAACCATAGTTTGCTAAATCACGCAGAGCCTCATGATCCTCTGATGTCAGTTCACCGGCCTGAACCAACTTGAGAAGGGCCTGTCGCTCGGTAGAGGTGAAATGCGCCCAATTGTGGCTGAAGTGTTTCCTCATTGCTTTATAGAACTCTTCACGTGTGCTGCCTAGGACAGATTTGCTTGTCTTACCGCTTCGATCGGCCTGGTAGAGCATAGAGGCAGCGGCCTGGATCGCAAAGGGGAGCCTACCAGCCATTGTGAGGATGAAGGTCACGTCTTCATCAGTGAAGGGATGACCAGCCTTCTCAGCTGGCCGGGTGATGAGCTGCCGTGCTTCTTCTTCGGATAGAGCGCCAACATATATGGGTACTGGGTGAAAGATATTGAAAAAAGGAGAACCTGCTCCGAAACCTGCCTTTTTCTCTAGCTGGTAGATGTCCCGGAACGAAGCAGTGACCCAGGCAACATCCCTAACGCCTGCCAGAGCACGCAAGCTGGAAAAGAAGTTCTCATCGAAGACATCGTGCGCGAGGAGCTGTTCAAATTCGTCGAGGAGAATCAAGAAGCGCCAACCCTTTCGGCACATGCCGTCGAAAAACTCCTCAACAAGACTATGGTAGTGGGTATCGGTCGTGAACTTCGGAGCATGAAAACGAGCTTCCCCGTAATTTTCAAGCACTCTTGTCGTCAATTCCATGAGCTGCTCATAGAATCTTAGGACACTGGTAATGTTGGCCTGTAGATCGAAAAAAACAGGCACAACGGATTTGTGACGCGGTCCTAAATATTTACACAGTGTACTGTTATTCTCCACAAAAGTCAGGAAGGAGGTTTTGCCAGTACGTCGAGCCCCCAGCACTGAAATTGAGCTCAGTTGTTGCCCGAAGACTGCTGCAAACAAACGGGCAGCAAGGTCTCTCCGCCCGTAGAAACTACTCGGTTCGCGAATCGGTGAGCCTACGATGTAGGGACTGATGCCTCTAAAACACCCGGACATAGCTTGCTCCATACGAAGCTGATGTTCCTTCACTACGCTGAGTCAAGCCATTGTAATCCATTCCGTAAACGCATCACCAAGAATACGATAATCCCCGTGTATCTCCTCGACGAAACCATAGTCTGCTAGACCACTCAGAGCTTCATAGTCGTCTGATGTCAGTTCGCCGGCCCGAACCAACTTGAGAAGGGCCTGTCGCTCGGTAGAGGTGAAATGCGCCCAATAGTGGTCGAAGTGTTTCTTCATTGCCCTGTTGAAGTCTTCACACACCCTATCTTGTGCGGATATGCCTGTCTTATTGTAGAGCATAGAAGCGGCGGCCTGGATCGCAAAGGGGAGCCTACCAGCCAATTTGAGGATGAAAGTCACGTCTTCATCAGTGAAGGGATGACCAGCCTTCTCAGCTGGCCGGGTGATGAGCTGCCGTGCTTCTTCTTCAGATAGAGCACCGAGATATAGCAGCGCTGGATCAAAGATATTGAAGAAAGGGGAAGCTAACGTTGGACCAAACTTGCCATCTAGCAACAGGAAAGGATCACGAAAAGATGTAGTGACGAAAGCCACATCACGATTACGGCCAGTGGCGAGGGCACGCAAGCTTCCGAAAAAGCTCTCATCGAAGTTACCTTCAATTAGCTCCTCAAACTCATCGAGGAGAAGCATAAAGCGATAACCATAGTGACAGGCCTTGTCAAAAAACTCTGTAACGAAGCTGTAGTCGATTTCGACCGGGAAATCAGGTGCGTCAAAATGTGCTGCTCCTTGCCGCTCGAGTGTTCGAGCTGTAGCCCTTAGTATATAGCTATAGAATCTTTGTGGATTGACTATTTGAGCTTGCAAGTTGATATAAACAGGCAAAATTGGACACATATGCATCTTCGCGTACGTATGCAAAACGTCGGGGTGACTAATGTAGAAAAGGAGTGATGTAATACCGGTTCGATGAGCACCAAGAACCGACTTCGAGTTCGCCTCCGGCGCGAACATAGCCTTATAGAGATGGGCAACGAGCTCTTGTCGGCCATAGAATCTACTGGGATCGTGGATAGGCTGTCCTACAACATAGGGGCTGTCACTTATTATGTCCTCACCTCCGGCCATATCGAGGCTATCTAGCCAGACCAAGACTTGACGTTCCGGAGGTGTGAATTGCTGACGGAACCTGGTCCATTCCAATTCCATCTTATCCAGAAACTGTGACTGCTGCTGAGCCAGCTCCTTCTCCTTCTGGAGAAAGGTCTGGTGGAACTGGTGGCGCTGGACCAGCCACCCCCCGGCGGCAATGACAAGAGCCACAACAGCCGAGACGAGAACATCCACCAGCTTTACGGTTGGCTCATCCAAGCTGCTTGCTTGTGATGTGCTCGTGAGCGTTGGCGTAGGGTTCTGAGCCGAGGCCAGTGCAGCAACAGAGAACACAAAGGATACAAGGAGTGTTACCGTAATGAGATGTCGCATTGCAGTGCTCCCTCACCTCCCCACCTTGCTAAGCGGGAATGTCGGCATATCCACTTGGAGAATAGAGCCATCGTCGGCCGATATGAGTTCTCTCGAACAGCAGGTGATTTCTCAGGAACTTCTTCAATGAGACGGCGACGGATCAGGCGGTGGAGCGCATCCATGACTACGGTGGAAGGATAGTGCAAACGATAAGTGAGTTCAGAGTAAGTGATATGGTGGCGCTCAGCTTCCACTACACCGGCTATAGCATAGAGGATGGCCTGTTCCTCCTTTGTAGACTGGTCCATAACGTACTTGAGGTGACCACCACGTTGATCAGCAAAGTATTCGATGGCAGCCCTCACATCACCAACGGAGATGAAATTGCTCTCAGCCCTCCGGTTCATTTCGGAAATGAGGTGCTGACAGAGAAGTTGAAGCAAATAGGGGTGGCCGTTGGTGGCACGCAGCAACTCGTCCACAGCCTCAGATGCGTAGGTGACACGTCCTTCCACAGGCTGCTGCACCAGGGCGCGAGCCTCTGTGTCGTCCATGAAGCCCACCTCTCGGTGCAACGCGACTGTGAAGACGATCCCCTTGTAGTCGTCCGACAGCTCCTGCAGTTGGTGAGTGCCCGCCAAGATAAAAGTAACGTTTGATGGAAACTGCATTTGGTGGCGCAACTGCCCATAAATATCAGGCTCCAGTTTACCCTCAGAAACAAGTCTCTCAAGCACCTCGAATTCGTCGAACATCAAGACGAGCAGGACGGGGTCAAGCAATTTGCTGATATTGGCCATGAATTCGTTGAAGGCAGTATATGGTGCCTCTTTGAAGTCGTCAATAGATGGAGCCTTTACTTCACTATGACCAGATAGGAATCGGTTCATCTGCTTAACGATGTGACGAGTGAGGCCGTGGAGAAAGCGATGAGTGCCAGAGTCGGTCAGGCTTTGCAGGTTGATATATACTGGGCACAGCGACTGGTCACCTCTCTCACGCAGAGGCTTACCCAGTGCGCCTCGTTCCAATTGCAACAGAATGGAAGTCTTACCCATACGCCGTTCTCCATGTAACACAAGGACATTCTTCTGCGTGGCGCCGTGCAAGTTCTCAGACACCCAGTCGAAGATATCTCGACGGCCGAAAAAGTGGCTGCCCGCCCCAGGGTCAATAGGGGGGCCAGCCACATAGGGATTATCGACTTTGCGAAAATGCGCACGAGCTTCCCCTACAACTTGAAGCCACTGGTCTATGATGCGGTGGATAATATTCTGCTCGGGTTGAGTCAGTGTATCAGCTTTGCTCTTTGTCTCAGTAAGATACGCAATGACCTTTTCCAGAGATGATCGTTCGGTAGCGCCTTCACCTTCTCTTCGCAATGATGCTGCAATTTGTCGATACATATCTGCAAGGGTAGTAGCCGATTCTGATAGAAAGAAATATGGTTGTAAAAGCTGCGGGTCTGCAAAGGTAGGAGAAGAGCAAAGCCGAGATATATCAACTAGAGACTCAATCTGAAGAGCATCCTCGAATGCCCTATAAAGAACACTGAATCCGCCGCTCTGGTCTAAGAAATCTCCGTGTGTTTCGAGTAAGTCAACAATAGTATCTATGAGCTGGACATGGAACTCCGGTTGAAGCAAAGCAGCATAGTTTTCAATGATATTTGCGATATCCCGCCTTTTTCCTCTGAGTAGATCGGCCGCCTGATTCAGAGTGCCCGCAGCATGCCAGTGGTCCTTAACAAAGTCGTGCAGGTCAAGCAACAGGTTCTGTGGCTGATTACATACTTGCTCCGCAAGGCGCTGTGACTCCAAGAGCCGTGCGTTCTCGATCGCAATAGCCGCACTATTGGCAATCAAATCGAAGACCAGCTCGTCTTGCTCACTGAAATAAGTGAATTCCTCAATCTCGGGCCGAAGTTTCTTCATCTTCGTCTCGACCTTAAGCACACCTACTAACTTTCCTCCTACGGTGAGCGGGACGCCCATGAATGACTCACATCGTTGCCCTTCTTCGAAATTGTATTCGTCGAACGTACCTGTATGGTGTGGGTGCATAACCAGTTCCAGGTTGCTTCTGGCTGTGAACTTCTCTTGTTTAGCAGCGATCCAAACAGTCAGTCCCACTTTCTCCTCTAGTGTAGGATCATCCTTGATTTCGCCAGGTTCGACCAACTTATATTCTCGTACCTCTGGGCCTCGCAGGTACCAGCCGTAGGCGGCCCAAGGTGGTTGTATCAACTGCTTACCCTCCTTCAAGAACAAAGCACTGGCTCGTGCGTTAAAGAGTTTGGCGGTTTCGGTCACGACCTTGTGCGCCAACTCAGGTACATCTAAGCCACCTCGCAGGATCTCAAATATGGTCGGCTGTGCATCACTAATCACCTGATAACGTGCGCCACTCTGTTCCTGAAGGCGCATAATGGAGAGGGCAATCTCCTGGGCCAATACATCGAAATGCCACTGAGCTTCCTTTGGAAAGCATCTGCTATCAATCTCGCCGATTCGAGAGATATTCTCGACTTTAAGGACGCCGATGATCGTTCCGCCAACTCGCAGTGGCACTCCCAGAAACGCACCGCAGATGGTCTCTGTTGACTCAGGGAAATTCCATCTATCAAATTCCCCCCTGTGATGGGGATGAGCACTCAACTCGTCGAAGTCGCCCGCGTAGAAAGACTGACCGGTAGCTGCAATCCAGGCAGTAAGTCCTACCCGCTCTTTGCGCGATTCGATCTGATTTCGTGAGGGCAAGGGATACGAGCGGATTACAAAGCGCGGTGCTTGAGAGCCAATGCCTGCTCGTTGTGTTAGAGTCTTCTTGCTCTCATCAATGAGGTAGATAGCGCAGGAATCGGCGCGCATAGCTGAGGCCATCACATCAACAACGATATCCAGGAAGCTATCCAACTCCCCTTCGGTGGCTGCTGCCTCACCAACTATGTCACGTGCCCAGGCTGTGAGTGCCGCATCTGTATTACCCGTGCGAGCCATATCCAAATACACCAGGCACTTGCTCGCCACACGGGCCACAGTCTCCAACACAATCTGGTCATGCACCGAGAAAGCCTCGACCCATTCATGTTCACCAGCCCGGCGCTCGGCCTTGATCAAGCCAATGACCTCGCCACGCAGACCGCGTAGAGGAACGCCCAGAAAGGTTTGAAGCAATGACTCTTCCTCATGCAATTCGACTGGATCATTTTTACCGGAGTGGTGAGGGTGTCGAGCGAGTTCCTCTGGCGTCCGAGCCAGAAATGATTTCCCTGTGGACAGGATCCAGCCAGTCAAGCCTAACTTCTCGTCGTCCCGTGGATGTATTTGTACTTTGTCAGCCGGTATAACTCGGCACTGCGCCTTTTCAAATTGATGCTGATAATCGGTGCTTGCAAGCAAAGCAGCAGTCTGCCCTTCGGCGTCAACGATGTAAATCGTGCAATCGCTAGACTCTAGAACCTCAGCAGCCCGGATGACAATCATGGTTAGCATTTCTTTCACCGTGGACTTATCCTCCAAGACATTAATCAGAGCAGACTGGAGGCTCGTCGACAGTTTCATACTGTCCATTTGAATCTCTCCGTGGGCAATACTACAAAAGGGAGTTGACTTGTTGTCCGCGAAACAGAACTAGAGTCGGCGTATCCGTTGGTCAGTACGCGCTGTCATCGTAGAACCAGTCCGTTTGCATAGCCGCAGGATCTGGTTGGTCATCGGCGTGCTGGCCGCCGGTCTCAAGGGTCACGTGGGCTTTTGCTATGGAGGAGGCAATGTGATCATCGGCAGTCAGCCAGCTGAGCAAGCGGGTCCCGGTGTAGCTAGATGTTGATGCTCTTACTATCATTCGCATCCGCCCTATCAATTATGATAGTTCAGGTTGTCCGCAAATGCAAGGACAACAAGCAACATACAGGCAACATAGGACAAACGGATTTGGCCTTGATCAAATGCAACGCACCTATGGGACCACCATATTCGTGTTGCGCACGTAATTTTGGAAAGCGCCAGTGGGCGCAAGAACCAAGGACAGGGTATTGAAGTGGGCAGGCGATCACCAACAGGCAACGGCGGGCGCAGGCCCGCTGGTGGGTGGCGCCGCGCGTGCGGCTCTTCACGTTCTTGCGAGCCACACTGGAGCCTGTCACCCCCAGAGCGGCGGATGGCGTGGTCGATATGATAAGAGTCAAAAGAATATGGGAAGATTATCGTCTGACGTGTTACACTGGACCTTATGATGCGTCAGACGATAATCTTCCACGCCCCGAAGCCAAAACCTCGCCTCAAGCTGCTGCAGCGAGCGGACGCTGGCCAACTTCCCCCATTGCAGCTAAACTCACGGGACCTGGCTATCATCGAGGCCGTGTATTCTTTTCGGGCCTTGACTACCCCTCAAATCGAGGCCCTCTTGTTTCCTGGCGACTGTGATGGATTTC
This sequence comes from Anaerolineae bacterium, assembly GCA_034412795.1. Lineage (GTDB taxonomy): Bacteria > Chloroflexota > Anaerolineae > 4572-78 > NAK82 > JAUVPY01. The sequence continues at coordinate 15,815 of DAOUMD010000109.1, forward strand.
AGCCCCAGGCCAAAGCCCCCCGGAGCGGCAAAACCAATCGCTGTCGCCACCGGCTCAAGCTGTTATTCCATCACGGTTACCTCTACCGTGAGGAGTTACCCGTACCGTTGACATACGGACGCAACCGTTGGTTTACTTCTTGGACAAGCGGGGGCAAGACAGCGTTGTGTGACTAGCATTCCTGGCATATCTGGCCTACCTTGGCGCAGGACAACAGCAGTATCCACCGCATCGGAAGAATCGACTCTTGCTCTTTGCAGCCATTGTGGCCGTCACGATAATTGTGGTTATCTTTGCCAACGCAGGCGAGTTGGATAAGATAGGGGAGGTCATGAAGTATTTCCCGATTATCCCGTAACAGCTCAAATGCTATAGGCACTGATTACACGTTGTCATAGACAGACTTATGGCAAAAGCCCCCTGCTACTCAGGGGGCTTTTGCCATTCCAGTGATGGCTTACCAATGATCAGCAAATTAGCAACTGGAGAATGGTACTGAGTCCTGAGACTCAGTAGCCAAAATGAAGGGAAATGTTGTATAATGAGTACGACATAATCAACCTCATTGCATCAACAAAACAACCAAAGGACACCGAATGACATCCACCATCAGCCAGGACGAAATCAACAGCATCCTCTGGAGCGCGTGCGACACCTTCCGCGGCACGGTAGACCCCGCCGAGTACAAGAACTACATCCTGGTGATGCTGTTCGTTAAGTACATCTCCGACGTGTGGCGCGATCACTACCAGGGGCTTCTGGAGAAGTACGGCGGGGACGAAGCCCAGGCGCGGCGCATGATGCGCTACGAGAAGTTTTTCCTGCCCGACGGCTGTGATTTCCAATCCCTCTACGAGGGGCGCAACGAGTCCAACCTGGGCGAGATCATCAACATCGCCCTGGAAGGTATCGAAGAGGCCAACAAAGAGAAGCTGGAGGGCGTCTTTCGCAACATCGACTTCAATTCCGAGGCGGCGCTGGGCCGGGCCAGGCAGCGCAACGAGCGCCTTAAGAACTTGCTCAACGACTTCGCCAACCCGCGCCTGGACCTGCGTCCCTCCCGCGTGGGAAACATGGACGTCATCGGCAACGCCTACGAATACCTCATCGGCCGCTTTGCCGCCGGGGCGGGCAAAAAGGCGGGCGAGTTCTACACCCCGCCCGAGGTCTCGATCCTGCTGGCCCGGCTGGTCGATCCCCAGCCCGGCGAGCGCATCTGTGACCCGGCCTGCGGCTCCGGCTCGCTGCTCATCCGCTGCGCCAACGAGGTGGGTGCCGCTAAAGGACAGCGGAGCGACAACTACAGCCTGTTCGGCCAGGAGAGCAACGGCTCCACCTGGGCGCTGGCCAAGATGAACATGTTCCTGCACGACATCGGCGGCGCGCGCGTCGAGTGGGCCGACACCCTGCAGGGCCCCACACTGGTCAGCGACGCCACCCACCTGCTGCGCTTCAACGTGGTGGTGGCCAATCCCCCCTTCTCGCTGGATAAGTGGGGCAGAGAAGCGGCCGAGAAGGACCCCTACAACCGCTTCTGGCGCGGCATTCCCCCCAGGAGCGTGGGCGACTATGCCTTTATCACCCACATGATCGAGACCACCTACACCGACCCGGCGCAAAACGGGCGCGTGGGCGTGATCGTGCCCCACGGCGTGCTCTTTCGCGGCGGGGCGGAGGGTAAAATCCGCCGTAAGTTGATCGAGGAGAACCTGCTCGACGCGGTGGTCGGCCTGCCCGCCAACCTCTTTTACGGCACCGGCATCCCGGCGGCAATTTTGCTTTTCAAGCGCCGTAAGCGAAGCGGCGACGACACCGTGGTCTTTATCGACGCCAGCCGCGAGTTCCAGGCCGGCACGCCGCAGAACAAGCTGCGGGATCGGGATATCGACAAGATCGCCCGCACCTACCGGGCGCGCGAGTTTGTGGACAAATACGCCACCGTGGCCAATTTCGCCGAGATCAAGGAGAACGACTTTAACCTCAACATCCCGCGCTACGTGGACACCTTCGAGCCGGAGCCGGATGTGGATATGACTGCCTTAACGGCGGAGATCATCAATCTAGATGGGCAATTGTCAGAAGTAAGGCAGAGAATACAGCAATACCTAGAAGAATTGGGGCTTGCGGATTAAATCAGAGCAACTATGAAAGAAACCCCAGAAGGCTGGCGCTTTGGCAGAATTGATCAATTCCTAGTGCTGCAAAGAGGATTTGATCTCACACAAAAAGAAGCACGCGAAGGTGATGTACCTGTCGTCTCATCCTCGGGTGTCAGCTATTACCACAACGTGGCCAAAGTGCAGCCCCCCGGCGTAGTCACAGGAAGAAAGGGCAAACTCGGTGGCGTCTATTTCATAGATGTCCCTTTTTGGCCTCATGACACGACTCTGTGGGTGAAGGATTTCAAAAACAACGAGCCCAAGTTTGTGAAGTTATTCCTCGAAGGCTTTAGCCTGGAAAGGTTCGATGCTGCAACTTCAGTTCCGACACTAAACAGAAACAATGTGCATAAGTTGAGAGTGTCTTTTCCTCCACTTGCGGAACAGAGACGGATTGTAGAGATTGTGGATGCCTGGGACGAAGCCATCGCCCTCACCGACCGGCGCATCGAGGCCGCTCGGCAGCGCAAGAAGGGCCTGATGCAGCGCTTGCTCACCGGTCGCGTGCGGTTCCCGGAGTTTGAAGAAGGAGAATGGCAAAAAGCACACTTACGAAGTATCGCTACGATCAATCCGCCAAAGCCCAAGCATCTGTCCGATGACACGCTAGTTTCGTTTGTTGCTATGGCCGATGTCTCTGAGAATGCACAAATCATAAGAGCTAGTGAGCGCCCATACAAAGAAGTCAGTACAGGATACACGCCGTTCCAAGATAACGATGTTATAGTGGCGAAAATAACCCCGTGCTTTGAAAATGGGAAAGGAGCCTTAGTCAAAGGCTTGAAGAACGGTGTTGGGTTTGGGAGCACCGAATTTCACGTTATCCGGGCCAATGACACAAAGATTCTGCCCGAATTTCTTTACTACCATACGATTGCTCACGACTTCAGGGGACGAGGCGAGTCGAATATGGCTGGCAGTGCTGGTCAGAAACGCATTCGTACCGACTTCTTGAAAGCCTACAAGATACCGCTTCCGCCAATCGCAGAGCAACGCCGCATCGCTGCCGTCCTACAAGCCTGTGACCGCGAGATCGATCTGCTCACCCAAAAGCGCGACGCCCTGCAGCGCCAGAAGAAGGGCCTGATGCAGCGCCTGCTCACCGGGCGGGTGCGGGTCAACGTGTAGGCAGAAAGAGCAAGTATCGAGATTAGAAATTCCCTCTTTGGAGATCAAGGGATCTAAACGCATCCAAAGGAGAGAAGCAATGAGCATCCAGTCCACGTCACGTACCATCCAAGATCTTTTTGGCACAAAATACTACATTGATTTCTACCAACGTGACTACAAGTGGCAACAAGAGCACGTAGAGACGCTGCTCAATGACGTGTTTTTTCGCTTCGAGTCCGACTATAAGCCGCAGGTCGACCCAACGGCAGAAGGTGTGAGCAATTACAACTGGTACTATCTCAGCACGTATGTAACCAACCAACAAGACGGGCGCAAGTTCATCGTAGATGGACAACAAAGACTAACGACGATCACCCTGATTTTGATCAAGCTCTATCACCTGGCCAAGGCAAATCAGAATGAAGATCATCAAGACTGGCTCAAGCAAAATATCTATGGTGCTTCAGCAACCGGCCGCACCTATTGGATGGGAACCGGGTTCCGAGAGGAAGCGTTGGCGACGCTCTTTTCCAATGCTGAGAGGCCAAAGAATCTGAATCTGACCGCCGAGAACATATTCAGAAACTACGACTTTATCGGTGATTATCTTGACGAGCGCCTGACTACACCACACCGTATAGCAACTTTTACCCTTTACTTCATGACGCGTGTCGAGTTGGTCGAACTTCATATCGACGATTCACGCGATGTTGCTATGGTCTTTGAGGTAATCAATGACAGAGGAGAAAAACTCAGCCCCTATGAGGTCTTCAAAGGGGAATTGCTGGGACAATTGACCAAAGAAGAGGTTGATAACACCTACTATGATATCTGGGTTAACAGTATCAACTCATTGCAGAATCGGGATACCCGTGAGCCAGATCGTTTCTTCCGTCTCCTCTTCAGATGTAAACACACTAACTCTCGCCAAGAGTACCGAGAATTCGAGGGTGACTACCAACGTGTGGTCTTTTCGAAGAAGTGGAATCCTAAATTAAAACTCAAGAGGAATCCAAACCGTGTCAAAGCGTTCTTGAGCCAAGACGTAGTATGGTATAGCCGTCTCTACAGCGATTTGCTGAGATTATCCGAAAGGGCAGATAACTACGTTTATTACAACGTTACACTGAATCGCCACGATCGACAACACTTGCTCGTGATGTCCGCGATCAAGCCAAACGATCCCGATCGTGACCGCAAGTTGCACTTGGTGGCACGGCTATTCGATCGACATTTCACCCTCCTACAGTTGATGGGCAGTTACAATACTAATCGTTTTACAGAGTCGATCATTGCTTTAAACACTGCAATTCGAAACGCAAGCTGTGAAGAAATTCAGGCTGCGTTCGATCAACAATTGTTAGATGATATCGCCCAAATAAAAGGGGTTTCCATCACCGATCCATTTCAGTGGTCCCTATTCCGAAACTCAGGATACGAACTTGGCTCACGGTTCATCAGGTACTTTTTTGCACGAATAGAACACTTCGTTGGAAAAGAAGCAGGCCTGACGGTTGATAGCATGTACAACCTGGCCCAGAATCGTGGCGCAAAGCATGGTTACCACGTCGAGCACATACTGGCCAACAACGAAGAAAACCGTGCCCTATTTGATGAGGAAGAACAGTTTATTAGAGAACGGAACCGGCTTGGTGGCCTGATTCTTCTGAAGGGACCCGACAATCAATCATCTGGAAACGAACCATATCAGGATAAACTCAAGACCTATTCCCACGATACGCGCTTAGGTGCAACACTGATCCCCGAGTTTTACCATGCTAATACTGGCTTTGCGGATTTCAACAAAAGGTACCGCCTAGGCTTTCATGCAATCCCCAGATTTGATTGCGATGCGATTGAGGATCGGCACAAGCTCTATTTTGAACTAGCAAAGTGCATTTGGGGTGATATTTCATTTCCCGTTAATTGACTTTCAAGGAGCATCCACCGATGCAGCCACCATCCTTCAAGGAAGAGCTTATCTCCCAGATCCCCGCCGTGCGCCTGCTGATGGCTATGGGCTACCAGTACCTCACGCCGGAGGAGGCGCTGGCCCTGCGCGGCGGCAAAAAGAACCGCGTCATTCTGGAAGGGGTGCTGGAGCCCTGGCTCAAGGCCAACAACCAAATCACCTTCAAAGGGGGAACTTACCCCTTCTCCGAGGGCAACATCCGCCGCGCGGTCGAGACCCTGCGCGATGAGCCCTTTCACGGCCTGATCCCCACCAACCAGCGCGTCTACGAACTGCTCACCCTGGGCACCAGCTTGCAGCAGACCATCGACGGCGATAAGAAAAGCTTCAGCTTGCACTACATCGACTGGGCTCACCCGGAGCGCAACGTCTACCACGTCACCGAGGAGTTCTCCGTCGAGCGGCGCGGCAGTCACGAGATGCGCCGCCCGGATATCGTGTGCTTCGTCAACGGCATCCCACTGGTCGTCATCGAGTGCAAGCGCCCCGATCTGGAAACCGAGAGCGGCAAGGCCTTCGAAGAGGCCGTCAGCCAGATGCTGCGCAACCAAAACGACGATGAGATTCCCCATCTCTTTGTTTATTCCCAACTACTGCTGGCCCTCAGCGTCAACGACGCCTATTACGCCACCACCTGCACGCCCAAGCGATTCTGGTCGCTGTGGAAAGAGGACCTGGACGAGGAGAAGCTGGCACAGCTCGCCAATCGGTCCCTCACCGAGGGGGAAAAGGAGCGGCTGTATAACTGGCGCGCGTACGCGAGCTGGGTGCGAGGTTACTTTGATGAGCGACAGGCTCCCCCCTCTAACTCCCCCCAACGGGGGGAGGACTTGGCTTCCCCCCCAGCGGGGGGGACTGAGGGGGGGAG
>DAOUMD010000110.1:0-3745 GCA_034412795.1 Anaerolineae bacterium
TGGAACAGACGGCGGCGACGATGAAGTTTCTGGCAGGGGTGATGCGCACGCTGGGCGTGGAGCGGGAGCGTATGTTGGAGGCGGCGGCCGAGGGTTTCTCAACGGTGAGCGAGTTGGCGGACGAGATATTCCGTCACACCGGGCTGCCGCATCGGCTGGCGCACACCGTGGTGGCGCATTGCGTGACCAAAGCCCTGGAGGCCGGGATGGTGGCGACCGATGTGACGGCCGAGTTCGTGGAGGGAGTGGCGCAGGAGGTGTTGGGACGACCTCTGGGGTTGAGTGAAGAACAGGTTCGGCGTGCCCTGGACCCGGTGGCCTTTGTCGAGAGCCACGACGTAACGGGTGGGCCAGCGCCCAAAGAGGTTCTGCGCATGGTGGGGGAGCGAAAGGGCCGACTGGATGAGGAACGCGAGCGACAGGCGGGACGGCGTGGCAGGTTGGAGGCCGCCGCTGCAAAGCTCGACCAGGTTACCGAAGCTATGATCTGAGGGCTAAAATGAATGTCACAAGAGCACTGGCGGAGCTGGCTATTCAACCATCCTTCGAGGATATAAGCCCACCGGCCCGGCAGGCCACGAAGCGTTTGATCCTGGACACCCTGGCAACTGCTGTTGCCGGCTGGCGCGAGGAAGGGACCCCGCCGGTTGTGGAACAGATGCGCCACTGGGGCGGCCGCGAGGAGGCCACCCTATGGACGTACGGGGGGGCGATGCCGGCGCCCAATGCTGCATTTGCCAACAGTTGTATGATTCACGCGTTGGACTACGACGACAAGTATTACGAAGGGGGATTGCACATCATGTCCTCGGTCCTGCCTGTGAGTCTGGCTGTGGGCGAGATGGAACACGCCTCGGGAGAGGAGGTATTTAGCGCGGTGACCATGGGCGTCGAGGTCGGCGCCCGCATCGCTGTACTTGCGCTCAGGCGAGGTTTGACACGGGGCTTTCTGCCTTCATCTGTCGCGGGTGGCTTCGGGGCTACGGCATCGGCGTGTCGGCTACTGGGCTTTGACGTCGATCAAACCGTCAACGCCTTGGGCATCTACTACGCGCAGACCTCGGGCAACCGACAAGCACTGCTCGATCACACATTGACGAAACGTATGCAGCCGGCGTACTCAGCCCGGTCGGCGTTGTGGTCTGTATTCCTGGCCAAGAGAGGCGTGACCGGTGCTCATAACGTGATGGAAGGCAAAGCCGGCTTCTTCAGAGTGTATACACGCTCTGAGCCGCCCGATGTGGCCGAAGTGGCCGGTTTGCGAGACAGCTTTGAGATAGAGCAGCTCTGGATCAAGCAATACCCCTCGTGTGGCGGGGTTCATCGTTCAACGCAAGCCGCCATTGACCTGGCAAGGCGCGAGGATTTACAAGTGGCGGATATCAAAGACATAGATCTCCACGTGGGCGAGAATGGGATCTGGTTCGTGGGAGCACCCTTCGAGATCGGGCAACATCCCCAGGTAGACGCCCAGTTCAGCGCGGTCTATGGGGTCGCCTTGGGGTTGGTGCACCGTCGAGCGGGGTTAGCGCAATACGCAACCGAAAGCATTGTGTCCGATAAGACGGTTTTGGACATCGCACGTCGGGTGCGCATCCACGAGATAGCGGGCACCAAGGGAAAGCGCACCGATCAAGTCCCGGTGACCCTCGAAGTGACGACCCACGACGGGCGGAGATTGTCTAGCTCCGCACTTGAATTGAAAGGAAGCCCGAACGACCCCATGCCGTATGATGAAGTAGCCGATAAGTTTCGGGAGTGTGTGGACTATGCGAGCGTCTGGTCTCAGGAGAGGGGGGAAGAGGTGATATCGACTGTTGCGGGTTTTGAGGCCGTGGACGATGTTGCCCAGTTCGTACAAGACGTGCTTGTCGCGGAGGGCGTTGGGTGACGACACGGTCGTTGCGTGAACGCCTCCACGCGTCAGGTGAAAGCCAAGGACGAGGGGTGTGACACATCGAGAACGACTACTGGCAGTGATGTCCGGTGCACGGCCGGACAAAATACCCTGGATCCCCAGGCTATTGCTCTGGTATAACGCACATCAGAAAGCGGGTACCTTGCCGGAGCAGTACCGAGGTTGGAGCTTGCGGGACATTGAGCGTGACTTGGGCCTGGGCACGCCAGCCAGAACAGGACGCGTCTTCCGCTCGGAGCTGCGTGATGTAGAAGTGCGCGAACACCAGCTTGGCGAGATGGAGCGTGTGGTCGAGTATATTACGCCCGTTGGGGCTGTAACCGAGCGCTTTCGTAGCAGTCAAGTGCTCAGAGACACCGCGATCCAAGACGCACAGGTCGAGTTTATGCTGAAGAGCCGGGAGGATTACGCCGTCGTCGAATACATCATCGAGCACACCGAGTATACGCCGACGTATGAGGCATATGCCGCTTACGAGCTGGAGATCGGGGATGACGGGTATCCGCTGGTCTCCGGTGGCGACTGCCCGTTCCATCATTGGATGTTGAAGTTGGTCGGCTACAACAACGCCTACTACCATTTGTACGACTATGCCGGAGAAGTGGAGCATCTGGTAGGCTTGATGGAGCAACGCGACCAGGAAATGGTCTGGCCGTTAATCGCCGACTCGCCAGCCGGACTCATTCTGCACGGCGCTCACTTCTCCAGTGATTTTACGCCGCCCCCGGTGTTCGAGCAGTACATCTTGCCGTATTATCAGGAGCTGTCGGCCTTGCTGCGCTCGCGCGGCAAGACCTTGGCTTTACACGCCGATAACGATACGCGGGCGATTCTGAGCCACATTGAGCAAGCTGGATACGGCATGGCGGAGTGTTTTGCAACCTATCCCATGGTGAAGACAACCCTGGAAGAGGCGCGAGCCGCCTGGGGGGATCGAGTTATCATTTGGGGTGGGGTCCCGTCGGTCATCCTCGAAGACACCTACTCTGAGAAGCAGTTTGTGGCCTATATGCAGGATCTATTCCGTACCATCGAGTCTGGGGAAGCCTTTATCCTGGGAGTCGCGGACAACGTAATGCCGGGCGCCAAAGTTGAAAGGTTGAGACGTATCACCCATATGGTAGAAGAGTTTGGCTGATTGGAGACACCACAGAGGCTACAACTAGAAAGGTAGCAGAATAATGCGAGACTTCGTAACAACCTCGGAACGTATCAAGGTCCCTCATGACCCGCTTTACGTCGAATACTGGGACCGCGAGTGCTTTGAAGAAGAAATGGGCTATAGATTCCACACGCTCGTCGACACGCATCGGGCGTGGCTGGTTATGCTGGTTGAGCAAGGCATCGTGCCCCGAGACGACGCAGTCAAAGTCTTGATCGCTCTGAAAGAACTAAAGGGCGTCGGGCGTGAGGAGTTTACCTTTAAGCCAGGCCGTCACGACGTGTACACGCACGTGGAACAGTGGTTGAGGGAACGGGCAGGCGCGGAGGCCACCGCCCATCTCTCCCTGGCTCGCACCCGGCCCGAACCCTTGTTTCGCATGTACTTCCGGGGCTACATCCTGGACTGCATTGACCAACTCATGCACTTCCGCGACACGCTGCTGAAGGCCGCCGAGCAGCACCGCGACGCGGTGATGCCCGGCTACACCCACCAGCAACACGCCCAGCCCACCACCTTTGGTGCCTATCTGCTCTCTATCCACGATCCCCTGGAACGCTCGACCAGGTGGCTGGAGATGGCCTACGAGACAACTAACCAGTCGACTATGGGCTGTGGCGCGCTGGCAGGCACGGCCTTTCCCATCGACCGCTACCGGGTGGCCG
>DAOUMD010000111.1:0-2509 GCA_034412795.1 Anaerolineae bacterium
GGCACACCCAGGGTAAACCAGGTCGTTCCATCAAGGGGGTCTATGACCCATCGGTATCGGGTTTTTGATCCCTTCGTAGCGCCAAACTCTTCGCCGAGAATGCTGTCATCAGGAAACCGTTTCGTGATCATCTCCCGCACCACCTCTTCAGCGCGGCGATCAGCTTCCGTCACTTCTGTGCCATCCGGTTTCGTGCTTACTACACAGTTGTGATAGTGCGGCATGATCTGTTCTGCCGCTGCACTGACTAGCAGTAAGGCAAAATGCAGAAGTTCCTGTCGTTGTTTGAGCATTGGTTATCTACTTTCCCTCTGTCTCGATGCTCGTCACTTTTCGCGCCGGGTAAGCCTTGGCCGGCATGCTCCTGGTTCGCTCTCGATCCATGAATGCCGTGAAGGCAAGGCTTCTCACAAGCTCGAACCCATACCCTTATCCTTTGTTGTCCAGCGGTAGACTTGGTTTTTTCGTAACATACTGATTCAGTCTTTTTCCTTCATCATTTGTGGCGAGAGGACAGCGCATCGCTTACACCCTGCGGACAGCGCATCGTTTACATTCAGGCATTAAATGCGGACAGCATGTTATTGACATTTCGTACCTCAAATAGTGCTGATATAACGTTTACATACGGATACTCTTGATTGAGCCAGATGCTATACTCGCTCCTGATAACCGCCAGTGACCAACGGTTAACAGGAGGTGCAGTATGCAAGACGAGTTGTCCGTTCGCCAGTCAGCCATTCGGCTACGCCTGGCAGGCCAAAGCATCGAGAGTATCTGCCGTACTTTGAAAAGATCAAGAGTCTGGTTTCACAAGTGGTGGCGGCGCTACCTTGAAGCGGGGCCGGAGGGGCTCTATGACTTAACCCGCGGCAACCACCAGGTAGTGAATCGGACGCCCCCTGACGTCGAGCGGGCCGTGATCAGCATCCGGCGTCGGCTAGCCGCGCGAGCTACGCCTCAAACCCGTTACAGCCAAATCGGCGCGGTCCAGATCCGGGCTGAGTTGGAAACGCTGGGGTACTCACCATTGCCCAGCTTACGCACCATCCGGCGCATCATCGCCCGTGCGGGGTTGTCCTGTCCACCGCTACGACTGTCATCGCGCATCACGCGCAACGAATACCCAGGGCCTCAGGCGCGAGACTCCAACCATTTGCACCAGATCGACGTGGTCGGGCCGCGCTATCTGAAGGGAGATTCGACCCGTTACTACTTCCTGGTCTGCAAGGATGTTTTTGACCAGTCCATCTATATGGAATTCGTTGACAGCCGCAGTATGGACGGCGTCCTGAGCTTCCTGGTGCATGCCTGGCAGCACCTGGGCCTGCCGGAGAAGGCACAGTTCGATAATGGCCGTGAGTTCTGTGGCTTTGGCTACACAGCTCGCTTTCTCAGCCGCGTCATCCGCTTGTGCTTGCGTCTGGGCATCGAGCCAGTTTTCATTCCCAAAGGCAAGCCACAATGCAATGGCTCGGTCGAGAACTTCAACGGCTGGTTCCAGCCCTTGCTCTTGAACCGCCCATTTCGTCGGCCTTGTGATGTCCGCCGTGAGTTACGCCGCCTGATGACGACCGTCAACGAGCAACACGTCCACGTCAAACTCGGCGGACGTACGGCGGCCCACTACCGGCGCAGCAAGCAGTTGCGCAAACTGCCCGCTGACTTCATGGTGGAGGACAAGCTGCCGGTCGCCGTGGGAAAGGTCACCTTCATCCGCTTGGTGTCTGCCCAGGGTACCATCCGCATTCTCGGCCAATCCTTCAAGCTGGGCAAGCGTCTCAAGTATCAGTATGTTAAGGTCACCATCTACACCAAGTATCACAAGTTAAAGGTTTACTGCAAGGGCAATCTGATCAAACAATTCTCGTATCCGCTGCCGAAACGATAGACACAAAGTAAACCATTTGCTGGCGGTTATCAATGACTACATGTAAGCGATGCGCTGTCCGCAATTCTGTACCCAATGTAAGCCGCGTTTTGCTGTCCTCTCGCCTCTAGGCTTGCGCCAAAATAATGGGCGATTTCTTCATTGTTCAATCCTCTTTGCACTGCCCAGAGAAGACCTCGTCGGGGGATCTGCAAGCAACTTCCCAAATATGCGGCTTCTGCTTCTAGAATCGAGTCAAAATCACGGGTGAATGTGCCATCCAGCGCAAAATAAATGCGTTCGGGAGGATGCTTCAAGATAAAATGCGCCAACTCATGCATAATTGTAGCTTCATAACGCGCTGGTGATTGCTCAGGATGATAGACGATGACCGGCGGCTTTACCGGAAAAGTAATTCCCCACCAATTATCAGCTTGTAGAAAATAATCAATTGTCTCTTGAGGCATGTCCATTCTGTCTGGACGACGGATAATGATACCACATGTTCTGGCGAGTTGGTTAGCTGGAAGAGGATCAAAAATCCGCAACCCTAACTCTATTCGCAACTCTGATGAAATAGCTTCACAGCGATTGCGAAAACTCTTTGGCAATTGTGTCATTCTTCACTCTCACTAGTTC
>DAOUMD010000112.1:0-8948 GCA_034412795.1 Anaerolineae bacterium
GGCGTGAGCAACTCCAACGACGACGACAGCAACTCCAACGACGATGGCGTGAGCAACTCCAACGACGACAGCAACTCCAACGACGATGACAGCGACTCCAACGACGACGACTCCAACGACGATGACAGCAACTCCAACGACGATAGCGGTAGCAACGACAATAATGACAATAGTTAGTTGGTTGGTGGTGACTACTCTGCCAGTCCTGGTACGCCAGGCCTGAGTAGATGCGCTAATCGCGTCAAAAATCAAGGCGGCAGTGGGTTAGGCATACCCCGCTGCCGCCCTGGCTTGTCCTTGGTATTAGGTGGCACCTTCTACGATGATCAATTCGGACCAGCGGTACTGTCCAGTTTCTCGGTTAGTGTCGAGATTTCGCCGATGGATCAAGCTGTGACCGAGCCGCTGGCCGGTCAGCTTGAGGCAGTAGTCCGGGATGTGAGCGTTGTATGCTGCCGGAACATTTATGGCATAATGTCAGTCTCAGATCATTTGACAATCATGACGCACTGTGTTATAATGGATTTATAACGCACTGCGTCATAACTGTGTATGGTGTATCTAAGGATTGAGTAGAATTCTCAGGAGGTTGTACCGTGGCTGCGAAAACTAAGGTGGCCCCCGAAGAGACCAAAGAGCCTAATCCTTTCTTCGAGGCGGTCCGCAAGGTGTTGTTGGCGGGTGTCGGCGCGGTGGCGCTGACCGTGGAGGCTGTCGAGGATCTGGTCGAGAAGCTGGTCGAGCGTGGCGAATTGACCGAAGAGGAAGGCCGCAAGCTCGTCCAGGACATTTTCGAGAGGCGCAAGAAGGACGCCAAAAAGGCCGAGGAAGAGGTGAACAAGCGTGTTGACGAGCTTATGGCTCGCTTTGACATACCCACCAAGGCTGAGTTCGAGAATCTGAGCGCCCAGATCAGTGATGTAAGCAAGAAGGTAGATGAATTGAAGAAGGGGTAGATCTTCTTTGCGGGTCATCAAGCGTTATCCCAACCGCAAACTGTATGACACTGAAGCCAAAGCGTATGTTACCCTGGATGGCATCGCGACCCTCATTCGCCAGGGGGAGGAGATTCAGATCGTTGACCACACTACGGGCGACGACCTGACTGCTCTGACCTTGACACAGGTCATCCTTGAGCAGGAGAAAAAGCAGGGCGGTTATTTGCCCCGGTCGGTCTTGACCGGGTTAATCCGAACCGGGGGGGATACGTTGAGCAACCTGCGCCGCACGCTTAGTTCTGTGGATTTGTTGCGCCAGGTCGACGAAGAGATCGATCGGCGGCTGCAAAGCCTTCTCAAGAGGGGGGAATTGGCCGAGGAGGAAGTGCGACGCCTGCACGATAAGCTCCTGAGTACGGAATTTTCCCTCTCGCGTAGATCAGAGCCGAGTGAAGAGGAGTTGATACAGGCTCTGGCGGAACGCGGGGTGCCCACTCGTGATGAATTCGAGAGACTATCTCAACAGGTGGGGGCCTTGCTGGATAAGCTGGATGGTCTCAGCGAGACTGAAGATTGAGTAGGCAACTCGCTCTCGCCCGGTACGTAACCAGGCGAGAGCGAAGCTGGGTCAAAGACCTAGGGGGAGCGAAACCAAACGATTCACTTCCAGCTCAAAACTCGCTCGTCCACGGATTCATAAGAAATCTCGATCTGATCCTGTACTTCGGTCGGGAACAGCGGTTTTTGGTTGCCGCCATCGGCGTCCATTATCCACACCTCCCAGCGCCCGGTGCGATCGGTCAGGAAGGCGATTTGGTTGCCATCGGGCGACCAGGCGGGGGCGACGTTGTTCCAGGCTTGTCCCTGGTCTCCATTGATTCGCGCTTCGACCACGGCGCGTAGCGGTGTCTTGGTCAGGCGGGTACGCCCGCTACCATCGGCGTTCATCGTGTGAATGTCCCAATGGTCGTGCTGCCAGTAGCTGACGGCGATCTGGCTGCCATCGGGGGAGAAGACCGGCGCATGATCGTGCGAGTCATCGGTGAGCGCCCAGGTTGCGCCCTCGCTTCGCGTGAAGTCCAGATTGACCAGGCCCTGTTCCCCATCGTAGACAAGATGCCAGTCGTTGGCCGGATCCCAGGCGGGTGCGTATGAGAACAGGTCACCGGGCAGGTCTTGAAACGCGCCGGTGTCTACGTCTACCAAACGCAGGCCCCAGAAGGGATGGGGTGCCAGGGTATAGCAGAGTTTGGTTTCAACCTCGCCATCGTCGATCTCAACTACCACGCGGAAGTAGTCGCCATCTGAATCGGCTAACAGAGGCTCAGAGGGCAGTCCCTGGCCGCACTTCGACTCGGGCTGCAACCGGCCACCCTCCTGCGAACTGATGGCGATCTGCCTTCCATCGGGGGACCAAACCGGCGCTTTCGGCTGGCGCACGTCTCCTACTATCATCCGCTCGCCGCTACCGTCAAGGTTGATCGTCCACAGGCTACCGAAGGCACCGTGACCGGATCCCTCCCAGCGAGTGAAGGCCACTTGCTGGCCATCGGGCGAAAGGGCGGGGTCCATGCCGGTCGTCAGGTAACGCAAATTGCTACCGTCCGGTTCTACAGCGTAAACGGGTCCGCCGCTGACTGTCTGGAAGACGATTGTGCCGGTGAAACCACCTCCACCCTGCGCGGCCGCGGCGGGAGCGAAGACTATTCCCGCCATCACTAATAGGCCGATGAGCAGGGCCGTCGCCACCTGGGCCCGGGCCGCAGGCCCAGACAGGATCCGGAGGGCAAACCGGCGTCCTTGTCTCAAGGATAACCACATCTTATTAATCTCCTTTAATCTTGAGATCCCACAAGCTAACGATCTCCCACGAGTTCAAAGTGGCTCGTAGTAACGATTTAAATCGCCACTACGAGTGAGGCTTCCTATTGATCTTAACGAGTCTCGGCAAATTCCTGTTCGTCGCTGGGTTCGATGAAGACGGCGGTCGTCATATTCCAGCGCAGGCGCTCATCCGCCTGGTCGGGCTGAATGATAACCGTATAGGTGATGTCGCCGCGCTTGTCCTCGCCGATAGGCTTGATGCGTACCACCTGTCCTGGCAGCTCTAGCTCGGGGATGGCGTCTACGGTGATGGTGACTGGGGCGCCGGTGTCGATCCCGACCACGCTCAGTTCGGTCAGATCGTCGGTCTCGATCTGCCAGGCGGAGAAGTCGGCCAATTGAAGCACTGGGGTGCCAAGGGCGACTTGTTCACCAACCTTGGTGTCCAGGGCGGCGACAATTCCGGCGAAGGGCGCGTGTAGTTCGGTGTCTGCCAGGGCAGCTTGCGCCTGGGCCAGCGCTGCTTCGGCGGCGGCTACGTCTGCCTCGGCAGCGGCGATGGTCTCGGGGCGGGCTCCGGCTTTGACCAGTTCGAGCTGGGCCTGGGCGTGGTGAATATCCGCTTCGGCGGCGGCCAAATCGGCGTTACTGGCTCCCTGTAACAGGAGGGCCAGGTTGGCCTTAGCCTGGGCAAGTTGGGCGCGCGCGGCCTCAATGTCAGCTTGGGTGGGCCCGCGCACGGCCAATTGATAGTTGGCCAGCGCGGCTTCGTAGTCGAGGGTCGCCTGCTCAAGTTGAGCGGCCTGCGGTGAAGCGCCCACCTCGGCCCCATAGGCCACCTGGTCGTAGGCCCACTGCGCTTGCTGAAGGGCAACCTCGGCCCGTCGGAAATCGGCAGCGGCGATGGTGATCTCTTCGTCGTCAGGCCCTTCGATCGCCTTTTGCAGGGAGGCCTGGGCGGAAGCCAGGGCCGCCTCGGCGGCAGCCACCTCCTCTGGCTGCGCACCTTCGGTGATTTTGGCCAGGCCCGCTTGGGCCGCCTCCACGGCAGCCTGGGCGACTACGATCTCCTGAGGACGAGGGCCGGCCTTCAGTTCGTCCAGCCGGGCCTGAGCGCCGCGTAGCTCCGCCTCAGCCTGGGCGACGACCGCCACCTGCTGCGCCGACTCCACCCGGAGCAGCAACTGACCGGCCTCGACGGCTTCTCCCTCGACCACCAGCGTCTCCGCTATCATTCCACCGGTTGGAAAACTGAGCGTGGCATATTGGATTGGCACGACTTTAGCCTCGGCCACCACCTGGTGCGTTTCTCTCACCGGCGGCAAAACTGCCTCAGCCTCGGCCGGTTCTGAGGCGGACAACTGGGACAGTCCTCCGCCCAGGAACAGATAGGCACCGGCGGCCAAAACCGCAATCACGATAACCCCGATGATCCACTTTTTCATTTTGTCTGTACCTCCGATCCTCAAAGGATAGTGTCGTTGCAATTGGCGTATATCGTACTGCGTACTGCGTATTGCGTATTGCGTACTGCGTATTTTGTATTCCTTGCTGTGTCTGCTGTGACGCAATATGCAGTGCAGTACGTAGTACGTTTTTCATTGGTCCGTGGTTTCAATACTTCAGATCGCCATAGATACTGATGATATAGTATCACCCAGTCGGTCGCGTTGCCTATCCGTTAGCTAACAGCCAGCTATCGGGTTTTCATCAAAACGTAATAAATACCATAGGCTGGTAACGTTTCACGTTTTACGCTTTACGTTTCACGCATCACTCGTATGCCAACACCTCTCGGACAGTGAGCCGCGAGGCGCTGCGCGCCGGCAGGAAACTGGCCAGGGCGCTCAGGATAACCACCAGGATCAACCACAGCAGGACGCCGGTCATCGAGTAAGAGTAGTTCAGCGGGACACCCAGTACCGGGATGCCTACCCCATCGCTCAGCGCCTTACCAAGAGGGAAGGCAATCACTGAGCCTATGGCCCAACTCAGCACGCCGATAGCGATGCCCTCGCGGATAAAGACCTGAGATACACCTTTGTTGGGTGCACCGATGGCACGCAACACGCCGATTTCGCGTGTTCGCTCCAGAACGTTGATGCTCATAGTCCCCATAAGACCCAGCCCACCCACGACGGCCAGCAGCAAGGCCATAATGAGTAACAGCGCGATGATACCGGCGAAGAAGGCTTCCCCCTCGGCTCGTTCGCCGGCCGCAGTGAATACACTCTTGACCCGCAGGCCGGCGCTTTCCAGGTGTTCTTCCAATGCCGTGGTGACCTCCATTACATACGGCTCGTCGTGGCGCTCGGTGGCCACTATGGCGGCGCTCGTCTGCCCCACGTCGCCCGTTATCTGGGTGACATAGGGGTGGTTTGCGTAGGCCACCGGGATCATAATGCCTAGGCTGAAACCGACGACTCGGAAGGGTCTCTCGCGCCCATCAATCTTGAGCACAATCTCGTCGCCCAGCTTGATGTCAGGCTCCTCCTTGAGCATGATGGCATCCACGACTACCGCGTTTTCATCCTCGGGCAGCAGCCAACGACCCTCTGCGATGGCCGGTCCGGGGACCATCTCCGAGCCAACGTTGAATGTAAGCAAGTAGATGGTTTTCCCTTCGCTCCCATCTGGACGTACGCGCCGTGCCGGCGTCAGGCCGTAGACGTCGGCCTGGACGACCCCTGGCACTTGCTGTGCTTCTCCCTGGATCCTGGCCAGCCGATACGGCCGGTCAAACATGATCACACTGTCGAAATTGTAGTTCTGCATCAGGTCATCAATGGCGCGATTCAAGGTGGCGCTCACGCTGATGACGCCGACAAACGTGGCGCCCGCCAGCGTCAGGGTGATGAGCGTCAGCGCCAGCCGTCCCTTGCGCCGGAAGATATTGCGTACCGACAACAACACGGGCCGGAGCAAAACGTGGCGCGCAAACCACAGATTCGCGCCCGAGAGTAGCCGGTCCAGGGCTCCAGCTCCAAACCGCCCTTTGCCCAAACCATAGGCGTTCATGGCGTCTGCCGCTGTGACCCGCAGATTGGCAATGAACGGGGGAAGCGAGGCCAAGGCCGGTAGCATCAGGCCGATCAAGATTTGGAGCAGAATCGCCTGGGGCGGTACGCTCAGATCGATCAGGTCAAAGTTGAGGTAGGCGGCCATCAAGCGGCTAAGTCCGCGTGATCCTGCGATTCCTGCCGGCACAGCGATGATGAGGGCGATCACGCCGTAGATCATAACCATCACCAGATACATACCCATAATCTGGTGGGTGCAGGCGCCGATGGCTTTCATCACGCCAATTTGCCGCTTTTGCTGGGCCAGCAGGGCGGAGACGGTGTTGATGATCAAGAAAGCGCTCAAAAAGAGCGACAAGATTCCCAATACGCCCATCAGCAACAAAACAGCCTGTAGAATCTCGTCGAGCGGAAGCTGGCCCGGCTCGGCGGTTGTGCTCATAGGTATCGTGTAGCCGCTTTTTTCGGTCTTGTTCTTGACTTCGTTGGTGATCTGTTGGGTAAAGTCCTTATCCTCCTGGTTTTTGGAAACGATGTACAGTTCGTTAAACCCGTGCTCCTCGCCAAACCAATCCAGGGTCTCAAATGAAACGTAGCCATATGGAGTGCCGTCGAGTTGGGCCGGTAACTGCGCCGGGTCGTGGGCCAGGCCCGCGATGCGCAGCTCGCGTTGCTTTTCGTTGGGTGTCTCGATCAAAACCACGTCGCCTACCTGGGCCTTGATCAAGGGAAGCGCGGCGCGTTCGATGAGTATCTCGCGCTCCGGCGGCGGCCACGCACCGCTCTGGGACCAGATTTTGTTGATCCGTATGTCGTCATAATCCTCTACGGCAAAGATGGTGAGGTTGTCCCACTCGCCCGGGCCAGTCTGAACCCGTACGTCAAATGCCCGCCTGGCATCAGCTTCTTCTACGTTCCGCATGGCGCGTACCGAACGCACGAAGTCTTCGTCAAAGAGCTCCAGGGTGCGAACCGTGCCAGTGGATGGGTTAATGGCCGCGAAGCTCTCGGCCATCCCGTCGGCCAGGATGGTCCGTGCACTGACGATGGTGCCCATAGCGAAGAGACCCACCGCGATGGAGAGTACGATCAAGATCGTCCGCGTTTTGTTACCCCACAGGTCGTTGAGTACTTTGTGCCAGCGTGAGCTGTTCATATATGAACTCCTGTCACAATCTCCCCATCGGCAAGCCTGACGACGCGCGTGGTGCGCTTGACAACGTCCTCGTCGTGGGTTACCAGCACGACAGTGGTGCCGCTTGCCACCAGGTCCTCGAATACGTCCAGGACTGCTCCGGCCGTCACCGAGTCGAGACTGCCCGTGGGCTCGTCGGCGATCAGGATGGGCGGATCGTTGGCCATAGCGCGGGCGATGGCCACGCGTTGCTGCTGGCCACCCGAGACAGCCGAGGGCAGTTTGTGCGCGTGCTCGGCGATTTCCATCTGTTCCAGCAGATACATTCCGCGTTCACGTTGCGCCCGCGGCGTGTACTTGCGGGCGAAGTCCATGGGCAGCGTTACATTCTGGAGTACCGTCAGCGTGGGCAGCAGCTCAAAAGTCTGGAAAACGATGCCCACGTTCTGACCCCGCCACTTAGCAGCCTTTTCCGCGCCCAGGCGGTGCACCGGTGTGTCGGCCACCCATATTTCACCCGACGTAGAGCGATCCAGGCCGGTGATCATATTGACCAGAGTCGTCTTGCCAGCTCCGGACTTGCCGGTGACGGCCAGGAACTCACCCGTGCCAACCCGGAGGTCGATGCCCTTGAGCGCCACCACGGTGCCCCCCAGACTCTCATACTCTTTCACCAGGCCTCGAAGATCTATGAGCGGTTCGTTGTTTTCACTTGAGGTTCCGTTCGATTTCGACCAGCGTCCCAACATAGCCATCTCCTGCCGTATGCTGACCAGGTTTACTTCTCCGCCGATTTTCGTGGCTTACGTCCAAGGAACAGGGCATAACCCATGTAATTGACTAGCTCGGTGGGTATGTTGAGCTGCTCCTTGATGGCATCTCGAGAATGCGGGTTCGTGAGCAACAGCTTGAGTACCCGTCCCCATGCTGGCAGGATAGAACGCCATCCGACCCATTTGATCCGGTCGCGAACCTCCTGTTTGGCTTCCAGGCTATGGGTCTGGATGGTGCGCTCTTCCAGGGGGGTCGCCTCCCAGATGGTTCGCCATTCGGCTTCGGTAATGATACCTGGACCGATGGAGGTCGAGTAAGAAAGAAGCTCGGGGGGCGGTTGCTGAATCCAGTAGCTCTCGTTCAGCCCAATGTACCCGCCGGGCTTGGTTACCCGGATCAACTCCCGGATCGCCGCTTCCTTGTCCTCGACAAAGGCCAGGACGGATTCCACGATTATGGCGTCGAAGCGGTCATCCTCAAAGGGTAGCTCGCCCACGTCGGCCTCGCGGAAAGCGATGCGCTCGACAACGCCTTCGTGGCGGGCACGTTGGCGCGCCCACGACAGCATCTTCTCCGAGATGTCCACGGCCGTCACCCGGCAATCGAAGTGTTTGGCGATGTAGGCCGGGCCGACCCCGATCCCGCAGCCGACCTCGAGCACCTCCTGGGCCTCTTCAAGATGGCACAGGTGGTAGAGCTCATCCGTGGTCGCGTATCCGCCCATATGCTTGGTAATTCCGACCTCGGCCTGGATGTCCAGGTAGGTGGCTTCCACGTCTCCCGTAGTGTAGATAGGTTTGGATTTCTTAGTTTCCATCTTTCAGACTCCCCCTGAGGTTACCAGATGCCTGGTGCCAGGCGGTAGGGCACTTTCTGAGCATATTCTCTGTAGCCGTCGAGTTCCTCTTGCAAAGTCTTATCCTCAAGCGCGGTGCGGATGACGAGAAAGATCCCCACTAACACGGCCGGGATTAATGCCCACCACGAACCAAACATCAACGGCGTGACGATACCGGCCAGCAGCCAACCAGCGTAGCCCGGATGGCGCACAAATTGGTAGGGTCCGCCGCTGGCAACGGCGTGCCCCCGTTCGTCTTGGATGCGGACAGTGGTTGCAAAGAAGGCATTTGATAGCATGGCCCAGCTTGCCAGGGCAAAGCCAAGCGCCATGGCCACCAGTGCAATCAGCCGGAGCGCGAGTGGTATCTCTGGTGACCACCCAAAGCGCATGTCCAAACCGGCGATAAGCAGTGTGCC
>DAOUMD010000113.1:0-7723 GCA_034412795.1 Anaerolineae bacterium
ATGCCAGAGCCAGAGGACATAAACCACGAAGCGCACAAAGAGCACAAAGTTTTCTTAGTGTTTTTCGTGGTCTTTGTGGTAAAAATGGGCTAGCTCCTTGCGTCAACACGAATGGGGTAGACTACCGATTAGCAGGATTGCGAATAATGGGCTTACAAATGTTGCCAACATACAAGTGTAATTTTAGCCGATTCGTACTGAATTACTTTTCACTTTTTCCCCGGGTATTAGCTTCCTTGGCATATCTCTGGTTGGAGACTCTTGATGATAGGCGTAATTATTGTACTTACTGCATTCAGTTTTGTCTTAGTTGGAATAGTTCATAGCTGCCGATATCTTAGTGAAAGGCTGTCCCAAAAACAACCCCGCCTCAACTTGACCAACGCCTCTCAAACATCACTCACTCCAATTCTACACTCTAAACCTAAACCCAGGCAGCCGAGATTAGTCTGGCCCATTACCAGGAATAAACCAGGAGTAGCTCTGCTCCCTGTACTCGTTTTGTCCCTGGTGCTTCTTCTCATCCTCGGTATCAGCTTCTCGCAAGCTAATCTCGTTCGTGCCCAGGCCGGCGCACTCACCGTAGAAGTTTTAGCCGGTTATAACCTGGTGGTCGATTCTAACGTAGAGTCTCCCTCTACCTACGCTCCCTCGGTGGCGACCGTTGGCGCCCGTTTCTGTAACCAGGGTACTGGGGACTTGACTAATGTGCAAGGCCTCATCGGTGATTTTTCCGCCGGCACCCCGGGTCTGTATCCGACACGGGATAGCGCCGATGCTGCTTTTATAAGTCAACACCCGCATCTGGCCGACACTGGCACCTACTCCTTTGTTCATATCGGTGGCCGCGCCGGCCTAGCCGATGCCAGCCGCTTCATTGGCACCTTGGCTCCAGGCGAGTGTAGGGTGCAATACTGGCACTTCACCTACCCCCGCCGTGGCAATCCTGATAATACCGGCGATCCTGTATGGGGAGAAACCAATGACCCCAATGACGACCTGTGGTTAGAGTTTGACGTATGGGCCACCTCCGCCGAGGGTTCCAGTGCTAACACAACATGGACGATGACCATGCGTAATGAGATCTCGGCCATGGCCAACAAGATTGAGCCTCAAGGCGGCACCTGGTTTAACACCAACACCGACGTTGTCAAACCCGGTGATGTTATCACTTCCAATGGGGTACGTTATGATTTGGGCAACATCAACAAGGGGTTTGATAACGATGGTGACGGTGACTACGACTACAATGCCTGGCTGCAGCCCATTGGCGATCCCAGCTATGATCCCAGTTGCTTCCGCTTAGTGCGTACCACTGGTGTTCTCACTGTCTCGCGCAGTGGTGGCAACCCCGATCTCGTCATACCTTTTACAGATCAGCTCTATTTCACCGACCTGCCGCCCGACAATACCGGGGCCATCGGCAACGTTCACTACACCTTTTTGGCCTTAGATGGCCCTTGCGTCACCAGCCTCACTCCCTACCAGGAGGTTGCGTCCGGGGCCGATAACGAGAAGTTTAACGGCGATTACGGGACCGGTATCCCCCCCGTGGTCAGTTCGGAACCGGAGGTAGAGATAGATAAGACGGGCACCATCACCGTCACGCCCGGAAGCACCATCGAATATACCATTCCCTTCCAGAATAATGGGGATGCCGACGCCGGCCTGCCTTTAATGGGCATGCCCCTGGTGCTGAGTGATACCATACCGGCCGGCACCACCTTTGAGTCCGTTGGCGCCAGCGGTGTTGATGTCCTCTACTCTACCGATAATGGTGCGACCTGGACCATCACCCAGCCAACACCAACCAGCAACATTACCAATGTCCAATTCTGGTTGACCGACACGCTGCGCCCCGGAGAAGGTGGCGCCGTAACCCTCAGCGTAACCGTTGACCCTGCCTTCCCTCCCGCTGGGGGTGACCCCTATGTCGAAAACTGCGTCGGTGCCAGCTTCGGAGGTGGTCCGGCTTTTGATGAAGCGTGTGCCATTACCCTGATTTCGGGCACCAACACCATCGGTGACCTGGTTTGGCGAGATGAGAATGGCAATGGTATCCCAGATTCTGGCGAGCCTGGCATTGACAATGTCACCGTCAACCTATATCTGGATCGCAATGGTGACGGCCAACTTGACGATGACGATTTGCTCATTGCCAGTACCGTCACCAGTGGCGGTGGCGCTTATCTCTTTGAGAACCTGCCTGACGGGGATTTCCTGGTGGAGGTTGATCGTAGTGACGCCGATCTGCCTTTTGGCTATAGCCCCACCACCGACGTACTCCAGGCCGTGACTGGCTTGGGGACAAGCATCACCAGCCCGTACCAGGATGCTGATTTTGGCTTTGGCCCCTCAGTTTCAATTAACAAGACCCCGCTCACTTCTCCTGCCCTGGAGGGCAACCTGATAACCTATTCCATCACCCTGGCCAACTTACGGCCGGGTAACGGTACCGGTCAGTCGGCCCCCTGCCAATACACCTTGTGGGCTTCTATAGACCATCCTAGCACGGGGGTTGACCCGGAGGGTGGTGGGCCTGCAAACGCGCAGTGGGCAAATACCGGCAATACTTTGGGTCTTCCTGATAACCTCTATTCAGAGACCAACATGAATGACAATTCCGATACTCTAGGCCTGAGTGGTTTTAATATTGCCCCACGAGCGGGAAACATTGTATCGGTTACGGCCGTCCTGTACCTGAAAGAAACTGTAAACTTGAAAGACGCTGATCAGTTGCATGTAAGAGTTTACATGACCGACACCCAAAGGGCAGAACATTCATACAGAGGTGACACTTATTTTACAGATCCAGCAGGTAGCCTATACACGCTTAGCGTGGATATTACCAATGACCATCCCGGCGGTGCCAGTGCGTGGAGGTGGTCTGATTTCAGCAATAATACGACCGAGATGCAGCTTGAGGCAGACCCAGGAGGCGGTGCAGGCATTTCTGGAGACCTGGCTCTGGACGCAGTGGCCTATGTAATCACTACCGACCAGACCTGCGATAGTTCCAGCGACACGCTTAACCCTGTCCCCCTGAGTGACACCTATGACGCAACCAGGCTAGAATTTGTCTCTGCCGAGCCACCACAAACCGGTTTGAGTTTCACCGATAGTCCCTACGCCACGACGGGCGTTATCTCCTGGGCCAATCTTGGCCCCCTCTATGCCGGGCAGTTTAAGTCGGTGCTGGTCACCTTCCGGGCTCTGGAGCCACCTGATAACGATGGTGATGGTGAAAACGATGCGACCACTATCACCAACACGGCCACTGTCACCGGCGTGAGATTTGTCACTGGCGAACCGGCTAACAGCGACGAAGACGATGCCACAACCGTTCTCAACCCCACCGGCTCCATCGGTGATTGGGTCTGGAACGACTGGGATGGCGACGGTGTCCAGGATGCGGGTGAGGTTGGTATTCCATTTGTCATTGTTGAGCTATGGGAGAGTGATGGTGATGACAGATTTGAGACGGGCCAAGATACTCTTCTGATAACTACCACCACCAGCATCACCGGCTATTACCTCTTCGAAGGATTGCCGGATGGTGACTATATTGTGAGGATAGACACAGGGTCACTGCCCGGCACTAGCTTCACTCAGACCGGCGATCCGGAGGGTTGTCCTGGCACCGACTGTGATGACTTGAGTTTCCCGACCCTTGACAACGATGATGGTGACCCGGCGAACGATGACTATGATGATCGAGACTTTGGTTACCAAATCCCCAATACGATTTATGGCAATGTTTGGGAAGACAACGATGGCGATAGCAGCCAGGACAGTGGTGAGAATGGGTTTGTAGGTGTTACGGTTTACCTGGATGACTGTGGTGCCGACGGTATTTGCGGTAATGGGGATGATGGTGCGACTATATCTACAACCACCGACACAGATGGTAACTATATCTTTGGCGATCTGATCACCGGTAACTACCGGGTACGTGTGGATACGACCAGCTTGCCCCCTGGCGGCACCTGGACTCAGACGGTTGACCCTGAGTCCAACTTTGATGACCAAACCAACACGATTTCTGCTTCCGGCGGTAATATTTACGGTTCCTATGACTTTGCCTATACCCAGAGTGGTTCCCTCTCCCTGGGCGACACGCTCTATGTGGACTGGAACGGTGACGGCGATCAGGATGCCGGAGAGGAAGGCATTGCCGACATCACCATCTCTCTTTACGAGGATAACAATGGGGATGGCATCATCGATCCCAATTATGATGCTTTGATCACAACCACGACGACCAGCAGCGCTGGCTATTACCTCTTTAACAACTTACCGCAGGGCGACTACATCGTCGTGGCTGATGAAAACGATCTGGATTTTCCTTTCCTGCCTGGTGGCTACCAACAAACGCAAGACTATGATGGCACGCTTGATGGTCAGGCGGTTATCGACCTGACAGTCAGCATAGACACGGTTGACTTCGGCTACCAGCCCATTGGGGCTGGCCACGTTGGCGATTTCGTGTGGCGGGACGATGACCGCGATGGCATCCAGGATGGGGGCGAGCCCGGTATTCCGAATATTCTGGTCACGCTGTACGAGGATAGCGACGGCGATGGAGTCATCAGCTCTACGGTTGATGCCGTGGTTATGACTGCCACCACCGACGCAAGCGGCAGCTACCTCTTTGAGAACCTGCCGGCCGGGGATTACCTGGTCCAGGTGGATACGGCTGACCCGGACCTGCCGCTGGATGGCTATGGTAACCTCTACGTCTTGAGCACAGGCGATAATCCGATCACCGTCACCTTGAGCGCCGGGGAAGAGTATCTTGAGGCTGACTTTGGCTTTACGGCCGGTGGCGCAATCGGCGATTTCGTGTGGCGAGATGATGACCGGGACGGCAATCAAGACGCCGGTGAGCCGGGGATACCCGGTGTGACCGTTGAGCTTTACGATTGGAGTGATCTGGATGGGGATGGTCTTTACTCGTCCACCGTAGATACTCTAGGTTCACTGATTACGAATACAACCACCAACGCCAGCGGTTACTATAATTTTACTGGTTTGGCGGCGGGTAATTTCCTGGTCGTGATTGACACCTCCAGTACCCCCACCACGACGTTTACCTATGATCTGAACGGTCCAACGGATGGGGAGGCCAGTGTCATCCTGCAGCTTGGTCAAATCTTCTGGGGTGTAGACTTTGGCCTTCCGAACACAAATGGTTCTATCGGCGACCGCCTCTGGATTGACCTGAACGGCAACGACATTTATGAGACGTATGAGCCAGGTCTGGCCGGGATCATCGTTGCCCTGACCGACGGCTCAGGGACGGTGGTTACTACCACCACCGATAACGACGGTTATTATATCTTCCCGGATCTGGCCAGCGACACCTACACAGTCACCGTTAGCAGCGCCGGTTTCCCGCCTGGTTTGCTACAATCTTTTGAACTGGATGGGACCCTCGATGAGCAGACGAGTCTTGTGCTCAATGCGAGCCAAAACAATCTGGATGTTGATTTCGGGTACGTTCCCGATTTGAGCGTCACGAAGGCATCCAGTGGTGGCGGAGTCCCCCTCAACCCTGGGGAGACGATTACTTACACGATTGCGGTCGAAAACCCCAGCCCGGCTACCGTTACTGGGGTGACCATCTCCGATACCATCCCGGCTAACACGGCTTTTGTGCCAGGTAGCATTGTCATCACCCCTCCCTCAGCCGGGGACGAAGGCACGCCGCCTCCGATTTATATCAGTCCTCTGACTGTAGCTGCCAACTCGTTGGTGACCATCACCTTCCAGGTCACCGTCACCGATCCCATCCCTGCCGGGGTGGAGACCATCACCAATACCGTCTTGCTCACCAGCACCGTTGGCGTCACCGATACGGACACGGTGACAGACGCGGTCGAGAGCAATCTGGTTGACCTGAGTTTGAGCAAGGTGGTCAATAACAGCACGCCCAACGTGGGTGAAACCATCACCTTTACCGTCGTCCTCAGCAACGCCGGGCCAGGTGACGCGACCAATGTGGATGTGAGCGACGTATTGCCGCCAGGGTTGGGCTACGTGTCGAACAGCCCGAGCCAAGGCGTTTACAATAGCAGCACTGGACTATGGACGGTCGGAACCATTACTGATAGCACCACGTTGACCCTGACACTGGTAGCCACCGTTACCAACGTGGGCACAGTGACCAACACGGCCGAGATCACCGCCGTCGACCAGACGGACATCGATTCCATACCTGGCAACGGCGACCCCACCGAAGACGACCAGGACGAGGCAACGTTGACGGCGCAAGAGGCCGATTTGTCTCTGACCAAGAGTGTGGACGACGGCAGCCCGAACGTGGGCCAGGCCGTGGTGTTCAGCATCGTGCTGAGCAACGCCGGGCCGGATACGGCGAGCAACGTCTTCGTGGAAGATGTGTTGCCGGCCGGTCTGGGTTACGTGGCTTCCAGCGCGACCCAGGGCAGTTACAGCGCGGTGGACGACCTGTGGGACGTGGGCAGCATAGCCGATGGCGATAGCCACACGTTGACGTTGACCGCCACGGTGAGCGCATCGGGTAGCTACACCAACGTAGCGCAGGTGAACGCCTCGGACCAGCACGACCCCGACTCGACGCCCGACAACGACGACCCCACCGAAGACGATCAGGACGAGGCAACGTTGACGGCGCAGGAAGCCGACCTGTCTCTGACCAAGAGTGTGGACGACGGCAGCCCGAACGTGGGCCAGGACGTGGTGTTCAGTATCGTGCTGAGCAACGCCGGGCCGGATACGGCGAGCAACGTCTCCGTGGAGGATGTGTTGCCCGTCGGTCTGGGTTACGTGGCTTCCAGCGCGACACAGGGCAGCTACAGCGCGGTGGACGACCTGTGGGATGTGGGCAGCATGGCGAATGGCGACAGCCATACGTTGACGCTGACCGCCACGGTGAGCGCATCGGGTAGCTACACCAACGTGGCGCAGGTGAATGCGTCGGACCAGCACGACCCCGACTCGACGCCGGACAACGACGATCCCACCGAAGACGACCAGGACGAGGCAACGTTGACGGCGCAAGAGGCCGATCTGAGCCTGGTCAAGAGTGTGGACGACGGCAGTCCGAACGTGGGCCAGGACGTAGTGTTCAGCATCGTGCTGAGCAACGCCGGGCCGGATACGGCGAGCAACGTCTTGGTGGAGGATGTGTTGCCGGTCGGTCTGGGTTATGTAGGTTCCAGCGCGACACAGGGCAGCTACAGCGCGGTGGACGACCTGTGGGACGTGGGCAGCATAGCCGATGGCGATAGCTACACGTTGACGTTGACGGCGACGGTGAGCGCATCGGGTAGCTACACCAACGTGGCCCAGGTGAACGCGTCGGACCAGTACGACCCCGACTCGACGCCCGACAACGACGATCCCACCGAAGACGATCAGGACGAGGCGACGTTGACGGCGCAGCAGTCCACGGTGTACGGTCACGTGTTTGAAGACACCGACGGCGACGGAACACAAGATGTGGGCGAGCCGGACCTGGCCGGCGTGGATGTGGTCATCACCGACAGCCAGGGTATCACCCAGACGGTGACCACCGACGCCAACGGCGACTACACAGCCAGCGTACCGGCGGGCAGCACCACGGCCGACGTGGACGAGACCACGCTGCCGGCGGGTTACGTGCAGACGGCGGGCAGCGACCCGACGACGGTCGACGTGGCGGCGGGCAGTAACACCCACATCGGCGACGACGGGTACCAGC
>DAOUMD010000114.1:0-21191 GCA_034412795.1 Anaerolineae bacterium
GCCTACGATCTCATGTTCCGACGCTCAGGTTCGCTCCCCGGGACTCCGCGCCTGCCGTTCACCCTGGGCGAGGACGTCGTCGGCGTGGTGGACAAGCTGGGCGAGGAAGTGTCGACCGTCGAGCCGGGGCAGATGGTTGCCGGCGCAACCTTCTGTCTTGGCGTCGGTGGCGGCTACGCGGAGTTCATCTGCCTGCCCGCCAGCGAGTTGGTGCCCGTCCCCTCGGGCCTGGATCCGGCCGCGGCCGTCTGCCTGGTGGTGAACTACCTCACCGCCCACATGGCCATGCACCGAAGTGCCAACGTCCGAAGCGGCGAGCGCATCCTCGTCCACGGCGCGGCGGGAGGCGTGGGGACCGCTCTGCTCGAGCTTGGCAAGCTGGCCGGGCTGGAGATGTACGGCACGGCGTCCAGGCACAATCACGAACTCGTGTCGGCACTTGGAGCCACGCCGATCGACTACCGCACTGAAGACTTCGTCGAGCGTGTCCGTAGTCTTACCGGCGATGGGGTGGATGTTGTGTTCGACCCCGTCGGCGGCGCACGGCAGCTATGGCGTTCGTACCGAGTCCTGCGCAAAGGCGGGCGGTTGGTGTGGTTCGGTGTGGCTGCGACGAAGAAGGAGGGGCTGCGAGTCATTCCCCTCACCCTGCTGATGCGGACTCTGTTGGCGCTCATTCCGGATGGCAAGCAGGCGCCTTTGGCTCCGGATCTCAGCAAGGACAACGCCTGGTACCGCGAAACGCTGACGGAACTCCTTGATTCGCTGGCAGCGGGCAAGATCAAGCCGGTCGTGGCGGAGCGCATCCCGTTGGCTGAGGCCGCTCGTGCTCACGAGCTGCTCGAGCGCGGCGGATACGCGGGCAAGGTGGTTCTCGTTGCCAGCGCATAGCCAGGGTCTCTGAATACGGGTCGGTAGGGCGACTGCTATACTGTAAGCGTAAGATTTCACCAATCTCGGAATAGTCAAAAAAGGAGAAAATACGATGACTACCAAAGAAAAAAGTACGATATCATCGATAGGAACAATACGTACATTTCTTAAAGAGGGGACCTGATCGGAAACGCTTATGAGCGTCGTTGACCGCTCTTTCGATCACTCGTTGAAACCCGAGGAGCGCGCCTCCGCGCCCATGATGGGTGGATTTATGAACTATGGCTACCAGTGTGGCATGCTTTGGGGCGCAACGCTTGCCGCTGGGGCACAGGCGTATCGACTCTTTCCGAAAAACATATCGAAGCGCCCTCCTGTCCGGTAAGTTGCGCGGCAATGCTGGCTCAAAAGATGGGCGTATCCGACATGCATACGGTAATGGCGGCGGGATTTGCGGGTGGTATCGGCTTAAGCGGAGGCGCCTGTGGGGCATTGGGAGCCGCGATATGGATCATCGGAATGAACTGCCTCGAGGAAGGTGTCGGTGACAATATCTGGAACTCAAAGATCTTTCAATCAAGGACCGCCGATACGATTGATAGATTAATGAAATGCACTGACTTTGAATTCGAGTGTTCCGAAATAGTCGGACGGAGGTTTGAGAATATCGACGACCATGCCGAATATTTGCGCGATGGAGGCTGCTCGGAAATTATCGAAGTATTAGCTACTAATTAGGAGGAATTGAAATGACAACCCGTACCGCCGAAACATCGCCACTTGTTTATGCAAGAGTTGCAGGGTTCCTGTAGCTTCTGAATCGCTATTCCGTCTCAGCATTGTGACTGCTCTAATCGTCCAGCTAGTCAATATTCTGTTAGTTTTAGTTTTATACAAGTTACTCAAACCAGCTAACAAAAGCTATGCTTTGCTTATGGTTATCTTCTTTCTGGTCGCTGTCCCTATCGCGATGCTCAATCAACTTAACCAATTTGCTGCCCTGCTACTATTGAGCGGTGCTGACTACTTGACAGTATTCACAGCAGATCAGTTGCAAGCTCTGGTGCACCTATTTCTTGATTTGCACGAACATGGAATTAGTATCGCCGGTATATTTTGGGGCCTTTGGCTATTTCCCATGGGTTATTTAGTTTTCAAGTCGGGTTTCCTTCCTAGAATTTTGGGCGTCTTGTTGATAATTGGATGTTTTGGCTATCTGATCGATTCTTTTACATTCTTTCTTTTACCCAACTACGAAGTGGATATTGCCCTGTTTACGTTTTGGGGGGAAGTGTTATTACCCTTGTGGCTTTTGATTAAAGGTGTAAACGTCGAACAGTGGGAAAAACGTGCTCTTGAATCTGCCTAATCCGCTCCTGCCCGCCAAACTCTACATCTGTACATGAAGGTGAGTTCGATGAAAGTAGAAATACCCTTGATGATCCAAGACCCCACAACATCGCTGGCCGACAGGAAGCTCGTCCAGGGTTTCTGGCCTGATAGAGAAAAGTTTCTACTGGATGGCCCGGTGAGCGACAGAATTGCCGTTCTCGATTTCTGTCCAGAGACCGGTAAGCTCTTGCCCGGGGCACGCTTGATTCCACCAGAGCCCGCAAACCCGAGAGGTTACTACGCAGATGCCTCAGGTAACGACGTCAGGGACGCGGAGGGGGATGCGTTGTACGAGTCTGCCTTCCTACAGGTGAACACATTCGCCACCGTGCTGAAAACTATGTATCTATTTGAAGAAGTAGACACCTTGGGCCGGTCCCTAACGTGGGCTTTCAACGCGCCCCAGTTGCTTGTCGTCCCACGTGCTGGTGAACGGGCCAATGCCTACTACCATCGCGATTCTCACAGCCTTCAGTTCTTTTATTCTTCCTCCCCCGTCAATCCCCGTAAGACCATCTACACCTGCCTTTCTCGAGATATTGTGGCCCATGAAACTGGTCATGCCATTATCGACGGCATCGCCCCTTGTCTTCTTAATGCCAGCGCGCCCCAATCACTTGCCATACACGAAGCTATCGCTGATCTGACTGCCCTGTTTATGGCGTTCGACAGTCGCCCGCTTCGACTGCAAGTCTTGGACATAACGCGGGGTTCCATCGAAAGATCCACAGCTTTTAGTTCCATCGCAGAGGAATTTGGCGTGGAGTTGAAGCGTAGAAGAAAATGCCTGCGCGAGTTGAATAACACCAAGAGCCTGGATGCCTCGAACCTTGATGAGCCGCACCAGCTCAGTGAAGTGCTGGGCGGGGCTCTCTACCGCGTCTTGATTAAGATTCACGAGTACCTTAGATCTGAATACGCCCAGTTACCGAGATACAGAGACCGGCCGGATCCGCTATTCTCCGCTTCGGGATATGCCCTGTACAAGGCTGCAAGGCGCATCAGGCGTATGCTCTTCCGCGCCCTTGACTGGCTGCCAATTGGCGAGATCTCATTTGCCGATCTGGGGAGAGCTATGATAGCGGTGGACAGTGTGGCTTATCCCGACGATCCAAAAATGCGAGGTTGGATTGGCGACGAGTTTCTGGCACGGCAAATCATCCCTGATGCTGCCTCATTGGAAGTACCAACCAACCTGGGGGCTTCATTCCTTACGGTACCTGATGTCTTGGCCGTTTACCGCAGTGACTGGTATGCCTACGATTTTGTTAATAACAACCGGGAATTGCTGTGTATTCCGCCCGATGTCCCGTTTGAGATACCATCCCGATTGCGCGTCTGCAAGAAATATGATCACGATAGACTGGTCGCAGAGTACATCTTCAAGGTTTTCTGGGAACATAGAGAGCCTAATGATATTGGTCCCGATTGGCCTGAAGAACGCTGGATCACGGTCGGCACAACCTTGGTCATAGACCATAGGGGCCAGATCCTGGTCCGATTGACCTCTGCCCCGCCGCTGAAAACGGGCGAAGACGTGGTCGGTGGTTATGATCGTGAGGCAGAATACGAACAGCAACGCAAGGAGCGAGATGAATATCTCCGCAGCCTGGCTGAATCGGGAGTCTTGCAGATGGATAGGACCACCCTGGGACCGGACGGACAGCCCCTTCTGATGACCCAGGCCGAATCGTCCGATGGTGCAATGCGTATGCGGGGCACAGCCAACTTGCTACATATCGTAGGAGAAGCGTGATGGATACACTACAAGTACGTGCGTACAACGTTCGTTTTGGCGATGCCATCCTCATTTCCGTACCTGATCGTGGTTCCAATGGCGTTGTAGAAACCCGGCACATCTTGATCGACGTAGGAAACAAGTCAAAGAAGGGAGGGGGGGAGGACGAGGAACTCATCAAAGTCTTTAAACCGGTGCTGGAGAACATCTTGGAGGTACTGGGTGGCAAGCCGCTGGACCTTTATATTCTGACCCATGAACACCTCGACCATGCCCAGGGATTGTTCTTCGCCGAGAAAAAGATCTTCGCCGACAGCGAGAACTACCTCCGGGAAAAGCTGAAGACTCGTTACGTGTGGCTAACTGCCTCTGCGGAGGGAAAAGCCTATTATGACAGGTTCCCCGAAGCCAGAGAACGTCACCTGGCCTTTGCCAATACGTATCTTGAGATTAACCGCTTCGTGCAAGCCCTGGCAGCCTCTCCGGAAGGGGTTCCAGAAGTGATCGAGGCCATGTGGCTGAACAATAATCTGTGGATGAATAATCCCAGGAAAACGGATGATTGCGTAGACTACATCCAGAAACTCACTGATGACCCTACCCATGTTAGCTACGTCCACCGCGAGTTCGATCTTAAGGGGCATCACCCTTTTTATGAGACGAACATAGAGCTCTGGGCGCCGGAACAAGACACAACTACTTACTACAGCAAGTTTCGGCCAATGACGTTGGCTGCGACCGCAGGCGATGGCCCAGAAGCGACGCTCGCGGTTCCCACAGACACGCCGCCACCTGGCGTGGATGCCGGTGCGTTCTACAATCTGATCAATATGCGCAGGGGCTACTCTGAGAACCTCTTGGCCATTGACAAAGCTGCGAACAATACCAGCGTTGTCCTTTGTCTTGAATGGCGTGGCTGGAGGCTGCTCTTTACAGCCGATGCAGAAGAACGTAGCTGGAAAGAGATGGGGAAACGAAATGTGTTGAAGCCGGTGCACTTCATAAAAGTCAGCCACCATGGTAGTCACAACGGCACGCCGGACACCGATCTGTTGGACACTGTCTTTCCACCGGAACCTCACGACGACAGACCCCGCTGTTCTTTGGTTTCCACATATGAAGGGGTATATGGCGGTGTTCCAGATGATGAATTTACTTTAGGACTGATCGAGAAGCGTTGCGACAGGCTGTACGACACGAGAGAGGAGACTCCAGAGCCTGGTGATTACGTAGACATTGAATTCCAGGCCTGAGCAACCTGGTGAGTCACCCTCACCCACGGCGATTGAACGCTTCCCGGCATAAAAAAGAGACTGTCAATCTCTCAAGCGATGTGGCGTAACACAATCCGCTCCTGACCACCGGGCTTCACGTCCCCTTCCCCGCGGCAGATACCCACTGGGGGTAGATGCCACAGGGGCGCGGCGGGTGGGTGCTTTACCTTAAAATTCAGGAAATCAGTTGGGAATCTATTGCAAACTGGTAGCCAGTATGATATACTGGGTAAAATCAAGCTCGCTGAGGCCCAGGGGCTTCTTCGACTACATACTCCCTCCCCCCTTCCGACAGCATAACTTCGATTACGACCCCTTTCTCTTCCACTAAGTACGCCGCCCCGCAAGAGTGGGCGGCGTTTGTGATTTAGCCAGGCAGGTTCTTCTTTTTAATAACCTTATCTTGACAGGAAGCTGATAACTGTGATAGCTCAGGTGGTGGTATCTCTATCTATGGGGATAGTGAAATCGTCATCAACGAAAGCATTATCCATAGTAATTTGGCCACAGCCTCTGGAGGCGGAATAACAAATAACAATGATAACAGGAGATATCTGACAGCACAATTAGCCACAATAAGGTCTCCAATTCATCTGCGAAGGCCTCACGAATGGTGAGGATGGCAACCAGGTAGGCACCAACGCAAAAAGGTCAATCCTCTCGTAGATCCCCGGGAAAACAATGGCGGTTTGATCGAGACCCATGCCCTCAAATCTGGGAGTCCCGCAATCGATAAAGGCGACTCCGAGGAGTGGGGGGGTTGTAGAGACCACAACTTTTATGAACTGGGAGAAGATCAACGTGGGTTTGACCGTCCTGCAGGGAACATTGCGATATCGGTGCTTACGAGTTCTATGAATAATAATCAATCACGGGAGCGTCTGGGAACTCACACCTAGCTCAAGAGCCATGTTCTCAAACGCCGAGGTACGCATTCATGGCCAAGCAAGGGCTTTTTCCGAGCATTTGGTTAACAGGTAGAAAAATCTACGCCTACCATTTTTGAATGCTGGTCGTTGTCGCCGGGCTAGGGCATAAGTTGTCTGTTTTCCTGTTTGCAGGTCATGCATTTTGCGTGACCCTCCTGGACTGAGGCCGTCTCACGCTCAAGGCGTGGCCTCCTGGCTTCTCAATGTACTGTTCATTATTGTCGTGTTAAGGAGGAGAAGAGACATGACGAGAAGGATTTTGCTTCCATGTGTCATAGGCGGCCTAGCCGTCTTGGGAATGTTGCTGGTCATTGGCGAGGTCGCAAGGGCGGCCGAGTCCCCTTTCGCTCCTCGCCCTAGTCCTGTCCATCTCAGCGCACTGACGATCAGCGTGTCACCCACGCTGAACCTCAGCGATACACTGGATCCGCCGCCGGTGTATACCATAGACGTCACGGAAGATGTGACCCTTTCACTACCCGTGACCAACCCACTAGAATCGCCTGACCAGGTCACTGTCATCGCCAGCCTTTTGGCGATCACAAATGTAGTCAGTCCTGATGTTTCTGCATTACATATGTTTAGTTTATTGCCGGTGAGTCAAACCGTGGAAGCACGCGACTCAGTGACGTTCACGCTCTCCCTCGTCGAGGGATCGTCGTCGGCGGAGAGTTATTCGGGCACGCTGGTGCTCTTGACCGAGAGTCCATATCTAACGCCTTCGAAAACGGTTACGCAGGACTTCGGACTGAAGGTGTCGGTTGCCCAAGAGGAGCGTGGCGCGGGGGCGGTGACGCCCACACTACTTCTACGTCTCGTCGGACCCAAAGGCCAGTTGATTTCCTCACCGCCAGTCTACCGTGTGCTTGTGTCGGAGACAGAAGTGCTATCCACTCCGTTGGTCGTGTACAACCTGGCCTCGGAGGAAGTCACGATCATGGCTGGTGATCTGATACTTAACTCAGACACCGGGGAGAGCGTACCGGCCACGCTGGGCCTTGAGCCAATAAGCCAAACCGTGAAAGCGAATGAAGTTGTGACCTTCACACACTCTCTTTACAAGGGGTGGCTGCCCCAAGGGAGCTATACGGTCAGCTTGACGTTCACCGACGTGGCCTCAGAGGAAGCGACTACGGTGAAGGAGTTCGTACTATTGGTAACTCCCTGGCCCGCCGAGCTAGAATGGGCACAAAAAGAGCTCGTCTACGAGGTCGACAAGGAACACATCGAGACCACAGTCTGGGTCATAGCCCGCCACGCAGATGCTGAGGGCGTCGAGGCGGAGCTGATTGCATTGAGGCCACGCAACAGTGTGACCCCAACCCAAGCCTTCGGTAGCCTGGATTTCCTCAGCCCTGAAGTAACAGGCACGCTGAAGATAGACAAAGCCACTCCATTGATGCTCAAGTTCACCGATTATGAGAAACGGCCACAACCAGGGACTTATGCGGGGACGCTCCGCTTAAGCGCGTCAAACGCTGCGCCCATCACCAAGACTTTGACATTGGTGATACCCGAGGCACAAGCCCCTGGATCATACAAGCTTGAATTCACCGAGTTAGGGCAGTCACCTAGTCTATCACCCTCGCTTCCATTTACTATAACGGCGCTTCAGCTCACCGGTGTGCGCTGGTTACCAGGCTCGGCGGTCGAACAATACACGGGACAGCAGCGGTGGCTGATGTGGCCAATATGGGTTGGCGCATTGCTTTTCGGTATCGCAGTGGCCGTGCTGGTTAAGTACGCAGGGTGGGCCCTGTCGGGCAAACCCGTCTGGACCTGGATCGCTATTTTCCAGGGCATTGTAGCCTTCGCGTTTGTTGTGGTGCTCTCTGTTACCTTCTATGGGTTAGTGATTCTCTGTATTGCAGTGGCCGCGCTGGGGATGTGCGTAGGGTGGGCTTGGTCGGCCAAGGGCCACTGGAGGGTGATCGCGATTGTTCTTGGCGTTGTAGCCGCCGGGTTTGTGGTGGTGCTCTCTGTTTTCTCCGTCCTACTCCCCGACTGGTTCAACGTGCCAGTAACCGACCTAACCCAAGCCCGTGTTGGACGTCGCACTTTGCTCGTGTACGAAGCCGACGGACGCGGGCCGGTGCGGAACATCACCGTGCATGATGAAGGAGGGGTGGCCAGCCAATTTGGTCATATCGGGCGGATTAGTGTTGAAGCCAATGGCAAAAAGATCGAAGCAGGCAGCGTATTTACGATCGAAGTAGGCAGCGTATTGACTATGACGGTTAATATCAAAGATCTTTACCATCCGGGAGGCTACGTAGGGCGCATCCTGATCCAGTCGCCAGACATCGCTGGGGGCGTGCAGGAGGTGCCCGTCCAGATCACGGTTCATGACTTCGTCCTCTGGCCAGTCTTGGTGATCCTATTGGGCGTGGTTTCGGGGGGCTACTTGAAATACAAGCAAGATATCGCCAGTGGACGGCTGGAGAAGCGCAAAGCCATCGAAGAAGCGTGGCAGAAATGGGATGACTATCAGTCCCATGATCGATATTG
Source organism: Anaerolineae bacterium (assembly GCA_034412795.1). GTDB lineage: Bacteria > Chloroflexota > Anaerolineae > 4572-78 > NAK82 > JAUVPY01. The sequence continues at coordinate 8,715 of DAOUMD010000114.1, forward strand.
GCAAAGATGGGACGACGATCGGTCGCAGCCAAGGATAAACCCGCTATACAGGCGTGTGTGGCAGAAGTTGGATGACATGCTTGAGCTTCTCAGAATAGATGCCGAGTGGGGAATAGGGAAAGCAGATGATGTTGTCAAGCGAGTCGGGAAACAATTGACAACATACCAGGCCTTGGCCAGGGAAATCGCACAGTGGGAGATGGAATCGGTTTACTCTGAAGATAGTTGGAGGTGGATTAGGCTCGTGGAGGCCGAGTTATATCTGGGCAATCTAGGCTGTGCTTCTGATCTTTTGGGCTGGATACATCGAACGACGCTGCCAATGTGCATTGAACGGCTCAAAAAAGAAGTGGAGGAAGTCCAAGACCCAGAGGCGAAAGTGTCCGTCAAGGAGCTGCTGGAAGAGGCCGACCAACAGCACAAAAAAGGAGATTATGGTCAGGCATGGCAAAAGCTCAGGCAGGTAGAACAGGAGCTTGACACACACGGGATAGAGGTAACACCCTGCTCGCCACCAGAGCCCTCACCGATACCGTTTAAGTGCATCCAGCAGCTTCGAGACAAGTTGGAGAATGCCCCAGACGAAGAGGCGAAAAAGTCCATCGGGAAGCTGCTGAAAGAGGCCGAGCAACCGCCCATAATACGAGATTATGGCCAGGCATTGCGAAAGCTCAGAAAGGCAGAACAGGAGCTCGAGGAACAAGAGATAGAGGTAACACTCTGCCCGTCCCCCTCATCGATGCTGTCTGCGTGTATCCAGCAGCTTCGAGACAAGGTGGAGGAAGTCCTAGACGACGAAAAGGCGAAAAAGTCCATCGGGAAGCTGCTGATAGAGACTCAAGAACTGAACGAAAACGAAGCTTATGATGCAACATGGCAAAAGCTCGGGGAGGCAGAACAGAAGCTCGGGGCACGTGGGATAGAGGTGTCTCCCTGCCCGTCCCCCTCATCGATGCTGTCTGAGTGCATCCAGCAGCTTCGTGACAAGTTGGAGGGGGTCCCAGACGAAGGGGCAAAAGAGTCCATCGATGGGTTGCTGAAAGCGGCCGGACAACCGGTCATGGAACGAAATTATGTCCAGGCATGGCAAAAGCTCAGGCAGGCAAAACAGGAGCTCGGGGAACAAGAGATAGAGGTAACACCCTGCCCGTTCCCCTCATTGATACTGTTTGAGTGCATTCAGCAGCTTCGAGTCAAGGTGAAGGAAGTCCTAGACGAAAAGGCGAAAGAGTCCGTCGGGAAGCTGCTGACAGAGACTAAAGAACTGAACGAAAACGGAGCTTATGATCCAGCGTGGCAAAAGCTCAGGCAGGCAGAACAGGAGCTCGAGGAACAAGAGATAGAGGTAACACCCTGCCCGTCCCCCTCATTGATACTGTTTGAGTGCATCCAACAGCTTCGAGACAAGGTGGGGGAAGTCCAAGACGAAGAGGCGAAAGAGTCCATCGGGAACCTGCTGATAGGGGCCGAGCAACCACCTATAATACGAGATTATGGTCAGGCATGGCAAAAGTTTGGGGAGGCAGAACAGAAGCTTGGGGAACACGGGATAGAGGTAACACCCTGCCCGTCCCCCTCATCGATGCTGTCTAAGTGCATCCAGCAGCTTCGAGACAAGGTGAGGGAAGCCCCAGGCGAAGAGGCGAAAGAGTCCATCGGGAAGCTGCTGACAGAGGCCGAGCAACAGCACAAAAACGGGGTTTATGATGCAACATGGCAAAAGCTCGGGGAGGCAGAACAGAAGCTCGGGGCACGTGGGATAGAGGTAACACCCTGCCCGTCCCCCTCATCGATGCTGTCTGAGTGCATCCAGCAGCTTCGAGACAAGGTGAGGGAAGCCCCAGACAAAGAGGCGAAAGATTCCATCGAGAAGCTGCTGACAAAGACTAAAGAACTGAACGAAAACGGAGATTATCGTAAGGCATGGCGGATGTTCAGACGGGCGGCACAGGATCTCGGGGATTGCGGGATAGAGGTGTCTCCCTGCAGCCCAATACCGGACGGAGGCTCGACGGGGGGGGGCGGATATGATTACTACGGAGAAGATGAGTTCGCTTCGGAATTCTGGGCCCTACTAGATGATTTCGATGGGGGTTACAAGACACGAACGCGAGAAGAAATCGAAGAAGAAGGCCGTCGAAGAGCAGAGGGGAAACAGCCACAAACCAAGCGAGACCGGGAACATTACCAAATCTCGGTGTTGGGGGTCCGACGCCTGGAGGGGGATATCGTGTCACTCAGGGTCGACTATCAGGGCTTGAAGTGGGGACCCGACTCTTGGGACGTGGAGTTCAAATGGGAGGTGACCAAACAGAATGGGAAAGATTTTCCTATCGGTGAAGAACCTGTAAAAATTCACCGTGATACTGAGGAACCTCAAATAACGGCCGAGCTCCTCAAAGAGGGCACTTGCTATATTAAGGTCGTGGCCAAGTGGTCGGATGGTAAGGAGCTACCTGAGTTCCTGCAACCCAAACCACTTCCTCTCAAGATCGAGCCATCTGGAATGGAGGTGATCTACCGGGACAAGCGGCGCCATAATTTCTCCATAGTGTTGGCAGCCAGCCTGATCGCTCTGGTTTTCGGAATGCTGGCACGGAGGGTCTTTAGCCTCACCTTTGGCTCGTTCGAGGAGTACCTGCTTGCCTTTGCCTGGGGGACAACCGTGTACGCCGGCACTGAAGTGGTGTCTGGCATCCCGCAGCTTGTCGATAACATGCTGAAGAACGTATTCAGCAGAAAGCCGAAGGAATCCGGTGAGGGGGATGAGTAATTTGTGGTGACATGCCCTTTCTAGAATCTTGTCTTGCTCAAGCTGCATAGGGCACGACCCGACACCCGCCGAGCCTGACTCATCCCCCTGAGTCAGGCTCGGCGGGTGTTTTTGTTCTTGCGCTTCGCGAAGATACGCGGCACCAGGGTTGGTAGCTGTTCTCCAGCAGCAGATTGGATTGAGCTAAGGGTGAGACCCAACTAAACCGTTGGGTTTTACATTGTTCTGTCAACCTACTTGGCTTTGACCGGCCTTGGTCCCTGTGCTATACTCGTATCGATTTTGTTCAAGCCTTGAAAGGCTGCCCCGACGTCCTGCTATACTACTCTGTTGGACACTGTCTTTCCACCGGAACCTCACGATGAGAGCCCTCGCTGTTCTCTGGTTTCCACATATGAAGGGGTATGTGGCGGCGTTCCAGATGACGAATCTACTTTAGGACTGATCGAGAAGCGTTGCGACAGGCTGTACGACACGAGAGAGGAGACTCCAGAGCCTGGTGATTACGTAGACATTGAATTCCAGGCCTGATCGTAATAGCTCAGCTCCTTTTTGACATCCCATCTGCAAGGCGTATAATATCCTTGCCACGGACCTTAACCAGGCCGTGAGCATTTCTGTAACCAGCCAACTGCACTGTTTTTCCGGTGCCGCTGGGATCGCTTAGGCGACCGAGACGGCAGAAAGACAAGTTCTCTGCCGACGGGGTGCCTGCCCCGTCGTTCTTTTTCTGCTCCGTTCCGCGCCGCCTGCCGATCCCCGGACCAATAACCCACACTAAGGAGGCTCCTGTGGAACAAGAGAGACGTTCTGTATTCAGCGGTCTGCGGCTCAGCACCCACGACCTGGCCGTGGCCGGGGTGTTTGGGGCGCTGTCTATCGTGCTGGCCTTCACCCCATTGGGACTGATCCCCGTCCCCAACCCCACTGAGGCGGCCACCAGCTTGCACTTGCCGGCCATCATCGCCGGCATCCTGGCCGGCCCTTTCGTCGGCGGGCTGGTGGGATTGGTGTTGGCCATCTCCTCCTGGTATCTGTTCAGCCCAGCCTTTATGACCTTCTCCGGGGGCAATTTGCTGGTGGCCTTGCTGGCGGCTTTCGTGCCCCGTATCTTGATCGGGGTGGTGGCTTACTACGCCTATCGCCCGTTGCGCCGTTGGCGGACGCTGGCGGCCGGAGCTGCCGCCGTAACTGGCACACTGACCAACACCATCGGGGTATTGGGAATCCTGATCTGGCTGGGGGTGCTACCGGCGGTCCTGCTGGTGCCGGCCTTTTCGATGAACGTCCCCATTGAGATCGTCTTGGCGGTGGTGATCACCATCCCCACCGTGGCGGCGCTGCGCGCGGTGGGCAAAAGGCCCATTGCTGCGGCACGCGATTAGGTTCAGAAGCCAGGTTTTTCAAAAAAACTGGCTTCTGAGAAGTGATTTCTGAGAACGCTACTATGACGCCTTTTATCCAAACTTTGGGACTCGAATACGCCTACAGCCTGGAGGGCGGCGTCCGGGTAGAGGCGCTGAGAGGCGTGGATCTGGCGATCGAGCCGGGCGAGTTCGTGGCCCTGATCGGGCCAAACGGCTCGGGCAAGTCCACCCTGGCCCGGCACTTCAACGCGCTGTTGCTGCCCACTGAGGGCCAGGTGTGGGTAGATGGCCTGCCGACCTCGGACCCGCGTCACGTGTGGACCATACGCGGGCGGGTGGGGATGGTGTTCCAGAACCCCGACAACCAGTTCGTGGCCAGCACCGTGGAGGAGGACGTCGCCTTCGGCCCGGAGAACATGGCGCTCCCGCGAGACGAGATCCGCGCCCGGGTTGACCAAGCGCTGGCCCTGGTGGGCATGACGCATTATCGCACCCACCCACCCCAGCGGCTTTCCGGCGGCCAGAAACAACGGGTGGCCATTGCCGGCGCCCTGGCGACTCGCCCCGCGTGTCTTGTCTTCGACGAGCCGACGTCCATGCTCGACCCGCCCAGCCGCCGGGAGGTGTTGGACATCATGCGACGCCTTAATGCCGAAGAGGGCATCACCTTGGTGCTGATCACGCAATCCATGGACGAAGCGGCCGCCGCGCGGCGTGTTGTGGCCATGCACGGAGGCCGCATTATGATAGACGGGGCACCGCGGGTGGTTTTCGAGCAGAGGGAACGGCTACAGGCTCTGGGGCTAGACCTGCCCTTCCCCGTCGAAATCGGCCATCGTCTGCGCGAGCGGGGGATCGAGTTGCCTCTGGGTCTGCTGACGGTACAAGAACTGGCGGGGGCCCTATGTTGATCCAGGTGGAAAACCTTAGCTACACCTATGCCCCAGATACACCCCTGGCGCGCTCGGCGCTGGGCGGTGTGACCCTGGAGATCCGTGCCGGTGAGCGGGTCGGCATCTCGGGACCGAGCGGCTCGGGTAAGTCAACCCTGGTGCAACTCCTGGCCGGGCTGCTGGAGCCAAGCTCGGGCCGGGTATCCCTGGACGGCACGGCGGCCCACGAACGCGCCCAATCCGCCTGCGCCCAGCGCGGGCGGATTGGGTTGGCCTTTCAGCAACCGGAAGACCAGATTTTTGAGAGTACCGTGCGCCGCGAGGTGGGCTTTGGGCCCCGCAATCTGGGACTGGATGCGGACGAGACCGCCGCTCGAGTGCGCTGGGCACTGGAGATGGTGGGGTTAGACTCAGCCGCCATGGAAGAGCGGGTACCCTTCACGTTAAGCGGTGGGGAGATGCGCCGCGTCGCCCTGGCCGGTATATTGGCTATGCGGCCGGAAGTGCTGATTTTGGACGAGCCGACGGCCGGTCTTGATCCCCAAGGACGGCGAGACCTGTTGCGCCGGGTGCGGGCCTGGCAGGAGGAGACCGGTCTGACCCTGATCATGGTTTCCCATAACCTGGACGAGCTGGCGCAGGTGGTGGACCGCATGCTGTTGTTGGAGGGAGGGCGGATCGTCGCCGATGGGCCAACCCGTCACGTGTTAAGCGACGGCGAGTTACTGCGTTCCACCGGGTTGGAGGTGCCTCAGACCGTGGCGCTGCTGGAGGCCCTGCAGCAAGCGGGCTGGCAGGTGCGTCATGACCGGCTGCTGCCTGAGGAGGCCATCGCCGAGATCGAACACGCCCGAAGGCTGGAGGGTGCCCTGTGAACCTGCTGCTGCCCGGCATGTACGTGTCCTCCGATTCGGCCTTGCACCGCCTGGACCCACGGGTGAAGATGGCCGCGGCGCTGATCTTGATGGTCATTCCCTTCGCTGCGCCAAATGTCGGCAGCTATCTTATCCTGGCCGCATTCGTGGCCGTCATCGCTCTTCTTTCGAGTGCCCCCTTATTAGCGCTGCTACACACGCTGCGGATCGTCTTCTGGCTCGGGTTCTTTATGTTCTTCTTTTACCTGTTCACCACACCTGGCCAGTCTCTCGTCACGCTGGGGCCGATGGTTGTGAGTTGGGAGGGGCTGGCCGCAGGAGCCATGCAAATCTACCGGCTGTGCCTCTTGGTGATCATCGCCGCGTTGCTTACTTTTACCACCTCGCCGGCCCAGTTGGCGCACGGATTGGAGGCGACGTTAGGGCCTCTGGCGCGCGTAGGCCTGCCGGTGCGCGAATTGGTCATGGTGCTGACCATCGCCCTGAGCTTTGTGCCGACCTTCTTTGAAGAAATCGAAAAAATCACCAAGGCCCAGAGAGCGCGGGGGGTTGACTTCCGCTCGGGCGGGCTTGCGCAGCGGATGCGGAGCCTGGTGCCGGTCTTCATCCCCATCTTCGTTTCTGCCTTCCGCCGCGCCGAAGATTTGGCCATAGCCCTGGAGGCACGGGGCTTCCGGGGCGCTCCCCGCCGCACACGGCTACACCGGCTGCGCCTGGGACGCCAGGATCTGGTAGCATCCCTGGCCGTCCTGGCCGTCATCCTGGCAGCCATAGGACTGGAACGACTGATGTAGTTGAAGGTAACTCTCAGCCGACCGCTCACGAGGGATGGCAATCCCGAATTTGATCGTTGTTTAAGGCTTATACAAGGCCTCTGGACTGTCGTCCATCGGGAGCGGGCAGTTATGTTCAAAGGAGGTGCCGTATGCTTTTATGCATCGACGTTGGTAACACCAACATCACATTTGGATTGTTCGATGGTGAAGACCTGGGACCTTGCTGGCGTATCCGCACCATCCACGACCGGATGCCTGATGAGTACGGCATCTTGATGGATCAACTGTTTCGCAACCGGGGCCAGTGGCCCGAGCAGGTAACGGGCGTCGTCGTTGCCAGCGTCGTGCCGCCGCTGACCCCCATCTTTGAGCAAGTCTGCCGGGACTACTTCAGACAAAAACCGCTGGTGATGGGCGTCGGCGTTCGCTCCGGCGTGCGTATCCGATACGACAACCCGTGGGAGGTGGGCGCCGACCGGGTGGCGGACGCTGCCGCTGTCCGCGCGCTGTACAGCCTGCCGGCCTGCGTGGTCGATTTTGGCACGGCCACTACCTTCGATGCGATTTCCACCGAGGGAGACTACCTGGGCGGGGCCATTGCCCCCGGCATCGGTATCGCCGCCCAAGCTCTCTTTGAGCGGACGGCCAAGCTGCACCGCGTGGAACTGACACGCCCGCCGTCGGCCATCGGGCGTACTACAACCCACAGCATCCAATCTGGCCTGCTTTTCGGTTACGTGGGACTGGTCGAGGGGATGGTCGCTCGCTTCCGGGAGGAGCTGGGCGGGGATATGCACGTCATCGGCACCGGCGGCCTGGCCGAAACCATCGCTCGTGAAACAGACGTAATCCAAGTGGTGGACCCCTGGCTGACTCTCAAGGGGCTGCGCATCGTGTGGGAGCTTAACAAGTAAAACGTGATGCGTGATGCGTGATCGGTGTATTCGCGTTTCACGCATCACGCATCACGCATCACGTTTTACGTTTTACGCACAACGGAGTATCCTATGACTATTCCAGTTCTAAAAGACAGGCGAATTACCCTGGGTGTGACGGGCGGGGTGGCAGCCTATAAGGCCGCCTTCCTGGCCAGCCGGCTGACGCAGGCTGGGGCTATAGTGGACGTGGTGATGACCAAAGCGGCCACCCGCTTCGTGACACCGCTCACCTTCCAGGCCGTCACCCGGCGAGCTGTTTACACTGATATGTTTGAACTCACAGCCGGTGAGAGACCCGATGAAGTCCAAATCCCCCACATCGCCCTGGCCAAATCCGCCGACCTGCTGCTCATCGCCCCGGCCACGGGCAACACCCTGGCCAAGCTGGCCCAGGGGTTGGCCGATAATCTGCTGACCGCCATCGCTCTGGCCACGCCGGTACCGTTTCTGATCGCGCCGGCGATGGAAAGCGATATGTGGGCGAACCCCGTCACCCAGGCCAACGCGGCCACGCTACGGGAGCGAGGGGCGATCTTCGTGGGCCCCGGGGCCGGTCACCTGGCCTCCGGCGCTGAGGGGGTGGGGCGTATGAGCGAGCCGGAGGAGATCCTGGAGATGGTGCGCGTGGTGCTCGGCCAGGCGGGTGATCTGGCCGGGCGACGCGTAGTCATCTCGGCCGGTGGGACACGTGAGGCAATTGACCCGGTGCGTTTTATCAGCAACCACTCCAGCGGCAAAATGGGTTACGCCCTGGCGCTGGCCGCCCGGGATCGGGGGGCTCAAGTCACCTTGGTGACGGCCCCCACTTGCCTGCCCGATCCGGTGGGCGTGGAGACGGTACACGTTGAGTCGGCGGCCGACATGCGCGACGCGGTCCTTTCCGCGTCCGATGGGGCCGACGCCCTGGTGATGGCCGCCGCCGTGGCCGACTACCGGCCGCTCGAAAGGGCAGGGCAAAAGATCAAGAAGACAGAAGGTGAATTGATTCTTCAACTCGGCCGCACCCCCGACATCCTGGCCGAAGTCGCCCGGCTGCGTGAGGCAGGACGCGGACCCCAAGTGGCTGTCGGGTTCGCCGCCGAAACTCAAGACCTGTTGGCCAACGCTCGGGCCAAGTTAGAGCGAAAACGGCTGGATCTCGTCGCGGCCAACGATGTAAGCGCCGCGGGCGCCGGCTTTGGTGTGGACACCAACCGCGTGACCTTGCTCTCGCCCGATGGGGGGGTAGAAGCCTTACCGCTCATGTCCAAAGACGAGGTGGCTCACCGCATCTGGGATCGGGTATGCCAGCTCTTGTAGAGAATCACAAAGCCCGGCAACCCGCCGGGCTTTGTGATCCATCGACAGCCTATTGCTGTCTCATCTCCTCCGCTTGCGCAATTGGTCTAGCATAATGGCTACTACGATAACGAAGCCTTGCACCGCCTGCAACCAGTAGGCCGAGACACCTACCAGGACCAGGCCATTGCGCAGAACCTGCATAATTGCTGCACCGATCAGTACGCCCAGGATGGTGCCCTCGCCGCCCATCAGGCTGGTGCCGCCTACCACCGCTGCGGCGATGACGTCCAGCTCGTAGGCATTCGCGGCGGTGGGCGCCGCCACGCCCAGGCGGGCGGTCATGAGTATGCCACCGATGGCTGTCAAGAAGCCACATAGGGCGTAGACCATGATCTTTGTCCGATCGGTGTTAATGCCTGAAAGGCGGGTTGCCGTCTCGTTGCCCCCAACCGCATAGATGCGATATCCCCACACCGTGCGCGTAAGGAAAATCGACACCAGCACGGCTGTGACAAGCATAAAGATGAGTGGCAGAGGCACGCCGAAGCCTGCGATAGGGACATCATACTGGCCCAGGTTACGAAAGCTCTGCGGCAGATCACGCACCGGCCAGCCTCCGGTCAGGCCATAGCATAGGCCACGGAACATAAGCAGGCTGCCCAGGGTGGCGATAAAGGGCGGCAGCTTGCCCTTGGTGATCATCAGACCATTCAGCAGGCCAACGGTAAGACCGGTCAGCAGGCCGCCGGCCACGGCGATGGGGACAGGCACCCCGCGCACCATCAACATGGCGCTGATCAGCCCCGATATGGCCATGACCGAGCCAACCGAAAGTTCGATGCCGGCGGTGATGATCACCATGCACTGTCCAAAGGCACTGATGGCGATCCACGAGAAGGCTCGCAAGATGTTAAACAGGTTAGTGCTGGTGAGGAAGGTATCCGTGTATATGGTCAGAAATACCCCTATGGCCAGCAGAATCAGGAACACACCGAACTCCTGTCTACCGACTATGTCCCGCCAGCTTAGCCCGCCATTCCGCGCCGCGCTCACGGCGTTACTGCTACGTGCCGAACCTGTGCCGGTCATACCCCTGCTCCTTTCGCCGTCATATTGTTGATCTCACCACTGGCGCAGGCCATAATTCTTTCCTGGGTGGCCTCGGATCGGTCCAGGATGCCTGCCACACGTCCTTCGTGCATTACCAGGATGCGATCGCTCATGCCCAGAATCTCCGGCAATTCCGACGAGATCATGATAATCCCTATCCCGGCCTGGGCCATTTCGCTCATCAAAGCATGCACCTCGGCCTTGGCTCCCACGTCAATCCCTCGCGTTGGCTCGTCCATGATAAGTATCTTGGGTTGCGATGCCAGCCACTTGGCCAACACTACCTTTTGTTGGTTGCCGCCGGACAGGAACATGGCCTTCTGGCGCAGATGAGGGGTGCGGATATTTAGCTTATCTACATAGCTTTCGGCTGTGTCCCGCATAGCTCGCCGATCAACCCAACCCGCTTGAGCATGCTCGTCGAGTGTCGGTAGCACGACGTTCTCCAATACCGGCAGCTTGAGCACCAACCCTTGCAAGCCTCGATCTTCGGGCACCAGGCCTAGCCCGGCTCGTAACGCGTCAACCGGGGAGCTGATACGTACCTGCTTCCCGTCTATCCAGATCTCACCTGCATCCCTGCGATCCACGCCGAAGAGCAAGCGAGCCGTCTCAGTCCGACCGGCACCCACCAGCCCAGCGAAACCCAGGATCTCTCCGCGCTGAAGAGTGAAACTCACGTCCTCCACTGCACCGCGACGCGTCAGGTCACGTACTTGCATCAGCGCCCCACCGATCTCCGCTTCCTCCTTGTGAAACATCTCTGTCAGTTCGCGGCCCACCATGAGGTTGATGATCTCCTCAGATGTCGCTTCCTGGATGGGCATACTACCTACTCGCTGACCATCTCTCAGCACGATCACCCGGTCGGCAATACGGAAAACCTCCTCGAGGCGATGGCTGATAAAAACGATCGCGATCCCCTGTTTTTTGAGTGTCGCAATAATTTCGAACAGGGTCTCCACCTCATCCTCACCCAACGCCGAGGTTGGCTCGTCCATGACGATGATACGTGCCTCTACCGCCAACGCCTTGGCCACTTCCACCATCTGCTGTTCGGCTACGGAGAGGTCGCGGATCAGTGTTGTGGCGGAAACTCGTGCGCCGACGTGATTCAGATGCTCTTGCGCTGCGCGCTCCATAGCGCGTCGATCTACGAAATTGAGTATCCGCCCCAGGCCACTCTGGCGTGGCTCGCGCGCAATGAAGATGTTTGCAGCCGCACTTTGGTTCGGGGTAAGATTAAACTCTTGATAGATAATGGCGATGCCCAGTTCCTGGGCGTGATGAGGACTCCCAATTTCCATCTCCCGCCCATGCAGGATGATGCGTCCTGCATCCTTGCGATAGGCGCCACACAAGATCTTCATAAGGGTGGACTTGCCTGCGCCGTTCTCGCCGATCAAGGCCACTACCTCGCCGGCCGCCACTTCGAAGTCCACGCTATCTAATGCCTGCACACCGGGGAAAGCTTTGGAGATGCCCTCCATACGCAGTATCGTCTCGTGGTCACTCAATGGCACTCTCCTTGATTTGCTCTGTAGATGAGGGTTGGCAAGAGACACCCCGGCCTCTCGCCAACCCTTGCAATCACTTTGGTTATCTGTTTGTTGTTAGACTATTCGAGACACTCGTAAGCGTCGGGCAGCGGTTGGGTGAAGTCGCTGGTGTCCCACGCCTCGGCCATCACGTCCACGTTGCACTCGGTGACGATGTCCATGCCCGAGTCGGTCCAGTCGTCGTAGCGGGTGCCGTCCACGATGTAGTCGTAGATCATTTGCACCGTGTCGTAGCCCCAGCCCCAATACTTCTGGCCGACCAGGCCATGCACGTAGCCTTCTTTCAGGTACTCCAGTTCCACGGGCAGAGTGTCGAAGACGATGTTGGTCATACCCTGGTTGAGGGCGGCATCCTCCCACAACGGCATCGAGCCGCGCTCTGCGAACAGCGGCCACAGCCCCACGAAGAACCAGCCGTTCAGGTCGGGATGGGCCTGCATGGTCTCTTCGACGACTTGCACACCTAGGTTGATGTCGTCGTTGCAGTAGACGGTCGAGACGATCTCAATGCCGGGGTAGTCGGCCACGCCGTCCTGGAAGCCACGGATGCGCTCCTCCAGGTTGAAGGCGCCGGGCACGCCCGTCAACAGCGCGACCTTGCCCTCCTCACCCATGAACTTCACCAACAGCTCGGCCGCGGCCTTGCCACCCGCGTAGTTGTCCACACCCAGATAGGTGAAGCGCTGGCTGTCGGGCGAGTCCGAGTCCCAGGTCATCACCGGGATGCCCGCCTCCACTGCCTTGTTGATCGGGTCCTCACAGCCGGTAGGGTCGTTGCACGAGATCCCGATGGCATCCACCCCCTTGGCAATGACGTCCTCTACCACCCGCGCTTGCTCCGCCATATCCGATGCCACCGACCCGACGTAGAGCACCTCCACCTCCGTCGGACCAGCGGCGGTCAG
>DAOUMD010000115.1:0-23856 GCA_034412795.1 Anaerolineae bacterium
AGGATGAAGGCCCAGTCTTCGAGGATGCGTCGGCGTTCGAGCTTGCCCAGCTTTTCCTTCTTGGTGCCCTTGAAGAGCTCATCGCTCAGAGTATCTACCCTGGCTTCCATACTTCTATCCCTCCAGAGAGAGAATTGTCAAGACGGCAACCGTCTCCCATTGCGACAAGTAGGGGCAGGTCTTAGACTGCCCCTACTGTGAAATCTAGACCGGCCTGTGGAGCTGAAAGAGCCAATGATTGAAATCACCGGCTGATATGAGGAAGTGCGTTCAAAACGCACTAAAACTTCGCCATCAGCAGGGTGTTTCAACGCCCCGCGACTTATCCGGGAAGCTCGTAGCTCTCCTCCCAGTTCTGCTGGGCGATATCCAGGGCTTCCTGGATGGTGATCTTTTCAGTCATCACGTCAGCATACACCTGGTTGTTGCCGTTGGCCTCCCAGTCCCAGACGCCCTTGGAGCCTTTCTTGCGATAGGGACTGGCCATTATGGTTCCGGTCAGCCCTGCTTCAAATTGAGCGTCGGCCCACTTACCGCCCTCGGTGCCGATTTCCTTCAATACAGCCTGGAATTGCGGACCCTTGAGGTCTAGCGGCTCGTCGAGATCGTACAGCGGCCAGCGGCCTTCCGCCTGCGACTTAGCGGGGACAGCCTCGGGGCTCCAGAACCAGTTCCACGCCACCTGGGTCTGCTCCCAATATGGCGTCTCCTCGTTGCCGGTGCGCATGAACCACTGGTTGTCGATGTTGGGCGGCAAGGAGAACTGCATCCAGGGCCCGCCATCGGCCGGCGGTGTGGAGGGCAGGCCATCCTGGTTGCCGGCCACTGCGAACTCAGAGCCGGCGGCCAGGGCTTTGTCCCACACCCACGGGCCATGCATCATCATCACCGACTTGGCGGCGATGTAGCTGGCCTCCATGTCGCCCTCCCACTGGCGAGTCCAGAAGCTAGGCGGGATCCAGCCTTTGTCATTGGCCTTCTTGTACCACTCATAGCTGTGGCGGAAGGGTGAGTCCTCGGCGTTGAACTTGGCCTTGCCCAGGAAGCAGTCGGCCTGACGCTCACGAGAACCATCCTGCCAGCCCAGTGGCCACGTCTCCGTGAAGTGCCAGAAGCCCCAGTTGTGCCAGGCTTGGTTCCAGAACCAGTCCACGCCGTCCTTGGTCTGAACCCAGGCCGTGCCCTCGTCCAGCCATTTCTCCATGTCATCCCAGGTCTTGACGTCTGCCTGCGGATCGAGCCCGGCCTCATCCATGAGCTCCTTGTTGTACTGCCAGGTGAAGACGAAGCCCTGGAAGACGTCCAGGGAGCGCGGGCCGGGCAGGCCGTGCAGATCGGCCCAGGCGTTCTTGACGTCGAATTGCCAGCGGTCCCACCACGGGAAGTCCAGCTCGCCCAGGTTGACGGCCATCTCGTAGTTGCTTTTGTCGAAGAAGATCTGCATCTCCTGGGTCAGCTCGATGGCCGGCAGATAGCCACCGGCTACCTTGGCCTCGTGGGCAGCCGCCGTGTCCTCGTTGATGGAGAAGACGTTGATCTTGATGCCCGGATGCCCGGCTTCGAAGACGTTCCAGATCTCGCGGTAGGGTCCCTCGTACTCGGCCAGGGACATGACGTCCAGCGTCACCTCCTCGCCCGCCGGTGCCTCGGCAGCCGGTGCTTCCTCGGCGGGTGCTTCTTCGGCCGCAGGTGGGGCTTCGGTGGCCGGTGCGGCGCACCCGGCGGCGATCAAGCCCGCCGTCGTCAGGGCGCTGGCGCGCAGGAAATCTCGCCGACTTAAAGTTGTCTTACTCATTTGCCTCCTCCTCAGGAATTCTGCGATTGGATCTAACACACAAGACGACTTTGGCTTGCTTAAATCCGAGCGCATCACCTCCTTCCCAATTCGGACAGAACCTGACGGGCCTGCCCCGGTTACTAGGAAGCGCCTACTACTTCCTTCGCCGTTCGGGCCGCACTGCTGGCATCGGGTGCAAATCCGTCGGCGCCAATCTTGTCGGCGAAATCTTGGGTGATAGGAGCTCCGCCAACCATCACCTTGACCTGGTCACGAATGCCGGCTTCTTTTAGCGCCTCGATGGTAGCTCCCATAGACGGCATAGTTGTGGTCAGCAAGGCCGACATGCCGATCAGGTCGGGCTTATGTTCTTTAGCAGTATCCACAAATTGTTGCGGGGACACATCCGTGCCCAGATCAATCACTTCAAACCCTGACCCTTCGAGCATCATGCCTACCAGGTTCTTGCCAATATCGTGCAGGTCACCTGCCACAGTGCCAATCACGACTTTGCCCAGAGCACTCACATCCTCCTGTGCCAGATGGGGTTTCAGGAGATTCATGGCTGCCTGCATGGCCCGGGCCGAGATTAGCATTTCAGGCACGAATTTCTCGCCCTCTTCGAACAGTCGCCCTACCTCTCCCATGGCCGGGATACAGGCTTTGTGCAAGATGTCCCCTGGGGGAACACCAGTTTCCAGGCCGGCTGTCACTTCGGCGTCCGTCTTTTGTGCATCGCCGTTCAGGACTGCTTCATAGATGGTTTCGAGACTCATGGTAGCTTGTTCCTCCATTTGGTATTCTTTATTGATTTTGACGGTTTGCTTCTATTTCAGGGATCACGTCTTCCAGTCCCAGTTCTCTCAATCCTTGGATCTGTGGCCAACCCAACTCCAGGTCCCAGCCCCGGGCAGAGTAGTATTCATCCAACAATCCAGAAAAGCCCTCCTCGTCAATCAGGGTTCCATCGGCGCGGCAAGGCAGTTTGAAGTGGGGTGCCAGCACAGCTTCTTCCATCTTTCGATCCCGCCCAGCTCTGGCCAGCATGGCTCGCTCCAGCGTGAAAGCACGTTCGGCTGTCTTCTCCAAGTCCGGGTGGGTCTTTTCCACACCGGTCACGGCGGCAAACAGCCGCAGACCCAGGTCCAGGTCGCCGACGATATCCTCTGTGTTGCGCCAGGTTTCCAGGTTATCCATAGGACGAACTAATTGAGGAAAAGCGAAGTCACACAGCGGCAGCGAGTCGATGAGCATATGTTGGTGCTGGCTCCAGATGGCCACCGGTGCCTTGTTTTCGAAAGTGGGCTCCAGCGCGTCTGAATACCCCCAGATTTTTTCTGACAATACGCGGAATTGGCGGAGAGCCACGTCCCGATCAGCCAGCAGAAACTCTGCCAGCAGGAGCGAGCTATTATGAGCGCCGATCGTCGGATCGCGGCTGGTGCTGGCATGCATCATAGCCGAGATTACCCAAAATGGCAAAGGTTCCTCGTCCCAAAAGCGCCCCTCGCGGTGCGCAGGAAAGCCGAAGTCGAATTCCAACTCGCGGCCCAGGTGAATCAATTCTTCGGGTAATTCGCTTTCCAAGTCGTCCATAGCCCGGATCAGGTCGTCAGCAAAGATTGCGCCCAGGCCCTCCCGCTTCGCCAGTTGGTGCATAAAATCCTCGAACCAGAAGAGGTCATTTGGCTCAATGGGGTGCTCTCTGATCTTGTGGATACCCAATTGTTTGCAGCGAATAAACCATGGCTGCATCACCACCCGGAACCACAGATCCAGGCCCAGGCTGTTGCACAGCTCGTGCAATGACGTCTCTTCGCACAACCCAAAGTTCTTGCTGGCAGGCACCTCAACTCCGCCGCCGCTATACTTGGTGTGCTTCATGAAGTCTTCGCTCATCCAGGCCGCGCCGCCGATACACTGTCCCGGTACGCGCCGCCCATCTACCGTATACCCGTATTTGCTGACCAGGCAGTTGAAAATGCAGGACTGACTGCAAACTGGCCGTTTCTTTTTTTCCCCGTCTTCAAACAGACAGGTTATAAAAAGTGAATACCTGTCCTTGTCTTCTCCAAGCACCTCTTGGAGTAACGCATCTGGGTCAGCTACCGTTACGCCACCTGTACCTCGTACCGCAATGGCCTTCAGGTTCTTGCTACCCCAGACCGCCCCAAAGCCGCTGTGCGCGGCAGCGTTCTCCTCCGAGTGTTGGACGGTGGCGAAGCGAACCAGATTCTCACCCGCCGAACCAATTGTCAGCACCTGGACTTTCGAGCCCATGCGTCCCTTGAGCGTCAACTGCGTCTCGCGGGCGTCAAGGCCCCATAGGTCTCTCGCGTCAAGCAGTCGGGCCTTTTCATCTTCGATCTCAAGGTAAACGGGTGTATCGGCCTGTCCGTGGATGACAATGGCGTCGTAGCCAGCATACTTCATCTCCGGCCCAAACCAGCCGCCCAGGGTTGAGTGCGTGTACCACGGTTTAGGATAGATGCGAGGTGAAAGGCTGGTCATCACCGTGCGCCCAGTTGTGGGGGCCAATGTACCCGTCAGCGGCCCGGTGGCGACGATGACCCGGTTCTCGGGATCATAGGCGTCGATTCCAGCCGGGATCTCATCCCAGGCTATGCGACTGGCCATGGCCCGCCCGCCGATGTAGTCATCAGCGTAGGCCATCGTGTCGCGAACGCTGGTTTTTCTGGCCGTCAAATCTACATCCAGGATCTTGCCCATCCATCCAAACGGCACGTTACACCTCCACCTCGACTAACTCCTCTGCATCCACGAGCGTTAATGCCCCCACCGGGCAAAGTTCAACACACAGAGGGCCTGCCTCGCGACCGGCGCATAGATCGCACTTGAGATATCGGTCCTGGGTTTCATAATAGAAAATGGCGTCGTGGGGACAACTGACCTCGCAAGAGCCACATCGGTTGCACTCATCGTCCAGGATGATCACTACGCCCCGATCATCAAGCACCATAGCATCGCTGGGACAGCCCAACATGCAGTCAGGTTCATCGCAGTGTTTGCAGATCACGATGTCGAACTCATACCTGGCCATGTCCTTATTAATCACCAGCCGGGCCAGGCCCAGGTTGCATTCTCCCTCGTGGTGAAGGGAACAAGCTAGTGCGCACGCCTGACAATCCCGGCATAGCCCAGCATCTACCTGTATCTTCTTTTTATCAGCCATCAAGCCTCCTATTCGGTGTCAATCGAACGTAATCACCTGATTGCGCTCGGCCGATTCGTAGGCTGTGTATACCAGCCGCATCGTCTTCAGGTTATCTTCCCCGGTATTCTCGGGAGGCTCACCTGTTCTGAACGCCCTCAAGAAATCCTGGTGTATGGGGACCATGCTGGCGTGGGCGACGTTGTAGTCGGGATCGCACCAAGTGTAACGCGGCGGCGCATAGCGTCGTAGCCGGGTTCCCTCATCCGTGCTAACACGGATGAAGTAGTTGGGACCCAATTCAACCGTGCCCTTTTTGCCCTCGACGTAGACGAAGGTTTCTGGGAACTGCTTCCACTCAGTTTTGGTGGAATAACTAATATCGCACGTACACATCATATCCCCGATCTTTAGCATTACTGAGGCGGCGTCTTCTCCGGCAATATCGTCCCGAATCTGGAAATGCTGACAGTACAGGCTTTGGGGTTCGCCAAAGTAGAAACGGGCCAGGTCGAGCAGGTGACTGCCCAGATCCATCAGGGCAAATCGCTCTAGCGTCTTCAACATAGGTTGGTTCTCCCAAACAAAATCTTCCATGCCATGCACAAATTGGATGCGGACCCGTACTGGCTGGCCGATATGTCCTTCTTCAAGCACCTCTTTGAGCGCTCGCAGCGGTGTTTGCCAGCGGAAATTCTCGTGCACGAAGAAGGGGATACGCGCTTCTTGACAGACCGCCACCATCTTCTGGGCTGTCTCATAATCGGGGGCCATCGGCTTTTGGCAGATCACCGGCACTTTGTATTTAGCTGCCATATAAACGAAGGGGGCGTGCGCAGGGACTTCGGTGATGATATCAACGAAGTCGAGGTTCTCCTGCTGGAACAGCTCGTCTGGATCGCCGTATACTCTTGGCACGTTGAATTTCTCGGCTACTTTTTCCGCCTTGGAGACAGTGCGGTTATAGACGGCGACCAGTTCGACACCACCCACTTCATACCAGGCCGGGATCTGGTAGTGAGACCAGAACCCAGTTCCCAAGACCGCGAATTTGAGACGAGACATATCACCCCTCCAAGGATTCAGTTGCTTTCTTTTGTGAGTTTTGCTTCCAGAAGCTCTTCTTGGAACCTACGGGCATGCTCAAGGTGCTCTTCCATGGCTTGGCGCGCGCCATCCGAGTCATTGGCCGCCACGCGCCCCAAGATCTTCCGGTGATCGAGCATCACCTTCTGGTGCAGTTCAGGATGTCGGGTCACCAAGAGACGTACTTCCTGCATCAAATCCTGGATCGAGTCCAAGAGAATGATCAGGAGAGGGTTGTGTGTCGTTCTTGCCAGCTCACGATGGAAGTCGGCATCTGAGGTTACGAGTGCTTCTGGGATGTCCAGTACCGTTTCCATTTGATCTAGAATACCCTTCAATTCCGCAACATCATCTCCGGTCGCTTGCAGGGCGGCCAGTCCAGCGATCTCTACCTCAAGCATATGACGAACCTGGTGCAGGTGTTCTACGGAAATGTCTTCTCCCTGGGTTCGTAGCAAGAGGCTGAGCGGTTCGACGATCTGGTCGCTGGTCACCTGACGTACAATCGTCCCTACGCCTGGCTTGGTTTCCAGCAAGCCCTTGGCCACCAAGATACGAACCGCTTCCCGAACCACTGTGCGGCTCACTCCGAGCTCGTCGGCCAGTTCCCGCTCAGGTAGCAATTTCATACCTGGTTCAAGCTGGCCACTCACGATCACCCTTTGTATTTCCTTGACTACGCGATCGACCAGCCCTCCCTGGACGCCCACATTACGAAACATACTTTCGCTGTCCATATGCCCCTCCTACAAACCCGCGATGATCGCCGGGATGGATACACCCTTATACTTGCGCCGTCTGCCCACCGTCCACTGCCAGGATCGCTCCGGTAACAAAGGACGCCTCGTCACAGGCCAGGAACAGGGCGGCGTACGCCAACTCCTCCGGCCGGCCAAGGCGTTTCATGGGGAAGGTGGCGGCAAATGCTTCCAATTCTTCCGGCGACATGTTGTCCCTCAGCATTGGCGTGTCGGTGGGACCGGGCGCAATAGCATTCACCCGTACGTTTTCCTTAGCATGGTCAACTGCCATAGCCTTGGTCAGCAAAGTGACACCTCCCTTGGAGGTCACGTAGGCGGCGATGTTAGGAGCGACATCGTGCGCCCCGGTCGAAGAGGAGGTGTTGATGATTGAACCACCGCCGCGCTCAATCATATGCGGGATCACTGCTCTGCTACACAGGTAAGCGCCGGTCAAGTTGATGGCCATAATCCGATTCCAGGCCTCCTCTTCGGTCTCCGGAATCGTGCCGAAGATAAGCACACCGGCACTGTTGAACAAAATATCTATGCCGCCGTAAGTGTCCAGCGAGGTCTGGACCATTTTCTGAACCTGAACCGAGTCGGAAACATCTACCTCCACGAAGATGGCCTCGCCCCCGGCATCCTTGATCGCCTGCACGGCTTCACTTCCGGCATCGGCCTTGTAATCGGCCACCACCACGCTGGCACCCTCTCGGGCGAAGAGTTCGGCTGTGGCTCGCCCAATCCCGGAGCCACCCCCGGTGATAATAGCTACTTTGCCTTCAAGTCTCATTAGGGATCCTCCTTTGTCGGTTGGTTGGTTAGTTAGTTGGTTGGTTGGTGCTTAGGGAACTCCGCGCTTTCCGCCTGCTACTAATCTTCCAACCAACCAACCAACTAACCAACCAACCAAACTTCCATCCTTTACTAAAGCAGAAAGTATGGTTTCTCAATTCGTTCTCTGATTTCGGCCAGGAATTTGGCCGCCTGGACACCATCCATACTTCGATGGTCGATCGTTAGTGTCAGGCTCATGATGGGACGTAGGGCAATGGTGTCGTCCGGCATCCCTACCGGTGTCTTGACCGTTCGACCGACGGCCAGGATGGCGCTCTCTGGTGGGTTGATAATGGCGTTGAAACGATCAATGCCATACATGCCCAGGTTGGAAATGGTGAAAGTGCCTCCCGAAAGATCCTCGGCCGTAAAACGCATGTGTTGGGCTTTCTCTTGGAAGGCCTTGAGCTCCTGAGTGACCTGAACCAGTGACTTCTGATCGGCGCCTCTGATAACCGGCACCACCAGTCCATCGTCGGTTCCCACCGCCACGCCGACATTGACCTGGGGATGTAACTTAACTCTTCCATCCTCAAAAGATGCGTTGGCCAGGGGATATTGCTTCAGAGCTGCCGCTACAATCTTCACCAGAAGCGTGGTGACGGAGAGCCGTTCGCCCGTTTCAGCCACGATCCGCTCCATCAGCCCCTCGCGTAGCCAGAGCAAATTGGTCACGTCTACGTTGATGGTGAGGGCAAATTGGGGCGCAGTTTGGACGCTTTCCAACATTCGCTGGCCCGTAAGGCGCTGGATTGAATTCAACTCCAGCCACTCTGCATCCGCTTCGGCAGGCTGAGGGGCGGGGGCGACTGAAAGATCTTCGGCGTAGGATCGAACGTCCTCTTCCCTGATCCTGCCTCCTGGGCCGGTGCCCTTGATCTGGCTAATGTCAATTCCCAGTTCCCGGGCCACACGACGTGCCACCGGCGAGGCCCGTACAGCCTTGGGCGCTTCAGGGGGCTTCGCTTTTTGCCCTTCGGCAAAAGCGCGCACGTCTTCATCTTTGATTCTGCCTCCCGGGCCGCTACCTTTCACCTGTGACAGATCTACGCCCAGTTCCTTGGCCAGGCGGCGGGCGACAGGCGTCGCCCGTACCGACCCCGGTTTTGCGACGCCCTGGGCTGGTGGGCTCGCCGCAGGTGCAGGTTGGACATCTTGTTTGGCCTCTTCGCCCTCGGCGGGCGCCAGCGGTGCTAGAGTTGGTACCTCCTCGTCCGGCTTAGCAATGAAGGCAAATGTCTCACCAACCGGCACGATGGCGCCATCGACCGCACCTGCCCGAATGCCTTTCAGTACCCCAGAAGCGGAGGCTTCCAAATCGGCCACGACCTTGTCAGTCATCACTTCCATAATGACCTGACCCTGTTCTACCCGGTCTCCTTCTTTCACTAACCAGCGAATGATCTCGCCGGCTTCCATGTGATCCGACATCTTCGGCATAAAAACTTCAACTGCCATAGATCCCTCCAATGTGTTGGTATTTGAGTTGTATCTTCTCAATAATTCGGGGTGGGGGCAGACCTGGGTGTTCGCCCTTACTTTTTGAGAAGATACTCTGAGTTCGTTGGACTATACAGCCAATGGATAGGTTCCGTATTTTCGAGTTGCTTCGGCCATAGCAACGATGTTCTCAGGTGCCACGTCAGGCTGGATATTGTGGACGGGACCCACGACGTACCCACCACCTGGTCCAAGATCGGTGATGCGTTGTCGGACCTCAACCTCTACCTGATCGACGCTACCGTGAGGCAGGGTGCGCTGCGTGTCGATGGCACCCCAAAATGTGACTTTGTCCCCAAATCGGGCCTTCAGCTCCGCCGTGTCACCCATCGCCGAAACCTGGACTGGGTTGATGATTTCGGCGCCAACTTCCACCAATTCATCAATCAGCTCGACGACGTTCCCGCAACTGTGGAAGAATATCTTGGCACCGGTCTTGGACCTGACGAAGTCGTAATACTCTTTGTAGTAAGGCTTGATAAGGGTCCTGAAGGTTTGGGGCGACATCAACGGCCCTCGTTGAGTGGCCAGGTCATCCCCCGCACGGAAAACGTGGATGTAAGGTCCCACGATGTCGAGGAATTGGCCTGTCATGATTTTGTTGATTTCCAGTAGCTTGGACATCAAAGCCGAGATGAACTCCGGGTTTAGCGCCAGGTCCATCAGCAACTGCTCGAACCCGCGCAGCATATATCCCAGCTCCCAGAAGCTCTTGAACCCCCCGTCGGCCATGATGGCGTAGTTGGTATCGTCGTATAGCGCTTTGACTTCCTCAGCCAGACCGGCAGTGAAACCGGGGTCCGACAGGTCTGGCCAGGGATAACGGTCGATGTCTTCTATGCTGGCCTCCGCCAGAGGACTGCGCGCCAGTTCCCAGTAGTAACAGTTATCCCCATAGAACGCCTGCCGCCAGGTAATGCCCCACATATCGGTGAAGGTGCCTGGCTCGGCAGGGGGTGGCGTCCAGTTGACAGGAGGTTTAATCCCCAGCGGGCGACAGTCGCTGCCGAGGCGCTGCATCACGCTTTCTTCCAGCCGGGCAACGCGGAAGATCTTGTTCATGATCTTGGTTTCTCCCGGCACGCCCCAACGTTCCTTAAGATTTTCATATCCTTCGACGACGATGCTCGTGCTGGCGCCGCCACCGATATCGAGCGGGACTCGGTCCGGCTCCTGGTGATTTACGGCAGCCCACACTCGCTCTCGTGGGGTCATCTCAGCCATTGATCTTCTCCTCATCACAATCTCTCTTGGGGATGAACTGGCGCAGGAATTCGATCGACGACCGGGCCGCTGTATCCGGGTCAGGCCAGGGTAAGATCTCCATAGAGACGTATCCGTCGTAGCTGATTTCGTTCAGAACCTCGATAAATTGCTCGAAATCAAGATGGGCGCTGCCCGGCCACTTTCGATTGTTGTCGGTGAAGTGAACAAACCAGCACAGCTCACCGGCCTCCCGGAAGCTGTCGTAGATGTCCACGTCTTCGATGTTCATGTGGTACACGTCGAGCATCAGTCCGAAGTTTGGCCGGTCCACCCGGTTGACCATGTCGATGCCGTCCTGGCTGGTGTGGATGTAGGGCGCTTGATGCACATTGATCGGCTCAAGCACCAGCCGCACCCCGTGCGGGGAGGCATAGTCGGCCAGTTCGCCGAAGGCCTCCACCATTCGTTCCAAAGTGCCTTCGGCGTCGTCCGGGTGGCCTGGCCCACGCGAGCGGCCGATGTTGACCAGCGTACCTTCCCCAAAGTGGGTGGCGGCAAAGTCCACAAAGGATTTCAGACGAGCCATGGCTTGGTGGCAAATCCCCGGGGTGGGTCCGACCAGGCCAAGCCCATCTTCGCCATAAACGTGGCCGGTACACAGACCCGCCAACTTGAGATGGTTCTCGTCCAGCCAACGTCGTATCTTCACGCCGTCCAGTTGCGTCGGGTCCTTTGTCATCAACTCGACGCCGTCGTATCCCAGCGCAGCCACTTTGCCGAAGGCCGTGGCCAGATCTCCGCTGTAGACGGCGAGAGTTTCTTGTTCTAGATCGGGTGTGCCAATCATCGCGGCGATTTTGATCACCAGGCTACCTCGCAGCTAATCATTCAGACAGACCGAGGGTGCGCGAGCCGTTCGGCTGAGCGTTCGACGAAGCCTGCGGTTCGCCTGAAATCCTTAGGCTCTTAGTTTTGTGTTCTCACTACGCCATAACCTCACGAATGGCGCTGACGACTTCATTCGTGTCGGGCCACTGTCCGTTTTCAATGCTGTCCGCGAAGGGGACTGGCGAGTTGCGTCCGGTGACGCGTACGATGGGTGCCTGTAGATAGTCAAAGGCTTGCTCCATAATCACCATACCCCACTCGCCAGTCGGTCCGTAGGAGCGACAGGCCTCGGCTACCACCACCGCCCGCCCGGTCTTGCGCACCGACTCGCCGATGGTATCCTCATCCAGAGGACTGATGGTGCGTACGTCTATCACCTCTACGCTGATGTCTTCATCGGCCAACATCCTGGCTGCTAGCATAGCATGCCAGACCATGTAGCCCGAGGCCACCACCGTGACGTCTGTCCCCTCGCGCTTGATGTCGCATTTGCTCAAGGGCAGGACGTAGTCCTCCTCCGGTACGAGACCGAGGAACGAGTACAGGAACTTGTGCTCCAGGAAGATGACCGGGTTATCGTCACGAATGGCGGCCTTCATCAGCCCTTTAGCGTCGTAGGGCGTAGAAGGATGTACAACCTTCAGGCCTGGTATCTGGGCGTACCACACTTCTAGGCTCTGGGAGTGTTGGGCGGCCGTGCTCTTGCCGGCCCCGCCTCCCTGGGGCATACGGACCACCATAGGCACTTTGCACTGCCCGCCGGTCATCAGGCGTAACTTGGCTGCCTGATTGCAAATCTGGTCCATAGCCAAGCCGGAGAAGTCGACAAACATGATCTCGGCCACCGGGCGCATGCCAACCAATGCCGCGCCAGCAGCGGCACCGGCGATGGTGTTCTCAGAAATGGGCGTGTTGCGAACTCGCTCCGGGCCGAATTGATCGAACAGCGTGCGGGTCACCCCAAAGGCTCCGCCATGCTTGCCTATATCCTCCCCCAAAAGGAATACGCTCTCGTCTCGCAGCATTTCCTCCCGCAGCGCCTCGCGAATCGCCTCTTGATATGACAATTCCTGGCTTGGCACACCCTCCGGCACCTGCACGATCAAGTCGGACGGCATGGCGGCCGCGACTGCTCCCAGGGAAGTTGCATCTATTTCTTTCTTTGCCATCTTTTATCTCCTGTCCAAAGGATGCTTACCTATACACCCTCTATGCGTAGATGTAATCCAGTGCAGTGGCCGGGTCCGGCTGGGGGCTCTCTTGGGCAAACTTCACCGCTTCTGCCATTTCCTGCTTGATTTCGGCGTCAATGGCGTCCAGTTCAGCCTGGCTGGCCGCTTCACTTTCAATTAGTTCTTTTCGGAAGCGTGGGATGGGGTCCTTCTTGCGCCATTCTGCAACTTCGGCTCGCTCGCGATACACCTCCGGCTCGCCAGCGTAATGGCCTTCAAATCGATAGGCTTCCGTCACCAAAAGCGTTGGTCCCTCCCCACGGCGCGCTCGTTCGACCGCTTCTGTAGCCGCCTCAAACACAGCCACCACATCAAACCCGTCGACCCGGACACCCGGAATACCGTAACCCTGAGCGCGAGTAGACAGGTCATCGACATTGGTCGAGTACTCGATGTTGGTTGACACGCCGTAGTGGTTGTTCTCCAGTGCGAAGACCACCGGTAAGTTCCAAATGGAGGCCATATTGAGCCCTTCGTGCCAGTTGCCGGTGTTGGAGCCGGCATCGCCGGTGAAAGGCACCGCTACACGGTCTTCGCCCCGCATCTTAAAGGCAAGAGCCGCCCCGACGGCGAGTGGAATCCCGGAGCCTACAACCGCCAAAGCTCCCAGGCTCCCCGTCTCAAAGGCCGCGATGTGCATAGAGCCACCGCGCCCTTTGCAATAACCGGTCTCCTTGCCCAAGATTTCGGCCATCATGCGGTCGGACCTGGCTCCTTTGGCGATGTTGTGTCCGTGGCTGCGGTGGGTACCGGCAATCAAGTCGTCCTGGCGCAGGGCCATGCAGATACCCACGCCAGAAGCTTCCTGTCCAATGTAGGGGTGCACTGCCCCTTTCACCTGGCCTCGTTTGAAGAGATCAATCGAGGCCAATTCAAATTCCCGGATACGAACCATCCGGCGATACATCTCTAGCAATGTATCCTTACTTATCTCCATTTGTGTAACCTCCTTTGGTAAATAGTGCACCATCCTAAGAGCTTGAATGATTGAACTTGAGTTTAGACAACTTGTAAGAAACCAGGTTTTTGAGCTTCAGTGGAACGCATCCGTTGTCCGGCTGGCGGTTAACCCAGGATCTTCCTTGCCAGCTCAGCCACGGCCTTTCCCAGCTTCTGATGCTCACCTGCCTCAAAGTGTATCCCATCGATATCGCTGGAGATGATCACCTCAGAAGTATCGAAGAATTCGCATTCTTGCTCCTCAGCGATTCTCCGGTAGTGCTCTGCGAATTTCTTTGACTTTGCTTCAGCCCCTTCAAACATCTCGGCGAACTCGGTGAGTTTGGCGATAGGTGGCGGCGCCATCAACAGCAGCTTGGGTGGACCTCCATCGCGGCCCGCCTCGCTCTTCTGTACGATGTCTACCAGAACGCGGACTCCTTCGGCAATGTCATAGGCGGACAGGGAAAACCGCATCTTCAGTTCATTGGTCCCCAGCATTATCACCACCAAATCTGTAGGTTGATGCGACTCGAGACAAGGGATCAAATAGGTCTTGCCGTTTTTGTATCCCTCAATGGGATCATCCCAGACGATGGTTCTTCCGTTCAATCCCTCTTCGATGATCTCGTACCCATCTCCGAGTTCGTCCCTGAGTACTCCCGTCCAGCGTACATCTCGGGGGAAACGTTCCCCGCTGTGGGCGCTATATCCCCACGTGTTTGAGTCACCATAGCAGAGAATCTTTTTCATCTGACCTTTTCCTTGTTTTGTAGTATCTGCTCAGGCATGTCATTTCGACCAACGGGAGAAATCCCTAAATCATTGGTTCTGGTTATGGTGCCTCGGTAGGGATTTCTCGACCTGCGGTCTCGAAACCTGCCCTGAGCTTGCCGAATGGATGACGTGAGACTGAGCAGTAACGTTTTGTAAAGGTTTAGGACTAAGGATTTAATAACTTGCCCATTAGGCCGTGTTGACATTTGAGTCTTTGCGCCTGAGAACCCCGCAACAGATAACCAAATGCATCTCTGGGAATGCACAAATGTCAACACTACCTGGCCGACTGAATCAGGCTAGTGCACCGTCAGATGAGTTTTGATAGGTCCGTAGTAACGACTTCAGTCGTTTTTCCCGCGTAATGAGCGACTAAAGTCGCAACTACAAGTCTCAAAATTTGCCTGACGGCGTACTGGTATTTCGCTTTCATTTGAGGAAGTTGTTTAATTCTCAATCCTTAGTGAGTAAGACGTGGATTCTTTTTGAATAAGGTGCCGATCTGAGCCAGGTCATAAGCAGTGAGGGCGCCGGGATACCGAAGCACGAAGGGTTGATTTCGCCCTGTGAATCGTTTGAACAGGGTGCCAGGGTAACTAAAGGGGAAATCACCAAAGTGATTGAACCTGTTTTGCCAGTCAGAGGAACAACGTAGCCCGATCAGCACCGACACAACATCCTCTCCGTCGTTGCAGAGATTTCGCTTGGCCAGTGAGGCTTTGCGTGGCTGCCCACAAGAAACGAAAAGCGAGGAAGCGTGGGGTTAATCAGACATAGACCACGCTGTGGTCATACCTCATATATTATACCGGGAATTTGTGCATTTGTCAAATGGATTTTGGAATCGATGGGTAACATGATATACTACAATCTCCATCGCATTTATAGAATACATTATGCCCCGGGGATGACCAGTGGCTTGCCCCCTTGAAGGCTCGGGGGGAATGTGTGGAGGTCGGCATGGGAAGCAAATTGACTAGATCAATTGTTTTGGTGGGCCTGGCTCTGGTCGTAGTGGTTGAGCTATGGATTACGGCTGATGAGCGTCCGCTCTTGGCGAGTAATTCCGGCGTGCCACTTGCCCAGGGCAATGTAGAGATCATCATAGATGAAATCGTTGCCTCGGGGTTTACTCGACCCGTGCAGGTGACTAACGCTGGCGATGGCTCCCACCGGCTGTTCGTGGTGGAGCAGGCAGGCTTTATCCGAGTTATTCAGGGTGGCGAGATACTGCCTGATCCTTTCCTGGACATCTCTGGCCTCGTCAGTTGTTGCGGCGAGCGGGGATTGCTGGGCTTGGCCTTTCATCCCAATTACGGGGAAAACGGCTATTTCTATGTAAATTATACCCGGAGTAGTGATCGCGCTACTGTTATCGTTCGCTACTCTGTCTCCTCCGACCCGAACCGGGCAGACCCACTCAGCGCGTCAGGATTACTAACAATAGCTCAACCCTTTTCAAATCACAATGGCGGGCAGATTCTCTTCGGCCCCGATGGTTACCTCTATATAGGAATGGGCGATGGCGGCAGTGGTGGCGACCCACAGGATAATGGGCAGAATAAGAACACCTTGCTAGGTGCCCTGCTGCGCATCGACGTGGATGGTGGTGTGCCGTATGCCATCCCCGCTGACAATCCTTACGTCGGGGTTGACGGCGCCGACGAGATTTGGGCCATCGGTCTGCGCAATCCGTGGCGTTTCAGTTTTGATTGGGAGACTGGCGATCTCTACATCGGTGATGTTGGACAGGGCGATTGGGAGGAGATCAGCTATCAAGCTGCGGACACGCCGGGAGGGCTCAACTTTGGCTGGCGATGTAGGGAAGCAACCCATACCTATACGTCGCTCCCACCTTGTAACGATCCTGCGTATCTGGCGACTCTCACCAACCCCATCGCTGAGTATTCCCACGCTGAAGGCAGGTCGGTGACGGGCGGATTTGTCTATCGCGGATCTCGCTACCCTTCTTTGTGGGGGCGCTATTTCTTCGCTGACTACGTTGATGGCAAAATCTGGAGTATGTACAAGAGTGGCACCGACCCGGAGGCGTGGTCCACGCCTGAGTTAGAATTAAATACCGGCTTGAACATCAGCGCCTTTGGCGAGGATGAAGACGACGAACTGTACGTCGTCAGCTACGCCGACGGCACAATCCGTCGCCTGGCCGATGCGAACGGCCCCGGCCCCGATCTGAGGAACTCAGAAAAGAGTGCCTCCAGTCCCAACGCTGATCCCGGAGAAGTATTGACGTACACCATATCCCTCAGGAATTCAGGCGCTCCCTCTACTGATGTGGTCTTTTTGACCGATACGGTGCCCGTCGGTTTGAGTTACATCCCCGGTTCCCTGGCGGCTACCCAGGGGAGCGTGGATGACTCTCAAAGCCCGGTGTTACGCTGGCAAGGCCCATTGTCCTCCACCCCAGAAATAATAATCACCTATCGGGTTAGGGTAACCGGCGAGGTGATGGGTAGCATCATAAATGAGGCCGAGATTTCAGGTGAGAGCATATCACCTATCTCCCTACCTTACGCCGTATTTGTCCCCAGGTCGGTGTTGGCTACTACCCACCACGATTTTTTCCTACCGGGTACACAACCGAATCAGATCGTCGCTGAGATTCCTCCAGCGGCTGATTGTGACATATGTCATACTGCCCCCATCTATAATAGCTGGCGGGGCAGTATGATGAGCCAGGCAGGGAGAGACCCGTTGATGTGGGCCGCCTTGGCAATTGCCAACAACAACGCTCCAGGTGCAGGCGAATATTGTCTGCGCTGTCACACGCCCAAAGGGTGGCTGGAGGGGCGCAGCCACCCAGGCGATGGCTCTGCCCTGCAACCGGCCGATGTTCATGCAGGTGTCACTTGTGAGGTGTGCCACCGCATGGTCGATCCCTTCCCCTCCCTGACGGACGAAGCGCGCACCATCGACGCTGGCGTTCGTGCGGCCTTGACCAGCACCGTACCCAGCGGTCACGCGGGTAGCGCCATGATGATCGTTGACCCCGAAGACAACCGACGTGGACCATTTTCGCTTGGCGCCTCCTTTGCGTATCACACTGCCTACCGCACCGATTTTCTTAGCCAGTCAAGGGACTCCGTGACCGAGTCTCGCTTGTGCGGCACCTGCCACAATGTGGATAATCCTGTCCTTTCTTGGGACGAGACGCGTGGCCAATTTTGGCCTAATGAGAATGACCTGGCAGCACCCTCCTTCGAGGAAGGACAACTATTCCCCATCGAGACCACTTTCGATGAGTGGCTTAACAGCCAGTACGCTGCAACCGGAGTGTATGCGCCCCAATTCGCCGGCGACAAACCTGATGGGGTCGTTGGGTCTTGCCAGGATTGCCATATGCGTCGTACGACGGGTAAGGCAGCCGATGACGCCTTTAACCCCTTTGAGCGCGACTGTCGTACGACAGGCTGTTTGCCGGAACACGAGTTGGTGGGAGGCAACACCTGGGTACTGAGCATTCTGCAGGACACCCGTTGGCGGCTGCATAGCCCGACCAGTGAGACTGAGGATCTAAACGCAACCATCATTCGCGCCCGGCAAATGCTTGCCAGAGCAGCCAGTCTGTCTGTGGACCTGACGGCCAGCGGGCCGGATAAAGTGGCGACCATTCGAGTGACCAACGAGGCCGGGCACAAACTTCCCACCGGGTACCCCGAAGGTCGCCGCATGTGGATCAACCTGCGCGCCTATAGCCAGGATGGTGACCTGATCTATGAGTCAGGGGCCTATGACGCGGGGACAGGTGTACTGACCGAAGACTCCGATATTAAAATATACGAGGTCAAGCAGGGCATCACGCCGGAGCTGGCGGCCTTGCTCAATCAGCCTGCGGGAGAGTCATTCCACTTCATTTTGAACAACACAGTGATCAAAGACAACCGCATCCCTCCCCGGGGCTATACCCAGGCCGCTTTTGACCGACCGGGTTTACGTCCGGTGGGGGCAGTGTACGCGGACGGTCAGTACTGGGATGAGATGACCTATACGCTCCCCCCGGAGACTGAAAGGGTGATGGCCACCCTTTACTACCAGACGTCCTCCAAAGAATACATCGACTTCTTGCGGGCCAACGGCGGCGTGGACGGAGACACGCTGGGGACCCTGTGGGAGGTCTCGAAGAGTCCACCCGAAGTGGTGGCCAGAGCTATATTCCCAAGCATCCCATCCTACTTGCCGATCATTCTGAAGGGCGCTGCGAACTGATTACTTTGACAATAGAGCACGGTTTCCCCCAGGATTGGGGGGTAGGGAGGCGGCAGAGTAGTACCTTACTTTTTGGGAAGATACGTATTGCTGTCAGAAAGTGTTGCACAGTTGAGTATTGTGTTGTTATCATAATTTTTGATAATATCAAATTCAGTGGTCTGCGTATCTTGACAAACCGGGGTATTCTGGATAGAATGCCCCTATGTTTTTGATGTAAGTGTAAATTTATTTACGTGTAAATTCATTTACATTGAATGTTGTAACAGACGTCGGACCAGGAGATAGTTTATGGAGGAGATCCAGTAATGGCCTTTGGCTGGCGTGAGCAGATCTTGGACGTCGATCTCACCCAGGGGGAAATCCAGACGCGAGCCCTATCCCGCGGAATTTACATAAAATCTATCGGTGGTATTGGTTTGGCTGCCCAGTTGGTCTTCGACCATGTGCCGCCTGAGGCTGACCCTCTCGGTCCCGACAATATCCTGGCCGTCGTTGCGGGACCGCTGAGTGGGACAACTTGGGCCGGGACGGGGCGGGTGGAGTGGGCGGCCCGATCTCCGCTCACCGGGCTGTGGGGCGAAGCGTCCATGGGTGGCTATTTTGGTACCCATCTCAAGCGAAGTGGATATGATGCCATCGTGTTGCGTGGGGCAGCATCAGAGCCGGTCGTCCTGGTAATCGATGAGGGAGTGGCCCGTCTGGAACCGGCTGGGCAATTGTGGGAGCGTGAAACCTACGCGACTGAGGAGGCTTTGAAGGAACGCTTCCCTGGTTCGGAGGTGGTCACCATTGGACCGGCGGGCGAACGCCTGGTGCCTATGGCCTCGCTGGTCCACAACCAAGGCAATGACGTGGCGTCCCGGTGTGGGCTGGGGGCGGTGGCCGGGAGCAAAAAGGTTAAGGCTATCGTGGTGCATGGCACGCAGCCGGTGCCCATAGCCGACGAGGATGCTTTCAAAGAGCTAAAGCGTGAGGCATTGGGCTTGTTTCGGGCCAGTGACTTTTTGAATACTATCCGGCGTGGCGGCGGCACCGCGAGCGCCACGCCCATCGCTATCGATACGGGCGATCTGCCGGTGCGCAATTGGGCCCTGGAAACCTGGGAGTGGGAGGACAAGGCCCAGGCCATCACTGGCCAGGCAATGCAAGCACTGTGGCCCCCCAAACAGGATACCTGTTATGCTTGTCCAATTGCCTGCAAGTGGACCGTGGACGCGCCCCAATTGGAGGGAGGCACAGGGCACTTGGCCGGGCCGGAGTACGAAAGCCTGGCCGGATTGGGGGCTCAAACTCAGACCAACGCCCCATTGTCTGTCATCCAGGCTTCCGACCTGTGTAACCGGCTGGGGATCGACACCATCAGCACCGGGGCGACCATCGCCTGGGCTATCGAGGCTTACGAGCGGGGGATCGTGACACAAGAGCACACCGATGGCCTGCGGCTAAGATGGGGCGACCCTGACCTGGTGATTGATCTGGTACGACGCATAGCTGGAAACCAACCTGGGATCGGCGCATTGTTGGCCCAGGGGTCCCGCCGTGCGGCGGCCCAAATCGGCAGTGGAGAGGAGTTTGCGATTCACGTCAAGGGCTTGGAGCTTCCTTTTCATCACCCTCGTGCCATGCGCGGTCTGGAAATTGCCTATGCCACCTTGCCGCGCGGCGCCTCGCACAACGAAGACGGCGTAGTCTTCGAACGTGACGATACCACCTACCAAGACTGGATCGGCCAAATTATCGAAAGCATGGACCTTTCGGGCGCTAACAGCTCGATGGTCTACTGCCAGTTCCTGGCGGGTGCCTTAAACGCAGATTACACAGCCCGGTTGTTGACGGCTACCACTGGCGTGACCTATACTCCAGAAGATTTAATGCTGGTAGGTGAACGGACCTGGTATTTACGGCGGGCATTTAATCTGCGTTTGGGGGTTGGATTGGAAGCCGACGGGTTGCCGCGCCGGATAGTGGAACAGATCAAGGCCGGTCACGTCTCACTCTCTAAGTTTGATCGAGCGCTGAAGGAATTTCATAGGCAGCGGGCGCTGGATGAGTGCGGCATGCCGTCCCCCCAGAAGCTAGCCTCGCTCGGCCTCGACAACTTGATAATGTAAAACAAGACCCCAGGGGTTTCCCAAAATCCCTGGGGTCTGCCACGAATCTAAAACGCATTCCCAAATAGTTTGAGTTTAGATAAAAGCCAAGAAACCGGGTTTTTTGTCGTCTGACAATAGGTTTTGGCACGTTGCCAGGCGCTTTTTCATAGTTGCGGTTGCACAGTGAAGCTCAAAAACCCGGTTTCTTACGAGTTGTCTAAACTTAAGAAATAGGAGACGTCAATAATGGCAAAAGTAACTGGTGCGCAGGCAGTGGTTAAGAGCCTGGAACGAGAAGGGGTGGAGATGGTCTTTGGCATCCCCGGCAATCACAACATGCCGATTTTTGATGCCCTGTACCGGCATCCACGTATCAAGCACGTGGTCGTGCGCCACGAGCAGGCGGCCGCCTTCATGGCCGATGGTTACGCACGAGCCAGCGGCAAGGTAGCGGCGGTGCTTTTGTTGCCTGGCCCGGGCGTGACGAACGCGTATACCGGCCTGGGTGAAGCTTACACTGACTCGTCTCCGCTGCTGTTGCTGGCAACCCAGGTCAATCGAGCTTACATTGATCAGGACAAGGGTCTGTTGCACGAACTGCCTAAGCAGCTTGAGGTCTTGGCCCCCATCATGAAATACAGCCAGCGCGTGACCGAGGCGAGTGAGATTTCCGGCGCGATCCATCGCGCTCTGGTGGAGGCGCGTAATGGACGCCCGCGTCCGGTACAGATTGAGATTCCGCGTGACGTGCAATCGGATAGCGTGGATTGGCCCAGTATGGGGAGTGAGGTATCTGCTGCCCGACGAGATCGGGTCTGCGCCCCGGCCGAGGCCGTGGAGGCTGCTGCGAGAGCGCTGCGTAATGCCGAACGTCCCCTCATCTACGCCGGAGGAGGAGTGATCAGCAGTGAGGCTAGCCAGGAATTGGTGCAATTGGCCGGGCGTCTGGGGGCGCCGGTACTGACCACCGGCATGGGAGCGGGGAGCATTCCCGGCGATCATGCGTTGGCCTGTGGAGTGGCCTGGATTGCATCCGCCGACATCCGTCCCCTGGTAGCTGCCTGTGACGCCTTGCTCGCCGTAGGCACCCGGTTTAACGAGGCCATGACTCACGCCTGGTCGCTCGATCTACCTCCTGTAACCATCCGGATTGATGTTGACCCGCATGAGATCGAACGCAACCTGCCGATGAATCAGAGACTGGTCGGAGATGCGAAAGCGACGTTGGCCGCTATCGACGCGCAACTGGCCGCCTGGGGCGAAGATAGAGGCGGGGAGGTCCCGTCACGCCTGGCTGCCGCGCGCGAGGATTTCCGCGCTGCTTTGGTGGCGAAAGTCGGCTCGACCCGCCCCTGGATGGACGCCTTGCGGGACAGCTTGCCGCGCGATACGATCATCAGCGCCGACATGAGTCTTTTCTGGGCCGATATGCTGGGCATCTTTCCTATTTACGAGCCGCGCACCATGCTATTTCCCTGGGGCTATGGCACGTTGGGTTTCAGCATCCCCGAAGCCTTGGGCGCCAAAGTGGCGTTGCCAGACCGTCCGGTGGTCGCTATTGCTGGTGATGGCGCGTTTTTGTTCACCGGTACAGAGTTGGCTACCGCCGTAAAGTACAGGCTGAATGTCCCTATCTTGGTGGTCAACAACGAGGCCTACGGAATGATCAAGGTCCAACAGCGCGATCAATATGATGAGCAGTTTGTTGCCGTCGATTTGGATAACCCCGATTTCGTGCAATTAGCGCACGCATTTGGCGCTTACGGAGAGCGTGTCACTACACCGGAGAGGCTCGGCAAGGCACTCACAGAGGCACTGAAGGCAGACAAACCCACCGTGATTGAAATTCCTTGGGGCTGGACTTGGGGCGCGGAAAAATAAAGTCTAACAGGTCGAATAATCATCCTGGGACAGATACCGATTCCCAATTTACCATTTTCCCAATATACCACTTTACCGCTCATCAATCAACCGCACCGCTTTGCCGGGTGGCCGCTCGATGGTGCCCACCGGAACTAGGTCTATCTGGTTGGCGTGAAGGCCGATCAGATCGAAAATCTCTTCGTGGAGATGGGCAGCCAGGGTTTCGTCACCCGGTTCGGCTACCTCTACGCTAAGCCAGAGTTGGTCCTTGCCTGCCTCTTTCGTCAGGCGAATCAGATAGTCGGTGGCCACGCTTTCGTGGTGCATCAAGATTCTTTCTATCTGGTTGGGATAGAAGTTTACGCCTTTGACCTTGTACATATCGTCGGTGCGACACTCAATACGTTCGACTCGCAGGTGGGTCCGTCCACAACTACACGGCTTTCGGCTGCGGATGCCGGTAATGTCGCGGGTGCGAAAACGAATCAAGGGTAACGCCTCCCGGGTTAGCGTGGTGACGACCATCTCGCCTTCCTCTCCGTCGGGGACTGCCTCGCCGGTTTCTGGATCGATGATCTCAACCAAATAGTGATCCTCCCAGACGTGGATTCCCTGGCGAGCGGGGCAGTCAATTCCCAAACCCACGCCGGCGGTTTCGGTCATGCCGATGATGTCAAAGGCTGTGATGCCCATTTCCGCTTCGATGCGTTGACGCAGTCCATCGCTCCACGGCTCGGCCCCAAATATACCCACTCGTAAGTTCGTCTCTTCGCGAAAATCGAAACCATCTCGCTGGGCAACCTCCATAAGACGCAAAGGATAGGACGCAATCGCGGCCAGGGCGGTCGTCCCTAACTCTTTCATAAAGCGTAACTGCAGGCTGCTGCGCCCGGCTCCGATAGGGATAATCATAGTTTTGAGCAGCGAAGCGCCATAGTGAAAACCAAATCCCCCGTTGAAGAGGCCAAATGAAGGGGTAATTTGGATGACATCTTTGGAGTTGACCCCCGCCGCTGCCAGACAGCGAGCCATAATCTCGGCCCATTGATTGACATCGGCCTCAGTGTGGGGGCAAACCACCGGGGTGCCGGTGGTGCCGGAGCTCATATGCATGCGCATAAACTCTGAATGGGGCGCACAGGCGAAACGATAAGGATACCCCTCTCGCAGATCTCTTTTGGACATAAAGGGGAAATTCCTCAAGTCCTCCACAGACCCGATGTCCCTGGACCCAAGCCCCCTTAAGTGTTCCACGTAAGTCGGGTTAGAGGCGTGAATATGGTCAAGCGTCTCGCGCAAACGCGTCAGTTGTAGCTCTTGCAGTTCGGCCTGGGGCATAGATTCTAGATTGGGTTGAAACATAAATTTTTTCCTTTGTGTCACGTTGGGTAGCACTGCGTTTAATCGTGGTCGGTATGTAGGGCGGGTTCGTAACCCGCCATTTGGGGGCGGCAGGCTACGAGCCTGCCCTACATATAGGGACGTTCGTCTGATAACGCTGCTATTTTTTGAC
>DAOUMD010000116.1:0-32371 GCA_034412795.1 Anaerolineae bacterium
ATCTTCAATCGCCCCTCTGACTATCATTAAAGAGTTATGATCCAAGAATAAGGCAAGCCGGCTGGCTTCCCTTTTTGAGCCAGCCGGTAGTTTTAGTTTTACAACTGGTTGGTCTGTTTACTTCCCAACCGGTTGACAAACATTTACTACGAGGAGAAAACCACATCTGACAAATTGGTCCCTGAAGTTGTCGAGGAAGCTGTCGAAAAGAAGCGCCCTCGGCGCAAGAAATTGGATCAGGAATTATCGAGGCGATCCCAACCGCGACTTCGTGGTGGGCGCCGATCAGTTGTGGGACCTGGGCAGCGCGGTTCCCGGCCAGGAACCGCCCGAAGTGGGTGTGATCCCCGCCCAGCCGGAGCCGTCCAGCACCTTCAATTTCGTCAACTTCCTGCTAGATATGACGCGTCAGGCGTCCTTCACCTCACCCGTCGCGTTTGGCGAGGACGAAGGCTCCCAGCGTTCTGGCGTGACGTTGACTTTGAGATTATGGCCGCTCTTGCAGCAGGTCAAGACCACCCGCATCTACTGGCGGACCATGTTGGTCATGCTGAACGGTATGATCCTCCGCATGGCCTCACAGCGCGACATCAAGGGGGCTTATGATAAAACTCTTGCCCAGCACGCCGTTCTACCCAACTTCTCGGACCTGGTACCACAAGATCGCCAGCTCTTGATCGACGAGATCATCCGCCGCGCCGAGCAGGACCTCATCTCGCCCGAAGAGGCTATCGCTCGCTTCGGCGTCAAGGCCGGCACCGAGCAGGAAGAGCTGGAGCGCATCAAGAAGTGGATGAAGTTCAAGGCCGAGCAACAGGCTGCGGCCCAGCCACAGTTTGGAGGCAACGATGGAGGATCTGGCCAGGGACCTCAGAGACAGGCTGCACCAGACAAAGCTGGATCTGATGGGCAGTGAGGGGTTCTACCTGCTGGGTTACACCCGTGGCCGGCAGGTGGCTTTCGGCGGCCCCTATTCAACAGTGGATCAGCTACGAGTGGGCTTCCGGCACCGCAAGAATAAAGAACCCCGACCTCAGAAGTGGTTCGCGGTTGAGGTCAGGGCGATCAAGGAAGGGTAGATTGGCTGGCGTACGAGGCTGAGATGGAGGCAGCGAGGGGAGCGGCTGCAACCGAAGCGACCAGTCTGGAAGGTTAGATCAGGGCTGTCAAAGTTCGAAACATTCCCGCGAGAATTCGAGTTAAGAGGATGCCCAATACCTTTCCTTTCGGTCAGCATATCTTATGCGTGCAATGAAGAAAGCAATTATGAGGTTACCGATGAGTATCAAAGAGTTGATAATTAGCAGCCATATCTCATAAGAATACAAACCAGACTTGAACAGAAGTAAGCGAAGATATAAATAAAGTATGACTACCGCTAGACCAATAGTCAGGCCGATTATTCCACGACTGACCGTGGCAGCCCACTGTAAGAAAAGAGTGGGAGCCCAACTTCGCTGAACTAGAAATCTCTCACTCTCAAAAACCAGCACCTTACTCTTTGAAACCGCAGACAGCAGATCGTTTATCTTTGGCTTTAGCTCTGCATCGACGTACGTTGCATAGATATATAGTATTCGTTCATGTCTCAGTTGCGCAAATACGATGGCAAAAAAGAGGATGGGAATCAGCAATACTGCGCCGATAGCCGTCGGACCTCTATCCACGATAACCAGTACCAGCGGGATAGATACACCGAGTGCAACCAGAGCAAGGTTATCTAATTGCCCTTGCATCACTCTACTTCTTTCAACTATGTCTCTTGCCGTTTTGTACTCTGCTAAATAAGCGTCGAGTTGGAGCTTAGCGATCTCCCGCTCAGCATCTTGTGAGAGTTCGTCTACCACAGATCACCTCCATACCTCGCGTATGCAGAAAACACCCGATGAATGATTATATCCTAAGACTAGTACTCAGTCCAGTACCGTAAATCGAAATCTTATTACCTTACCCTTAGTGTGTAGAGAGCCAGATACCTCAACGGGAAGGAATTCAGTCAGGAGGCCCAACCTTGGCCGGTAGACCACCCGACGACCTGGCTCAACAGTTCGCGACTGACACCTTACCCCTGACCACGCACGAACTGACCGACAAATATGAAATCGCCGAGTCCACCGTCCGTGAAGTCGGCTACGGCAAAAAGACGTTCACCCGAAGATAACGGCCCTTTTTTTGGCCACCCTGGTCAATTTTATGACCAGGCGGTCGAAAAGAGCAGCCATAAATAACAACCCCATAGTTCGGAGGTAACTTTTTATGTCTGACCAAGCAGACCCCTCGGCCACCGACAATCAGCAGGTTGATGGCGCAGCGCGGCCCCCTGAAACAGGGGCGACCCCGCCCGCCAGCGCCCCTGATAGCGGGGCACCGGGGCAGTCGCCAACGCCAGACTGGGAAGGGCGTTACAACGGAGCCATGCGCGTCCTTTCCCAACGAGACAAGCAGATCGAGGACCTTCAGGCCAAGCTAGACGCGGCCAGTGGATCGGTTGGAGACCTTACCCAACAGCTCGAAACCGCTCAGGCGGGTGCCGCCGCCAAAGAGCAGAGCCTGGGTGAGCAGCTCGTTACCCTGACCACGGAACGCGATACAGCCCAGAAGGAGCTGACCACGGCTCGTGCTGAACTGCTCAAGTTCAACGCCCTGAAGGAGCACCCGGAACTGCTCCCCCTGGCGGACGCGATCCCCGCATTGCCTGATGAGCAGGCGATGGCTGACTATCTAAAGATGATGGCCGATGGCGTGACTGAAATAGCCACCCAGAAGGCCCAGCAGCTTACGGCGGGCATGACGCCAGGACCATCGGCTCCAGCGAACCAAGCGGCATACAACTTCGCCTCGCTGGGGGAATGGCAAACCGCACTCAACCAGGCTGCCGGCACGGACGAGTTTGGGAAGGTTGCACAAGCATTCCGTCAGTGGGAAGCGAAGCAAAGCTAAAAACCCCACTGAGGAGAGATTTCCATGCCTAGCGTTGAAACCGGCGTATTCACGTCTTCGATGCTGCCCATGTCCTACCGGACGTACTTTGAGGCAGTGCTGTTGGACGTGCTCCGCGCCCAGACCATCTACCAGGGCTATGCCCAACCGGTTGTGGACTTCGCCGCGCGTGATGCGAAGCTCATCACCTTCACCGAAGTTCACGACCTGAACCCGGCCATCGGGGCGCTCCAGGAAGGTGTTCCCTTCGTGGAAGGCGCCTATTTGGATGGCAAGCAGTACACCATGACGGTCTCCGAGCACGGCAACGTGATCAAGACCAACAAGTTCCACACCACGACCCAGTTCTGGAACAGCGGCGATTTCGAGAGCCTGGTGCGTGAGAAACTTGGCCGAAACTTAGTTGAGTCAGTCGAGATCATGGCGCGTAACGAGTTCCTGAACACGCAGTACGTCAAGTACTCGGATGCCGGCGCCGGCGCGGCTCCCACAGATCGCGCCAGCATCGCTGCCGACGACGTGTTTTTGCCCGACTACGGCGACCAATCCAAGACCAACCTGGAATCGCGCAACGCTTTGGGTCTGAACGACAACTCGAACAGCGTGGTGGCCATCGTCCACCCGCGTGTGGGCCGCGACATCCGCAAGGGCGCCGGGTCCGAGTGGAAGGACGTGATGCTCTACGCCGCGCCTGGCCAGATCTTGCGCGGCGAGATCGGCATGTTGGACGGCGTGCGCTACGTCAAGAACAACTTCGCCCGCCTGCCCAACGCGGGCGCGACGGTGGCCCAGACCCAACTCGACGGCGCGACCGTCAAGGGTCAGGGTGGCCCGGACAGCGACGAGACCGGCCTGCTGAACTACGTGCAGTGTACGGCTGCGGCTGACCTGTCCAGCTTCGCCGTCGGCCAGGAAGTGACCATCCACAAGCAGTCGCTCGGGACCGTTCCCCTGGAGACGGACGAAACTGCCGAGCATCGCGTCATCGTGCAGGTGGACGACGCCAATGACCGGCTGTACTTCGACAAGGCGCTGTTCCTGCCCCACGAAGACACGGCCTACATCACCGAAGCCCGCGACATCTACCCGACCGTTATGGTCGGCGGTCCCAGCTTGATCTGGGGCGTTGCGGCGCTGCCGGGCGTCGTCGTGCCCCCGGTGATCGACGACTTCGGTCGCATCAACCGCGTGAGCTGGTACGGCATCTTCGACTTCAAGCTCCTGCGGGACGCCCACGTCGAACTGTGGTACAGCTCGGCCAGCACCGCCAACTACGGCGCTGCATAAGTGGTTCTCACGTGAGAACCACCAGGAGTTGGTAATGACCACCCTTGCCGAAATGAGAACCCGCGTCCGGGACTTCGTGCGTGACACCAATGCCGACGAAAGCCGGCGCAAGGTGTCGGATGCGGAGTTGGACAGCTATCTGCGCTCGGCGCTCAGCGATTACTCCCTGCACTTCCCCAAGCATTTGGTGCTGGACGTAACCGACCCAACCGCAACGATAGACGCTCCGGCTGACATGCTGCCCGGCGAAGAGTCGGTCTACATGGTCGTCATCGACGGCGAAACATGGACCGAGAAGCCGATCAGTGAGGGTGAGTCATTGCCCACATCCGGGCACTACTGGTACTGGCGTGGCGGGTCCATCACCTTCCCCGCCGCGCCGTCAAGTATCGTCTCCGTTTGGTATCGCGGCTTGTACCCATTCCCGACCGCCGACGACGACTCCTTCACCTTCCCCATCGCAGACGAAGAGCTGGTCGAGCTGTACGCGGCGGCCAAATTCCACCAGAAACTCGGAACGGTGGCTGCCAAGTTGGACCGCTTCAAGGAACGCGGCGAGCGCGACGACAACCCGCTGGTCATGATGCACGAGGTTTTACTAGGGCAATACAACGCACTGGTGGCCTCGCGCAAGCATAAGGGGTCGGTCAGGATGCGCAGGAGTAGTAACTGATGGCCGACATCGGAAAACTCATCGTGGACAGGCTCATCACAGCCATCACCGACCAGTGCCAGACGCCCTACGACGACCCTACCCGCGTGAACCTGGTGGTTCGCGGCGAGTTCCAGGACGACCCCGAAGACTACGGCGTCATCGTCTGCGTGCACCGCAACGACCCGGATCGCACCGAACGCATCGGCGCGTCGTCCTGGCAGGACGAGCAAGATGTGGTCGAGCTGGGGCAGGTGATCGGCCTGGGTGGGCAGGGCGGGGTGGAACACTGGCTGCGGCGCTTCACGGTGGAGATCATCGTGTGGCCCAACCAGGACCAGGACACCGCCGACCAGATCAACGGCACCGTGGTGGCCAGGGTGCGCCGTGCGGTGACTATGACGCCTATGATGGGACTGACTGACGATCACGGCGAGAGCATCACGGTGGGGGCAAGCCCGATCCGCAAGATGAAGGTGAACGAAGGTGGCGGGCCGGACGACGAGTATTCCTGGAGCTGTTTCCTCTACCTGGAGTACAAGAGCGTCTGGACGCCCTAATCCGATAGTCCCTGGAGGGACCCATGAACTCTCTAACTTCAAGCATCGGCCTGGCTCGACAGACCGCCAAGGGGTCTCCGGCTGCGCATGGTTCGGCTGCGTGGTTCCTGGTCACCGACCAGACCGCTGGCGCCCAGCCTCGTGTGCAACAGTTGCCCCCGGAAATGGGCGGCGGGATGCTGCCGCGTGGCACAGTCAAGACCGGTATCTCGGGTTTAGTCGCCTCGCGCGGTATCCCCCGGCCCGAATCCATCGGGCATCTCTTGTACGGGCTGTGTGGTGATGTGACCACCGTCCAAGAGGACCCGGACACCACACCGGCTTCCGGCGATGAGTACTACGAGCATACGTTCAAGATCGCCAGCGATCCGGGGGACGTGCCGTATTACACCCTGTTCCGGGGGGTGAGCACCGACTTCGGCGAGCAGGTCTCTGACGTGAAGATCGCGAGTTTGGTGCTGGACATGCAGGCCATCAACTATGTGACCGGCGAGTGGTCGGCGGCTGGTATCGAGCCCACGCTTGTTCCCGACATCTCCGCCTGGAGCCCGGCGCCGGACGTGAGCGCCCCGTTCGTGTCCTGCGTGGGTGAGGTGCTGTTGGAAGGTGGCGAGACGCCGCTCACGCTTCCTGTGAGAGCGGCGACCTTGACCATCGCCAACGCGCAGCAGGTGGACGGCAACTTCGTGATCGGCCAGTACACGCCGCTCGACATCGACGTGATCTCCCGCGTAGTGACCCTGACCTACGTGGTCCAGGTGACCGGCTCCACGTTGTACG
This sequence comes from Anaerolineae bacterium, assembly GCA_034412795.1. Lineage (GTDB taxonomy): Bacteria > Chloroflexota > Anaerolineae > 4572-78 > NAK82 > JAUVPY01. Next base: position 6,220 of record DAOUMD010000116.1, read on the forward strand.
GCAAGCTGATGTACGACCCGGCTGGCGGCACCGCCTGGGACCCCGATGTGTTCAACACAGCCGCGATCCAGCACTTGACGTTCAAGTCCGCCGAGGATCAGGCGGGTATGACCCTGACGCCGATCCCCTACGAGCTGTCGCTGACAGCAGCGGAAGCGCACTGGTTCGCAGAACCTATCAGCATGCGGGGCGCGGACAACATCCTGGTGCGCGTGAGCGGAACGGTCGTGCAGCCTGGCTCGGGCGATGCCATCACTCTGGTGCTCAAGAACCAGACCGCAGCTTACGACAGCTAAAAAACGAGGGGCGCCGAAGCGCCCCTCACCGAGGAGGCAATATGCTTACCATCAAACCCGTATCGCTCAAGCCGGTGACTCGAACCATCGAGGGTCACGACGTGACGCTTACCGTCAGGCGGGCCACCCTGGCCGACGAGGGGCAGCGCTACGCCATGCTGTTTGCCGAGCGTGAGACGGCTATGGTCACCGACATCGCCATCGTCGAGGCGTATCTGACCCTGGTGGAGTGTGACATCGTGACCGAGGACGAAGCACCGCTTCTCCAGGCGGGGATGAGTTACGAAGAGTTCGTGGCCGGCATGACGGCTATCTGGCAGTACAGCGCCGACCTGTTCTGGAAGATGCACGAGGTTGTGCGAGAAGCGAACCCGCACTGGAATCCTTCGGAGGGAAACGAGCCGAGCGCCTGATCCTGGAGCTGCACGAGTATCTGGATCTGGCGGAGGCAGCGGCTAATACGGGGCAGCCGGCGCCTGCCGTGCCCTGGATATGGAGGCTGTACCGGTTGTGGCGGGAGTGGGGGGTATCGCCACTGGAGCTGCTACAGTGGCCAACGGCGTTGGTCGAGGGGTTTCAGGCGTGTGATGTTGTGGAGGGGCAACGTAACCTGCCGGTAGAGGTTGGGGATGCCTCCTAGCTGGCTTCCATAGCAGGTTCTCCATTAAGCTGGCTGCTGCCTAAAAGGCGAGAGTCAGGCGGCAACTTAAGAGTGGTAAACCAACAACATTGACGTTAAATCATCGGTGCTTCAAAAAGAATCTTAGGGAGTTTGGATATTGGATACGAACACAAAAACTATGAACACTATCAACCCAATAATTGCAATAACTACAAACCAGAACACTATGTCGAGCACCTTGTCGCGCCGAGTCGGACGTTTCACAATGTGCGTCAAGCGCTGCACGAGGGCCAAATTAGCATCGCTCATAGTGGCCTCCCTTGGCGGGTGGTACTTGCGATAGTGCTTTACAAGCTGTTTGGGGCGTGCCCCACCAAACTCCACAACTTCTGAATGCAATTGAGTGTATTTGCGAAGTGCATCCTGTACGTTGTACGTCGTACTCCAATCAGTAAGGCATTCTGTGCACACTATGCCACGTTCTCTCAAACGACGACGGATGAATCCTTGACACCGTAGCCACAAGTCTTGTGCCTTCTTCTCTGAGTCTTGTTCCTGCTTCCTTTGACGTCGTTCTTCAACAGACTCAAGAACATCGCGGAAATATTTCAGTATTACTGCAAACAGGATCGCGATAACTCCCCCGAGAATCAAGATAGCCTTCACCCAATCAGGGGATACTACAAACCAACGCCCAACCCCTTGCCCAACCCCTTGTAGTACTTGTTCAAAAGTTACAGTTGGTAATGGAGTTGCAGTCGGTCCTGGAAAGGGTGTATACGTAGGCGTGGGCGCCGGCGTCGGAGTCAGGGTCGGGGTCGCCGTGAACGTTGCTGTTGGTGTCAACGTAGGGGTCGATGTAGGAGTAGAGGTACTGGTAGGTGTCAGGGTCGAAATCAAGGCACGTACAGAAGGAATAGGTCCCCAGATGCGCTCGATCACTTCGACGAGTTCTTTAATCCCGACCAAAATGCCAATTGCGCTGGCTATTAGTGCAACGACTTTCTGCAAGGGTGTAAAACCGCGAAGCCGTCTTATTACCTTTAAGGCTATTCCCTCTGGTTGTTTCTCCTTCTTAGCCTGTGCTTGCCTTTGCTGTTCTAGATATTGAGCAAGGTGCCGTTCTGCGATATTGCGTGGAGGGGGCGCTTCCGATTGCTCGGGAGTTGCGTGGGGCTCGTCCTGGTTCAAGGTTGGCAAGTTGTCAGGCACCTTTGCTGTCTCCGAACTTGAAGAGAACTGCTCTGTGTCCGGCAAGCCAATTCGTCGCTTGAATGCTGCCTGATGGCTCGGAGCTCAGCCGCCGACGGGTGAGCAGCACAGCCTACAACACACGATGGTATGCTACAACGAATCTAACTTCGAACTCGACGTGCAATTAGCTTGGATGGGTGCAGCGGCTGCTTGGGCAGAGCCAAGCTACATTATCCTCTCTTGAACAGAATCGTTTTATCGTATAACTCTATTCCCAGTGCAACTAGGGCGACTACTGTGGTGACGACAAACTCCAAGCCGATTGCCATACCTGAGAGAATCCGCAGAAGGAAGTAGCCGGACAGAGCAAGGATCAGGGCTCCGAACAGGAACCTAAGGACATATATTGGCGAGAACACTCCCAGAAGTCTTCTCCCCAGAACCTTGCCCATCCTCCAGGAACAAAATCGGTTCACGCTCCAGTCGCTCATGTTCTCGCAGATGCGTACCGCCTTCAATCGGAGCTTATCTTCCTGGGTCTTTGTGAGATTCACGTTTGATATCGCAGGGCCGAACACACTGTGATAGTCAAAGTCAGTAGTAGATACAAGCAGCTCGCCGCCAGACTGAAAGGCTCGCTGTATTCCAAGCGCATACCCATTACCGCCATCTTTCAGATTCGCAACGATTACTGGAACTACGTCTGCACTCGTACTTGATACAAAATAACCGTGAGAGAACCACTCATCATGCTCCATCACATCACTCGGATGGGCTATTGTATTCAAGATCATCTGAGCATCTTCATTGGAGAGAGAGAAGGAAACATCTCTATGATAGCTCATGATAATGTTGACCGAGTCAAACCATTGAGACTCTCTGATACGTGGGCAATGACATATCAGAATACCACCGCTGGCAACAAATGAATTGAGATAGTCCCTACAATTAGCGACTTTCATTGGATCGGCGTGTGAAGGCAGGATGATAATATCAAATGCATAGACGTTGAAATGCCGCAGCTTGTCAATGCGATAGTGGGAGACCTTAGCTTCCCTAAATGTGAAAGCAACGTCCAGATTGGTGCCTGCGTCGAGCACCAGAATCCTTGCTTTCATATGTAATGCCTCACTTGTGATCACCATCGGTCTTAGCCCAGCATAGGGGTGAGCAGAATTATCCCTGGATAATTCTCATATCGGTAGCTTGGGCTCTGTCTATATCCGAGATTATTCCCGCCTGACGTCAGGCAGGTTGGCAATAACTTGGACCTCGTTATGTCTTTCGACCGTGTGTGGGCGACTATGTTCAGTATAGCACAACTATCCCCCGAATTCAATCTCTAAAAAGTGATTCCATGAACCCTCTCAACGATCACGAACTCCTCCTCTGGGCCATGCGGGCCGGCCTGACGCGCGACGAAGTGCGCCAGGCGGTGCGCCGTGGCCTGGACGCGAACCGCATCCCCCGGCAACGCGCCGACGAGACGCAGACCCAGCGCCAGGAGCGCCTGAATACCGTGCGCGACTACCTCCAGGAGCAATACCTGGCCGGCTATCAGGACTACCTCGAAAACATGCGGGGTATGAACGCTCAGCGGGCTGCGGCGGCCAGGGAGTCGGGCTCCCCCTTCCAGCCGGAAGAGCCGATGGCCCCCTGGCAGTGGCGCAATCTGCCCTCTCACGCTCGCGCACGTTGGACCGGCGCTCTTCACGCGGACCTGGCGTCCAGAGACAACTACAATCGCCTGGCCATGGGACCCGAATGGGTCAAGCGCCAGGGCGCCAGCCACCTGTTCGGCATCGAGGCGGTCACCCGCTCGTCTTTCCTGGGTATCGAAGATGGCATGACCCTCTCCACCTGGGAACCCTCCAAGGTGATGAAGCGCATCCAGATGTTGGGCGCCCACGAGCAGGTGGGCTTCACCGACGCTCCAACATTTAGGGGATACATCAAACCCGGCCCCGACTCCCCCATGCCGGACGAATTCAGCAGGATGCGGGCGGCCTTCATCATCGGCGGCGAGCCCGGCCCCTCCGGCCAGGGCTACATCGACCCTTCGGTGGGTAACGTCACCTCGCGACGTGTAAAGGATGTGTGGGCCAAACCAGGTGAAAAACTGACCGGCCTGCCAGAGATTGGCACGCAATACCTGCCTGGCGAGGAGATCCAACTCGCCGGGCAACTCAACCCCTTCACCGACCGGTCCTGGGGTTACGAGGTTTTGGACTACCAGCCCATCACGCGCCAGGTGATGCAGGGCAATGAATTGGTCGAGCAGACCGGTTACCGTTTCGTGCTGGGCCGCGAGGCCGATCTCTCCACGGCTCGCGTGCGGGCCAAAGCATACGGCACCAAGCTGGAGTTGGTGCGCCAGGATTTGAGCGACATCACCGACCCCGTGACCGGCCATTCGCTGGGCATCCAGTTGGCGGGCGGCATCAAAGACGTGCAGGGCACGATCTATTCCCACTTCATGGCTCGCGATCCCCACTACCTGGCCCGGCAGGTGGGTATGGATGTCGGCGATCTGCCCGGCAGTTACGCCGAGTTGGGCGCCAAGCCGATGGCCGCCTTTGAGCGGCTGGCCGAGCGTCACATCCGCACCATCAACTGGCCGGCCACGGTCCACGAGTCCCAGCTTGAGCAATACAGACCCGTTATGACCAGCGAGCCGGAGGCCCTGGGTGGGGGGATGTACCGCATCAACCGCCAGTATCAAGCGTTCGTGGACGATATGGCCGTCGCTGCCTCGCGCGACTACGACGTGCGCTCTCCCTTCCTCAACCGCACCGAACTACAGCACCTCAAACGCCAACAACCTGATACTTACCGCCAGATCATGCACGAAGCCCGCCCGTTACGGGAAGCGTACACGGGCGTGGTTCAGGCTGCCCTGGCGACAACCGGTGAATACGAGCTTCCACGAGGCGCGGTGGGCCTGCGTCAGGAGGCGATGCAGGGTATGTACACCCGCGCCCTGGAGCAAGCTCGTGAACGGCTGGGTCTCGATGACCTGAGTTTGGTCAGCCGGCACGCCGTCTCCAGGGAACTCATGGACATCCTGGGCGAATCCGAGTTTCGTAACAATCCCCTGGTGTTCGGCGCCGGGGAAGGGCAGGTGGTTTCCCCTTCTGCGAGGAAATTACAACGCTTCCGGGCGGGCGGCAAGTACATCGACGAGGAAGTGGCTCCCATGATGGGCGCCCTGACCGAGATGTTCGAGACGGCAGGCACCCAGGGGTTCGGAGAGGCTGCCGGTAAGTTCCGCCACGAGCTGAGCACGCTGGCCGGTGCTGAGCAAACAGTTCGCAGAATGACCGGCGCCTACGTCTCGAAAGACAGGATGATGGGCGACGTGGTGCGTGGCTCGGATGCGCTGGCTGACTGGGAAGTGTACGTCCCTGGTCTTGAAGAGGGCGCTTACAGCATGGCCCGCTTTCCCACCCAGGGTGAAGCGACCTGGGACCCCAGGTTACGAGCAGTGGGCATCTCAAGAGCCGAGGCGATCCGGCGCGGGCTCGACCCCGACTCGATGTACGCCAGCACCACCATTATGCAGGCTATGGCCGGCGACAACGACGGCGACTTAGCTTACGCCTTGAAGACAGGCGAGGTGGTCCGGGGTGAGGATGGCGGAATCTATGACCACCAGGGCAATCGACTGGATACCGCCGGTCATTGGCAGGCTGCGGCCCAGGCTGCGATAGATACCGGGGCGGCCAACCTGATCGAAGAGTATGTTGGCATGGGTAAGCCGGTTCCTACGTTGGAACAGGCGCGTGAGTGGTTCAGGGAGAAGGCGACCGACCCCACACGCTTCTCGGCTGCCGAGCTGGGAGCTGAGGTTCAGAAGGGTATGAGCCTGTACGAGGACATCGGCCAGTACTACAACACCTTCGTGAGGGGCATGGCCGGCGTCGGCCCGGATGATGTCAGAGGCCGCCAGTCCATGCAGCACATGTGGAACCTCTCTCACGGGCGCGCCCAACGTCCTGAGAAACTGACGCCCGGCATGCAGCAGATCCAGGATTTGATGACCTACAACCCGGCTACGGGCGGGACCTACCAGCGGGCGGCTGGTGGACCGGGCAAGGTATCCGGTGGTGCAGCCGGCCTCATGCGCGAGGCAACTCGCGCCCTGCTGCGTGACGATCTCTCCCCTGAGCATATCGCCGGGGCGATGGCTCCGCCTGACGCCAGAACTCAGGTAGCCGATGCGGTGCGTGAGTACCGCATCGGTCGTGGCACAATCGGCGAGCGTATGGAACGCTTGCAGAACACCATGAGCGCGGCCATAGCCGGCGGCGGGTTGACCGGCGTTGAACGTTGGGCCACAGCTTCCCCGCTGGGCCAACTCCTGGGCGGCCAGGCGGTTCGGCGCGGGCTCGCGGCTGATTTGTCCCACGCCGAGGTCGGCCAACTTCTTGGCGTGCGTGAATCTGCGGTATACGGTTTGGAGCAAGCGGCCCTTCGCGGCGAGCGCGAGGTCAATATCAACCGCAAGGTCACGCGATTTCACCCCGATGCTGAGCGGCCCCTTGGGGCTTTAGCGGGAGTGGTGGAGGATCTGCGATCTCAAGGTGTGCCAGTCAGCGGCGGGCTGCCTGCTCCTGCCGGAGGCGGGGGTGGACGAAGACCGCCTTCACCGACCACAACTGCCTCGCCTGAACCAGGTGGCTGGCAATTCGAGGGCGTGACAGGCGCCTACAACCAGAAGTATGCCTCTGCGCTGGGCTCTCAGGAATGGTGGGACTCCATTGAGGAAATCCCCTACGGTGACAACGGGGGGCAAACAAGGGCCGCCCCTCAGCAACAAGCCCCCTTCGGCCCGGAAGATCTGAGCCCCGCCGAACGTGCCCAGGCGCGTAAAACCCCGGTCAAGGTCAGGGATGACGGGCCTCAAGTGGGCCAGGCAATCCCTGTTACCGGTGGTGGTGGAATCATCGAGACCATGGTTGGCATGGGCATGTTCGATCCCGAAAACCCCGCCAACCGCGTCATGGTCAAGCAGGCCGGCAACCAGATGACCTTCACCAGGCTGGGCGACAACCTGCCCCAGAAGATGCGGGAGCTGGACGTATACGACTACGCCACACGGGCTGCTTTGCAGGGCGAGAAGATCACGCAAGACCCCGAGATGCTGGAGCGCTTCCAACAGGTTGGCTTTGGAACCAGAGACATGGAGACGCTGGAGAATCTTGCCGCCTCGGTGCGGTCGGGCCAGATGGACCCCAAGTCGGCCACGGCGGTGTCCTTCAAATACGCCGAGCTGCACGGCGCCGCTCAGAAAGCGGGCGCGATGGAGAACGTCCTGGAACCCTACAATCTCGGAGGGTTTCTCACCGAGAGCGCCGCCGAAACCGGCTTGAAGGAGTTTACGCAAAGTCGTCAAACTCAGAAGGCGATCCACGACCAGTTCGGTGAGCTGGGCGACAACCTGGCGGAATTCAACAAGGCGCTCAAGACCAGCGGGGAGTCGCTGGCCAGGGTCAGAGAGAAGATGAAGGACCTGCCGGAGCCGGCGGAGGACCTGGCCCGCGAGCTGAGGCAGCTCAAGCGTCGCGTTGGCTTTGAGGAGAGCGCTTACGGCAAGGCGCATAGCAGACTGGCCGGCCAGGTGAGCGCCATCGAGAAAGCCGGCCTGGGCGAGTTCTACGGCGATCAATTCGTTGAAGCCCGGCGGGCCGTTAGCGAGCAGGCCGGTCGTAAGAAGAGCATTGACCGGCTTGAGACGGATATAGAGCGCCGGGTTTTTGAAGCCGAGGAGCAAATCGAGCGTCGCGCCGGGCAAGAGCAAAGCAGTTTCCGCCGCGTGGGCAAGATCTTCGGTTTGGCCATGCTGCCCTGGCAGATGCAGTTCGCCAAGCAGTGGGGCACGGCCCAGGCTGAAGAAGCGGCTCAGTACGCTTCGGGCATCGACTTGCAGATGGCCCAGGCCCAATTTGTCATGGGCGCCGGCGCCGACCTGGGCGCTTACGCGCACATGCGCGAAGTCGATATGCGCAAGCAGTGGAGCCAGTATTACTTCGGGCGCGGCGCGGCCAGCGCCGATATAGCCGGCCTGGGTAACCTGGCGGCCCAGAACCCTGCCCTGGCCAGGGGCGCCGGTGCTGCGGCCCAGTACGGTCAGTTCGTGGGCTACGGCCTGGCCCTGGAGCTGGCTTCCAGCCAGGTGTTGGGCAAGAGCCTGATGCTGGGGGGTGACAGCATCCTTGGCGGCGCGCTGGGTGTCGCCGCTGCGCCTCTTGCTGCGGGCGCTGCGGTAGCCGGTACCGCGATAGCCGGCAAGGACGTGATGGAAGCTGCTCGTGGCCAGGAAATGACCTGGGGCGAATATGCCGGCGAGATGCAGGAATCCGGGTCGGGTATCATTCGCAGTCTAGCCGGCTGGGCAGGCAAACAAATATTGCAGCGATCACCCAGTTGGTCGCCGACGCACGGCTACGATCAACAGGTAGCTCGCAAACTGTTGGGCTTCGCCTACACGCATAGAGAGCCCGGTGAAGCGTGGTACGCCGGCGAAAAAGACGAACTCGCCCCCGCTCAGAAGCAAGATGAGTTCATGCGGCGTTTCCAGGAAGCCGGCTTCACCCCCGACGAGGCTGCGGCTTATACAAAAGCGTATGCCGATCAGGGGCTCGCCGATACGGAGGACATCATCCGGCGGGCGAGCCGTGTCCGGGAGGTGGAACAACTGCTTGGCGTCGCGCCCGGCACGGTGGCCGGCACCGGCAACCTGATGGGCAACATCGGCATGGGCATCGCCGGTGGCGGATACAACGCACGCTCGGCCCTGATCGGCGAGAAGTTTGAGAATTACCTGCTGGGTCTGCCGGACGAAAGAATCAAGGCCGGGATCAGCGGTCTGTCGCAATCGGCCCAGATGTGGGGCGACTGGGGATCTCGGTTGGGCATGGACGCCGACTGGCAGGCGGACATGACCATCCACACCGCTCGTATGCTGGCCGGCGGTACTTCACCCTGGGAAGTGAGCAAGTTCATCCAGGGGCAAACCCTGTCCACGCCTTACGCCTGGTCGGCCAGGATGCGCCACATGGGTTATGAGGGGATGCAGTTGGTGGATGACCTGGGCCGGCCCGCCAACTACCAGGAATCGCGTGCCCTGGAGTTGGCGCAACGTGACTGGCAGAGACGCCAGACCGAATTCGGCCTGAGCCAAACAAGCGAACAGCTTGGCATGCAGCGCGGGTGGATGGAAAGTTCATGGGCCATTGAGGACCGTATCACGCCCCTGAAGAACCGCTACCGGGTCGAAGATGCGGATATGAGTATCCTCTCCCTCCAGAACCGCCTTCAGGATTTCCAGCTCTCGGAGGAGAAGCAGGCGATCCAGGACACGCTAGAGGAGAAACGTTTCCAGTGGCGCGAGGCTGACATCCAGACCTCGATGGTCCGGGCTGGCATCCAGTGGGGCTGGCAGCAAGAGGATTTCGCCCGCAACCGCCAGCAGTTTGAGACCCAGACCGGCTGGCAGATGCAGGACCTCGACCGCTCCATCCGCTACGCCACGGGCCGGCAGCGTTTGCAGCTAAAAGAACAGCGCGAGCGGCTGACCGAACAGGCCAACTGGCGCCGGTCGGAGATGGACATCAGCGAAGAGCGTGCCGAGACCCAGTACGGCTGGGGCCAGGAGGATCGTCAGAAACAACTGGCCCGCCTGCGCGAGGAATGGGACATACGCGAGGAGCTTCAGGCCAGGGACGAAGAGGCTCAGGGGCGCAGTCTGGAACTCCTTCAGAAACAATACGAGATGGCCGTCCAGCGCCGTGAGGAGCTGGTGAACGAGATCATCCCCGCCGAGGAAGAGCAGGAGCGCCTCCAGCGTGAACAACAAGACATGGGGCTCCGGTGGCGTGAAGAGCGCCATAAGCTGGACCTGGATTACTACGCGGAGATGCAGCCCCTTCAAGAAGCCCTGACCGAGAAAACCGACCAGATGAACGAAGCGTGGCAGGCGTGGCAGCTCGTGATGCAGGAAGGCGTGCCCAATGCCGCCCAGCTCTTTTTGAAGAACTTCGGCTCCGACTCTCAGAGCTACAAAGCCATGCAGGATTGGATCAAGATGCTCGAACAGTTCGGCCAGGGTCGCGGCTGGCTGGGTCTGGGCGCCAACTTCGAGCAGCAGCTTACCGAGCTGTTCAACCGGCAAGGTCTACCGGACTGGAAATACGCGAGGTGATCCATGTCCAATTCCTACATCACTCTCAACGGCAAACAATACCCGGTGGTGGAGACCCGTTACGAGCCTTCGATGGAGAAGGTTCAGCGAGTTCACACCACGGTGGGGGGAAGTCACGTCTCCCAGCAGTTCAACTTCACCGAGTACCGCTGGGGGTTTGATCTTCGAGTTCCTTACACGGGCGACTCCACCTGGGGCAGCCTGGCCGATCTAAAGGCGGCCTACGCCCTGCCGTATTGCTCCTTCACCGACCATTACGGGAACACATACGACGTGTTCTTCGAGGGCAAGCTCCAGGAGAAGCCCATCAGCCCCATCATCGACGGTTCGGGTAAGTTCACCGTGCCCGTCATGCTGCGGAGGGTACAATGAGAACCGACATCGACTCTGCTTTAACCACCGAGATGGCCACAGGCCACTTCGCGCCGTCCACAGCGGTCAAGGTGGAACCCCATCTCCCCACCTGGTCGGAGGTGAGTCAGACAGGATCGCCTCCCGATAACCCGCTGGGGCACGCTGCGATCTACGTGGGCGGGAAACTACTGCGGGCCAGGTCCGGGAGCCTGGCTGATCCCAATGACAACGACCTGTATTTTGCTTGCATCGACGGCACCGATTTGGATGATCCGTCCACGTGGGAAAGTTACTGGACGGCGGTTGGCGCGACCAATGTCGCCAAGCCGGCCTACGATGGCGCCTCGGTAAATCCCGGCCAGATCGCCATCGCAGCCGACGATACCGGCCACATCCAGATATTCTACTTCAGCACCTCAAACTATTTGTGCGTGGCCGAGAGCCTGAACTGGGGTCAGAATTGGGGCATCACGTCCAACATCGTCCAGGTGGACAACAGCGCTCTCCAGGTGGCCTCCTGCAAACTCGACGAGTGCTTCTTCACCGACTACGTGCAGGTGATGGCGCCCACCGGGCCGCACACCGGCGTGGATGCTAACGTCATCTACCGTGCGGAGAACAGTGGTGGGTGGTCGGTCGCGAGTGACTGGCCGCTCAAGGGTCGCTGGTACTTTATGCGCTCCAGTCGTGATACGGATGTCTGGGGAGACCCCTCCTGGGCCGGCCTGGGAGTGGCGGAACGGCCAGATGGTCGGGTGCTGGTGGCCACGGGCGGCCTGCTCCTGGATGCGCTCGACAAAGACGGCTCCCAGCAAGGTGTGTTCACCTTCGTGTGCCAGCGCGGGGGCACGCCAGACGACGACCTGTGGTGGGAAGGCCCCACGCTCTCACTGGCCGACTACGACAATGAAGCGTGGTACTTTGACTTGATGGTCCGTGCCTCGCAGGTCAACGGCCAGATTTGGTTGTCCTGGCTGTACGAAGATGAGCCGACCGACTTGCGCCAGAATGAGAACTGGGCCGTCGTCCCCCGGCGTTACGAAGTCGTCTATGCCCGCTCGCTGGATGGCGAGCGCTTCACCGAAATGGAATCCATCGTCGTCGGTTCCAACGCGAGAACCTCAGGCACCGGCCAGATCGTCCTGATCGGCGACAGGCTGTATATGGTCGGCTGGTATGAGATTTACCAGGCCAATGCCACGCACATTGTCAAAGATGATGCCGCGCAGACCGACATCAGCCATCAGGTGGGTGATTGGTCCATCAACGTGACCGGTCGCAGCCCGGACATGACGGCCAGCCTGTTAATTCTTGATCCGACGACCGCCGACATCAATCCTGGCGATCTGATTAAGATTGAAGCCGGGACGGAGACCAATGGCCGGGTCGTGGTGGGCCGGGGTTACGTGGACACGGTTGATCCCAGCCTGTCAGTCGAACAGGCGACCTATCAAGGACAGGTGTCCACCCGCACCGGTAAACCCCTCCAGGATACGGTTTCACGTTGCGTGGTGGACACCTTGCCCCAGGCGACGATGTTCATCACACCCGACAACAGCGGCCAGTTCAGCATCCAGAACGGCAACTGGAAGGTGGCCAGGAACCCTGGTGGTTGGCCGGTATCGGCTGGTTTGGGTAGCCGCAACCTGATCCAGATAAACAGCGGCAAAGATGGCGGTGGTGACTGGCACCATACCGTCTATGCCGTTCACCCCAAGATGCTCAACGGCAGCATCCAGGCCAGCGTCAGAATGGGATTGGCTCTGAATAGCACCTATGGAAATAGCGGGGATTCGAGCGCTTATCCGAGCTGGCCGTTCACTGCCTACTACACCAATGGTGTTTGTAAGCGCATGGTGGTAGATGGTGGCGGCCCAACTTTCTACAACGACTACTGCGCGGTGGGCCTGGTCGTCCGTGCCTGGGACAAAGACCGTTGTTATGCTCTTGTGTGGGAGGCAGACACCACCTGGATGGACGACAACGACGACCTGAACCTGACCGGCAATGACCGGATAGACGCTGGGCCGTCAGGCTACAAAGGCGAGAACCGGCTGGTGCTTTATTACTTCGACAAGGCCGACAGCGAACGTTACAGGGAGGTTCTGGATTACCTGGTCCCCTCCGGCCTGACACCCGGCGACATCATGGATATGCGCATCAGCGTCAATTACGGCAAGGCGGTCTTCTGGTACAAGACTCACACTGTTACCAATTGGACCAAAGCGTTTGAGGTGGATGACAACGCAGCCTTTGGCGCCGGGCGTTTTGGTTTTTACGGTCGCGGGTTCTTGTGGAGCACCATGCGCACCGGCCAGTACGATGTCATGATGAACCAATCGTGGATATGGGACGTTGAGATCGCCGATCACGGGAAGAACCACACCCTGGAGGAGATAGTCAAGGATTACGCCTGGCTGGCCGGTATCGAGGTCGAAACCGAAGACAAAATCTCCGGCCTGCCAGATGGTGGGGTCGGGACCCTCTACTCCAGCGTGGGTGCCATGAACCCGGTCATTGACGCCGAGGTCACACTCAGCGCCGAGGCGGGCTTCTTGTTGCGGGCCACGGACACGGACAACTGCGTTCGCCTGGGTATCGTGCCCGGAAGTGTCGGCACCGGCAAGCTGGTGCTCAGGGTGCGAGAGGGTGGCGCTACCACGGAGACGGTGGCCGTACCGGCCTGGTTTGACATCCCCAGCGGTGTGTCGCTTCCGGTGCGCGTCACAGTGCAGGATTACTGGTACTCGGTGTGGATAGGGGACCTGCTGCTGGGCACCATCCACCACACATACCAGAACTCATCCGGGATCGGACTGTACGGGAGTGGAACCTTCGCCAACGTGCGCATGCCCGAATTGTTCGAGGTCCCCGCTGTGGCCACGCTGGACCCGAACCAGAGCGTGTTGGATGCCATCAATCAGCTCTTGGGGCAACGGCGTATCAAACGCTTCATGTCCCACGATGGCAAGATGAAGCTGGGTTACTTTGCGACACGTGACGATGCGGGGTCGGCTGACAATACCATGATACGTAATACACTCAGGTTGACAGATCATTATGTGAGCCACTGCCGCGTGCAGGGCGCCCTGGGATATGCTGAGTACAAGTCACCCACCTTGCTGGCTCGTGGCCGGCGTTTTACAGAAGTCCACATGCCGGACATCTTCTCTCGCGAGCAGATGTACATCGAGGCGCGAGCTATCGTGGAAAACAGCGGCCAGCTCATGCGCCAGAGCAACTTCAGCGGTTATCCCAACCTGGCATTAGAGCCGGAGGATCAATTGGGGGTGATTGTGACGCTACAAAGCATCAATGGTGATTACATCATTGATGACATCAGCCTGGTGTGGTCGAACATGGAGCTACTTCAGACCATCGGCACGCGCCAGCTCTACGTGGAGTAAAACTATGGCTAACATCACAGCTTACGAGTACCTTCGCACGCTCCTGGATGAGCAGGCGATGGACAGCATCGACGGCGTGATCGTGGGACGATCTGACAATATGGTAGACGTGCGTGTCCAGGGCTCGTCGCGGGTGTTACGTGACATCTCCGTCCCGGCTTACATCACCTACAATCAGACCGTTCCTGGCCGGCGCTGCTCTCTTGGCCTGCATGCCGGCCAGGCGTTTTTGCTGGCCGTGTTCCTGGACCCGGCAGATGACTCCGGGGTTTATGCTGCCCAGGTGATCGACCTGGAAGTTCTGGACATCACGGTCGAGGCTAAACCCGATGGCTATCACGTTTCCTGGGAAACATCGTCTTACGCAGTTTATTATGAACTGTACGGCGATGCGGACGGTGATGGCAGTGACATCGGTCTGCTCTACTCCGGTGACGAGACCCATTACACAGTGCCTTACGGTCAGGGCTGGGCTTACTTTGCAGTTCGGGCGGTGGCCATAGACGGCACCACCGGCCCGCTGTCGAGCTGGGTGACGGATGCGCTGACGCCGGATGTGCCGACGAATGTTGTGGTGCAGGCCGTGGAGGGCGGCTTTGAGGTGTCCTGGGACCTGATGGACAAAGCGGCCAGCTACGCGGTGGAGTGGGCCGAGGACGATCAGGGTTCTAACGTAGGAACCATAGTTTCTGGTTATAACGGAGATCAACTGTTTGTCCCTGCGGATGGGACACACACATATTTCAGAGTGGAGGCTGTTGGATATGATGCTTCACAAAGCGGTTGGTCGTCTTGGACTGACGACACTGATGCTCCTCCTGCTCCTGACATTGATAATTTCAGCAGCAGGCCGGACTTCGGCGGCTACGGATTTTTTCTGACCGGCGACCTGTCGGCGGAAACAAGCCAGGAAAGCACTGGCTTTCGACGCTGGCAGGTCTACGTCGCCGATGATGACCAGGGCACAAACGAGGTTTTGGCCGGGTATATGACGGCTGAGGAGGCTGTTTCCGGCAAGCGTTTTGAGGACACAGAGCTTGGCTTCAAGCAGCTACGAATGCGTTCGGAGGATTGGGCGGGAAACGTCTCGACGTACACGTTGTACATGCCCATCGTGGTGGCCAGTACGGACTACGGCCCCATCGAGGACAAGTTTGATGGCTACGGCGGGGACCTGTCGGATATGTTTTACAAGGATATGATGGTCCTTGCCGGGATGGAGTCGGGCGAGAGTTGGACTGCTGTAAACACTACGGTGTCTGACGACACCGCCAATAAAATACAAGGTCTTCGAGGAAAGAAGATAGTAGGAAGTATCTATGGAGCTGGGGCCGAGCTTATTCTTCCGGCTGGCTCAAGAGACCTATCGGATATTAACAGTGACGACTGGATAACGATTGGCGCGTACTTCCACGCTGCTCACACCAGTGGATTTGCGTTCACGCTGTCTTTGTACGATGGTACAACCTGGCGAAGTGCTACCTATAGTTATGGTGTCGGTGAGACGCTGAATAAGTGGTACATTCTTGGACAGCCGAAATCGGCTTTTCCCGACACTATGGACTGGACCAATGTGGAGCGAATAGGAATTTATATCCAAAGCCAGGTTGATGTGACTATCGACGACTTCCGGGTGATTCGGCGTGACCCGGACAACAACAAGCTCCACGACAATATGGGGCAGGTCTGGAAATACGAGCCGGCTATGACCAACGATGTGGATTCCACTGCGGCTTACGTATCCTACGATGGCCCGGAGTGGCACATTCTTCCAGGGCAACAGAGCGGGGAACCTGACACACCGCACAGCCTGGCTCAATTCAGGTCCGGTGGGTCTACCTGGTATTCGGTTTACCATCCGCAATCGGATGTACCGAGTGGAGTCGGGATTGTTGGCACTTATCTCAAGGAGAATGGAGAGGTAGCTTTTGCTTTCAACATTCAGGACCCCGTCACACGCACCATGTATGCCGTTGAAGCCGACAGCGCCAACGACAAAATCAGGCTGGTGAAATGGGTCGATGGCACCCGTACACAGATTGCTGAGGCAAATTTCACCTTCGCCCCGGACGAGCTTGTCTGGATCGGTGCTGATTGGCGCGACCCCGATAGCGAAAACAGGATCAAGGTGTACGCGAGCAAAGTCGAAGGCAACTTGATCCAGGCCAACAATCTACTCATCTCCGAGACCGATAGCGCGGTCACTCGTGGCGGTTATGTGGGATTGATGGCAAAGGAGTGCAACGCGAGATTCGTCTATATCCGCGCCGGCTCACCTGAACATGCGATGTCGGCGGAGTTTGCTTACAAAGCCGCTGTTGCCGACCAAGTTTCCGGTGACTACATTCTCGAACTCAAAGACAAGGACAATGTAGTTCATCGCTTGGGTAAAAATCAATACTCTACCGCGCAGCCAGGTATTACACTACGTACACTGACCAACCCTGCTAGCGGCGAGCCAATCTTTCGAGTTGAGTCATCCGGCTATTCCCCACGCTTGATTGTGGAGCACAGCGGAGCGGTAAAGACCTCTAATTCAGATATATACGTGGGTGTAGGAACTGATGGAACGGGGGGCTACAAGGTCTATCACGAGAACAATCCTCCGCCAGGTGGTGAAATAACTGGTGAGATCCGTATGTGGCCAACAGGGACAGCTCCTGGTGGCTGGCTGCTGTGCCAGGGCCAGGCGGTAAGTCGCACAACCTATGCTGCGTTGTTTGCCGTGATTGGCACCATTTTCGGAGCCGGCGATGGCTCAACCACTTTTAACCTGCCTGATGGCCGGGGCCGGTCACCGCAGGGGGCGGACGGTACAGATGCAGTGGGCGCTACACCTGGCACAAAGATGCAGACCAGTGTGCCGCAGCACAGGCACGGATTTACAGCCGACACTAGTACGGCAGACGGCAGTAACCGTGTGGCAATGGGTAATTACTCAAACCTGGGAACAAGGTATGTCAACTACGCAGGTGTCGCCGGTGGTGTGGATCAGCGCGGTCCACGTTTCGTAGTCAACTATATCATCAAGACTTAGGAGAGGAAACTATGCTTCTCAAGATTCAAATTGACAAACCAGTCAACGACTCTTTGCTAACTGAGGAACTGGTAACGACTGGAGCGTCTTTCGTTTTGGTCGATCGTGACGATGGATACATTGAAATCACGACCAGTGATCCTGCGGCTGCAATCCAGGCATATCAAGCCCACGATCACACTCAGGTTAGCGAAGAAGAACAGCGCACTTCTCAGGCTCGCGCCCGGTGGCTGGCCAGTCAACTGGCAGGTAAGACGTCGGAGCAAGCGTATGTGCTGGTCGAGAACGCCCTGACTGGCGCGAGCACTGTGGCCGAGATGCGGCAGGTGTTGATACAGCTCTTGCCGATCATTGGGGCTGGGGTGGTGTACCTGGCCAGGAGCTTGGAGGAATAGCAAAGAGGCGGGGAAGATCCCGTCTCTTTTGATTCCCACGTAGGAACTGAGGCCGAGCGGGGCTTTTTGTTGGGTACAGTCAGCGGGCTTGCGCAGCGGTTCGGCATAGTTCAAAACCACAACATATAGGGGTTGTTTGTCCGGTAAGCACTACACATTGATGGGGTTGGTACTTTTCAAAATTGGGGTTGATGGCCTCAACCCCACCGGTACCGAGGATAGCCACAAGTGCTTGAGTCATTTGACGTGTTTGATACTACCCGTAGGGCTTTGTGAAATTCTTCCGCTGCGCAAGCCCGTCGGCGCAAAACTTATTGAAAGAGGGGGTTAAATGTGATACAATAGAAAAAACGAAAATCTCTCGCGTAATCTCCAAGCAAAGACAGGGAGTATGGCTATGAGCACCAACCCCGATAGCAATAAAACCCAACTGGTTGAAATAGCTAAGACGGTTGGTGCAATCTTGGGAGTGCCGCTGGCGCTGTTTGCAGTCACTAATAGCATCATTGCACAGCCTATTGTCTCCCTGGTTGTGGCCATAATCGCGGCAGTACTCATTTCAGTCTGGGTGGTGCTCTCTGGTTGGGCCAACATCACGCAAATCATCACTACCTGGTTGGCACTTGCTGTGGTGGTGCTGGCCGGTCTTGTGATTTGGCCCAGAACAATGACCGTGGAGGGCCGTATCAGCGATTCGGCGGGTAGCCCTGTCGGTAACGAGAGAGTGATACTTTTTGATCTCAGTAATAGAGTGTATGAGACTAAGACAGATGTTGATGGGTTTTATCAATTCACACAGGTGCCCACTGGTAAATATCGGTTGCAAGTACGTGGCAGCGAGGTGGAAGGGCAGACAAAAGGGATTTTGGTACGTGTAGTGCAGCAGAATCTGGCTATTCCAGGGGTCTTGGCTGGAGCACCTTCAACACCTACTACAACCCTGCCAACTGAGGCTCCAACACCTACCCAGACTTCCCCTATGGAAACTCCCGCGCCAAAACCACCGCCCGACACACTAGTTTCCCCAACCGATGCCCAGGTGCCACCTACATATATCTTCACGGCGCAACCAACTGGTACAAGTGTTACTGAGTCAACTGAAACACTCTCTCCATTACGTGTAACTGATACACCGGGTCCGAAACTATCTGACATCCCGACGCTGACAGCGACGTACACGCATACACAAATCGTCGAAGCCCGGCGAGCGCGGGTCGGCCTTTATGGTCGCAATGAAGAGTTTTTTGAAGAGGTGGACTATTACGTCATTTGGGAGGCTCGCATTGAATCCCTGATGATGATGAGTAATACCTCGCCAGAGGTCTTCCGACGCATAAAGGACGAGAATCCAGACATCGAATTCATCGTCCGCCTCTATGATGACCGTATGGGGGTCGGACATCACCCGACCCCTGAACAATTTGCGGACCGGATGTTACCGATAATGCAGCTATTGCGGCCCTATGCCACCAAGTTTATGATTCACAATAGACCGAACCATTTGCACCGCTTCGAAGGATGGGGGCAAGAAGACGCCGATGCACGGGATTTCACCGAGTGGTTCCTGGAAGTCTACGAGATATTACATAGAGACGCAGATTGGGCGGAACTGGGCTTTCCTGGCTTGGCCGTCCCTCACCGTGATTTGGAGTGGATTGAAATTGCCCGACCGGCCGTAGAAAAGGCTGACTGGCTTGGAGTGCAATGCTTCTGGCAAACTACGCCCGATCAGCCCACCAATCACTTGACCGACTTCTGGGGTCTTCGCTTCAAATACTACCATGAGAAATTTCCAGACAAGCCAATTGTGATCACCGAATTTGGAAACTCTAATGCCCAAAGCGGCCTCTCCGTCGATAATGAGGATGTTGCCAGGCAGTATGTAGAGTACTATCAAGAACTGTTCCACTATCCATACGTGCATTCGGCTCACGCCTTCATTTTGTCCTCGCCCGACCAAATCTGGGACTCTTTCACGTGGCGCACAGTCGGTGGTGAGGTCAAACCAGTCGTCTATGCTATCCGTGATATGCCACGCCCCCTGTTGGAATCCTTGTCTACACCGTATGTAACTGTGACTCCCGAGCCGAAACCTCCGCCAAATGCTTTCCTCCACGATACCTGGACACGCCCCACTGACGGCATGGTGATGGTGTACGTACCGGGCGGTACTTTCCAGATGGGTAGTACCGCCGGAGAGGACGACGAACAGCCGGCGCATGCCGTGACGCTGGACAGTTTCTGGATTGATCGGACCGAAGTGACCAATGTCCAGTATGCCCGTTGTGATGCGGACGGCCCGTGCTGGTCACCGTCTTCGTCATATTCGCAGACGCGCGATAGCTATTACGGCGACAGCCAATTTAATGATTACCCGGTCATCTGGGTGAGCTGGCACGAGGCAGACACCTACTGCGGATGGGTGGGAGGAAGGTTGCCCTCAGAGGCTGAGTGGGAGTATGCAGCACGTGGGCCAGATGACCGTGTCTATCCGTGGGGGAATGTCTGGCCCAATGACACTCTGGTAAACTATAACAGCAATGTGGGCGACACTACGCAAGTTGGCTCATATCCTGGTGGATCCAGTTGGGTTAGTGCCATGGACATGGCTGGCAACGTGAACGAATGGGTAAACGACTGGTATGTTAATAATTATTACTCCACATCACCGCAAGAGAACCCGACTGGTCCAGATTTTGGAGATGGCAAGGTGCTGCGGGGCGGCTCGTATTTTAGTGGTCCAGACCTCTTGCGCTCTGCCCGCCGCTTCGGGTCCGACCCTGTTTATGGAAACCACGTTACTGGGTTTCGGTGTGTGGTTGCTTCCACGCCTTCTCCTTAGTGTGCTGAGCACCGGATTCTGGCCTATGCAACGGACGACGCATACCGCCTGAACTGCCCGTTCTTTATCTCAACCAACGATCTGCCGGGCTCGCCCTTCGATGGGCCTGCTCTGCGTCTATGGCGGCCAGGGCGGCGTAATGCCTGACCATCGCCAGCGACGAGTGGCCCAGTAGCATCTGCAAGGTAAAAATGTCCCCGCCGTTGCGCAGGAACTGAACGGCGAAGGTATGCCGGAAACGATGGGGGTGGGTATTGGCGACGCCCGCTCTTTTGCCGATCCCAACCACCAATTGCCACAACCGTTGGACATTCAGCGCCCGGCCCTGTTGGGTGGGGAACAGCGGCTCTTTCGGGTCTCTGTCGTCTATGTACTTCCACAGTGACCGGCGAGCTACACTGCCCAGGTAGCAATGTCGCTCCTTCTTCCCCTTCCCCTGAACGTGCATCTCCCCTGTTTTAACGTCCACGTCGGCGATCTTCAAGGCGCACAACTCGCTGGCTCGGATGCCGGTGTCCAACAAGACCAGCAGCATAAGGTGGTCGCGCTGGCCGCTCGTCGCCTTGAGCATGGCCTTGACCTCTTCCTCGGTGAACGGCTTCACCTGGGTGGTATTTGGTTTGGGGGCCGCGAGGCCGTTCACAACGTCAGGCACGCCTAGTTCCGCTTCGGCCCAGGTGTAAAATGACCGGCACACGATCCAGTAGTTGCGCAGCGTCCTGCCGGCTAAAGGTTTCTTGGTTCCGTTCCACCGAGAGGGAGTATACTCAGTTCGGAGATAGTGGAAGAAGCGTTTCAGATCGTGAGTGGTGATCGAATCTACGTCCGGGTCGTTGAGGAATCGAGCCAGGTGATGGAGTTGACGCTCGTAGGTTTCGAGCGTTCTTGGGCTCAATCCTTCGACGCTTTTCTGTAAGAGGAATCCTTCGGCGGCCTTGGTGAGGTTCATAAGATTTTCGAGCCTTTCTGCCTCGAAAGCTCGAAAGTCTTATCTATTTATACAAGACCGTTGAGCGAACCTGCAACCAACGGTTTAGAAGACCGTTGCTCTGTCCCTTGAGCTACTGGGGCTTTTTTGTAAAACGGTCTTGTCTTAGAATGCAAGACTGTTAGCGTCCTGTTGGCCAATTGTTAGAGCAGGATCGTAAAAACATTCTAACTCTTTTCTCGGGCCTAGTCAATTCGGGGATGATGTTCTCCTATCATGCAGACACAAGAGCAGCTTCGCCTCGTGACGTTGGACTTGTTTGAGCAACTCCGCAGGGACGATGTACTAGTATTCCAAGCGTTCCCTGATCTCATAATGCTGCGAACGCTCGTCGTATCTTGCCAGGACCTCCCGCGCTTTGGGGGGTACGTAGGCGCGCTCGTACTCTTCGCCCGCGAACTGCCTGACGGCCTCCCACGAGTCAAACCACATAATGGTGATGAACTCCACCTCGTCGTCCTCGATAGGTCGTCGGAAGAGCTGGATTCCTCTGTAGCCGGGAACATTTTTGGCAGCGATGCCCGGGAAAATCTCTTCCTTGAGCAGGTTCTCGTACCTGTCCGCGTTCTCAGTCTTCGTCCATCCATGCCAGATTCTGCCGATCATGAGTGATTCCCCTCTCCTTGACATTATATATTGAGGAGAATGCCGGTTCAGTCTCCTCAATTGATTAACTTTGGATCTCTGATAGCTTGGGGACTGGTCCAGGGTAGCGCTTTTATCCACCATTGTCAAGAACCTTCACCCTTCTCCAATTCTCTCTATGTGCCCAACTATGGCCTCGACTGATCTCTCTGTGCCCTCCCCGCTCTGTTCGCTGATCGTTACGGTTATTCAACCGTAACGGGTATTTGCGGATATACATCCGCCGATTATGGGTTGCAGATATATACCTGCAACCATTGCAGATACATATCTGCAACCATCAGGCTGAGTAGTTACGAAATCATTAGAATTCTCATAGAAACCATTGAAAGCATGGGGAAGATGTGGTATTATTATGAACATACCACTTCCTTGAATAGCCGTGGCCTGCCTGTGTCATCAGGTGCATCAAATGAAGACAATCTTCAAGGACAAATCGCCCTGTGATTATCCACATCTCATCGCGATCCTCATTGTCTTGTTGTTCGGACGCATGCTGGGAGTCGGAACGGGAGCGGTCGTCGCAGCCTGGTATTGTAAATGTATGTCAAAGCAATATTCTTGGTTGAACTCCAAACACGACCGGGGTGCTGAGGAGGCCAAAGAGATTGAAAGCGGTGGGAAAATGTGATACGTGGTCTGTGTCGCGTTTGCCGGTAGAGATGGCGCTGATAGACCAAAAGGCGGCCCTTGTTCGTTATGGTATCACCTTTGTTGTGCCACCCGTTGCTGGGCTGTTAGCCAATGCCGTCGCGCGGCTATGGTGAGACACACCGCCTGCGTGCAGTCAATGTGTGGGGACTATACACAGGGGGAGTGATCGGTGCTGGTTGGGGACCGATTCAACGCGGTGGGGCTGGCCATCGGCAAGGAGCAGGAGACGGCCCTGATCGACGTGTTACGGGAGATTTTGGAGGAGGTGTCAAATGGCGATAACAAGCTTCTACACGGTGACGATTAAGCTGGCACATGTCGGAGCAAACTTCGCGTATGCCGAAGGGAACCTGGACTTACCCCAGGAGAATCTCTTTGAGAACAGTCACATTCACATCGTCGAGACAGGCACGGCACCGCAGCGGCAGTTTATGCTCCACGGACGGGGCCAGCCCGCTTATGGTCTACCTCCACATTCAACTAATGAGTGGACGGAGCCGCTACAGACTGAGGAAAGCGAGCACCTGTACCAGCTTCTGTCGCAGTTGATGGTGCCGTTTCCACCATTGGGGCCGCTCGGGTTCGATGGGAGTTGGTCAACTCTAAACATTTTGAGTGGGAGTAATGATATGCACTTCAGGTGGTGGGTTGACGTCCCGAAAGGCTGGGAGAGCGTGGGTGCCGTGTTCGACTATGCTATGGAACTGGCCAAGCGCACTTATCTGATATCCGCTGAAGCATAGCTCTCATCACTGGGCCACTCGAAGTTGATGGTGAGGGCTTAAGCACGCAGTACTTCACAACGAATTATTCTTCTTTGCCAGGCAATTCGTTGTATTCCAAATTCGTTGTAGTGTTCCGCAGCAAACACTTTCCGAGAAAGCTCGCGCGACCTGTCCATAAGGATGCCTGGATATATCTCGTACCCCGTCATAGTCTCAGAGTTATGTGCTCGTGCGCTTGTTCTATTGCGATTCGGCGTCATCTTAGAACACGGATTGGCAGGATGTAACGGATTCACCACTTGCTCGCAAAAATCCGTTACATCCTGCCAATCCGTTGTTCTTAGGAAGCGTCCAGAAATAACTTTCTATTTTCAGGCCAAAATCCCGAGTGTAGTCTTTCAAAATGCACAAAGTTATTCTTGGACGCGGCCTTAATTTGGCTGGCAAATAGGTGGCAAAATCATAGGACAAACGCTCAAACACCTAATTTGCAGACTATGTCCTCCGCTTGATCGAGAAGGTTCCTGGCGAGACCAGGACAGTGTGCGTGTTCACCCCGGGCTGGGATGGTAAGACGACAGTTCACGACCGGTCAGCGTGGCCGGCCATCAGCGGCCCTGACCGACGTGTTGCGAGAGATTTTGGAGAAGGAGATGTGAGCAGACCCCGCCTCGCTCGGCGGGGCTTTTGTTTTGGCAGAAATCATTAGATTTGGGTAAATTGGGGATTGAAAGCGGGGAGTAGCTGTGATACAATGAGTGTACTTGATCACCGTCCGTTTTCAGACTACTTAATCTGAAGTCAGGGGGAGGCTCCTATGGACAGTCAAGAGATTGCTCAAAAACAGCTTGAGCAGTTCTATTCTGCTGTTGCTCAAGGAAATCAAATGAAGATGACAACGAGAAACTGGTTGGTCACTGTTTGGTTGGGAATTACTGTTGTAATTGGATCAGATACGCTTGAGGTTTCTTTTATTATTACTCTGGCCTTATATTTAGTCCCTGTGATTCTGTTTTGGTTCTTTGAAGCGATGTTGCATACCCTCCTGTCGATTGATCAATCGGGGGCGTGGCGATTAGAAGAGTATTTGTCGAGCTCAAATAGCGACATAGACTTGCCGCAAAACTATTATCTTATGCATAGGCACGCAAGTGAGACATTCAAAGAAAAGTGCTACTGTTTCCTACGGTCAATGTTCTTAGCCGAAACCGTGATTCTCTTTTATCTCTTAATGATAGTCTTGTCTTTCTTGTTTGCTGCACTTCTAGCCCCGGATTAGCGATTTGGTCCTTATATTTACTCGAGTGTTGTGTTTCGGAAGGACAACTCTGCCTGTACATCGACGGCTCTGTCATAAACCTTAGCAAATCTTAAGTTGTGCCCAGATATTGATCGACTACGCAGGGTTATTGCAACCATTTTTGCTCAGTTTTTGGCTCAAACTGGGCCTGACTAGCGCTACGGAACCCAAAACACAACAGTCGAGTTTATACGATTCTCGTAAGCAGCGCATTCTGGACGAAAAAGGTGCTCTATAAATGACCCTTTATCACCCATTCACCGCCTTGGGGCGTATGACCCGTCCGCCAAACTGTAAAACCACGGGCGGTTGCCTTGGACAGAATACGGCCCTACTCGTTACGAGCGACCCTAAATGAGATGTCCACCCCATCGTCGTAACGCCGCAGTCCCTGCACTGGCCGGCCAGCGTCGTGCAGGAAACCCAATCCATCCGGGATGTACGCTGTGTTTGGGGTAAAAACGGTAACGTTCATGACGATGGCTCCTCCTTGCAGAAGCAGGTGTTCATGAGAACGCCGGCCAAGACGCACCGCATCGCCCGTAGCCGGTGCACCATCCATAGGAGGCGGTGATGGAAGTTACAACCTGGTATCTCGAACCCGTGGCCGGTATCAGTGAGCGGCGGCTTCACAAAGAGTTGGCCAAAACCCGCGGGGGCAACAACGTCCAGTGGGGCATCGCCAAGGTGATCGAGCGTATGGTCGCCGTCTGCGAGCTGGTTATGTGTGTAGACCTGGAAGCGGTGAAAACGGAGGGCGCTAATGATTTGGGAGCGGATTAAACTCGCGTTTCGCGTCCTGTTGCACGGAGATCCAAGGAATTCTACATAACCAATGGTTGACTCAATCATTTTCGATCTTGACGGAACCTTGTGGAGTTGCGTAGATACCTGCATTGAAGCGTGGAATCAGGTCCTGGCGCTCAGAGGTATCGATGCTGTGATAACCAAAGAGCAACTCCAGTCAGTGTTGGGTCTTCAACATAATGAATTGGCTGAAAAGCTTTTTCCATTCCTTGCCGACTCTGAAAGACTAGAAGTCATAGGGGAGATTTACAGGGATGAGGTTGTCTTGATAAGGAAGAAAGGGGGAAAACTTTTCGATAACACCATATCTGTCCTCAATAACCTTTCGCAAGTCTATCCCCTATTCATTGTTAGCAATTGCCAACAAGGCTATATCGAGGCTTTCTTAGCCTATCACAGACTAGATGCGCTTATTACTGACTATGAGTCTTCTGGAAACACAGGAAAGGACAAGGCATATAACCTAAGCTTAATTATTGACAGAAACAACCTGGCGCATCCAGTTTATGTCGGTGACACAGTAGGTGATCTGAAAGCTTGCCAAGAAGTAGGAATACCCATAAATGATTTTTCTCCCCGGCAAAGGGGGTAGAGTGCGTCATTTGAATTGGGCAGGCACATCATTGGTGGGTCCTTAACAATTGGCTATATTGTGGCATAACTGTCTCTATCTCAACCATATC
>DAOUMD010000117.1:0-22549 GCA_034412795.1 Anaerolineae bacterium
TTGCAGGCCTACTTTCACGGGTTGAACAGCCGTCAACCCCTTCATATACGCAGTCAAAACCACATCTCCCGCGCTCCAGTCTCAAACTGCACCCTTATTCCTGTGTCCCAAACCTGTAACGCTCACCGAATTTTTCTGTTCAACGGCTATACTTTGACATGTTGACAGTCTTGCCGCTCACAAGCATAATACCGCCTATGCGAAAAACGACTCTTATCGTGGGACTTGCCTTACTTCTTAGCATAGAGGTGCTTGCAGGCTGCCAACGCAACGCGCCTCGTATACCCACTGCCTTGCCTACCAGCGAGAGCATCGCCCAGGCATTCACGCCAACTCCCATACCGACGCCAACCACGATAAACACCGCCACCCCATCACCAACCGCCACCCCGACCGCAACTCCCACCATAACCCCCACACCAACGCCCACACCGATTCCCAGCGACCGCCTGACCGCTGCGCAACAAGCCTTTGCATGGGGTGACTACCCCCGAGCTTATAACGAGTTCAAAGCTTTGCTGGCCGACCCAGGTGCAGATGCAGAAGAAGCCCAACTTGCCGCTTATTGGATGGGACGTAGTGCGCTGGAAGCCCACGAACATGAGACAGCTTTGGCCACGCTACAAGATTTTATCGAGACCTACCCGGCCGATCCCCGAGTTCCGTCCGCCCATCTCTTAATGGCGCAGGCCCATGAAGGGCTGGGAGATTGGCAAGGGACCATATCGGCTTATGAGGCATATCTTAAGACTGACGACGATACCTTAGCCATCTACGCCTACGAAGGCCTGGGCGACGCGGCGATGTTAGCGCTTGACTACGATCGTGCATCGCAAGCCTACGCCGCCGGGCTGCGCGTAGCTCCCGACAACGCCTGGGCCGTCCACATACGGGAAGGGATTGCCCAGGCCGAACTGGCGCAGGGGAACCCCGAAAAGGCCGTCGAACAATACGATGCTATTCTAAGTGTCGCCCGTATTCGGGCCTATCGCGCCAGGATTCTCTACCTGGCCGGGCAGGCGCTGATGATGGCTGGCGACACAGACACTGCTTATGAGCGATTCCTTCAAGCCGTGAACCGCTACCCAGAGGCATATGACAGTTATCTGGCCCTGATCGAACTGGTCAACGCCGATGTACCGGTAGACGACTATCAGCGGGGCCTGGTAGACTACCACGCTGGGGCTTATCAACCCGCCATCGAAGCCTTCAACCGCTACCTCGAGGCCGACCCTCAGCCTTACAAAGAAGAAGATGCCCGCTGGTACCTGGCCCTTTCACTGAAAGCCAACGGCAACCTTTGGCAGGCTATCCAAGGATTCGAAGAATTCATTGGTACACACCCAGAAAGCGAACACGTGGCTCAGGCCTGGTTGGAGATGGCGGAGGTGCACGCCTGGCGCGACAACATCGATCAAGCCCTCGACACATACCGAAACTTCGCTGAGGAGAATCCCCAATCTCCGCTGGCGCCAAACGCTCTTTGGGAAGCGGCCGAGCTTGAATTGGACACCGGAGACTTGGAGAAAGCCGCCACCAGTTTCCGCGATCTAGCTGATCGCTACCCCGCTGATGAGGACGCACCTGAGGCTCTTTTTTACGCAGCCCTGTTGGAATTTCGTCGCGACCAGTTTGAAACCGCCCAGGAGGACTGGACGGCACTTATTCAAAACTACCCCGACAGCCAGGCTTCGGTGGCAGCGCGCTATTGGCTTGGCGAAGCCTGGCTAGCCCTGGAGAACCCTGACGAGGCAGAAGTCGCTTTTGAGGCAGCCCACGAGTGGGCACCAATGTCTTACTATGGGCTGCGAGCAGCAGAGATATTGGACGATGCACCGCGTACAACGGTGCCCGCCGACGCCTTGTCCCTTCCCAATCCAAATGGTGACCAAGCGGAGGCCGAAGAATGGTTGGCAAGCTGGCTCCCCATCACGGATACACTGGTTCTCAGTTCGTTGGACCCCGCCATTGCCGAAAGCCCCGCTTTTCGCCGAGGCGACGCATTGTTGGCCGTTGGACGACGCAGTGATGCCCTTGATGAGTTTGATGCGATCAAAGAGACGTGGTGGGATGATCCACTTGCCATGTACCAACTGGCGCTTGCGTTCCGTGAGCGTGGCTTATATCGTTTATCGATTATCACCGCCGAGCGACTCACCTGGCTTTCGCCGGTTTCCAGCCGGGCCGAAGTGCCGGATTTCATTCAGCGCATCTCCTATCCCCTCAACTACCAGGAGTTAATCCTCTCCGAAGCGCAAAGCCAGGATATTGACCCATTATTCCTTTTCGCTTTGATTCGTCAGGAGAGTCTCTTTGAGCCATCTATCACCTCCCCGGCCAACGCGCGCGGGCTGACCCAAGTTATCCCAGACACGGGAGAGTGGATTGCGGGACGACTGGACTGGGGAGATTTCAGCGAAAATGATCTTTACTTACCTTATGTCAATATCCGATTCGGTGCATTTTATCTCAGCGTGCAACTGGCCACCTTCGACGAGGAGCCCATACCAGCCCTGGCAGCCTATAACGCCGGACCGGGCCGCGTCCATAGATGGCTGGAAGACGCGCCCGATGTGGGCCTCTTTGTAGAAACCATGCCCTTTGTCGAGCCCCGCCGTTATGTACGGAATGTATACGAGAACTACGCTCATTACCAACGGCTGTACCTGGGCAAGCCCTAATTCCACTTAGTTCCAAAATCTTATTGCTCAAAGCTGAGCCTTTGTGCTATAATGAGATGAAGGACCCTTGCTGTTGGGAATGGGACGAACTACCACTGGAAACGAAATCTATAATGTCTATCGCATCAACCATCCTGGGTAATCAGGCCGGCAGTTTTATCTATCACTTAATTGTGCTACTCGTCTTGGATGCGGGGCTGGTAATCGCCTTGGGTCAATGGCGACGTGGCAGAGACGTGTATCCGTATGCCGTGACCAACCGGGCTCGCATTCAGGCCATGGCCCTGATCGGGATGCTTGGACTACGTGGGTTGCTAGTAGTCGCCGCTCTCATTGCCAGGGGTTCGCCAGAAACAGCGGTGATTTGGATTCCACCGTTGGAACGCGCGATTGAAGTGGTCAGCCTGGGACTTCTGGCTTGGGCATTCGTTCCTGTTCTACGCGACCGCGTCTCCCTGGGCATTGGCCTGGTGATGATGAACACGATAGCTGCTGGTGTCTTTTACATTATCCTCACCGCGATATGGAGTCGCCAGGTAACCCAGGGAGGCGTACCACCTGACTACAATCTATCAGGCCAGGCGTGGGTATGGGCCATCTGGCAAGTTGCCATAACGATAGCAGCGATAGTTTTGCTGGCAAGAGACTTTGCCGAGGAAGCCCCCCGCGGCCCGGAGTACAGTCTGTCGCTCTTTGCCTTCGGAGCATTGCTCCTCGGATATCTGTTAAATCTCCTGACACTTATCGGCCTTTTGCCCCCCTATCCCGTCCCTAACGTGCCTACCTGGACTCGGCTGGGGCAACTCGTCGCATACCCCTTGTTTGTGCTCATTATTTATCAAGGCACGATCGCCACACTCAGCAACAAGAGCGAGGAGCTACAAGGGCTGAGCAAGACCTCAATGGAGCAGATCAAGGGGCTAGTCAGTCTGTTTGAGGCATCGCGCAAGATCAGCCAATCTCTTGACCTGTCAGAAGTACTGGAAGGCTCAGCACAGAGCGTGGCCCAAGCCCTGAACGCCGACCAATGCGCCATCGCGCTGCTCGAAGATGGACAGACAACCCAGCTTCGGCTGGCCGCTATCTACAATCCGGCCCGCCAGGGACGAGGTGAGGCAGTCGCCTTTCCCCTCGGCGAACAACAGGCCATCAAGCACGCGCTTCGCCGCGAGCGACAGGTGGCAATCAACGAGCGGGACGACAATCCACAACTGCGCCTGCTGTTCTCCCTGATGGGATCGGAACAGACCGGCCCGGTCATCATTCAACCGCTCGTTCACAACGACACCCCTCTCGGTGTGCTGATCGCCGGAAATGGAACCAGTGGACGACCTTTTTCCGTCAGCGAGGCCCAGCTCTGCCGGACGCTGGCCGATCAGATGACAGTTGCCATTGAGAATGCCCGAGCGCACCGTGTCCTGGAAACCAAGGCCCAACAACTCGCCTGGACCCTTCGCAACCAGGAGATGGAGGTCAGCAAGCAGCGCGCAGCCATGGAAGCAGAGCTGAAAAAGAGTCGTGAGGAGGTAGCCCTTTTTGCACAACGACTCTATGAACAGGAGACAGCCGCCGAGGGCAACAAGAAAGCTATGGAAGAAGCACGTGCCCGACTGGCGACCCTTGAAGAGGCTGTGAAAAAGAGTCGGGCTGCCCTCCAGCAATTGTCTCGGGAAAAAGACACACAGATACAGTCCCTTTCGGCTGAGGCAAGCACCCACGCCGCTGAATTGAAGGAACTGGAATCCGAACGAGACACACTGAAGGAGAAGGTCCAGGTTCTCGAGCACGAAGCGGCTGAGGCAGAGCGTCTGGCCGTGGCACTGGCTCAAACCCGTGAGCGCACCCGCAAACTGGCTCGCGCCGTCCGACGTGCACAGCGCAGCCCGATGGGGACACAAGCACAGATCGTTTCCGGAGCAACCGGTACCCAAACCGTGTTGGAAGACTTGACTTGTGGCGTTATTATTGGTGACTCCGACGGCAAGATAAGCCGCGTCAACACCGCAGCCGCCCAAATGCTGGATGCTTCGCCCGACTCATTGGTTAGCCAACCATTGGACCGAGCAGCCCATGATGAACGCTGGCAAAATGCTATTTCAGAACTCGGCGTCCAATCCAATAGCATGGTTATCACCACTATGGAAGTGAGCGACCGGGTGCTGCGTGCCACGATCAGCCCTATGGCAGCCACCCCAAACGGCGAACGTCAGGAAGGTAGCGTTACCATTCTGTATGATATCACGGCCGAAGCCGCGAGCCAGCAGGCTCGTGATGAATTTGTGGCCTCCCTGTCACAGGAACTGCGCACGCCGATGACTTCTATCACTGGCTACACCGACCTACTACTGGGAGAATCGGTGGGCCTCATCGGCGACATGCAACGCAAATTCTTGCAACGCATCAAAGCCAACATCGAGCGCATGAGCAGTATGCTCAACGACCTCATCGGAGTCACTGCGATTGATGCTGGGCAGCTAGAGATCCGGACCACCGTGGTGGACATGGCTGAAGTCATCGAAGACAGCATCATCGGCGCCCGCGCCCAGTTGGAGGAAAAAGAACTTATCCTGGAGCTAAGTCTGCCCGAACAGATGCCGCCGGTGGAAGCCGATACCGATTGCGCTCACCAAATCCTTACTAATCTCCTGGGCAACGCGACCAAGTGTTCACCGGTAGGGTCCACAATCACCGTATCGGCTCAGATATACGATGAGGAAGCTGGTAATCCCGAAGAGACTCCCTACTTAAAAGTCTCGATCCGCGACTCGGGAGGCGGCATCACACCTGAAGATCAAGATCGAGTGTTCGACCGGTTCTACAGAGCCGACAGCCCTCTGATCAACGGCCTCGGAGAGACCGGGGTCGGATTGGCGATTGTCAAATCGTTAGTCGAAGCCCACGGTGGGCGCGTCTGGGTCGAGAGTGAGATGGGCGTCGGGTCCACCTTCAGCTTCCTACTGCCCATCAGCCAGGGATACAATGACCCCTGGATGGAAGTAGATGTCCCCCCTCTGGACCTGAGTTCTGATCGACCTGACAAGAGCTAAGGCAACAAGATCATGGCTAACAACTCGACCGACACGCAGAAGCCCAAACCATCACCATGGCGGCCATTGCTGACCGGCCTTGTGGCTGTTGCGGCGGTCATCCTGACACTGGTCGCGGCCTTCGTGCTGGCGCTAGGTGACTTACCGGTTGATATCCAACCACCACTGCCGACACCCATCACGGCCCAAACGCCCACGATGCAACTACCGAGTCCCACGGCGATACCTCTACCCTCACCAACGACCACTCCAGCCAGCGCGCCCGCTGTCCAGTCGTCACCCACATCGACACCTTTGCCAACCTTCACCATTCCTCCGACCCCGACAGCGAGTCCCACGACCACGTTCATTGTCGTGACCGTATTTCCAACGCCGTCGCCAACGCCCAGAACTCCTACACCTACCCCCTGCCGACCTCCGGCCGGGTGGCAGCGATATACGGTGCGCGCTGGCGACACGCTGGTCCTAATAGCCTATCACCACAACACGACCGTTCCAGAGCTAATGCAGGCTAATTGCTTGCATTATCCGGCCGTCTATCCCGGGCAGGTGATTTACGTGCCCCCCCCAGTTCCCACCCCGACCCGACCACCATGTGGCCCACCCTCTGGCTGGGTGATATATACCGTACAACCTGGCGACACACTCTACTCCCTGGCGGTGCGCACGCATACGACTATCTACGAGATTATGCACGCCAATTGTCTTACCAGCTACAAAATATACGACGGCCAGAAGCTCTGGCTGCCATTCATACCACCGCCACTGCCTACGGCTACCTTCACTTCAACCAGGCCGCCGACGGCCACGTATACACCAACAACAACCGGTACGCCAATAGTCGATACGCCTACATCCACGCTGTCGCCAACACCCACGCCGACGACTGGCGTCGACACCCCCACGCCCACCCATACCAGTCAGCCTGATACCCCCACGCCCACGGCCACCGGCGTGCCGCCGACGGCTACACCGACTATGCCGCCGACTGCCACGTCTACCAGCCCGCCACCTACCGCTACCCATACACCACCACCGACGCCTACACCGACCCTGTCGCCGACCAGTCTGCCGCCCACAGCTACCCATACGCCGCAACCTTCCACGCCCACGTCACCACCGCCGACCAACACGCCCGTCCCCTTCATCCCTCCCACTCCACCTGGAAACTGACAGAGGCGAGCGTGAGCGGCGAGACTCGGGCCCGATGAGGTCCGGTGGTGACCCCATCACCCTCGCCATACCTACACAAAAGGCCACCTCTAAGAGGTGGCCTTTTTAGCCAAAGGTAGCAGGCCAGGGACTAATTCAAACGTACGATCGCGTCAACCTGGGCAGCGTCGGCACCTCCTGCTGGTACTGAGACACGCACCCAGCGGAACTGACCGGGCGGCAAGGGAGCCTGTGGTGGTTGTACCGCCTGCGCCGCAACGCCAATATCGATGGCGATACCAGTGTTATGCGGCAAGGCAGGAGGAGCTGCATAAAGATCGTACCATGGGATAGGCTCATTATCCAATTCACCGTCGGCATCGGTAGCGTAGCTATCAATGTTTGTCCCCGCCACATCCCCAGGGTTGTCACCATCCCACTCAAACACGGTATACCACACAACCCCGTCTTGCGAGAGCTCGATTCTGATATAATCAAGCAATATGCCCGCCTCACCTCCACCAATATCTAGGTTCGGCCATTCGTAAAAGACCATGTCGTAGCCGGAGCCATCGGCAATACCGTTCCCAGCACCAAAGTCAATGGTTATTACGTCACTACCCATCAGGTCAACCGGCGTGCCGCTTGGCTCGTCGGGACCTACTGCATCATTACAGATTGGCACCGGATCACAAGTTTGCGCGTACGTATACACAGTAAAGGCGTTGACCAGACTACCGGTAGGATCCGTGGGACCGGGATTAGTAACTGTTAGCGTGTACGCTCCCAGGGCCATAACGGACGAAGTGGCAGGCACCATCGCCGTCAGCATGGTCGAATTGACAAAGGTGAGGTCGGCCAGAGGCGCGGTGCCCAAGTTGGCTCGCAGACCACCCGGTGAGCCAGTGTTGCGGAAGTAGTCACCATTTATGTCAATCGCCAGATCAGTCGCGTTGATAACCGTTACGGCAGGCGTGATGTCTGTGACCAAAGGGATGGGATTGGTCGCGGTGTAAGCGCCAGGCAACGTGCCCGACTGACCGTCGGCGTTGTTAGTGACCGTCAGGTCGTAGTAACCGGCGACCATGTCCACCGGCACTGACGCCACGATGGTCGTCGTAGGCGTGCACGTGGGGCCAACCAGCAGCACACTCCCCAGGGAGACCGAACAATCTGCCTGGAAATTCAGCCCCGTAATCGTCACAGTCACCGTGTCCGTGTTGACCACAGTGTTGGGCAGGATCGCCTGCACGATAGGAGGTACCTCGGTTGGGGTAGGCGTCGGCTCAGGCGTATCGGTGGGCACCGCCGTGGGAGTCGGTTCAGGCGTATCGGTGGGAGTCGCCGTTGAGGTGGATACAGGCGTATCGGTCGGTAGCGGCGTGGGTGTGGCTATTGGTGTCTCGGTAACCACCGGTGTGAGAGTCGGTGCCCGCGTGGCTGTCGTGGTGGAAGTCGGCAGCACTACGGTCGGCGTGGCCGTGGACGGCAGCCTGGTCGGCGTGGGCAGATCCGTGGCTGTCGGCACAGGACTTGCCGTCGGAACCGGGACTCTTGTGGCAACCGGTGTGGGCGTCGGCGACGGTGTCGGAGTAGATGTGACGGTTGGTGTAGGAGGCAACATGACAATCCCGGCCGGTGTGGCACTTGAGACCGGTGTGCGGGCCAACCGAGCCATGTCGGTGGCTGCCTCAATGCCCAGGGCGGGATTCAGGGGAGCGAACAGAATCCCTTCACCGGGCAGACGTCGGTAATCAGCCTGGCTCTTAGGCAGCATATTGGCTTCAGCCAACACGTTGGGCCGGACTCGAAGCGCAAGCCACGTCGCAAAGAAGACGCAGGACAAACTCATCAGCAACGCAAGAAGGAGGAGTAATAACTCCCAAGGCCGACGGCGAGGTCGGTCATTGCTTCGACGGGACGAGTCCATTGCCTACTTCTCCAAGGACAACTACCAATTATGAAGGCTGCTACAAGGCAGACTGGTTTTCAAGGCTACAAAAGCCTCTAAGAGCTGCCACTATCATCTATGAGCGGCAAAGCGATACTAAACGTACTCCCCACTCCCAGCTCACTTCCAGCCCAAACCCGACCACCGTGAAGTTCGATAATAGAACGAGTGATGAACAATCCCAATCCTACGCCCCGGACACTAAAGGTAAGCTCGTTATGTGCCCGGAAGAAGCGAGTGAACAGATAAGGCTGATCAGTGGCAGCCACCCCCACACCTGTATCGGCCACATCTACGCGTGCATGGGCATCCTCTTCAAACACACGAACCTCAACCCGCCCCCCCGGCAACGTATAGTTGTAAGCATTGCTCAGAAAATTATCAATGGCCCAAATCAGCCGGTCTCTATCCCCTTGAACCCACAGGCTTCCCCCCGACAGCCTTACCCGCAGCGCCAGGCCCTTGGTCTCTAACGGCTCACGCCATTTCTCAACCACCTCTCCTACCAGTTCCGAGAAGCGCAACCGGTCCTTCTCCAGACCCAGATTCCCAGCCTGGATTTGAGAGATGTCAATTAATGTGTTAATGTGATGCAGCAACTGGTTCGTATTGTCGCCGATGGTATGAACAAATTCCATACGACGCTCGTCCAGGCTGCCGTCGGCGGTCAAAACCAATAGATCAGTGTAACCTTTGATAGCAGTCAGGGGTGTGCGCAACTCGTGCGAAATGTTTGTGATGAATTCGTCCTTGAGTTGCTCCGCCTCAACCTCGCGGCTGATGTCGCGCAAGACGATAACTGTACCTAACTGATCACCGCCAGGATCTGCCACGGGGGCGGCCAACGCACTTAACACACGGCCCCCCACCCGGTAGCGCTGGGGTTTCTGAAGCACATCCGGCGCTGGCAACTGATCCAGCTCCGGGACCTCATTGATATCTCTGTGAAGAGCCGACGGCAACTCACGTAATGGGCCAGTGCGAAAATTGCTGGCGATATCGGTCAGAACCTGTTGGGCCGCCGGATTGGTGGTGATGATTTGACCTTCCATATCCAGTACGATCACGCCGTCGGCAATACTATTGAGGATGGCCTCCAATTTGCTGGCCTGCTCGATTAATTCTCGGTTACGCTCGGCCAGCTTTTCTGTCATCACATCAAAAGAGCTGGCCAGGCTGCCGATTTCATCGCTGCGCTGAATGCCGGTACGCTGCCCCAGGTCGCCACCTGCTACGGCCACCGAGGTCTCAACCAGCCGGTTGAGGGGATGGATAATGCGTCGCGCGATGACAAAACCGAAGAAGATAACAGCCACAGTAGCAACCGCAAAGACCAGACTCAACACATTACGACTGGTGGCTGCGGTACTTACAATGAAGTTGCTGGGCAAAGCCACGCTAAAAAGCCCAAACGACTGATCCCGTAGCCGCCAATCGCCGAAAGCCAGTACGTACTGCTGGCCTAAGATATCTACCTGCCTCAGCCGGACCTGATCTTCTGCCTCTGCCACTACCGTCTGGTAACGATCGGGGGACTCGGCCAGAAGCTCAATAACCCGCTCGTACTGCTCCGACGACTCCTGCAGTGCCGAGGCAATGGCTTCCTGCCCGCCTCCCAACGTAGTGTCAACAACGGTTCCGTATCGGTCGTAGAGGGTGACCTTGGCCACGGCGCTCTCAGTTAGCTCGTCCAACATCTCGCTGACATAGGTGCCTACCATAGCAGCCCCTATCCGTTCCCCATCTTTGTAGACAGGGCCGACGGTGAAGACCATCAGCCCATATGGAGTCTGGCTCAGCAAGGCACGCTTTTCACCGAAATCATCTACGTAGCCCTCCAACACCAGACGCACATCTTCTAAAGAGGAAAAGTCGGCGCCAGAGCGCTCTTCGGCATCTCCCCCATCCTGGCCCGGAGGACGCTGCCAGCCATACACCTCCATACCCTGGTTGTCCAACAGCTCAACGGCATCCGACTTGCTATTGGCGAGGATTTGCGGCACCAGAAGGGCTAGAGAATCCCGGTCGTCATCTGCCAAGGCTGCCGGCACACCTTGCGTGCCGGCCACAGCACGCAACACCGCCAGCCGATCCTCCTCGTAACTGACCATGCCTTCAGAGACAACCCGTCCCGCATCAAGAAGCTGGTTGTGAAATCGCTCGTACATTGAGCTGGTGACCAGAGTGGTAAGAACATAGGCACCAATGCCCGCAACAACCAACGTCAGCAACAAGTAAGGCAAAATGATCTTGGTGCCGATACTGGTCGTCAGCCGACTTAAGGATTCGCGCCGCCGTGAGGCACGTCCTGACAGTGCCGTTTGATCCATCGCGTACCCGCAATACAATCAGCGATAAATAAAGATTTAGAACGCATTTGCAAATTGCTCCCGCCGGACTGTCGTCCGGATCGGGCTTTTTTGGATAGGCCTTTAAGACGAACGTCCACTCTTAACTCAACTCGGCCGCAACAACTTGTCTCGCTGATCTGTGTTAATTTAGGCCGTACCCTCTCAATAATTCGGGGTAGGGACAGACCCAGGCGCCTGGCCCAAGGACGAACACCCTGGTTCGCTCCTACTTTTTGAGAAGATACTTTGGGTCTCGCACTTTCCCCAATGTTTACAGATACATTATATCAGTTATGTACGGATTTGACCAGAGGAAATAACTCCTAAGTACAATAACCACGTTTATGTTGTATTTTCTCAATAATTCGGGGCAGGGGCAGACCTGGGTGTCTGCCCCTACTTTTTGAGTAGATACTTTATGTTCACCTAATTACGCTTGGACAAGCATTACACCGCCAAGAACAAACCCGGCGCCAGCGGCAGTGGCGACGGTCAGTGGCTCACCCAGCAATGCAACGCCCAAAATGGTAGATACGATCGGGGTAATGTAAAGAAAGACACCTGCCCGAGAGACAGGCATGCGGTCCGCAGCACACCACCAAAGCCAATTGGCGGCTGCACCACTACCCAGCGCCAATCCCAACAATGCCACCCACACGCCAACCGACAGGTGCAGGGTAAGTCCTTCCCAGGCAGCGATTGGCACCAGCATCAACGCACCAAACAGTCCTGTCAGGGCAGTCACCGTTAGCGGATTGTAGGCGGTCACCGCTCGTTTGCCACCCACAATGTACAGCGCACCAACCAAGGTGGCTACAACGGCCAGCAGATCTCCCAATAACCGCGCTCGCGCAACTGTGTTAGCCTCAGTTAGTCCCCCCAAGCTGATAAACGTCACCCCAAGTAAGGCAATGACAACGCCTCCCACTGCGCGGCGAGGTAGCCGCTCTCCAAACAGCCAGACCCCCAACACGGCTGTCAGAGTTGGAAAACCATTCATGATCAATCCTACATCGATGCTGGTAGTGTATACGAGAGCCAAGTTCTGCAGTGCATAGAATACGCCTACCCCTACCAAGCCCAGTCCCACAAAGCTCCAAACGTCCTGACGTAAGGCACGGCGCAACATTTCCCGACCGCGAGTGGTGGCAGCACTGACGATGACCAGGACAGTAGCTGCCACACCCCAGCGCAGGGCGGCTGTCGACATCGGCCCCAGTTGAGTAAGGACAATCTTGGTCAGTAAGAAGCTGGCCCCCCAAAGGATTGCTGCGCCTGTAGCACAAAGGTAAGCGACCATCATGAAAAACACCTTCACTCGTTCAAAAGATGGATTGTTTGCAACATTGTAGCTACAGGTATACACTCTTGTCAAACCCCCTCATTCTTCGACGGGCTCAGGATGCTCTCTTCTCAAACTTTGCACGAGCTGTACTTGCTCCAATAGTTCTCTTGACACACCGCGTGGAGGGCGATACAATGGAGGACGAAGGAGGATAACTATGCTCATCACCAATGGCACAGTTCTCACCCAAGGCGATAACCCGCGAGTCATCCACGGCGGCGCGGTCTATCTTGAAGAAGATACTATCATCGAGGTTGGATCGACCGCTGAGCTAACCGCCAAACACCGCCACGAGGAAATTCTGGACGCGGCAGGAAAAATCGTAATGCCTGGCCTTATCTGTGGGCATACCCATTTTTATGGGGCGTTTGCCCGGGGAATGGCAATCCCGGGGAAGCCACCCGAGAACTTCGTCCAAATCTTGGAGAAGCTATGGTGGAAGATCGATCGCGCCCTCACCCTGGAAGATTGTCGGTACAGCGCGCTGGTCGCCCTGGTAGACGCCATCCGCCACGGAACCACAACCCTCATAGACCACCATGCCAGCCCCAACGCGATTGACGGCTCGCTGGATGCCATAGCCGAAGCGGTGAAACAAGCAGGCGTGCGTGCTTCCCTCTGCTATGAGGTCACCGACCGCAACGGAGACAGCGGAGCCAGAGCCGGCATTGCCGAAAACGTTCGCTTTATCCACCAGTTGCAGGCTCATCCGCATCCCCGGCTGGCTGCCTCTTTCGGCTTACACGCCGCTTTCACCATCTCTGATGCTACGTTGGAACGCTGTCTCCAGGAAGTTCAAAGCCTGGACGTAGGCTTTCACACCCACGTAGCCGAAGACAAAGCCGACCAGGCCGACAGCCTTAAGAAATACGGCATACGCGTCCTGGAACGGCTGGAAAAGCGAGGTGTCCTCGGTCCCAAGACCATCGCCGTACACTGCGTGCACGTTGATGCCTACGAGATGAATGCACTGCGCGCTACTGGCACGCACGTCACCCACCAACCACGCAGCAACATGAACAACGCCGTCGGTGTGGCCGACGTGACCGGCATGCTGAAACGAGGCATCAACGTCGCCCTGGGCAATGACGGTTTTTCCAACAACATGTTCACCGAGATGCACGTCGCCTATCTGCTACACAAGATCAACCAGCATGACCCGCGTGCTATGCCCGGGGACGTGGTGGCCCAAATCGCCTTCGCCAATAACACCAAGCTGGCGGGAATATTCTGGCCGCAACCGGTCGGCGTACTGGAGCCTGGTGCCTATGCCGATATCATCCTGCTCGACTACTATCCCTATACCCCTCTCACCAATGGAAATTTCCCCTGGCACATCATCTTTGGAGTGGATGGTAGCCAGGTGACGCATACTATTGTCGGCGGCAAATTGCTCATGAAAGACCGCGAATTGCTTACCCTGGACGAAGAAACCATCGCCGCCAGGGCCACTGAACTGGCCAAAGGCGTCTGGCGACGGGTAATGGAGTTATAACATGCACCGCAACGAAGCCATTGAACTCATCTCCGAACACATGTTGAGCCAACTGACGCCGGAGGAGGAAGTGGAGGCCATCCAGGCCTTCTTCAACGACTTCATCCCGGATGACCTACGCCCTCAGCTCGACCCGGCACTGCTGACCCAACACGACCGCCACGACGTGCCGCCCACCATCATTCCCAACGACCCTCGCTACCAACCAGTCTTACTACACCAGATGAAGCGCCGGCTGCGTGGCGTGACCAACACCTACTTGAGCGCCTATATGTACGGCACTCTGGGCACGTCGGTGGACATCAGCGGGGAGATGACGCCTTTGCTCTCCTGCCCAGTGTGCGGCTACCAGTCACTGCCCATCCGCGGCAATTGGGACGTGTGCCTGGTCTGCGGCTGGGTAAGCGACCCGGTCCAAGAAGCTGTCTCCGATGAAGCGGTGGGCGCCAACGGCGTGAGCTTAGACCAGGCACGGGACAACTACGCTCGGACCAGCCTTAGCTCCGAGGACGCTCATGACCGGGTACACCCCCACGGCAAGCACATGTATCCTCGCGACGAGGCGAAGGGGTGAGACTCTAGTGGTAACTACCCGGCGCGCCAGGCTTCTCTCCGAAGCTCGCCTGCCCTATCTCACCGACCGGGATCGTCGGATCCTGACCCGATTCCTGGACCGGTTGGAGGCACACGCTGGCGACCGGGTGCAGCACGTCATCTTCTTCGGCTCCAAGGCGCGCGGCGACGCCGAGCCCTATTCCGATCTGGATCTGATGGTGGTGGCTGACATCCACCCTGATGAGCTGAGCACCCTGGCCGCAGACCTGGAGACTGACGACGGCGTAGCGCTGATGCCCCACCTCTGGTCACCCAACGAATACAACCGCCAACACCATTTGAAAATGCCTTTCTACGTCAATATTCGGCGCGACGGCGTGGAGCTCTGGGATGAGACAAGTTGGCAAGAAGAGAGGAGGTCTATTCCCTTGGACTTCGAAGAAGGACAGTTCCGCCCTGTCGATGAAGCCACGCAAGAGACCATCGGCATCTATATGCGCAGCAGCCGACGAAATCTGAGAGCGGCTAGCCACATATTAGAGCTGGACTACCCGGACATCGCCACTTCTCGCGCCTACTATGCTGCCCTGGACGCAGCTACGGCGGCTCTATACATCCTCAACATTGCGCGTGGCAAACACGCTTCAGTCCGAGCTGCTCTTCACCAATTTTTGGTCAAGCCTGGTCTTCTTGAGCCGGAATACGGCCAGATCTATGACAACTTGCTCGAGGCGCGAATCTTCAGCGACTACAAGCGTCCCGACAAACCACCAAGCTTCAGCGAAGACCAGTTGCGCCAGTTCCCGGCCGAAGCTGAACGGTTCGTCGCCCGCATCGAACGCTTCTTGGGGGAGCACGGCTTTGAGCCGATCCAGGACGAATGACGCATTACTCACGCTGGTCGGTGTTGGCTTTGTCAGTGAGCTCATCTACTGGCTTGTTTTTGTGCGGCCCTTCCCATTAACCCGCTTGTACGACACCATTCCCCCGGTGGACTACGCCAAGCTGACCGGGCACTCCGTCGGCGGCGCGGCCAGCTACACGCTGGCCATCATCACCCTTTTTTTTGCCTACATTATCGCACTTAAGACATTGCGCACACTTTCGGAGGATCCCGTCGCCAGGCGATGGGCGTTGGGCATCGTCATAGCCGGTGCGACACTCTTTGGCGCGACGTTGGCGCTGGCCTACCCCATCACAGCCATCGATATGCTCATCTACGCCGTGCGCACCCGGGGCTGGGCCCTGTATGGTCTCAACCCGCTGGCCACCGCGCCACAGAATCTAGCCGGCGATCACTGGATCGGCCTGGCCGCCGAATGGACCGACGCCCCCTCCCCTTATGGCCCGGTGTGGGAGGGACCGTCCTTACTGGCGTTTCATTTAGTAGGCGGAGATTTCCTGGCCCACCTCTTTGCCATAAAAGCCATCGCCGTGCTCGCCTATCTGGGTTGCGCGATCCTCGTCGGCCTCATCCTGCGCCGACTGAAGCCTCAGTGGGCGCTGGTCGGGATGGCCGCCTTCGCCTGGAACCCGCTGGCGTTGCTGGAGGCGACAGCCAACGCCCACAACGACATTCTGATGGTATTCTTCTTGTTGCTGGCCATCTACTTCACCGTCAGCCATCGTCGATGGCTGGTGATCCCAGCATTGACCCTGTCCATCCTCACCAAGTTCGTTACCTTGATGGTGTTGCCCTTCTTCTTACTGTACCTTATCCGCCAGGAGACAACCTGGCGTCGACGGTTGCTGGTTGCAGCGGGCAACCTGGCCCTGGTCATCAGCTTGAGTGTGGTCCTGATGGCCCCCATCTGGCCTGGCTGGGAGAACTGGGCCGTACGCGATCTGGGAGGCGGGGCCGGAAAATCACCCTTTACCTTGCTGGTGCTGATCCTCCGTCCCTGGCTGACCACCAACGTCGCCTTCGACGTCAGCCGCTATCTGCTAGGTGGTCTATTCTTGCTTATTTACGCTTGGCTCGCCTGGCGCGCCCTGACCGGCCCGCCGACAGTGACCAACGTAGTCCTAGTCCCCACCTTCTGGGTCTTCTTCTGGTACCTGATGCTTCCTAACCAGCAGTTTCATGCCTGGTACCTGCTGTGGCCGCTGGCCATGGCGGTTATTCTCATCCCATCTCCCTCCTTCACCCGCGTCGTCGTATTTAGCCTCGCTGCTCTCCTGTCCATCACTCTCTACGAGACGATGCGCGTCTGGTGGTGGGACACCCTCCAGCCCTTGGTGCTGCACGCCATCGTCATTCCCCTGGTTTTTGGGCTACCGCTGTTGGTGGGGATTGGAGACTGGAGATTGGGGATTGGAGATTAAAGACCCGTTCCCTGACGAACCACGGGCACGATGCCCCCATACCCGGCGAGTGATTTCGGTAAGATTGAACTATCAGGGAAACAGGATCGTGACATCAGGAGACTCCTCTTCCAGTATCCGTCTTGTTTCAGAGAACGGTGTCAACGTATTCCTCGATTCCGACAACGATGCGTCTAACGATGACTTTACAATATACCGATTCCTCTGCGCTTTCGAAATGCTCTGGTATAGACTCTCGCTTACTTCCGTCCATACTGTCTCCTCTCATCATCATACGCAATTCTAATCCGATTCTACACCTACTACAAACCATGAGACGGCACGACAACTTGCCCCTTCTCCCAACTTGCGTTATAGTGGCCTCGTCCCGGTACCGGGCTGTATCCCTGGAGTGCAAGCAAGCATGCCTGCATGCCTGCATCCCAGCTATCGATCCCTGATTCCTTGATTCCTTGATACCTGATTCCCTGATTCCCGATTCCCTGATTCCTGATCCCCAATCCCCGATCACAGGAGATAACCATGACCAAAACCATCGCCGTCATCGGCGGCACCGGCAACGAAGGTCCCGGTCTGGCTCTGCGCTGGGCCAGATCAGGCCAATACCAGGTAATCATCGGCTCGCGCCAGCAAGAAAAAGCCGAGCATGTGGCTGCCGAATTGAACGCGCGGCTGGGGGAGAATCTGGTTCGCGGCATGCTCAACCCCGACGCCGCTGCGGCCGCCGACCTGGCAATACTCACCGTCCCCTACAGCGCCCACGCCCCTACCCTGGAGAGCATCCGCGCCGCGCTGACCGGCAAGATTCTGGTGGACGTCACCGTTCCTTTGCAACCGCCCAAAGTAAGCCGCGTTTACATTCCACCCGGCGGCAGTGCCACCGCCGAGGCCCAAGCCCTGCTAGGTGATGACGTACGCGTGGTGGCCGCCTT
This sequence comes from Anaerolineae bacterium, assembly GCA_034412795.1. Classification (GTDB taxonomy): domain Bacteria; phylum Chloroflexota; class Anaerolineae; order 4572-78; family NAK82; genus JAUVPY01. Next base: position 17,835 of record DAOUMD010000117.1, read on the forward strand.
TCAGAACGTGGGCGCCGCCCACCTGGGAGACCCTGACCACCCCATCGATTGTGACGTGCTCGTCTGCGGCAACGACAAAGAAGCCAAAGCCGAGGCCATCGCCTTGGCCGAGGCGGCCGGCATGCGCGGGCTGGACGCCGGTCCCCTGCAAAACGCCGTCGTGGTCGAAGGCCTGACCGCCATACTCATCGCTATCAACAAGCGTTACAAAGTCAAGGGAGCGGGGATCAAAATTACGGGCTTGGAGACAGGGATAGGGAGTTAAGGAGTTTCGATCTGATCGAGCCCGCCGCCAATCTGCCGACCAAAACACTGGAAAAATCCTATCTACTCATTGCCCAGGCCTGATCTATGACTGATCTTTCTTTCATCCCGCTGGCCAGTATCCCCCTCATCAAACCCGGTGACGACCTGGGTGTGCTGGTAACCGAGGCCACGCACACCACCGGGCTGACGCTGCGCAACAGTGACATATTGGTCATCGCTCAGAAGATCGTCTCTAAAACCGAGAATCGTTATGTGCGCCTGCGCGACGTTACCCCCTCGTCTCGCGCGCTGGAGCTGGCCGAGGTCACCGGCAAAGATCCGCGCCTGGTGGAGGTGATTCTATGGGACACGACCGAGGTCATCCGCGCCGTCCCCCACGTGCTCATCGTAGCCCACCACCTGGGCTTTATTTGTGCCAACGCTGGCGTGGACCACTCCAACGTCGGCCCAGAGGATGACCTGGTGTTACGCCTGCCTGCCGACCCCGACGAGTCGGCACGGCGGCTGCGCGCCTGCCTGCGCGAGTTGACCGGCGCTGCGCCAGCGATTATCATTAACGATAGTCACGGACGCCCCTGGCGCGAAGGGACCACCGGCGTAGTCATCGGCCTGTCCGGGCTGGCCCCGGTGCAAGACCTGCGCGGTCACCCCGATCTATTCGGCTATCCGTTGCAGATTACGACCGTCGGATTCGCCGATCAGATCGCAGCGGGAGCCAGCCTGGTGATGGGCCAGGCCGACGAGGGTTTGCCGGCCGTGCTAGTGCGCGGCCTGTCCTACCAGCCAGCCGAGAACGCCTCGGCCCACCAGATCCTCAGACCGGCCGAGACCGATCTGTTCCGCTAACACAAGACAGTACACACCATACTGAGGAGTTTCAGATGGCTACTGATCAGAGGTTTGAAGAAGAATATCTCGACGTACTCCAAAACATCGAGTTCGGCATCGTTCGCATCTACCGTGAACAGCCTGGCCTGGTCGATTGGGACGTCCTGGATGCCATTCAAGCACTGATTCGAAGCTACACCGCCGAAGCGCGCGGGAGACCTCGTCCTAAAATCCGTCTTTCAGATCTATCACAACTCGTCTTCGACTCGGTGGAAGCCATATGCGAGTGGCGACTGGGGCGGGAGCAGCCTTTGGCAGAAAGCGGCCAGCCTCCGGACGTGAAAATTGAACCAAAGACGATAGACGAAATTGTCGCTTGCTTGAAACGCGTCCAAAAATCCATCCGCCGCTGGAACAAGGAAGGCGGCCGCCAAGGTTACCTGAACTTTGTCAGCGGGTTTGTTCAGTAGATCAGGGAATCGGGGAGTCGGGAAGTTTGGAATCAAAGACATGGGATCGAAACCAACTTACATTGCCCTGCTATCCCGATTCCCTGATTCCCCGATTCCCTGATTTCCCAAATGCATCATAAGGACCCGCCATTGAACACACCTACTGAAATAGCACAAACCCTTCACCAACTCATCCAAGAACGCCGTTCGATCCGCCAATACACCGGCCGGCCCGTAGAGCGAGCCCTCATCGAGCGGCTGCTAAGGGCCGCCATGTGGGCGCCGTCGGCCCACAACCGGCAGCCGTGGCGTTTCGCCGTGCTAGAAGACAGCGATACCCGGACACGCCTGGCCGACGCCATGAACACTGTCCTGCGCACCGACCTGGCCGCCGACAGCCTGCCACCCGACCAAATCGAGGCCCACGCCGCTCGCCGCCGGGCGCGGCTGACTCGCGCCCCGGTGCTCATCCTGCTGTGCATCACGATGGCCGACATGCACCACTACCCAGACGAGAAACGCCACCACGCCGAGTGGGTCATGGCGACCCAAAGCCTGGCCCTGGCCGGCCAGAACCTGCTGTTGGCTGCCCACGCCGAGGGGCTGGGGGCTTGCTGGCTGTGCGCCCCCCTGTTCTGTCCCGACGTCGTCCAGGATACGCTCGGCCTGCCCCCAGATTGGGAGCCGCAAGCCCTCATTAGCCTGGGCTGGCCAGCCGAAGCGCCAACCAAGGAACGCGAGCCATTAGATACCCGTGTGCGATTTGTAACGTGACGACCGCCAACGACAGACCATTCTGTCTATCCGAAAAGCCAGGCCGACCGCGAATATGTTACGCATCTGCATCTGCTCAGGCATGTCATTTCGACCAACGGGAGAAATCCCTAAGCTATTACGTATCTTCTCAAAATGTAGGGGCGATCCCTTGTGGTCGCCCTGTTGGGCAGGCGCAAGGCACTGCTCCTACCCCGAATTATTGAGAAGATACGCTATTACCCTTAATGGCTAGATGGCTGGTAAACCCAAAACGTGGCTTGACTTTTCTCCACCAACGGTTCTGGTTACGGTCACTTGCCAGGGATTTCTCGACCTGCGGTCTACTAAGAAACAACTGATAAGCATGTCATTCTGAGCCGTAGGCGAAGAATCTCGCCTCGCAAAGGGAAACAAGATCCTTCGCTGCGCTCAGGATGACATGATGTAGGTATTACGTTTCTTGCACAATGAGTGACGCCCAAGCGTCTTGGCAAAGCTCGAAAGGAGATCTTCCCATGAAAATCGGCGCTATGAATCACCCGGCGCGAGACCCGCTGCAAGAAATCGAATGGTTTGGCCAAAACGGCTTTGACTTTGTAGACCTGACCCTGGAACCGCCGGCCGCCGACCCGGCCGACCTGGATATCAAGGCGGTACGCGAAACCCTGGCTCGCCACGGCCTGGGCGTAGTTGCTCACGCCGCTTACTTCATCCCCATCTCTTCCCCTTTCGCCAGCTTGCGCCGGACGGCGTGCGAGGAATTCCAACGGGCGCTGGAAAGCGCATCCCAAGTCGGCGCGCGCATGATGACCGTCCACTATCGGGGCATCCCCCCGCTCTTCCCGCCGGAGCGCTGCCCGGAATGGCATCTCGACGTGCTAGGCCCGCTGTGCGCCCAGGCTGCCGAGCTAGGGGTCACCATCCTCCTGGAAAACGCACCGGGGCTGTCCGGCCAGATTGATCACATCGCCTGTATTCTGGAGGCTATCCCCAGCCTCGGCTTCCACCTGGACAGCGGGCACACACAGGTTGAAGGTGGAACCGATATGTTCGACGCATACCTGGAACGGTTTAGCAGCCGACTGAGGCACGTACATCTCTCGGAGAACGACGGCAGTCGGGACCAGCATCTGCCGCTGGGTGCCGTGCCCAAGGTCGACATCGACTGGCCGGCCCGCATCGCACGCCTCAAAGCCAGCGGCTACGACGGCACCATCAGCCTGGAGGTCTTCGCCCCCGAGCGTGCCTACTTGTTGCAAAGCCGCGACCTGGTGAAGGAATGGTGGGAAGCAGCTCCATGATTGGAAGTTTGGAAAACTGGAACGTTGGAAGAATGGAAGACTGGAAAGCTGGAAAAACGGAAGGACGAGCCGTTGGAAGGATGGAAGATTGGAAGACTGGAAACGGGGAGCAGCGGTCTTCCCCAACCAGCCAACCAGCCAACCTTCCAATCTTCCAATCTTCCAATTTAAACGTCGTCGCGCTGGCTGGCGGTGTGGGAGGGGCCAAGCTGGCCTGGGGATTAGGCCAAATCTTGGCACCCGAACAACTGACGATCATCGTCAACACCGCCGACGACTTCGAACACATGGGCCTTCACATCTCCCCGGACCTGGACACGGTGATGTACACCCTGGCCGGACTGGCCAACCCGGAGACCGGCTGGGGGGTGCGCGACGAATCGTGGGGTATGATGGAGATGCTGGCTCGCTACGCGGGTCCGACCTGGTTCCGGTTAGGTGACCGGGACCTGGCCACCCACCTGATCCGCAGCCAATGGCTGCGCGACGGGTTTCCTCTCACCTGGGTCACCCGCGAGCTGTGCAAGTTGCTGGGCGTGCGCCACACGGTCCTTCCCATGAGCGACGATCCGGTGCGCACCGTCGTAAACACCGATGCCGGCCCGCTCCCCTTCCAGAACTACTTCGTCCGCCGTCGTTGGGAGCCGGTTGTGGAATCCATTCACTTCGAGGGGGCTGAGACGGCGCAACCCACCCAGGATGTAGTACTATCACTACGCGAAGGAGATTTGATTATCTTGTGCCCCTCTAATCCCTTTGTGAGCCTGGATCCCATCCTGGCCCTGCCTGCCCTGCGCCGCATCATCGCCGCCAGCCATACGCCGAAGCTGGCCGTCAGCCCCATCGTGGGCGGTCAGGCACTCAAAGGACCGGCCGCCAAGATGATGCGCGAACTGGAGTTGGAGGTCTCCCCCGTCGGCGTAGCCCGCCATTACCAGGACTTGCTAACCGGCTTCGTCCTCGACGGACAAGATGAGGGTCACAGGATGACCATCGCCTTTGAGCTGGGCATACGCGCACTGGTGACCGACACCGTGATGAACACCGACGCTGACCGCGTCCGCCTGGCCCGCGAGGTGCTGGAGTTTGCGACGCAACTGTGATATAATGG
>DAOUMD010000118.1:0-6271 GCA_034412795.1 Anaerolineae bacterium
CATTCCTTGGACGCACGCCCGCATATTTCAACTTTACACCACTGCGGGCCAGTTGTCCAGTGGCCGCGCCGCGCGTCCATTATCAATCGTGAAAATCAGTCGACTTTATTATACAAGGTTGGGTTGAGCGCAGCGAAACCCAACACAACGAGGCGTTACTAATTCCCAATACCATCTGCAAAGACGATCTCCCTTCCCGCGCCCCATCCTTCGGCGTAAATCCCCCGGCGCACATCGCGAAAAAAACTGGAATATGGCCAATCATTCGGCGCCTTGACCAATCCGTGCTTCACCGGGTTGTAATGAATGTACTCGACGTGCTGAGTGAAATCTCGCTCGTCCCGTATCTGGTGCTCCCAAAAACGGCGTTGCCATATGGCCTGTTCTTGCTTCTTCTGTCTCGAAGGGGAAGCCACCCCCTGGTAGATTGGGTCGCAACCTCGAGTGAAGTAGCCTTTGATCAAACGCCAGCGGGTTGAGAAGTTGTTATCGCCAGCGGGCAAGGTCCAGATGCAGTGCAAATGGTCGGGAAGCAACACAACGGCATCGATTTGGAAGGGATGCTCCGCCATCACATTGCGGAAGGCTTCTCTCAGGAGCGAAACGTTGGCAGGCCGGCATAGGAACTTACGTCGCTGGTGGGTGACGACGGTGAAGAAGTGGGTCCCGCCTTTGGTTTTGGCGCGTCGGTATTGCATAACAACGACCCAGGGAAAACGATGGGTTTCGTGACCTCAACCCATCCTACAGACTATCGAACGAACGCTTACGGTTCTAACTGGCGTACGTCTCCCCAGGTGAATTGCCCTTCAACAATGTACGTAATATGTAAACCCCGTTCCACCTCGTCCGAGAATATGGTGGCATTGGGTAAGGTATCAAAGTGAAATCCATATCGCTCTAAGAGAGGGAGTGTGGTTTTGGGTAGCTTCAGCAACTCACTCAAAGTATCATCATCGAAGTATCCAGAAAGATTGGGGCGCGGATTGTTACCCCTGTCGACAAGCGCCACTGGATGGCCAGACAAATCGTAAAGGAAAATCTCGTTTATGAAACCAACTCGCTCTCCATTGGGGTTGAGCAAATAGCTTGGGGTCCATTCGGTAGGCGCAACTGATGAGTACAAGTATCCGAGTGGCTGTTTGCTAGTACAATCATAGACGATCGGATCTTGCCCTATGTGTTGTGAAGCAGTGCAGATTTGTGATGGTAGGAGGCGAAGAACGGTGGCCTCGGCCTTCCTAGCGAGAAGAAGATCGTTCAAAGTCTCCTCGAAAAGAATTGCCGGTGGAGTGGACGTCACCTGCCGGTGAGAGCGTTGAAAGCTAATGGGCCTGTTAGACCAAAGCCAGAAAAACACAAAGCAAGTCAGAGAGACTAAGCCAATGGCCGCTAAAAGACGTTGAGTTTTTGCATAGACGAATCTCTCAGGAAGTCGGGTACTTGCTGGAATCAACAGATCCTGCGCTGGCACCCGGGTCTTGGCTGAGACAACACGCCACAGCCACCGAGATATGAATACCCATCCAATGATTATGAAAGCATAAGATAGCCAGACATTATTGGTAGCGAATGCCAACGCAGCGGCGGCACTGGCAACTAAACCAGCAACTTTTCCCCATCGCTCAATGAAAGCAATTACCTTATCGGTATTGGTCGATTGCTCGCTGTTCTCTGACACCGCAGACTTCCTTCTAACTAAGTTCGTTTCTACGAGGTCGAACTACATCAATCCTAATTGCCCCAACTCCGGCAACCCCTTCACCACCTTCACCGTTTCTAGGCTCACGGTGATCACCTTGCCCACCAGGCGCACGATGTACTGGGGATCGTCGGGCCGGTTGGGGTCGTTGACGATGCCGCTGCGCTTGTCGGTGCGGACGCGGTAGCGATCGATGATCCAGTCCAGGGCGGAACGGTTGCCCAGGCGGTAGTCGAAGGTCTCGGGCGGGATGCCGGCCAGGGTGAGAAAGTCGTTGACGACGAGCTGGGTCTTGTCGCGCGAGAGCCGCATTTTCTCCACGCGGTAGCTGAGGGGCACGTCTTTGTTCTCCAGCCAGGTGAGGGGGTATTCGGGCTGGTCCTCGTAGCCGACGTGCAGCTCGGCCAGTCTGCGCCCGGCCTCTGCAAAGGCCGAAAAGCTTGGCGCGAAGGGGATGCGCGGCAGCTCGCGCTTGAGGTTGGCGGCGTAGGTCTGGCGGTAGTCCGGGTGGTGCAGCAGGGCGTAGACGTAGTGGAAGATGTCCCACTTGGTGATGGCCTGGTCTCCATAGTGTTCGCGGAACTGCGCCAGCGCCCAGTCGGTGATGTTTTCCTGTCTGTTGCTGCCATCCTCGTTGTAGGTGTAGAAGGGGAAGCATTGGGTCTGGCGACCACCATAGTGCAAAGCAGGGATAAGGTTTGTCATCTGTGAGGAGAACGGAATTTGCGCTTCGTTTACTACACAGATTGCAAGATTCTCAGCTTCAGCAGCAGGCGTCGGAAAAATGGAAGGAAATTGATAACGTCGTTCAACAAGATATTTGTCAAAGTATACATACATTACTGTGAAAGGCCGATAGATTGAACGCCGTAAGCATGCATCATCATATTCGATCAAAACTTGTCGTCTGAGGTAGTTTTTCAAGCCCTCGGACCAACTGATTACCCTGGGGTCGTTCAGCACAAAATCGTCAACTGGGGCCTTAGCAGTCAGCCGGCCCCAGCGGGCAACGTGATCGTTGTAGGTTTGAATCATGCACTGGATGTTCTGTGTCAACTCGTCCCGATCGAAGTTGTAGGCCCAGACATCGCGGTTGGTCTTTACACCATTGCTGAAAGTCTCAAAGATGGCCTCCTCTGCCCCAGCCTTGGCAACCTTTGATCCCATTGGTAGAAACGTCTCGAATTCATTCTGCAAACCCTCGGTTAGCCAAGTGTGATGTTTGTCAGGTTCTATCTTCCGCGATTCTAACTTGCTTATGATTTGAGATTGCTCCAGAAGATCAAACTTTTCAGCCCTCGGCGCCCGAAAATCGACGGTGCTGTAGAAAATCTTGTGATCGGTAAAGTGCTTACCTTTGATGAAAAAGGTAATAGAGATGCCTACCATTGCGGCCAGGCCAAAGATGGTGTGTTTTTCCCCCAACGGTATTCCGTCCCGCATTGAGTCTTTGCGGATATTGCCCTTAAGATCCAGAATGTAAATATGGTCAAAATCTTCACCCAGATGCTTTCGCATGCCATCAAAAGTGATGCTATCTATGAAGCTGTTGTTGGAAACATAGGCCACGATGCCTTCGTCGCCAATGCGGTCTGTGGCCCAACGTATGGCTTTGACATAGGGATCGGACAAGGCGTTCTTGTTCGTAGCTGTGGAATCGGCGGCGTAGGTCTCGGCCACGCGGCGGTCCACCTCCGGGTATTTACGGTTCTTGCTGTTGTCGTTTTCGTTAACTTGGCGGGCGTTGTAGGGTGGGTTGCCCAGGATGACGAAGATGGGCGCCGCCTTCTGGCGCTCGACGCGCTCGGTGTTGGCCTCGGTGAAGAGCGAGAGTTGCGCCCCCTCGGCCAGCTCGAAGGTGTCTACCAGGCAGATGCCTTCAAAGGGCTGGTAAGCCTCTGTCAGCTCGTAGTACTCGTGCTCGATGTTCATGGCGGCGATGTAGTAGGGCAGCAACATGACCTCGTTGCAGTGCAGTTCCTCCGCATATTTCTGGGGCAGCCGCGAGCGGCGGATCTCGCGCATCACGCGCAGGATGAAGTTGCCGGTGCCCACGAAGGGATCCAGGACGTGGACGCCCTCGTCGGACAGGCTGCGGCCGAACTCCTTTTGAAGAATGTCCTCGACCGAGCGCACCATAAAATCGACGATGGGCTGCGGGGTGTAGACGATGCCGTGGGTGTCGGCCACCTTGACCGAAAAGCCCTGGAAGAACTTCTCGTAGACGGTGTTCAGGAAACTCTGCTTCTGGGCGTAGTCGTCGATGGTGGCGGCGGTCTCTTCGATGGCGCCGTAAAAGCGGTCCAGCGGGCGCAGAAACTCGTGGCGGCTGAAGTGCTGGGAGGTGAGGGCGAGGATGACCTTTTCGATCTCGCGGGCGATGATGTTGCGGTCGGCGAACTCGGGGTTGTCGAAGACCTTGCGGAAGATGCGCTCGGTGAGCAGGTGCTGGATGAGCATCTCCTCCACGGCCTGGTCCGCGAGGTTGGGATTGATGGTCTGGCGGCACAGCGCGGCAAACTCGTCAAAGGCCTGGATGAAGCGCAGGTTGGTCCGGCGCTCGGCGCGGATGAGGTCCAGCAGGCCGGCGGCCAGGTTGGGCACCTGGAGCTTAAACTCGTCAACGGCCCGCTCCCACTGCTCGAAGGCGGGCGGCTGGTAGGCGAAGAACTCCTGGAGCAGGTCCACCAGGACGGGCGGCTGGGAGATGTCGGCGTCCCACACCTCGTAGCCGTCCTGCCACAGGATGGCGCGGTCGGGGGCTTGGAAGAGGGTGTTGTCCTGTGGATAGCCGGCCTCGAATTTACGGTCCACCTCGCGTTTCAGGTCGTCGTCGCTGTCCTTGGCCTCCCACACGCCGTGGATCAGTTTGAAGGAGTCGAGCAAAGCGCCGTCCACACGGATGACGCGCCCGCCGGCGCCCCTGGCCCGCATGGAGAACTGCTCGGCCAGGGTCCAGTTGAACTGCCGGGCGCAGTGGCGCAGCAGCGCGGCAAAGGTGGGAGAGACGGCGCCTTCGGTGAAGAGGCTGAGCTGCATCAGGTTGTCGAGCTCGGTGTAGTAATCCTTGACGACTTTGTAGGTGGGTTTGAGTTTTAGTTTGTGCATTATGCGGTCAGTATATCACATCTTGTGAAGTTCTTCAAGCATTTCTTACCGAAACTTGGGGATTTCTCTACAAAAAAAGACCCCGCCGCGAGGGGCGAGGGCAAAATTGATCGGAGCCAGGGATGAGGATCGTGGGCCGTTCAGTGAGCGAGATGGGTTTCGCTGTGCTCAACCCATCCTACGGAACTGATGATGGCTGCGTCCATCGTAGTCAGCCCGGCCCCCCGCCAAAGATGAGCTGGGCGATGGCGCCGGCCAGCAAGGGGCTGGCCAATGCCAGCCCCCAGCGCACAGCCGTGAAACGCCAGCCCATAAAAGAGAGTTCAAAGGTCACGCTCACCAGCGCCAGGGTCGCCCAACTGGTAATCATGGCGACCATGGGTCCCAACCCGGCGCCCGCCTGGTAGAGGACGGCGATGAGCGGGAAGACGACGTAGGGCCCGCCGGGCAGCACGATGCCTACCCCCTCAGCCAGGACCAGCCCGCGCCAGCCGGACCCAGGGCCAATCCAGGCCTGCACCAGGTCTTGGGGGGAGAGCACGCTCACGTAGCCGACGATGAGGAAGGCTATCACGAGCAACGGCAGCGTGCGTTTCAGCGTGCCCCAGCCCTGCCGCACCGCGCGCCGGTGGCTGCCGTCGCCGCGCCGCCAGGCGTAGACGAATAGCCCGGCTGCCAGTATTACCAGGGTCGCCGTGGCCACATTCATCGTTTCGCTGCCTCGCGAATGCGTTCGATACGTCGTCCAAAGAGTAGCTCGGCCAGGACCCCCAGCAAGGGGGGCAGAATCAGCGTCACCACAAAACGGGTGACGGTCAGGTGCGGCCCCAGCAGCGCGAGCTCCATCGGCAGGCGAGACACGGTCCATAGGTTCTTGGCGGTGACGAAAGCCACCAACACCCCCAGGCTGGCCCCGGCCATCAGGAGCGCCGCCGCGATGGGGTAATAGACGTAGGGACCACCGGGCATCAGCGCTCCGCCCAGGCAGGCCAGGGCGATGCCCCGCCAGCCCGCCTCGGCCCCCAGCCAACGCGTGACCACTTCCTGCGTCACCAGAGCCTGGATCAATCCGGCGATGAGGAAGGCGGCCAGCAACAAAGGGACCACGCTGAGCAACGTCTTAGCCCCTTGCATCAGGCCGGCCAGGGCGAGTTGGCTTCCACCCTGCCACCAGGCCAGGCCGGCCAGCGCCAGGGCTACCCCCGCCAGCAACAACGTCGTTCGGTCTTTCATGTCAATCAGCCCCCCTGGCTCAGATAGCAGTCAACTTATGCAATTATATCTATCGCGCCTTTTCCATCAAGTGCGGGTGCCGGGTTGGGATTACCAACTACCTAGCAGCTTGTCGGAGAAAGACTTCGGAAGTTTACAACAGCGCCTTTGCCAGCATAGTTGCCTGGATTATTCAGTCGATTTAGCGGCAAAATCATCTTCCAAAACTTCCGAAGTCTGGCGAAATCG